>NZ_JACKQP010000002.1:0-1005692 GCF_031625235.1 Amycolatopsis sp. 505
AGCACTGATCGCCCTGGCCCGCCGCCTGGTCGACGTCATCTGGGCGCTGCTGCGCGACGGCCGCGAGTTTCACCCCTCACCACCGATCACGGCCGCAACCGCTGCTTGACACAGTCATTGAGACTCCCCACCGCCGTCGAAACTCGCCCGGCAGGCCCCCCTACTTGGAAGAACCACGGTATGCCCGCTCCGTGTCCATGTGGACACAAGTAGCGACAGATCACCCAATCGCAGCACGGCCGTGACGGTCCGCTACTGACTTGATCGACTTCTGCCGATCAGAGCAGGCGGCTGTTGAATCCCGCCGCGACCAGGCGATCGAAGGCGGCGGCCACGGCGGGCGGCACCGGCTGCTCGATGGCGAAGCCACGTTCGGGGTAGATCATCACCCGCTGCAGATCGCCGATCATCATGTCGACGACCTCGGCGGCGTCGCCGATCGTCTTGACGTACTCCTCCAGCGTCAGCGGCGCCGACGTGCACGTCACCGCGACTTCAGGCCACAGCCGCCGGCACGTCGCGAACGCCCGCCGCTCCATGTACGGCATCGAGATGAGGAGCACGGAGTCCGATGTCAGCCCGGCCCCGATGAGCAGGTCGCGGGAGAGCGTGATGTTGGCGCCGGTGTTCGCGGCCTCAGGCTCGACCAGGATGACGGTGTCCGGCACGCCCAGCTCCAAGGCGCGCTCGCGGAAGTGGACGGCTTCGCCGCGCGGGAAGATGGCGGCGGTGTCCCGGCTGGTCGCACCGGTGAAGACGACGGTCTGGAACATGCCGCGGTGGTACAGCTCGGCTGCGTACTCGGCGACGCCGATGTCGTTGCATCCCAGCGCGATGGCGACGTCGCACGCAGAAATCTCGTGGTGGACCTGGTGGAAGTCCCACACGAGCTCGGCGTCCTGCCATTCCACATCGGTAAGTTGCCGCGTCACGGCGCGTTCGTACTCCCTCGGGTCGCGTGCGCGGGCTTACGCCTGGCGTTCGTACGCGCGGCGAATGCCCGAGATGGCCTGTAGCTGGTGCATCATCCCGTACTGCGTCGAGGTCGCGGCGGCGCCCTCCAGCAGCTTGAGCCCGCTATCGGCCGTGGCGGGGTCGGACAGCAGGAGGTGGCCGTGCGCGGTGTCGAGGCGAACGCGCTGCATGGGTGCGTCGCCGGGCCGGTGGTCGAGCGCCACTTGGAAGGCGACGCCGGCTTGGCTTAGGTCGCCATCACCACGGTGCGCCAGGGCCAGCTTCTGGAACGCCACCGACCAGTCCTGCGGCTCTTCAAGAGCCTCGAACCGCTGGATAGCGGGCTTGATGAAGGTGATGGCGTCCGCGTTCCGGCCTGCCTTGCTGAGCGCGGTCCCGACCCAAAGCTGGGCACGGGTGCGGTCGCGGGCGTCGAGGCGGGTGTCCGTGGCCAGCTGCCGGTACTGCTCGGCGGCGGGCTCATGGTTGCCGCCCATCTCGTCGAGGACCGCCAGCTGGAGTTCGAGCTGCGCGACCCGCCGGTCGGCACCGAGCTCGCGGAAGACCGCCATGGCGCGGCCATAGCTCTGCCGGGCGGACATCGGTCCGGTGAGGACGCCTTGGTCCTGACGCAGATCACCGAGAAGCCGTAGCGACCGGCCGTAGAGGTAGAGCCCGCGGTCATCGCCGCTGGGAACCAGCCGGCCGGTCCAGCGATCCAGCAGGAGCTTCGCCAGATGGAACTCCTGCCGACCGAGGCAGACGGCGACCCGATCCAGGTCGTCGGCCCAGGTCTCGTAGTCGACGCTCGGACCGGACACCACGTCCGTGTCCAACGCCGAAGAGGAAGCGGGCTCCGCGACAGTGCCTTCGGCCAGCAGGTCTTCGAGGCCGCGCAACGTGACATCGAGAATCCTTGCCAGCTTCGGCCGCTTGTAAGGCATCGGCTCCGACTTGCCACGTTCCCACTGCCCGACGGTGGTGGTGTCGAGGCCCAGCTCGACGGCCAGCGTCTCCTGGGTGTAGCCGGCAGCCTTCCGAGCGCGGATGAGCCCGTGGCGCCGCGTTCCCATGATTCACTCCTTCGATCACGGCCTAAGGTCATCAGATTACCGCAGGTCAGAGGCTTGAACGCAAGATCTCCCCCAGGTTCGCACCGGATGTACGCCCTGGCGATTCAGCTGTACCACACGCGAAAGTCGATTTCGGCACCCCGGTGACTGGTCGACCGCCTCACCTCCCCTCCGAGGCAACGGGCGAACCCGTACAGCTCGACAACCTGTGCGAACCCTGGCCGCCGGGGTGCCACCCAAGACCGGCCACAACTGAACCCATGACCGAGCAACAGAACTCAGACGGCGAGCCCGCGTGCGCTCGCGAATGGCCGAGCGAGGAGGACCTGGCTCTGTACGTGCTGCTCAGCCGCGTACTCCATGGCCTTCGTCGCCTGCCTGGAACTCCTTTCACCACCGAACGTAAAAGCAAGGATCAAGTCATGACCTGGAATCGCAAGCCAGCCGTACTCGCCGTCGGCATCGGACTGCGCGACGCCCGCGAGCGTCGGAAGATCGGGCTCCGGGAGTTGGCTGGCATGCTGGGAATCAGCGCCCAGAAGTTGTCGAGCGTGGAGCTCGGCACAAGGAAACCCGACGCAAAACTGGCCTCCCGCATTCTCGGCTGTCTTCGGGTCACCGGAGCCGAGTTCGACCAGGTCATGCAGATCGCGGAGCAAGTCGATACCTCGAACTTCGTCGACCAGTCCGCATCCCCACTGATCGATCTCTTGTGGACGTACGAGCAGCTTTCGAGCCGCATCGTGGAGTGGGCGCCATTCTGCATTCCCGATCTGCTGATGCCGCGACCGTGCCCGGCCGCAACCGGCCGCGACATTGGGGTGCAGTCTGAGCGCCGCGACCAGGAGCTGCTTCACCGCCAGTGCCGTCGACAGACGATGGAGCAGGGTGGACGCCGATACGTTTTCCTGATCGGCGACCAGGCTCTGCGCCTGACCTGCACCGAATCCGACGGGGCTGAGCAGCAGATCAAGTTACTCCGAGAAGCAGGACGCCACAAAGATGTCACGGTGCTGGTCGTCCCATCCGGGCCGAGTTCCGCGGCCGCCTTCACCCTGTTCGAGGACGGCCCCGAGCCGCTCGCAGTCGCTCTCAGGCACAGCCATTGCACGACGTACGGCACGGACAAGTCCGTGTTGGGCCGATACCACGACACCGCGAAGGCGCTGCTGGGGCGCGCCTTCACCCATCCGGTCACGATCGAAGCCTGGCTCGACTCCCTCCAAGCCCGGGCGTCATGATGGTCGCCGCCGTCATCTACGTCGACCCGCAGACGATCCAGCCGGTCCTCAACGGCAAGTGGCATCGCATGGATATCACTGCGGTGCCACGACCGGGAGACACCGTCACCATGCTCTGCGGCGAGTCCGGCGCGGCGGAGTTCAAGCTCTTGGGTCAACGTCGAGCCGACCGCATCCACCAGCAATGCGAGTCCTGCGACGATGTCTTGCGGCGACGGGAGGGAATCCCCTTACGGCGCGACCGGATCGGCCGCCGCTGAGGAGCCACCAGAACCGAGCAGCGTTCTCCGGCCAGACGATCACGACGTCCAGTCCCTGGTTCCTTGCCGCCTCGACAACTTCCGCGGTGCCACTGCTTCCGCCGGACTGCTCCGCCGTCCCAGGCCGCGATCATATCGTCCACGATGGACAGGGCGTGTCCGCTGGCTGCCGGTCCGGGGTCGACAGCGGGCGGTGCCACGAACGGAGCGTCGGCGACGGGTTCGTCGCGGTCGGTTTATCGACGTTCAGAAAGATCGCGATGGTGCCGACGACTGCGTACTCCAGCGATGCCTATCCACGCCGGGGCGGGGGCTAGTCCAACCATCCGGCAGGTTTGTTGTCACAATGTTCCGATGGGTTCTCGAGTATGGTCGTCTCGGTCTGCGGTTTTGGCCACCGCCGGCCTGACGATCACCACTGCCGGTCTCGCGTGTCTGACGTGGTGGCTGCTGGGCAAGGGCAACGACGGCGCCGGGATCGCGAACGTGCTGGCGCTGCCGTTGACGGCAATGGGCCTGGTAGCGACGTTGTGGGGCCTCAAGTCCCGGCCAGCGCCGGACACGCCGGAGGTGCTGGATGCCGCAGCCCGCGCAGCGCTGAACCGGATCATCGCCGCCGAATCAAGCACACTGCAGCGGCTGATCGGTGACAGCGGCGACGCGCAGGCCGCGGACATCGATTTTGCGCAGCCGGAGCCCGTCGACGTCCGTTGGCGCACGGACGGCGGCCCACAGGAGGGCTCGTCGTCGACGATCACCGACTTCTACGCCACCCTCGACCGCGGGCGCCTGGTCATTCTCGGGGAACCAGGCGCTGGCAAGTCCGTGCTCGCCATTCGCCTGCTGCTCGACATCGCGAAAGCCGAACACCGCAAGATTGCTTCCTCGAGCCGAGCACCGGCGCGGATCCGAGTCCCCGTGCGACTGAGCCTGTCAGCCTTCCCCTGGCCGCCCGACAGCAACCCGGACACCGTCCGGAATCGGCTCGACCGCTGGGTGGCCGACCACCTGCGGAATGTGCACGGTGTCCAGATCGCGGTAGCTCTCGAACTGGTTCGCGCCGGCTGGGTTCTCCCGCTTTTCGACGGTCTCGACGAGATGAGCGCTGACGGCAGCCGTGCAGCACTGACGCTGCAAGCACTGAATCTTCCGCGGGGCCCCGACCGCTGGGCCGTAGTACTGACCAGCCGCCCGGGCTCGTACGGCGCGGGCGCCCGTGACACGTGGCTTCAGGACGCGACGGTCGTCGAGCTTCGCCCGCTCGTCCGGACCCAGGTGATCGACTGGCTCGCCCACCGCTTCCCCGCTCCAGCCTTGCCGGGCGGGGTCGAGAAGCGCTGGCAACCCGTGATCACCCGGATTCGCCAGCATCCTCGCGGGCGGCTCGCAACCCTGTTGAGCTCTCCATTGTACCTCTACCTCGCGGCTTCGAGTTACCACGATAGGCACAGCACGCCTCGCGAACTGGTGCAGCTCGACGCGGAGCAACTCCGCAATCACCTGTTCGAGCGACTTGTGCCGGCAGTGGTCGCGGATCATCCGCGCCGCGACGGTACCCGCTACGCGGCGGCCAACGTCGAGCGCTGGCTGCGCACCTTCGCGGCACATTTGGTAATCGTCGGCGAAGCCGGTGGTTCGGACTCGGACCTGCACCTCCATGAGCTACCGAAGTCGAGTCGGAAACGCCGCTCGAAACTGTGGTGGATCGCCGTGGCGCTGGCGGGCGTCGTGGGGTTTTACGTCATCACCCAGCTCCTTGGTGCCCTCATGTCACTCTCAAGCACACCGACGAAGGGACTTGAAACGGGCGGGTGGATCGGCTTCTTGACCACCGCCGGTGTCGGCGTTCACTACATCCTTTACGGCAACGGCAACCCGTGGCGGCTCTTGCGGATCGAGCCGCGACAAGCATTGACCCGACGTGGGCTGCGGGCGCTCGCCTTCGGGCTGTTCCTGGGACTCGTTGCAGGCATCTCCTTCGGGTTTGGCGCAGGTGAGATCGTCGGTCTCCCCATCGGGTTGCCGCTGGGCCTGGCCGCCGGTCTTGCACTGGGGCTGACGAGGGGCCTCAGTACGGTTCCAGCCACCGCCGCTCGTCCGAGTGATCCGCTCCGGCAGTCTCTCGTCCACGACCTGACGTTCCCAGTGGTGTTCGTGACCACCGTCGCCATCTTCGCGGGCCCCCTGCTCAGCCTCACGTTCAGCACGTTCGTAGTCGTGATCGCGGCACTTGGGTCGCCATGGCCGCGCTACGTCCGGACAGTCCTGGCCCTCGCTCGTCGTGGCGCCCTGCCTGCTCGGCCCGGGCGGTTCCTCGATTGGGCCTACGACGCCGGTTTAGTCCGCATGTCCGGGACAGCCACGCAATTCCGGCACCGTGAGCTGCAAGACCACTTGCTGGCCGCACGACCCGCGCCCTCGAGCAACGAACACTCGCCCGCGTGAAAGGAGCAGGTCCCTTTCAGCCGTCGACCCGGGAGCTGTAGCCCGCTGTCCGGACCGCTCGGACGCTGACCAATGGTACCCCGCAACATCGCTCGTGCCACTCGGCGCTCCAGCACACAGGCGAGCCTCATCCGACGGGTTCCCGACGGTCGCCAGTGACTCGACCTGCGGTCGCATCAGCTCGGCTGAACGCTATATATGGACAAAGTGCCCGGCCGTGCGCAGAGTACGGGCAGACCTTCCGGGACCCGCAATCCACGGGCAGTCATTCACTTAATAGCGTGACACCTAGAGCTCTAGCCAGCAAATCGGCGGCTCCATCAGCACGGCGCTCCTGACCACGTCGCCTCGTCGGCCACGACCGACTACCTGACTTCGCACCAGCCCAGCGCGCAGGCCGCGGCGCAGGGCGGGCTCGAGGGGCTACACGGCCGCCCCTGGCGTGGGGCTCCGGGTTCTTCGTGGTCGGTGCGCTGATCGCGGCGATCCTGATTCCGAACCGGGGCTCTGGTGCCGCCCGAGGGCGAGCCCTTGATGGCCCACTAGTGTCGGCAGTGGAACCGCGGAACGCGTCGTCGAGCGGAACGGGCAGCGCCCGCTGATCGGGCTGCCTCCCATCCGGCCCGGCACCCGTCGCGCTCATGCTGTGGTCCGGCGGCGAAGCCGTCGACGACCGCGTGGCCGCCAGCGATGGGCTGTGGGCCGTCGGCGACGTCACCGGGCAGTGGAACCTGACCCACGTCGGCGAATACCCAGGGCCGAGTGGCGGCGGCGAACATCCTCGGCCGCCCGCGAATGCTCTACGGATTTACCGAACTACCCTAATATCAGCCGCAACCTCGGTTGCGTGTCTTCCAATCAGGGCCGGCGCGTACTATTTTCACGTGCACCTACTCACCAGCCCGGGATACATAAATGCGCGGAAGACTCTCGACAGCCCGACCGAGAAATAGTCGATAGGCACTAACTCTCTCCAATTGCTTGGCAAGGTAACTTTCCGAAATGCCCGCCTCCAGTAACAATACACAACGAAGCAACCATCGCAATGATTCGATCACCGTGAACAGCGTGTCAATATTTTCCTCGGTCAGAAATCCACTAGCAGTTCGATGAGCATAGCTATTACGTGCCTTACTGACTTCAGCGGCCCAGCGGTTCGTCTTGCCGGTGATCTCTGGAGCGCAGCCACGCACACGTTCCGCGAGTTGTTTTAGTCGCGCAGGGTAGCCTGGCTCTGCCAGATGCGTGAGCATGCCACCGATAATGTTGCGTACGCGTTCCTCTTCATCGGCGACGGCTTCTCCAAGCGCCGCACGCACGCGATCAAGGGTTTTCTGATCCAGACGAACTTCGCTAGGAAACAGCTTGGCATGAAGACCTTCAGCAACAGTCGCCATCTCTAGAAGCTCAGTTTCGAGGTGCACTGTCTGCTGCTTCGCCGAAAAACGTGCCACTACAGGCGGCAACGGCCCCAGCACAGCAACCTTGTCCAGCCAGTTACCAAGGGCCCCTAAACCGATTTTTGGTAAGTATGCGACAGGCTCGCCAATGTCACCATCAGTGGGCTCAGCCTGCAACCAGCCGCCTGTTACTTGCATCCAGTTGCCACCATCAACGGTCAGCTTAATATTGGATAGTTTACTCTGCACGCCAAGGCAAAGCGTCACAAAACTTTCAAGCGGCCGTAGAACCGTCCGTGAAATCTCCTCCCATGTCATCTTTGGAAGCTGTTCGACGCAGATCCAAACATCGCGACGTAACGCACCACCCGCCACCGAGAGAGGCGGAATTGACAGACTCTGCCCAATAGTCAGCTGGCCACCATTAGCGAGCGACACCGATTCAACAGACGGCTCTTCGTAGGATAACTTGAACTTCTTCTTATCTTCCGATATTTCGAGCGCAAAACCTTTCAATCCCGCCCACTCATCGAGATGGTGCAGTCGCACGCGGGCACCGGTAAACTCCTGATCCACACCCGACACATGGGCGCCGACCATAACCCTAAGCGGCATCAGGATATGCTCCTGCGGCCCCCTAAGGCGTCCGACAGTTGAATTGACAGTCCGACATTCGATAGCCGTGACTCGCCCAAGCATCCCACCAAGATGACCATGAATAGTCAACAGAAGGTCTACGCTTGGCGATTCAATAATCTCCCAGCTTGAGTTCTCGATCCCCGGAACCGGCACATAGCTTGGCCCGGGACGCAGGTCATCGAACAACTGGATACGAATACCAGTCTCGTCGCGATACATGCGACCGCGAGCAACCTTGTCTTCCTGGCCGGCGACCCAGAACTCACCATAGACGTCGAACGCCCGGTTAATATCAATTCGACTCAAGCTACCTCCCTGTAGACCGATCCCGCGTCAACCTCGATCATCTCACATCATCGGCAGAATCCAACTGATAAGTCCACCTTCAGAAACCCACGCAGTACCGGTGTCACGAGATCCGCGGAACCCTCCACCAAAACGTGACCGCCAGGGAACCCCAGGCGCCTACGGCCAGGGGACTGATGGAGGATCCGATCGATCTCGTCCCGGATCGGCCGGACGGCCGACTGCGCCTCACAGCTCCGTTCCGGCCCCACCCACCCCGAACCCCGCACGCTGGATCCTCGCCTACGACAACTACGGCCCCGTCACGACTGCCGGAACGGCCATGTGCGCAGGCAACCCCAGTCGCCCGGAATCCATGCCCAGCGGAACGGTGACCCAACGATTCGTCGTCGGCCCTGGGATCGTCTACCTCGACACCGCGACGGTGCAAATCGACCGGAACGTCTCCATGACAGTCCACGCCACGCTCGCGGTGAACGGCGGCGCACAAAGCACCAACGACCAGACACCCAAACGGCGACACGGTCTTCACCTTCGCCCGAACCGCAGTCCATCAGGGCGACCAGGTCACGCTGACGCTGACCTGGAGCGGCACCGCAGGCAAGCTCGACACCATCTACACCACCGGGAACCCACTGAACTCCCACGTGACGATCGCCCTGATTGGAACTCCACGTTCACCATGGACACCGCCAGCACCGGGTTGCGGGCTACGGTGTCGGGGTGGAGCGCCTGAATCGTCTCCCATTTAGGCATCTGGTCGCTTCGGTTGCCCCACGATCAGCTGGGTTCGGCGCCGGGTTCGGGAACTTCGCCGCGTGCCACCGCGGCCTCGTACGCGGCGTTCTCCTCCTGGATGGCCGCGAACGCCAGCGCCGATGAGTCGTATATCTGGTGCAACCTCACCAGGTCGGCCGAGGCGACCCGAGGTTCACCTCGCATGCATTGACCGAGTACGCCGATCCCGGCGTCGCACGCCACGTGAACGAGTTCCACAGCCCGATGGACTCCCAGATCGTTGAATGAGCCGAACGTGGCCAATGATCCGAGCACCTTGTGGACGACGCCGATGTCGAACCGCACCGTCGGGTCGCCGAGGTACTCGATTGCGCGGCCCAACACCTCGTACTGCGCTCGCACCTCGTCCAGCGTCCCGGCCGGAAGGGGGCCCTTCCACGACGCGACCTCCTTATGGTGTCGGCGCAGAAACCGCAACGCTGCAATCGCATCGTCGACGCGCTCTCGGGCGTGCGCGGTGATCGCACGCTCCCGTTCGAAGTTCTGCTGGGCCTCCTGGTCCTTTCGCGACCGGCGTCCGCCCCACCATCCACCGAATCCGGCCGTGATGGACGCCCCCACCACGGTCCCCGTCGGTGCCAGCCACTCCCACGCCATCGTCAGCACTCCCACCTATTCGCGCCCGGCCAGTATCCAGTCCTGTCGCTACCGCAGCACTGCTGGCCGGCGGCTCGATGCTGCGCCGCGGGCGTCAGCGGAGGTCGGCCCAGCTCCAGCGAGCTGCGGGCGATCCATCCGGTTCGCGGCCGTATGGGTACCGCCTGGCGACATCCGGGAGCAGCCGAGTGCAGGCAGCGAAGTTTCCCGCGTCGGCGATCCGCCATGCCAGGCGGGCAGTCAGGCCAGGCGCGCCGACCTGCTCCAGTGTGGGCAGGACCACGCGGCGGACATACTTGCTGTACCAAGGCCCGCACTCGACGACCACCCGCGCCATCACAGCCTCAGCTGCGGCCCCTGGGCCCAGTTCACGACTCAGCGCGCACAGTTTGTTGATGTCCGGGGGGAGCTGATCAACGTCGATCCGCCGGATCAGCATCTGTCGAGCATCGTGGTGGCCGCCGGCGCGCAGGTGCCACAGCAGCGCGAGCAGGCGATCGATGTCGGACATATCCGCGGTCTGTATAGCTACAACCGCGTCGTGAGCGGCAAGGGCACCCCACTCGTCCGCGAACTGCTCGGCTACGTCCTCCGCTTGCAGGAGGACGCTGAGGCTGATCGTCTGCCGATGAGGCCGCGGAGGCGGGGGCGGCGGTTCGGGATCGAGCCGCAGGCGATCGTTGATCTCTGACGGCAGATGAGCCAGCAGCGCATCCCGGTTGATGTTCCAAGCGCGCAACCGGCTATCGGTGTTGACCCTGGCGATGACGGCGGAGACCTGTTCGAAAAGACCCAGGCTGTGCAGTACGCGCAGCAGAGTCACAGCATCGGTGAGACTGTCGCACGGCAAGGTGGTCACGTCGGTGCACTCGATCAGGTACCGGGCCTCGTCCACGAAGCCGTTGTCGTGGAGTACTTCCAGCAGCCGGATGACTGCTTGGAGCTCGTCGGTCGAGGTCAAGGCCAGGACGTAGCTGCTGATCGTTTGCCGGAACCCAGCGACGGCCAGCGGATGCACGAACCACGCGAGGTAGGGCACGTCTTGGGCTAGCACGCGTTCGGCGAGGGTCTCCGCCTCGTCGTGGTCCAGCCGGGCCAGCGGTGCGACGATGGCGGCGTCTGCCGGTAGTAGTAGTCGGGGGTGACGGGCGAGAAAGTCAGCTGTCGCGGTGGCGTCGCCCAGTTCGGCCAGCCGCGCGACAAAGCGAGTGATGTCCCGGTCGGCCAGGTCAGCAGTTCGTGCTACCCGCTGGTAGAGCAAAGTGCGTTCCTCGGCGTTCCGACGTCGGGCCAGTTCCTCGCCGAGTTCGTCGATCTGGCGGAGGTTGGTGGCTGGTGTGTGCTCGACGACCCAGCGTGCGACGGCAGCGTCGGCGTCGGGGACGTGACGCAGGAGCACAGCCGGGTGTGCGGGCCAGCCTGCAGTGAGCGCGGCTTTGCGCAGTCCGGCGCCGATGCGGTAGAGGCCATAGCCGTCGGCACGGTCGGCCAGTGTGGCTTGTTCGAGGGGTGAACCGTACCGCTGGGCCGCTGACCAGAACTCTTCGTGCGGGATGATGGTCCGCCGTTCGGCGCTGCCCAGCTCTTCCAGGTAGGGAGCGACGCGAAGCTCAGTGGGCTCGCTCGGCGTGCGGGTACGCGGCCCGGCCACGCGCAGTGGTCCTGGCAGACCGCGGACGGGGGCGCGCGCTTCAGCCAGCGCCTCCGGTAGCCAGTCCTGACCGCGGACCTGCTCCCACTCAGCCTCTGTCGGATAGCCGGTGGCGGCGTCGGCGAGGATATCCAGCCGCAGCGGCTCAGGCAGGCCGAGTCGACGGGCATCGATGGCCGCGGTGATCAATGCCCTGGTCATGGGGAGGCCGTGCTGGTAGACGTCGATCAGGGCGGGCACCCCGGCCAGGTACTGGGTGATCTCCGTACCTGCCTCGGCGGCGGCGCGGGCCAGGCGCGGGTCGGCGGCCGCGGCGGCATCCCACTCGGACGGGTCCAGCGGCGTGAACTCCTCCGGGATACGGACGACCGGGCCGGTCAGGAGCCGCTCAGCTGCCGTGCGCTCGCCGTCGCGGATGTCCCGCCAGTCTTCGTGCCACATCTGTGCCAGCACCGTCACCGGCCTCCGCGCCGGGTCGGCGACGACCTCAGTCAGGGCCTCTGCGTGCTCCTCGGATAGCTGGGTCCGCGTGTCATCGAGCCAGATCACGGTGCGCGGCTCGATCCGGGCCAGCTCTGACCAGTCCCCGGGCCGCCACACCCGCCAACCTGTGTCCAGTTCACGGATCGCTTCCCAGGCGGAACGGGACTTCCCGGTCGACGACCCACCCACCAGCGCGATCACCCCGCCGGTGCGAACTGCTTGGCGGAGCCGGGCATCGTGGGCGCGGCGGACGTAGCGCGGCAACCCGGCCGGATTATCGGTCCCAGCGTCGACTGCCTGCTTCACTCCAAGTTGCAGCGGGTCACACCGCTCGACCGGCATCCCAGGCCTTGCCGCGGCGAGCACCTGCTGTGCGGCGCCGCGGACCACCGCGTCCCGGGTGCCGCGCGCGCGGGCGATGTTCTCGGCGAGGTAGGCGGCTTCCCAGCGATTCCTCGTGGTCAGCACGTCCAATTCGGGTGTCAGGCAGTTGTGCCGCGTGGCCGCAGTGCGGATCGCGTCCACCAGAGCCACGAGCGGATCGACGTTCTGGGGAAACGACTTGACGTCCAGCCATTTGGTTACAGTCGTGGCCGATACACCTGCTGCTTTGGCCAAGCTCCGAACCGACGCCCGGTCGCCAAGTTCATCCCGCGCGCGGGCGAGCTGGGCCATCAGCTTGGCGTAGTCGGGCTGCTCCATGTGCACACCCTAAGGGTGAGCAGGGCGAGGTGAGCACCGCTTGCGGCCACGGTAGAACGCTGAACACTCCCGGAGCGGACATGTTCGCGGCCACCGTCGCGGCCATGACGATGAACGCCATCTTGGTTCTCCTGCTCGCTCTGTCCGGGGCCTTCAACATCGGGTTGGTCGCCGGGTGTCTGGCCCGCGCGTCCGGCAAGGCTCTGGCCGCCGCCGCGCTGGTCGGCGGCGGCGTCGCACTGACCGTCCTGACGGTGTTCTTCACCGCGGTCTCCGCCTACCACTAACCAACGGATCGGGTCCGGCAGTCGCCTCGGAAACCGGGGCGGCTGCCAGCCCGTCTGTACGACCCGACGCCCGAGGACCCACGGCGACACCGCCGATCGGGCAGCACCTCGACTTGCCACCTACTCAGCGTGTCAGGTTTTCGGCAGCGTTCTCCGGAGGGCAGTTGCACCTGCCGCGGTCTTCGCTTGTGATAATGCTTTTCGGAACTGGTAGAACCGACGTGGAACTCTCGGGCCGTCGCGACGAAGTAAGTACGCGGCGTCCTGAATCTCACGGCACTGCTCCTCCACAAGGCTGTCCGGGGCATCGCGGTGCTGCTGCCAGATGTCGTGGATCTTGTGCTCCACCTGTTGCCTGCTGGTGGCGTGCCGGAGGTGAAGGCGAGACTGCTCAACGGAGTCCAGCAGCGCAGGCGCGGAAGGCAAGAAGACCTTCACCAGGTAGCTGGCCAAGCTGAAGTCGACGATCAGCCCGACGATCAGCCCGACCACGAGCCAGGTGATCCCCAGGCTGAGAATCGTCAGCCCGTAGGCGCGATGGTCACCCTTGCTCCAGATCATGCTTTGTCGTTGGCACAACAGAACGTCAGCGGGCCACGGCGTGTCACCGAGCTCAATGCTGTACCAGTTGATGAACTCGCGGTCGTCGTCGATGTGGCGCGCGGCATCGGCGACGTCTTCAGGCGATGGCGCCCGGCCGGCAAGCGCGGAATTCCACCGAAGATGAAAAAGCTCAGTGTCGTACAGCTCCTGCGTGCGTACCGCCTCGAGCGTCGCGCGCTGCTCGGCCCAGCTCAGCACTGTCCGGCCGACGATCAGCCAAGCCGCGCCGACGGTACCCACCACTCCGGCTGCCGCGGGAACCAGCAGGGAGAGCGTGGGGCCGACGGTCGCGAGCATCAGGGTGCCGGTGGTTCTGACGCGTCGCCACCGGGATCCGACCCGGTAGAGGTGGCTGTAGGCGAAGAGCCGATGCAGGTGCTCGGGTTCGTCCTGCCGCCTGGTGATGTCGGCAGACTCACCAGGCGGTACCGGACCGGAACGCGGCGCGGTCACGACAGCGGGAACAGCGGGCCGAAGAGGTCCCGCCATGCCTTGAGCGCGTCGCCGGTCCGTCCCTGGCGCTCCAGATTGATCGCTTTGGTGCACGCGGCTTCCGCGTCGCGCAGTGCCCGGCGCGCGCGGTCCATCTTGAGCGGATCGGCGTCCAGGGGGCCGGACACGTCGGGACCGAGCTTGGCTGGGTCCGACCAGCCCTCCGCGATCCGGGCCGCGGCGCTGGCGAAGAACTGGCGCAGTTCGCGTCGGTGATCACCCGTCCACGGGCCGTCGATCAGGTTGAGGGCCATGACCTCGATGAGGAACGAGGGCTCGATCGGGTGGTCGTGTTCGTCGTTCCACTTCTTGACCATCTTGACCAGCGGCTTCCACTGCTCGGAGAAGGCCTGGTTGGCCGCTGTGGCGAGTTCGCGGTGGATCTCGGGGTTGGTGTAGATCCACTCGCCGAGCACGTCGTCCGGGATCAGGTAGTGGTCCTCGTGCTCGAAGGCCGGCACCACGTCGAAGGACACGACCTCGTCGCTGACGTCGTCGACGATCTTCACGCCGAAGTCCACGCGGACGGCGAACCGGTCGCACGTGACCCGATCGTCGCCGTAGATCGGCGCCAGCACGCTGCGGATCAGCTCGAGGATGTCATGCGGGTGCCGGTCGAGGTAGCTGATGTCGCGCAGGACGATCATGATGTCGACATCGCGCAGGGGCTTCGTCTTCGTGTGTCTGCGGTATGCGCCGGTCAGGAAATCCTTCTCGATGTCCAGCGCGGCGTCGAGTTCGCCGCGCAGCCGGCGCTGCCGAGAACTGGCGGACCTGTCTTCGCGGTCGGTGGTCTCCAGGCGCCCGCGGAACTTGCGGAGAGCCTCGTTCGGCGTGATCACGGGGTGCCCCTGCGGTAGTAGGACAGGTTGGCTCCGAGGCTTCCGCCGCCGAGGGCAGTGCCGGCGGAGTGGCGGGTGAACCCGTCGGTGGACCTGAAGGTGGTACCGCTCCAGCCGGTGACGGGCGGGTAGCCGTCGGCGGTGTCGGCGACGAGGCGGTAGTCGCAGGTCGACGGGTAGCTGCCGTTCTTCCGCACGGTGTACGCGACGGTGTCGGGGTCGAGCCACAGTTCGCCGTCGCCGTCGGAGTAGTAGTCGTACTCGATGGTGAAGTCGAACCGCCCGACGAGGTCGGAGTTCTTCGGCTTCGCGGGGTCGTAGACCTCGAGCACGAGTGCGCGGAGGTGGCCCGAGCCGAGCCAGGTAGCGACCCCGCGTTCGAGCACCTCCCACTGGTTGATGATCTTGGTCGTCGGCAGGCCGCTTGCCCGGATGATCTGGCGCAGGCCGCGCAGCATCCCGGTGGCGACGTGGGTCGTCGAGTAGACCGCGGTGTTGACGCGGACGCCGGTGGTCATGGGCGCTCCAGCTCGTCGTAATTGATCGTGAATGTGCCGGGCGCGCTGGCACAGGCCGGAGCCGCCGCGGCCGTGATGCCGTCGGCGAGATCGCGGACCTCGATCTCCGGGTGCTTCTCCAGGAGGTCGCGCATCTCGTCGATGTCCTCGGCCGCGCACGGCAGCGACAGCGACCAGCCGGCTTCGACGAGGGGCCAGGTCGCCAGGGGCGGCGGCTCCTCCCCTTCGAGAGCCAAGGCGCCGTGAGCGGTGTAGATGCGTACCCGCTCGCCGCGGGCGGGCTTGACGACGATCGGAGCGAGGCTGGTGTACTCCTCCGCGATCAGCGTGGCCGCGACGCCGGTGACCGCGGTCAGCTTGGCTTGTGCCTCTTGGCCAGCCTCGGTGAGCAGGCCAACGATGGTCTCCCAGGTCTGCACGGACGTACGGATCGGGGTCGAGGGGACGGTGCGGACGATGACGCTCATGCCCATCCTCCTCGAGACCGGAGCACGTCCAGCAGATCCGCTGGGGTGACCCGGTCCGGGTCCCCCTGGGCGCCCGGCCGGACGGAGCAGGCCGCGGCGACGGCCTTACGCAGCTGTCGACCATCGAGCCCCTCGGCCACTTCAGCAGCGGTGTCCAGGACCTCGGGGGCGAGTAGTGACTCTGCCCCCGGGAACGCCGCGGCCACCGCGGCGATGGTGCGCTCCAAGATTTCCCGGCGGGCTGACGCGTCCGGCAGCGGCACCGTGAAGACACGGTCGGCGCGGGAGGACAAGGCGGGGTCGATTGCGTCCGCGAAGTTGGTCGTCGCGATGATCAGCACGTTGGTGTGGCGCCGCGCGAGACGGTCCAGCCCGACCAGGCCAGCGTCCACGGCGCGGTGCACGTCGATCGGATTGGTCTCCATCGAGAGCGCGGCGCGGTTGGTGAACAGCGTCTCGACCTCGTCGATGAGCACCACGAGCGGACCGGCCTGCGCAAGCTCGTCGAGCTGGGTACCCATGAGCTGCTCAACGGCTCGCTGGCTTCGTCCCAAGGCTGAGCTCGCGAGGCCGTGGGGGTCGATCTCGACGAACACCCACGGCTCGCCGGTCAGCGTCCGGGCGACCTTGTCCGCCAGGCCGCGGGCGACGGTGGTCTTCCCGACGCCGGGCGGCCCGGACAGCAGCAGCACTCCGTGCAGGGGCAGCTCGTCGAACGGCACCGCGCTCCGCAGGCGCGTCGAAGCGATCGCGGACCTGGCCATCTCCCCCTTCATGCCGTCGGGCAGCACGATGGCCGCCCATGACTCCGCGAGGTCCGGATCCGGCAGCAGCCGAGCATCCGCGATGCCCGGCGACGCCACATCCGGCAGCCGCCGAGATGTTGTGACTTGCGTCATAATGGCCCCTATAAGTACTGGTGAGCACCCTGACGAAGTTGCCTCCAGGCGGCTCAACCCTACGGATTGGCGACGACTGTACGCCTTGTACCGTGCGCGGTACAAGCTGGGTCAGCCAGGCGTGTCGCACCACAGGAGCTCACGGAAAGCAAGGTGCCGGTAGCGTGATCGCGAGAACGGCAAGGACGACCAGCTGGAGGAGGTGTTCGTGCAGGAGCCGATCGACATCGAGACCTTGGGCAGGCTCGTGAAGGAGGAGCGCGAGCGGCGAGGTCGGCTCAGTCTTCGTGCCGCGGCCGAACAGGCCGAGGTCCCGTTCAACACGCTCGCCCGCGTCGAGAAAGGCGACCTGCCAGATCTGGCGAACTTCCGACGTATCGTCGAGTGGCTAGGGCTTTCTCCCGAGCGGTTCTTCCAACCGCCCAAAGTGCGGACGCAGACCACGCCCGAGTTGATCGCCCAGCACCTGGCCGACGACCCGAACCTCACCCCGGCGGCTGCAGACCGGATCGCAGGCTTGGTCCGAGATCTCTACGAGACCCTCGCCGACAAGGACGATGGTGTACGAGTTCACTTGCGAGCAGCCCAGACGTTCAAGCCCGCCGCGTCGCGCAAACTGGCCGGCCTGCTGACGGCAATGCAGAAACGTCTCGAGTCCACGCCTTCGGCGAGCAGCTGAAGCGAAGCTGGGACCAACGATGCGAAGAGGCTTTAAGTCCGAAGCGGAGCGCCTTGCTGACCGAACCCGTGAGGAACTCGGGCTCGCTCCCACCGACCACCTTCCTATTCGGGATCTCGCCACCTTCCTCGGTGTCCCCGTCTACGCGGCGGATGAACTGGTGGATCCGGCAGAGCTCGACGAGCTCGACCAGTTACAGCCAGGCGCGTTCTCCGCGGCGACCTTCCATCTCCCGGACGGCGGGATCGTCGTCGTCAACAACCCGAAGAACTCTGCGGCACGCACAAACAGCGACATCGCCCACGAGCTCGCGCATCTGTTGCTCAATCACGACGTCCGCGACATTCAGCAACTCGCCGGCGAGACCTTCTTCACCTGTAACCCGGAGCAGGAAACCGAGGCCAACTGGCTGGCCGGCTGCCTCTTGCTGCCCCGCGCGTTGCTCCTCCGTGAGGCATATGCCGACTCCTCGGCAGAAACTATTGCGGAGAAGTACGAGGTCAGCGTGCAAATGGCGCGGTACCGCCTGAACACCAGCGGAGTCATGCTCCAGGTCCGCCGAGCCCGCTCCTCGCGCCCCAGCCAAGGTCGTACTGGTCGGCAAGCTCGCTGATATCGGGTCAGCCACGACCGGTGAGGCGGATCGGTCACCGCTCACCGATGGCCAGTCGCACCGACCGGCGCGTTCTCGCGCCTAACCACCGCGACGAGATCCCGCGAAGTCACTGCGCCGACCCGAAGCTGCTTCCGCAGAGTTTCCGCAGAGATGGGACGTCGGAAGCGCCGCCAGTGTTCAGCGTCGGCCTGCCGGGCGCGCTCCACGAGCTCTTCGCGGAGGTCGACAACCCCGCGGGCTATTCGTTCCACCCGCTTGTCGCACCGCGGGCCTGTCGAGTTCGTTGCCTCCTGTTCGAGGCTGCCGCTCACCAGCTCCGTGAACGAAGGCTCGGCGAGCGCCGCTGGTCGTAGAGCGGAACTCTCTGCAGCCAACGCGCGAAGGAGGCCTGGCCCCGCCTCAGCCCACCCGATCAGCAGGAGCGGGCCGACCGAGTCGAACGCGGCCTTGCCCCACTGGCCAGCGAACACCGGGTCGGCGACGTTCAATAACAGGGTCACCGCGCTCGCCGCCAGCAACAGGTGCCGCGCCGGCCGTAACACGGCATCGCTGGCCCCGGACAGGGCCAGATGCCGCGTACCGACCAGCAACCCCAGCACCGTCAAGTCGACAGCCGGCGCCACGAGGGGTGCCACGAACACCGGCACCTGCAGTTTCAACGCCAGGTTCAACACATTCCCGAACCCGAACATGAAGGTGAGCCCGATGACCAGGCCCATCGTCGCCGTGACGAACCGAGCAACCGCCTGCGAGTTGGCGCTCATGACCGGCCTCCTCCGAGGTCCGGGAGCTCGAAGCTTGCCTCGACCGCCAACGTGCCGACGTAAAGCCCCTGGTCAGGCCCGTTCCCTTCCTTTGGCAATCCTGCCGGGGGCACCCTTCAGGCTCGTCGACGATGCGCGGCCGGCTCGGCTGCGGAGCGTGTGCGTCAACCGGCTGCGGTGTTGAGGCTCTTGGCCAGCTCCGCGGTGATCTTCCGCTTCTTCCGCCACACCAGTTGCGCGTGGTGCATCATGCCGTAACGAGTGGTGAACCGGGACGTCCAGATCTCCACACCGCACCTGCTGGCACCGTCCGGGGTGAACGCGACCGAAACGACGGGGGCGCGGACTCTCAGTTTCGGCTGGAAGTTGAGATCACCTTCCCCGGAAATGCGGTTCCAGGTGATGTTGAAACAAGCCGCCACGACTTCTGCGGCCGCCTGCTCGGACATCGCCACCTCCACCACGGCGTGCCGGCGTGCTTCCACCTGGACGAAAATCGCCCATCCCAGGACCGCGAAGACAACCAGCATCCAGAAGACTTCCATTTTTTGTCACCTTTCGTGAGCTCACTTCCTCACTGCTGCCGAGTAGTCGTCCGGAGTGGCCGGATCGTTGCACCGGGATGCGCGAAATCCGCACCGGGACCCGTAACGTTATGTCGACACCGGCGACTTCGAACAAGAAACCCAGTATCGACGGCAGAAGGTGCGTCTGGCATGACAGAAAAATGCCGGGAATGCGGCGAAGACCTGCGCGACAACGCCAGATTCTGCGTCGGCTGCGGAGCGTCGGTTCCGCGCGGAGCCGAGGCTCCGGCCGACCGGACGGCACCCCCTGCGGACGCGCCGTCGGTGACCCTCCAGCCACCGCCTGCGCCTCCCTACCCGTCGGCGCCGGCCCCGGCTCGGGTCACCGCGGGCCCCGGGCTGAGCCAGGGAGCGAAAACCGCGATCGCCGTGGGCATCTGCGCCTTGGTCGTGGGCTCGGTGGTCGCGATCTCCGCCGGCAGCGGCAGCAACCGGCCCGCACCGGGCGGCTCAGGTGGCAGCGGCGCCTTCGCCGGCGGCGCGACGTCTTCGCGAACTCTGGTCACGGAAACGATTCCTGCTCCTGCCACGGAAACCACGAGCGCGACACCCACCGACGCCCGAACCCTGCTGCAGCGGCAGGTCGAGCAGGACCGGTCCTCGGTGGAGCAGCTCGTCGGCTCCTGGCTGCCGCAGCTGTCCGCGAAGAAGCCGGGCACCCTCCCCAACGGCACCACACACGACTACGACACGATCTGGGCCGACTTCCTCGCCAACCGGCAGCTGCATCCCGACGCCCTGCTGCTGTGGTCCGGTGACTACTCCAGCTTCCGGTACGCGGACTTCTGGATCACCGTGGTGCCCCAGCAGTTCAGCGACGGCGCCTCGGCCAACGCGTGGTGTGATTCGTACGAGATCCCCAAGGACGACTGCTACGCGAAACGGCTGATGCACACGGGCGGATACGCCGGCAACACGATGCTACGCAAATGAGGTGCCGGGGAGTTCGCCGTCGCGCACCAGTGCCTCGAGAACCGCGGTCAACCCGAACCGGAGAAGGCACGTGCGCACCGTACGGAACCCGGCTCCGTATACCGGATCGGGATTGATCTTCATCCGCTCCCTGATGCTGTCGGCGAACGGCGATCCGAGATCGCGGAGAACGCCGTAGGCCAGCGCTTCGGAAATTCCTTCCGCCAATTCCGGCCGGAGCGTTCCCCGCCGCCGCTGCCCGATCCAGGCGTGCCCGAATTCGTGCGCCGCGACCCGGTGGAAGACTTCCGGCGGCAGGCCCGCCGCGATCCGGATGCCGGTGACCTGCCCGAGCCCGTCCTTCGGATAGCCGAGGGTCGTCGCTCCCATGGTGTGGCCACGTTGGCCGCCCATCTCGAGCAGCTCGGACAGGGGCACGAGCAGCACCTTGACGGGTTCCCGCAGAACCAGGCCGCGCCGCGACAGCGATTCCCGCACCCGGGCGAGCACCGGTGCGACCTGGTGCCGGTGGTCGATCGCGCCGCGGGCGCAGACGTCACATCGGAGCAGCCCGCTTCCGAGGTCGTGCCAGGTCGCCGGCTTCGTCTGCACGCGGCGTTCGCAGAAGGCGCAGATGACACTCTCGTGGTGGGCCGCACAGCTGAGGTCACCGCGCAACCCGAGTGCGGCCATGCCGTTCACCATCACGCCGCACACCGTGCAGTGGACCGGTTCCCCGAGCGTCACAGTGCCGGGACCCAACGGCCGGTCCCGGGATCACGTCGCCATCCCGTTGTCGTCGTCACCGGGACCTGCTGCGGCACCGGAGCGTCCTTGACCTGGGCGGGCACGGCACCCAGACCGGTCCTGTCCGCGAAGTAGGACTCCCACTCGGCTGCCTGCGGCCGGAGCCTGCCCAGATCGGCCAGCGCCGCACCGAGCAGGCGCCGGCCCTCGGTGTCCAAGACGGACCGCAGCCTCTGAGGACTGCGGGAGGTGCTCGCCTGCGGTCCCGGCGAGAGCGTCCGGAGGATGAACAGGCCCAGCTTGTACAAATCGGTCGCCTGAGTGAGGACCGCTCCCTCCGGAGGGGCCCAGTCCGGCGCGTTGAGCTGCCGGACGACCGGGGCGGAACCCCGGATCCGGACCGCGTCGCAGTCGACCAGCATCACCGAAGGCGTCGCACCGGTTCGGAAGAGCTCGTTCTTCGCGTTGATGTCACCGAAGACCAGACCGTTCTCGTGCAGCAGCGCCAGGGCCCCGGCCAGATCGCGGCAGACGGCGAGCCGCTCGGTCGTGTCCGGGAACGCCAACCCGGCGCGGGCGGCGAGCTCGGGCCCGATGAACAGGCTCTGCACTTCGCGCGGCAGCGTGCTCACCTTGCCGCTCGGCAGGCGCCGGTGGTCGAAGAACGAACCGGGAATCAGCGGCATCACGACGCCGCAGATGGCTCCCCGGTCGATGACGACGCGGGCGGGCCAAGACGCGATCTCGTCGAGCCGGGCGCGCACCGGCGCGGCCAGCTTGCTGCGGGCGCGGACGATCGCGCGAAGACCGTGGGGCGGCTGGTGCCCGACGTGGTAGTGCTTGTAGACCACCTCGCCGGCGACGTCGGGGAGCCGCAACGAGGGCAGCCGGTGCACCGTCGCCTGGCCGCCCTTGCCGAGCCGATCGCCCAGATCACCGAGGTCCGCGCGATCGATCTCGTCGTCGCTCATGATCCGGCGGACGGCCAGACCGCCAGCGCGGTGCGGTCGTCGTCGTAGGAGCGCCGCGCGAAGTCGACCTGCGCCGCGAAGTTGAGCGGGGTGGGTGGCGTGGCCCAGCACCGCGAGAGGAAGGCGCCCACCTCGCCCGTGCCGTTCCCGAGCGCGTCGCCGACGCCGTCGGTCATCAAGACCAGCGCGCTGCCCGGGCCGAACCGGGCGATCACCGCCTCCGGCGCGACCGCGGGCACCACCGGGATGGCGGCGGTCGCGCTCGACGCCACGACGCTGTCCGAATTCTTCACGTGCTGCAACGGCGTCCACGCGACGTCGGCCGCCGGGGTGAGCAACCACGCCGACGTGTCGCCCAGCGTCACGACGTGCGCGGTGTGCTCACCGTCGTCACCCGTTTCCAGGTCGATCACGGCGAAAAGCGCGGTGGAAGCCAGGTAACGACCTGCCTCGCGGGGATCGGTGCCCAGCGGGACGTCGCCGTTGCGGTGGGCGATCCCCTGAGCCGCCGACACCGTCCGGGAGACGAGCTTTTCCAGCACCAGCAACCAGTCGAGCTTCTCCGGGGGCACCGCGGCGAGCTGCTCCACCAGGTTCTGGCAGCCGGCCCGCGTCACGATCTCCGCGGCGAGGTGGGAGTACTCGCAGGCGGAGACACCGTCGGCGACGCACGCCACGAGGTATCGCCCGTCTTCGCTCAGCATCCGGGCGTAGGCGTCCTGTCGCACGGTGCCGTAGAAGCGGTGCGACAACCCTCGGACGCTCGCGGCCCGCAGCGCCAGCCCGGTTCCGCCACGATCGTCGTGCACCTGGTCCGCGTCGACGACGTAAGCGGGCACGTCCGGGAACCGCTGATCGAGCTTGGGCTTGACCGCGTCGAAGGCGCGCCCCGGGTCGCCGATCCGGACCGGCTCGACCGGCTCGAACGGCGGAGCGGGCTCGGCGACGCTCTCGTCGAGGTGGTGGGTCACAGGAAATCCCCGTCCGCGTTCGCCGCCGTGATCCCGCTCGGCAGGTCGGCGGGGTCGGGGTGGATCAGCCCGGAGTCTCCGCCGGCCAGGTTCGCTCCGGAGCTGAGCACGCTCGACACCATGATCTCGGCCATGCCCGCGATGGCCTGGGCCGGGTTGTTCCCCTCGTTCATCAGGTACATCCGGCTCTGCTTGGCGCCGGTGGACGGGTGCACCAGCCGCCGCAGGACCTGCGGGTCGGCGTCCTTCACGCCGAACGGGATGACGTTCGGGTACATCGCGAAGCCGACGCCCGCCTGGCGGTCGTACTCGGTGAGTTCCCGGAACGCACTGGTCCATTCGTCCTCGGTGTCGGTGGGCACCCCGTCGGTCAGGAAGAACACCGCCGGCCGGTGGACGCTGAACCCGTCGGCCTTGAGCTGGGTCACGTTCGCCTCGATCTCCTTGCGCAGCAGGCGGAACGCCGCAGCGTAGGAGGTCGCGCCCCGGCACGCCAGCCCCGGCAGGACGACGTCGGGGTCGAGGACGTCGCACAGCGGCAGGCGCACCTGGGCGTCGCCGGCGAAGTCGATCAGCGCGAACCGGATCTTGTCGGTCAGGATCGGATCCTTCGCCAGCGCGTCCGACAGCTCCGGCATGATGTTGTTGGCGGTCTGCAGCTGCTCCCCGTCCATCGACCACGAAACGTCGATGACAAGGTAGAACGGCAGGATCTTGGCGCGTTCCTCGGGCATGGTTCCTTCTTTCGATCGGGTCAGAACAGGTAGGCGTACTGGCGGAGCTTGCGTTCGAGGGCCTCGCGGCACTCGTCGGACGCCGCGCCGACGGATCGCTCGAGGTCCGCGCACAACGCTTCGAGCCGTTCCCCCTCGTCCTCCCCGACGAACGGGACCACCTTGTTCCGCGCCCGTTCGAGGAGGTGGACCGTCGCGCTGTCCAATGCGGGGACGGGCACCGGCGACGGCAGGGCGGCGGGCTGGTGCCCGGATTCGACCGTCGTCCGGACCCGGTTCGCGAGGTCGATCAGCTTCGACTTGTCCTTGGTGACGCCGAACGAGACGTCGTCGCGCAGCATCACCCGGCCGGTCCTCGTGTTGGTGACCGTGATGTGCAGGATCCCGTCGACGTTGTACTCGTACCCGATGTCGAACGCGTTCTCCTGCTGGCTCAGGTCCGGGTCGACGTCGATGCTCCACTCCTTCAGCACCACGTTGTCCGGATCGGACACGTCCTTGTCCGGATCGCCTTCGATCACCCGTACCAGGACGCTCCGCTGTCCCTGGACCGCCGGGATGTAGTTGTCGCTCTCCTTGGCGGGCAGCTGGCGGTTGCGCGGGATCAGCACGCTGAACCGCGGCCGCTGGTTGTCGTCGTGCACGATCGTGCCGAGTGCGTGTTCCGTGGACACGAAGAAGTCCTTGTCCAACTGGCCGAGCAGGATCGCGGACGCGATGGCGGCACCCTGCGCCACCGCGGTCATCGGGTCGCACCCCGTCGCCGGCTCACGGCCGACGGTCTCCGACACGAGCCGCCGGGCGGCCGGGATCTTGCTGCTGCCGCCCACCATCACCAGCTGGTCGATGCCGTCCGGACCGATCTGGAGGTCGCGCAGGCACTGCAGGATCGGCTGCCGCGCCTCCTCGAGGAGCCGGCGGATCGCATTCTCGAACAGCAGGCGGTCGACTTGGACGTAGCCGCCGTCCGGCAGGCGCAGGTTCGTCTCCTCCTGGGCGGACAACAGGATCTTCGCCCGCTCGACCTCCAGCCGGAACTGCGCCTCCTGCGCCGGCGACCACGAAGGAGGACGCGGCAGCAGGCCGCGGATCGCCAGCCCGAACGCCTCGTCCAGGTCGACGCCGCCGGAGCGGGGGATGCCCTTGGACGCCCGTTCGATGAAGACGCCTTCGATCGTCTCGAGGACGGTGACGTCGAGCGTCCCGCCGCCCCAGTCGAACACCAGGATGTTCTGGTCACGGCGGGCGTCGACGGCGTAGGCCATCGCGGCGGCGGTCGGCTCGTTGACGAGCGCTTGGACGTCGATGCCGGCCAGTCCGGCGCAGAGTTTCGTGCGGTAGCGGGCCAGGCCGCGGCTGTTCGCGGGGATCGTCACGACCGCGCGGTCGACTTCGACGCCGGCCGAAGCGTTGCGCAGGTGGGCGAACAACAGCGCGGCGGCTTCCTCGACAGAAACCCGCGAACCGCCGATGTCGACGAACTCCTCGGTGGCGAACAGCCGCTTGACGGTCTCGAGCTTGCCTTCCTGCTGTCTCTTCGCCGCCCAGCCGAACGTCGTCCGATGCCCGTCCGGGGAAACCCCGACGACCGAGGGCATCACCTTGTCGAACCCGAGCTGTTCCCACTCACCCGGAGGCGAGTCGATGGACAGCACTTCGACCTCGCGGCCGTTCCACTGGGCCAGGACGGAATTGGTCGTGCCGAAGTCGATGCCGTAGGGGTTCACGACCGCACCTCGTGCTCTCCCGCGTGCCGCGCGGTGGACAGGCGCGAGACCCGCTCGGTCTGCCCCATCACGACGGGGCGGCCCGTGGCTTCGTCGACGAAGGCGTGCCGCAGGATTCGCAGGTCCTCCCCTTCGCCGCCGAGCTCGTCGTAGTACCGCGAGTCGGCCGGGTCGGGCCAGCGCACCAGCCCCGCCTGGGTGAGCCATTCTTCGACGACCGGTCCGAGCTGCGGAGCCTGGTTCTGCGCGGCCTCAGCGAAGACCGCGAGCTGCCTCAGGTGGGCTGTCCGCTCCTGGGCGGCCGCGACGATCTGGCGCCGCAACCCGTCGTAGGCGTCGACGGACAGCGCCGAGGAAGGTTCGCGGACGATGGTCGCCACCTCGATGCGTTCGATCGAGCGGCTGATCCGGTCGAGTGATCGCTCGACCTCGGACAGCCGCGCGAGAAGCGTGCGTCGGGTCATGACTCGTTCCCTTCAGGAGTGCGATAGCCGTAGTCGAAGGTGGTCGTCGCCCGGATGACCGTGGCGACCAGCTCACCGACGTCCTTCGCGAGCTCGTCGGCGAGGACCGCGCGGTCCTCGTCCGAGGTCTCGGTCGTCCGCGGGAGCTTGATCGGCGGAACGGCGAACAGACCGTGCGCGAGAGGGCGGAAAACCGCCGGGTTGGCAGGCACCCGGTAGACGCTGACGTCGTCCGCGGCCGTGCTCGCCCTGCTCTGCACCTCGTGCAGAGCCCAGTTCAGGTCTTCGATGCCGACCGGGCCGCCGGCGGCCCGGCGCACCCGCCGGGCCGCGCGGGCGAACTGACGGCGAGCGAGGTCGGGCGGGGTGCCGTAGTCGACCCCGAGCAGCAGGTAGGGGTTGCGCATGATTCTCCTCAGCCGCCGAGGGCGCGTTGGGCTTTGAACTCGAGGTCACGGACGTGGTCGAGGAAGTCGAGCAGGTCCGTCCGCGTGTTCGCGTGGTCGACGGCTCGGGACCAGGGCAGCAACTGCGTCCGGATGGCCCGGCAGAGGTCGACGGTCTGGGCGACCACCCCACGCGCGGCGAACCACGCCGGCGTCCCGCGCTGGGACATGTCGATGACGTCGAGTGCGTCGTTGTACGGCTCGACGACCTGCTGGAACTCGCGAACCCGGGCCTGCTGGATGTTGATCGCCGCACGACGGGTGGCCAGCTCGACGAAGGGCTCGATGCGGGCCCGGTCCTCATCGCTCAGCTTCGCGAACAGCTCGAGCGCGGACTGGTGCATCGAGACGATGGCGTCGGAGATCTCCTTGTCGTCGAGGAGCAGTACGTAGCTGAGCGTGCAGGTCGACAGCATGCTCAACGACACCTGGTCGTAGGGGCTGAGCCCGGTCAGGCGGGTGGCGAGCGCGAAGGCCGTGTACCCGGCGACGTCCGCTCCGTCGAGGTCTTCGACCATGGCGGTCCGCGCGTCGTCGATCAGCCTTGTCCGAGCGGCCTGCAACCAGTCCGGTGCCGCCTCCCAGTCACGCACCGAAGCGAAGAAGTCGACGACCTCGGACAAGTCCTCCTCCGCCCGGGCCCTGGCGTACCGCGCCTCCAAGCTCTTCGCGTGCGGGGACGGCGCGAGGCTCTCCGGCTGCCGGATCCAGGCGCTGTCGAACCTCGACAACACCAGGCTGATCTCGCGGAAGTCCGGCAACGGGATGTCCTCGGTGACGATGCACCGCAACGGCTCGCGCAACACGGTCGGCAGCTCACGCCCGGGTTGCTCACCCTCCCAGACCCGCTCGCCCTCGCCGCGCCAGATCTCGAGGGCGCGCAGGGCCGCGGCCCGCCGCATCGCCGTCGTCGGCGCCTCCCGGACCAGCCGGGCGAGGTGCCGTGCGGCGAGCTCGGAGTCCAGGTACGGGGCGACGACACCGATGTTCGCGAGCAGGGACGGCGAGTAGTCGCCTTCGAGGGCGTTTTCGAGTTCGCGGACCGCACCGACGTGGTCCCCCAGGTAGTGCAGGGCGCAGGCGAGGAGGTTCTGGGCTTCGTCGCGAACAGCCTCGTCGACCGCGACGCGCAGGCACTCCCGCGCGGCGTCCGCTCCGTTCCGCCACTGGGCCAGGTAGAGGTGTTCTCTCGCGGCATACAGCGAGACCCACTCGAAGAACCTGGGGTGCCGGACCGCCAGCCCGGGAATCGCCCGCAGGCGATCCGCGCCGTAGGTGCCAACCAGGTGATCCCACACCGAGACGTCGGCCACGACCGGCTCCGGCAGCTGGGGAGGATCCTCGGGGTGCTCCACGAGCAAAGCGATCAGGTGCTCGGCCACCGAGCGGTATTCCTCGAGGACCGCAGCGACGACGACATCCTGTGGCCGGTTGCGCTCGAACGCCTCGATCGCCGCGAAGTGCTTGCCGAGGCGGGTTTCGCGCCGGTCTTCCGGGACTTCGCCGGTGCGGGCGAAGGCGCGCCGGTCCAGTTCTTCCCGGTGCCCCAGCGTTTCGAGCTCCGCTTCGGTCAGCTGTCCGGGCTGCGCCCGTCCGACGAGGTAGGTGAGCTCGTGCGCCGGCCGCCGCGCGGTTCGCACGGCCTCGGCATCGATCCCGTCGCGCTCGGCGATGTCGTCGAGAACGGGTAGGGGCGCGATCGAAATCTCGGCCGCACCGAGGGCCGTGTCCGCGCCGGCGTGGGCCGCGCCCAGCCGCCCGGCCGGTCCCAGCAGGCCGGCGGTCTCCGCGTCGGGACGCCCGTCGAGCATGGCCAGGACGGTGCCGGGCACACCGTGCCGCTGCGCGCGCAGCCGCGTGTCCGCCATGACATCGCCGTGCTCGGTCCTCCGGATCCCGAGCCTGCGTTCGAGCGCCGCCGCGAGCGGCTCGTCCGCGGAGAAGGCGGCAAGACACCCGGCCAGGCGCCGGGCCGCATCCGGTACCCGTGCGATTCCGTCGGCGCAGGCGGACAGGACGGCCACCACTCGCCGGTAGCGGCCGGTGGGCAGATTCGCGGCCGCCTCGGTCAGGAGGTCGAATCGTCCTCGCCGGGCAGCGTGGACAGCGCGTAGCCAAGTCGCCTCGGACTCGGGGAGCCCGACCTCGGTGAGCAGGTCGGGGCGATCGAGGCGGAGGAGATCGAGCGCGTGCAACCGCGTCGCCCCGATGTCCGTTCCGTAGGCGGAGCGGACGTGGCCCAGCAGATCGGCCGGGGACCACGACACGCCCGGTGGAGCCGCCGGCCGGGCCGCCCACCACAGGAGCGCCGCGGCCGGGCCGCGCAGCGCACCGAGGTCCGGTTCGCCGTTCAGCGGGACGTCCGCCGACGGCAGCTCGGTCACGGCGACGATGTCGAGTTCTCCGTTCGCTTTGAGGAGCCTCGCGCCGCCGGTCTCGAAACCGACGCACAGTGCGAACTTCGCTCGGACGAGCCGGCGACCGTGCTTGTAGAACATCCCGAGCTCGCGCGGCCGATCCGCGCCCGGCGGGAGCACCGTGGTGACTCCGCACGTGGAGCACGCGACCTGCGCGGAGCCGGTGTCGGCACCACAGGACAGGCACATCGCCTCGCCACCGATGGCCGCGGCGACCCGTTGCGGCTGTAGTTCGCCGCGGCTTTCGAGCAGTCCCAACAGCTTTTCGCCGCGATCACCCGCCGGCGGCGCGGCTTCGCCCGGCGGCCGGGCCGCGATTCCGGGTGCGGATCGCTCACACGGGCGTCCGCACACGGCGCAGAACCGGTCACCGACCAGGCCGGGCGCACCACACCCCGGGCAATCGGCTGCGACGGGTACCCGGGCCTCGGCCGGCGGCCTCGAATTGAGAACAGGCACCTCGACTCCATTCGAAAACGACACGAAAGCCGGCGGAGCGGCTATTCCGCGGCCGGGATGCCAGCGATGTCGGTCGGCTCGCTTTCCGTGTTACGAGCCCGGACAGCCGACACGACGAGGCGTTATCAGCTCGTTGCGGTGGCCAGGATCTCGCACGCACACGCCGGATCTCCGTCAAAATCAAACCGCCCGAATCTGGACAGAAAATGGACAGCACCGTCTCGCCAGGGTCACGAAAAATCTTGTAACGTCCGCGCTCCGAAAATCGAAAATGGACACGAATATCAACCGGACGTCCGAGACGGAGGCAAGGTGAAGGGTCCGGGCGAGCGCACGCAGACCTGCGCGCTGCTGCTGGCTTTCTCCGTCGGTGCCGTCGCCTGCCTGCTGGGAGCCGGCTCGCCGGCGACCCCATCGGCGCCTGCGGTTCCCGCGATGCCGATCACCGTCGCCGTTCCCCCGAGTGTCTCGGGCCGCCCGGCGGGCTCCTGCGCCACCCTGCTGTCCGGATTGGCCGGCCGGGACCAGCTCGCGCAGCTGGTCATGGCCGGGGCCGACCCAGGACGGGAAACGTCGACCACCGCACTCGTCCGGGACGACCACGTCGGTGCGCTCTTCATCGGAGGCACTTCGACGAGACTGCTGACCGGCGGCCGGCTCACCGCGATCCGGGCGATGGCGTCGATTCCGCCGTTGATCGCCGTGGACGAAGAGGGCGGGCGGGTCCAGCGGATCGACGACCTCGACGGGACCACACCCAGCGCCCGCGCGCTCGCCACGACCGCTACCCCGGACCAAGCCCGCGATCTGGGTCACCGACGGGGAAGGCAACTGCTGTCCCGCGGGGTGACCATGGATCTGGCGCCCGTCGCCGACGTCAGCGACGCCCCGGCGAACAGCGTGATCGGCGACCGCTCGTTCAGCGCCGAGCCCGCGGTCGTGACCCGGTACGCCGGCGCGTTCGCGGCCGGGCTCCGGACGGCCGGTGTCATTCCCGTGCTCAAGCACTTCCCCGGACACGGCACCGCGTCCGGGGATTCCCACCGCGAACTGCCGCGGACACCTCCGCTGGCCGTTCTGGAGAACCACGACCTCGAGCCGTACGAAACGCTCATCCCGGCCGGGGCACCGGTGGTCATGCTGGGACACCTCGACGTTCCCGGTCTGACCGGCGGCTCCCCGGCCTCACTCAGCGCGGAGGCCTATCGCCTGCTCCGCGGTAAGTACCGATTCGACGGAGTCGCCATGACCGATGATCTCGGAGCGATGCGGGCCATAACGAACCGCTTCGGCCTGCCTGAAGCCGCCAAACGCGCGATCGCCGCGGGCGCGGACCTGGTCCTGTGGTCGTCGCCCATGCCCGTTGCACCGGTACTCGATCAGCTGCAGCACGCCGTCGCCACCGGCGAGCTGGCGCAGACCAGGGTGCGGGAGGCCGTCACCCGTGTCCTCCATCTCAAGACGGGGTGCGCGCGATGACCGAAGCGAATCACGTTCCCGATGAAGAACAACGCCGTGTCCTGGCGCTCATGGCGCGTTACGACGACCACGTCATCGCCCGCCGTCTGGGCATCAGCGTCACGACAGTCCGACGGCGGATCAAGGCGGTCTACACCTTGCTCGGCGTCGACAACCGTTTCGCCGCCGGCGTTGCGGTCGCCAAGCGAGGTTGGCTCTGACCTCCGTCAGGCCGTCTTCTCGTCGTCCTCGTCGTCCTCGTTGTCCTCCAGGCCCGGCAACTGCTCAAACATCCGGTCGACCAGGCACTTGACCTCCACCTCCCGGAAGCCGTGCGGGAGGTGCGGAGACTGACGCTCGGCCAGGTGCCCGAGCGCGGGCGGCAGGTTCGGCTTCCTGAGCCGCCGCCGGGCACCGACGAGCACCGGGACGATTTCGGCCCCCGCCGTCGTCGCTTCCTCGATTTCCCGCCGGACCCAATCGTGCGGGTCGTCGAGCGCGCGGCCGTTGCCGCCCCGGTGCTCCTCCCAGCCCAGGCTGATCAGCACGAAGAGCACGCGGCAGGTGCGCACCTTGTCGAGCAGCTCGCCCGGGAAGACCTGCCCCGGGCGGATGGAGCGGTTGTCCCGGAAAACCCTTCCTTCCCCCAGGCGCCGGGACAGCTCGTTGTGCAGGAGCAACGCCGCTTCACTGCACTCGCCCTTGCGGTAGTTGATGAACGCCTTGACGCGAGGACGGCTCAGGGGGTCCGTCCGCACGCCGTGGGCATCGAGCACGCCTTCGAGCCACTCCGCACGCTCCGTTCCGCCGAGTTCGCAGGACCTCCGGTCCACCACCGCCACCGCCGGGGTGTCCCGCTCGAAGAGGACCATCGTCTCCCCCGGCATGTCCACTGTGGACTGCCAAACGATCCCGTCCGCCCACGGCGCCTTCTCCCGGAGCCACTGGGCCCATTCGCGCGTGGCGCCGTACTGCGTCTCGGTCAGCAGCCACTGGTCCTGGCCGATCGCGGCCAAGTCCTCGCTCGACACGAGCTGCAGCAGTGTGAGATCACGGGTGACCTCCAGCGCTGACAGACGCTTCCCCTCGATCGCCCGGCGCAGGAGGAGCCGGCGGCCGTCGGCGCCGAAGACGAGCCCCGGCAGGAAGCGCTCGAGCACAGCGGTGGCATCGGACGCCGAAACGTACATCTGCCCGCGGACTTCCGGCGCGACGGCGTCGAACCGGCCGCCCCCGAACACCGACCGCATCGGCGGGTCGGCCACGGCCGCTCCGACGTGGTCCGGGTGCACCCGCCAGAGCACGGTCCCGGCGGCGATGTGCCGGCGCTTCGGTTCCCCGGGAAGCTCGGCCGGCGGCTGACGTGGCGGCACGGGATCACCCGTCCACGGCAGCGGTTGCGGCAGCGACCAGGCCGGGCTCGGCGATCCGGTCGGCCACCAGCGTGACGGGAACCGCGTCGAGCCAGACGTTGCCGCTGACCCACCAGTCCGCCACGGCCCACGGGTCGGTCTCCGCGCCGAGGACGCGGTTGACCTGCAGGACCACGGATCGGGGACGGCGATCGACGTCGAACTGGAAGTCCGGTACGGACACCGAGCCGTCGGGCCGCGGCAGCCGGATCAGGTCGGGGAGATCGGGGTCGACGCCGTGGCTGCGGAGCTCGGTCGCCGCGGTCACCGGCTGGCTGCCGAGGATCCGCTCGCGCGGATCGTCCGACGCCGGCAGGCCGAGGGCGAGGCGGACGGAGAACAGCGCCGCGAGAGATCCCTGGCGGACGTGTGCGTACCGTGTTTCGTTCAACGCCTTGAAGACCGGATCGTCGGGCCCGAGCGACCGCATCACCAGTCTCGCGATTTCGGAGGCAACGCGGTCCCGGCCGGCTTCGGTGCTGGCGGAAAACACGCGCAACAACGAGACGAGCTCCGCCGCGTCGCCCGGTTCGAACCGGGCGAGGACGTGCTCGAGATCCCGGGCGATCTCGATGATCCCGTTGTAGTGAGCCACTTCCACCTCCTCGGGGCCATGTCTACTCGTGCTCCGCCGAATCCGCCAGCGAACGAACTGACAACTTGTCGCCACCTCCCGTCTCGCCCGCGGGACGTAAACTCGGGTGGCGAACGGAGGTGCGCGTGACCGACGGCGAAGACGCGGATTTCTTCGGTCACGTACCGAGCGTCGCCGGCTTGCGCCGGCTGCTCGGCGAGCTCGATCCCACGGACGAAACCGGCCAGCACGTCCGGCTGCTGCTCACCCAGCTGCCGGAGACGCCCTTCGACGAGGCGATCGTCCACGGGGAAAGTGCGCTGGCCCGCGCGCAGGACGATCCCTCCTTGCGGTTCGACCTCCACTTCGCGTTGGCGTTCCGGTACGAGGAACGCTGGGAGGTGACCCGGGACACCACCGACCTCGGCCAGGCGATCGATCATCTCGAGGAAATAGCCCCCTTCTTGGGGTCCGCTCTTCCGCTCACCATGCTCGGACGGCTTCTGCTCGCCCGGAACGTGGCGCGGCGGTCCGAGGAGGACGTCGAAGCGGCGATCAAATGGCTCCGGACCGCACAGTCCCGGCCCGACGCCGACCACGAGACGCAGGCGTTCCTCGGCATCGCGCTGGAACTGCAGCACGAAAGCGAGGGGGAGGCGTTGCCCCTCCTGCGCGATCTGCTGCTGAGCGACGAGCTCGAGGAGCCGTTGCTCGACCTCGTGACGCACCGGCTCTCGAGGCTGCACTTCACCCAGCACGTCACCAGTCCGGCGAGCCTGGCCAAGCTCAAGGAACTCGACACCGCGATCGAGCACGCCCGCAGCGGGGACCTGGACGATCCCGAGCAGGCCTACGACCTCGGTCACATGCTCGGCCGCCGCTTCGCGATCTCCGCGGAGGACTCGGATCGCAGCGACGCGATCGGCCTCTTCGAACGCCTCTTGACGGAAGTCGCGCCCGGCTCCGAACCGGCGGACATGCTCGGGGACGAACTCAGCGAGCTCTATGTCACGTTCTGCCGGACCGGCAGTCCAGCCGAAGCGAACTCGGCGGTCGCCCGGCTCGAGGCGTTGAGGAACCAGGTGCAGGACGAGAGCGAGCTCGTGCGGCTCGCGTTGGCGGAGGGTTACAGCCTGCGCCGCTCCGAGCGGCGGAACGACGTCGGACGGCTGATCGAACTGCTCGGCGAACTGTCCGGCGACGAAGCGTTCGTGCGCGCGTGGCGGGTGCTGGCCGAAGCGGAACAAGCACTCGCCGGCCACTGCAGCGACGAGCAGCTGGACCGGGTGGCAGCACGACTGTGGGCGACCGCGCGGGCCGACGTGTCGGACCACAAAGGACTGCTGACGCTGCTCATCGCGGGTGCCCACGTTCTCGCGCGGCGGCACCTCCTGTCCACCGGCGGCTGGTCGCCGCTGGGCGCGATGCCGGACTTCAACGCGGTGACCGGTCCGCGGGAGCTCGCTCTGCTGCGGAGCTGGCAGACGGCGTTGCCGCCACGAACCCCGGGTGGTGCGGAATTGCAGGCTGCGATCGCGTTGTTCCGGTCCCACCTGTGCGGTGAGGTGCCGGGCCCGGAAGCGGTCGAGGAACTCGAAGAACAACGCGCGACCATCGAGGAGCTGTCGCGAGTCGTCATCCAGCTGCGCCCCGATGATGCCCTGCGGACGCCACTGCGCCTTCAGCTCGCCCTGCAGCGCATGAACCGCACAGCCGTGCTGAAGGACCCGCCCGGGCTCGAGAAAGTGCTGCGAAGCCTGAAGAAGCTGCTCGGAGACTGCCCGCACGGCCACCCGCTGAACCCGCTCGTCAAGATTCTCCTCGGGACGGCGCTGCTCCACCGGCACAACCAGTTCGAGCTCCCGGTCGACCTCGCCGGCGTCCGGGAGCTGCTGCTGACCGCCGATCCCGGTGAGCTGCTCGACGAGCCGATCTGGGCGCTGGCCCGGTTCGCGCTCGCTCGCGTCGAAGTCCTGCTCGGCGCCGAGACCCGCGATCCCGACATGCTCAACCGCGGTGTCACCCGGCACCAGGAGATGCTCGACCGGCTCGCGCTCGGCGACCACGCTCGCCACAACGCCGTCTGCGGCCTCGCGTGGAGCCTCCTGATGCGGTACCTGGCCACGGGGGACGCGGAGGACCTGCGCGCGGCCGCCGGCCACCTGCGGGACGTGGGCAGCAGGCCGCGGGCCGCGAACGCCCTGTACGAACCGCACGACCTGGAAAACCTCGAAACGATGATCGGCTTCTTCCAGAGCACCGAAGTGGCCGACGACCCGATCGACCTTTCCGCGCTGCTGTCGAGCGACGCGGCCACCTCGGCCGAAGTCGCCGACACGCTTCTCACGTTGCGCCGCCTCAACACGGGGATCGGCGAGCACACCGCAGCCTTCGGTACCTACCTGGACCTGCTCGAGAACGTCCGGGCCCAGGACGTTCCGGGCATCCGTGAAGCCGCGTCGAAGCTCAAGGCCGCGGCCGGCCGGGAAGTGGTCGAATGGCAGACCGGCGTCGTGCTGACCATGATGGCGAGCATGGGGTGCCTGACCGCGCACCGGATGAGCGGTGACGCGGCTGCGCTCGACGATGCGGTCGAGCTGCTCGAGAAGAGCGTCGCCGCCGGGCTCCTCGATCTCCCCGCCTCCCTGGGCGCGGCCGAGCACCTCACCGAGGCCTGGTGGCTGCGCGGGACCGAGGTGGACGTCGACACCGCGGTGGCCACGGGGTACCTGTTCCTCCGCCGCTACGCGAGGCAGATCCTGATCCAGCGCGACCTCGCCGAGTGCGCTTCGCTCGCCGCCACGGCCGCCGCGGCCGCGGTCGGCTGGGCCCGGCGCTGCCTCTCCGTTGGCCGGCCGGAACCCGCGTTCGCGCTGCTCGAGATCGGCCGCACGCTGCGGCTGCACGCGGCGACGAACCTGCCCGCGGTCTTGCGGGGCACCATCGCGCCCGACGTCACCGCGCTGCACGGCCCGTCGGAGGTGCTGACCGATGCCGAGGCCTCGGCCATCGCCGGGGGCCGGGTCGCCATCCCCGACGATCGACGCCGGCGCGCCCTCGACGCGGCCGATCCGCGGGAGATCGACCAGTGGCCGCCCACTCCGGACGCCGGTGACCTGGCCCGCGCCCTGCGGAGGCTCAGGCTCGACTTCCTGGTCTACCTCGTCCCCGGCGAAGAAGGCACGGCCGGGTACGCCGTGCACCTTTCCCGGTCCGGCGAACTGGGCAGTCTTCCGCTCCCGGACCTGGTGCCGGATGGAGCGAACGCGGCGGACGTCGGCACGTCGTGCGAGTGGGCTTGGCGGACCGCCATGGGACCGTTGTGCGCCCACTTGCCCGACGCGCGCCGCATCGCGCTGATCCCCTGCGGCGACCTCGGCCGGATCCCTTGGCATGCCGCGCGCGAACCGGGCACCGGCCGGTACCTGCCCGAGCGGCTCCGGGTCACCTACGGTGCTTCGGCCCACCAGCTCGGCGAACTGTCCCGTCGTCCGGCGCTCCCACGGGAGGCGGGCATGGTCTTCGTGGCGGACGCGGTGGACGCCGGTATCGGGGAAGACGAGGCCCGCTACCTCGCCGGCCTTCACCCCCACGGCCGGTTCTTCGGTCACCCGTCCTGGACCGGGACGACCCCGGTCTCGCGCCGGGCGCTGGTGGACGTCCTGCTGGAGGACGACCGTCCGGCGGTGCTCCACCTCGCCTGCCACGCGGTCGCGGAGCCCGACCCGGTGAACGCGCGGATCGGCAGCGGTGCCGCGGCGATCTCGGTCCTCGACCTGCTGACCGCCGGGGCCCGGCGCGCCGATCGGGAACCGGGTGGTCTGGTGGTGACCGCGGCCTGCGAGACCGATCTCGGCGGCGCGTCCGACGAAGGCCTCACCATCGCGACCGCGCTGCTCGCCACCGGGGCATCGTCGGTGATCGGCACGAAGTGGCGGGTTTCCACTCACCAGACCGCCGTCCTGATGTGCTTCTTGCACCACGAACTGAGCCTCGGCCGCAGTCCGTCGGAGGCCCTGCACGCCACCCAGGTCTGGGCTCTCGATCCCGACCGCACCCCGCTCGAAGGCCTGCCCGGGGAACTCGCGGCGATCGCGGTCTCCCCGGCACTGGCCGATCCCCGGTACTGGGCCGCGTTCACCCATCACGGGCGCTGACGTCCACGCCAGCGCCCGTTCGCCCTCCGAGATGGGCCGATATGTGGACATATACCAGCTTCGGAAAGAACGGTTTGACCGGGGTACCGGGTAAACGTTTCCCCTCGACACCGAGCGTTCTCCGCCGGTCACTTCACCAGCGATTACCGCGCCGGAGAAGTCCACAAAGAAACGGTACAAGGCCGACGTCTGGCCCGAACACATCGAACTGGACAGATACTGGCCACATCGGCGACAAGAACCAACGGGAAACGGGAAACTTCTGACTACCAATAAGTAACCCCTTGTCAAGACGCCGATCGGACCCCAATGATTACCCACCGTCCCGCACCGGCGCCGCCGGACCACACTGTCGCGCACCCTGGTGCGCCATCCGACTGAGAAGGGTCGACCGGAGTGACGCAGGTGTTTCTCAACTACCGCGGCGACGACGAAAAATTCGGAGTCGCGCTCATCGACCGCGCCTTATCGGAGGTGTTCGGTGAGTCCGCGATCTTTTTCGCATCCCGGTCGATCGACCTCGGTGCGGAATGGGAACGCGAGATGTTCGACGCCGTGCGCAGGTCGGAGGCACTCCTCGTGATCATGGGCCCCAATTGGCTCGAATCCCGCCTGCCCGGCACCGATCGGCGGCGGATCGACGATCCGGACGACTTCGTCCGGCGAGAGATCCTGACCGCCTTCGAACTCGGGAAGCAGGTCATCCCGGTCCGGCTCGACGTGCGCCGCTTCACCGCGGCGGAGCTGCCGGAGCCGCTCGCCTCGTTGCCCGGCCTCCAGGACATCCACATCCACTGCCGGACGACCAAGCCCGACATCGACCGGCTCGCGGAGCGGCTGCGCAGGCTGATCCCCTCGCTGCCCGACTTGCGACCGCCGACGGCACAAGCCACGCCCAAGTTCGTCGCCCACGCCCACGCGGGCGGCACCGTCACGCAAGCCGAGCGGATCGACGTGGCCGGGGACTTCATCGCCGGCCCGCGCCTCGGCTGACACCAGCTCACGAACATTTCCGGAGGACCTTCCCTTGAGTGACGAGCAGGCCGCAGGCCCGTCTCCCGCACCACCCGAAGGGGCACCGGCGGCCGGTGCCGACAAGGTCGCGGCAGATCCCGGTACTGCCGCCCCGACGACGCGTGACCAGGCCTTGAACCGGCTCCGCGGGACCACACCGGACCTCTCCAGCGTCCGCTTCGGCAAGATCATCGCCGAAGGGCTCGACCAGCTCGCCGGCGTGAACACCGTCAACGTGTTCCAAGGCGATTTCACCGTCGAAGGCGACTTCACGGCGGGCTCGGGCCGGAGGTCCGGTTCCCGGCGGGCGTCCCGCGAACGGCTGCGGCCGGAGGACCTGAGCGCGGCGATCGAGTACTTCGTCACACCCCCCGGTTTCGACGCCGGGGTCGAGATGCTGGCCGAGCGCAACCTGCTCATCCTCTCGGGTCCCACCAAGACCGGCCGCCGCACCTGCGCGATCGCCATGCTGGACGAGGTGCTGCGAGAGCACGCGCCCGGCGCGCCGGTCTTCCGGCTCCACGGCCCGGTCGTGGGCAACCTCAACTGGCGGGTCCCCCAGCCCGGCGCCGGCTTCCTCGTCTCCGACACCCCTGGCGCCGGCAGCAAGCCCGCCGCCGAGAAGGTGACCGACGACTGGCTGTCGAAAACCGCGCAACAGCTGGCCGATCAGGGCAGCTGGCTGATCGTCGTCACCGGTCCGGTCCGCGGCACGCTCGAAACCGCGCCGAAGCGAGCCGAATTCGTGCTCGAAGACATGGAACTGCCCGACCCGATGGAGATCGTCGAGCGGCACGTCACCGGTGAGGTTCCCTGGGCGGGCGCGCGGTTGGCCGGCCTCGCGGCGGCCGGGCTCGCCGACCTCCTGCACGACCGGGACGACCCGGCGTTCGCCAAGCGCGCGGCCGCCGCCATCGTCGAGGCGCTGCGGGCGGGCGCGGACCTCGCCGGAGTGCTGACCAAGCTCGACGATCCCGAGGGCCAGGTGCACGAGTGGCTGAGCCACGAACCCGAGCCGGCGGAGGTGGCCCTGGTCCTGGCCACGGCGGTGCTCGAAGGGTCGAGCTACCTGAACGTCGCCGATGCCGCGACGAAGCTCTTCCGGGAGCTGTCCGGCAGTACGGCGACCGCGGTTCCGCGCTACCTCCAGCACCTGATCTCCGAACGGAGCTGGATCGATCTCGTGCGTTCGGACGACGCGCCACTGTCACTGAAGTTCAAGTACCCGCGGCTGCGCGCGTTCATCCTGAGCGTGATCTGGTTCGAACTCGACGGCGCCCGGACGAAGGTCCTCGCCTGGTTGCAGGAGCTCGCCGGGCACACCGACGTCGAGGTGCGCGCGCGAGCCGCACAGGCGGCCGGGATCCTGACCTCGAACGACTTCGAGCACGGCGTGCACCGCTACCTCCTGCCCTGGGCGCACGGCAAGTCCGCCATGCTCCGGCAAAGTGCCGCTCAGAGCCTCAACACCGCGGGCACGCTGGCGAACCACGCGGACGCCGCGTGGTCCTACATCGAGCAGTGGGCCGAGCTGGCCGGTCACCAGACCCAGGGAACCAGCAACTTGTCGGCGACCGCGGGGCTGGCCGCCGGGGGCGCGCTCGGCGAACGCTCTCCCCACCGGGCGCTCCGCGTACTCCACTCGCTGGTCGTCGACAAGGATTGGGGCCTGCTCGAGCCGGTGGCGGTGAGCACGCAGACGCTGCTCGAAGCCGGCTGCGGGAAAGAGGTGCTCGACGCCCTGCTCGAGTGGACGCAGCCCGCCGAGGACGAGGAGACCGTCCTCAAAGGACTGATGATGTTCGCCTTCGCCGTCATGCCGGAGGACTCCGTCAGCGAAGCACCGTTGCTCCTCCGGACCGCGGCGCGGCACCGCGAGGTGATCCCGGAGCTGTGGGGCCGCGCACTGGCGAATTCCTCCGCCCGCGTCCTGGCCGGCAACGCGCTCCGCGAGTGGATCAGGTTCGCCGACCAGGACTCGCGAACGGCCCCCGTGGTGCTCGACGTGATCGCCGGCATCGCGGACCGCGGACCGACGGATTTCGACCGCCTGCTCCACGCGTTGCGGGGGTGGGCGCTCGACCCGGACGACCCGTCCCGGCAGGCGATGACGTTCCACGACCAGCTCGTAGAGGCGGAAGAGGCGATATGACCCAGACGTACAACCCGATCATCCAGCGCACCGAGCTGCCGCGGTTCCGGATCACGGCACCACTGCGCGCGCCCGACCTGGGTACCGCGCTCGTCCTCGAACGCGCCACGGGCGACCCGCTGGTGGTCCGGCACGGCGAACGCGTGCCCGACGCCAGGACCGGGAACTACCGCCGCGTGTGCCTGGTCGACGTGGCGACGCGCGGGCTCTCCTTCACCGTCAACGCGGCCAGTGCCGACGCTGCCTTCCCGTTCACCGTCACGGTGCGGTTCGCCTGCCGCGTGACCGACCCCGTGACGATCGCGAGGGACGACGTACGGGACATGACGGCCGCGCTGGCCCCTTCGCTGAGCGCGATCGTGCGGGAGGTCGCGGCCGAGTTCGACGCTCTCCAGCCGACCGCGGCGGAGACGGCCATCACGCGGAGGCTGCACTCCGCCCATCCGATGACCACCATCGAACTCAGCGGCTACACGGTGTCGGTCTCGGTGGTCGACACCGAGGAGTTCGTCACCACGCAGCGCAAGCTCCGCGTGCAGAAGATGACCTACGACGCGATGCGGCCGATCGCGGGCGGTTCTCGCGAAGACATGCTCGCGCACCTCATGTCGCTCGACGGCGGAAGCCCGATGTCCCTGCTGGACCGTGAGCGGAAGGACCGCGAGGCCGACACGAAGGCCAAGCTCGACGCTCTGCGCATCCTGATGGGCGAGGAACGGGAGGGTTTCGACGCCGCGGAGGTGCGCAAACAGGTGCTGGAGGAGTTCTTCCCCGGCGAGACTCCTTCCCTCCCCCGGCGGGGCACCATCCGGGAACGGCTCAGCACCGCCTCACGCGGCGCCCTTCCCGAAAGTCCCGTCGTCGAGGGCAATGTGCCGGCGGATGACGCCGCGGCGGTCCCGCCCGAGACCGGCGAACCCGCCTCGGGCGAACGCCGGACCAGCCGTGTCCGCGGGACGATGGGGCCGCCGGCCCCGTCCGGGAACGAGTGAGCGCCGGGTGGACGTCGAAGCAGGCCCGCGCGGCCCGGCCCGGTTGTGGCACCACGTCGAACCCGGCTTCACCGCGGTGGCGATCTGGACCGAACGCATCCCGGGACGGGGCGAGGACGCCGATCCCCTCCTCGTCTTCCACCGGCGCAGCGGGATGGGCCTGCTCGGGGTGTTCGACGGCGTCGGCGGGGCCGGCCGCGCCGTCGCGGGACGGACACCGCGGGAAGTCGAGCGCACCCAGGCGTGGCTCGCTTCCCGCCGGGTCCGCGGCCTCGTCGAGGAGTGGTTCGTCAGTGAACGTTCGGCCGCGTCCGCCGAAGGCCTCGCCGCCCTCGTCGCGGCCCGGCTCGGCGAGGGCGTTCCCCGGCGCGGGCGGGTGCGGGGATCCATCCACCGCGAGCTCCCGACGACGTTCGCCGGGCTGGCGTTCGACTTCGGCTCCGACGGCGTCCGCTGGGAAACGCTGTGGGCGGGCGATTCGCGGTGCTACGTCGTCGAAACCGGAACGGGGCTGCAACAGCTGAGCCGGGACGACTGCGACATCGACGACGTGCTGGCCCAGCTCCTCCAGGATCCGCCGATGACGAACGTGATCTGCGCCAACCGCCCGTTCACGATCAACACCAGTCCGGGTGCCGCCGGGCTGCCGTGCGTCCTCCTCTGCGCGACCGACGGCTTCTTCGGCTACGTCGATACGCCGGCCCGGTTCGAGCTCGTCCTGCTGGAGACCTTGCTGTCGTCTCAGGACTGCCTGCACTGGGCCGGCCAGCTGGCCGAACGGGTCGGTTCCTACACCGGCGACGACGCGTCGCTCGCGCTGGCCGCGTTCGGGTTCACCGACTTCGGCGCGTTGCGTGCGAGTTTCCGCGAGCGGCTCGACTACTTGCGGGCCGTCCACGCGGGCCCGATGGACGCCGTTCCGGCCGCCGACCGGCAGGCCCTGGTCGTGGCGCGGGAACGGTCGTGGCAGGCGTACCGGGGCGGTTACGAGCGCCGGCTGGCGGCCGGGTACCGGGAGCGCCGGTGAGGAAGGGCCAGATCTTGAACGGCTACGAGGTCGTGACGAGGCCGACCAACGCCGACGCCGGGAAGTGCCTCTGGGCCTTCGCGCGCAAGGACGGCGAGCAGTTCTTCATCAAGGAGTACCTCGACCCCAAGCGCCCGCGACCCGACTCGATGGGTTCGGTCGCCGACAAGAAGCGCCGCCACGCCGAATGCCGCCGGTTCGAACTCCGGCAGCGGCAGGTGGCGGACTCGCTGCGCAGCGACCATCCCAAGGCGGGCAACCTGGTGCTCACCCGGGACTTCTTCGTCGACGGCACCCGGTACTACAAGGTCACCGAACGCATCGCCGCGGCCGACGTCCGGCCACACGAACTGGATCCGGCGAGTCAGCTCGTCCTGGTGCGCACCCTGGCGGAAAGCCTGAGCCTGCTGCACGAAACCGGCATCGTGCACGGTGACCTCAAACCCGAGAACGTCCTGCTCCACCAGCCCGAGGGCAGCAGGCTCCACATCGCGAAACTGATCGACTTCGACGACGCCTACCCGGTCGGTGACCCGCCGCCCAGGACGGTGGTCGCCGGCAACCCGCTCTACGGCGCGCCGGAGTGGCTCGGCTACATCCGGGCCGAACCCGATGTCTCGCGGAAGGACCTGACCGGCGCCGTCGACGTCTTCGCATTCGCGCTGCTCGTCCACACCTACCTCACCGGATCGCCGCCGGAGCACGATCCTCGGCACGAATCGCCCGCCGCGGCGGTGCGGGCCGGCAGCCCGCTGCAGTGGGACCGCGCGCTCGGCGAGGGCTGGCCCGAGGTCTTCGACGCGATGACCGACGCCGATCCGGCGGCCCGCCCGGACGTCTCGGCGGCGGCGACGGACATCGGCGTCCTCCTCGGCCCGGGCCGCGGCCGGTCACCGGATCGGCCCGCACCGGCGCGGGGGCGCAGCCGCGTGCGCATCAACCTCGCCGGCCGCGCGGAAACCCGGCCACGCGGCCGGCTGCGGATCAATCTCAGCACCCCGCCACTACCCGACGAAGGGACCCGATGACCACCCAGGACCGGCAGCGCACGAACCTCGAGTACGCGGTCGACATCGTGCTCTGCATCGACACCACCGGCAGCATGGGACCCACGTTGGCCAACGTGAAGCACAGCGCGCTGTCGTTCCCGGGGCGGCTCGCCCAGGAGATGGCGGACAAGGGACGCGGGATCAGCCGCCTCCGCCTGAAGGTGATCGCCTTCCGCGATTTCGGCGACTGCGCGGACGACGCCCTCACCGAAACCGCGTTCATGACCGTTCCCGAAGAGCTCGGGGAATTCGAGCGTTCGGTTCGTGCGCTCGTCCCACGCGGCGGCGGTGACGCGCCGGAATCCGGGCTGGAGGCACTGGCGCTGGCGCTGGCTTCGGACTGGGAAACGGGTCTCGACCGGCGCAGGCACGTCGTCGTCGTGTTCACCGACGCCCCGGCGCACCGGCTCGGGGACCCGCGGCAGACCGGCGCGCGCACCTACCCGCGCTCGATGCCGTCCTCACTGGACGCGTTGTTCTCCCAGTGGGGACACGGGCAGAGCCGCACGGCGCTGATGGAAAACTCCGCGAAGCGCCTGCTGCTGTTCGCCCCGGAGCAGTATCCCTGGACCGACATCGCCGACGACTGGAACAACACGCTCTTCTTCCCGTCGACGGCAGGTGAGGGCCTGGAAGAGTGGGAAATGGACGAAATCATCGCGACCATCGCGAACAGTCTCTGACGCGGATGGGTGTGACGATCCGGCGGCGTCCGAGGCCGGAATGGCGGCCGGAACCCGGCCCCGGCTACGACCTGCGCCAGTACGACCGGGGACGGCCGACCGGCCTGGTGGCGGTGATGGGCTGGGACCACGGCACGGGCAAGCCACCCGGTCTGCACGGTCCGGACGTCCGGCTGTTCCGGGACCGGGCGACGCTGGTCATCGAAGAACACCAGCGCCCGGGGAACGCGGTCCGCGGGGTCGAGCTCCGCGTTCCCGTCTCGTCGTGCGTGACCGCCACCCTCGACGACGAGCCCGGGCTGCCCGGAACGGCTCTGGTGCGGCTCGTTCTCGTGGTCCGGCTGGGACGGCAGGCCACGTTCCGGGTTCCCCTGTGGTTTCCCTCGCGGAGCCGCCGTTTTCTCCAGCAGCTGGTCGACGAGGTCAGCGGGCGGGCACCCGGTCGAACCACGCGCCAGCCGGCCCCGAGACCTGCTTTGGTGCCTCTGGAAGTGACCAGGGCACCCGATGACGACGACTGGATCACCTTCAGGTCCGCGGACGAAGGAGAAGCGGTGCTGCCGCGGCGCCCGGGACGGGAAAACGAGGTCGGCAATGACGGATAACGCCGCGTGGAAATGCGATTCCTGCCACACCAACAACTACCGGGACGCCGAGTTCTGCCGCGTCTGCCAGCTGGAGCCGGGGAGTGCGACCGGGGCGACCGAAGTGGTCGTCCACGAACAACGGCAACCGGACGAATCGCCACAGTTGAAGTTCGTCCCGTCGAAGCACGGACCCGCACCCCGGCCCACCATCACGCTGACTCCCGTGCCGCCGAAACCGCCGGCACCGCCGGCACGGCCTGCACCACCCCCGCGGCCACCCCGGCCCGCTCCGGCGCGGCCACCGGTGCCGAGGGCCACCATCCGGAAGCTGGTCAAGGTGGTGCTGGGGGTCTTCGCGCTGGTCCTGCTCGCGGGGAACCTGCCCCGGCTGGCCGAGCTGCTCCCGGACATGTCGACGTCCGGTTCGGGGACGTCGACGGCCGGTCCGGCCTGCCCCGACGCGGCCGCGCGATGGTTGCCGGGCTCGGGCACGGGAGCGGTCCTGATCGCGCAGTACGACACGGGACAGCATCTGGTCACCATCTGCCGCGACAACGGCGGCCAGTACCACTACGACGGTCAGGTGAAGGGGAAAGCAGCCACGTCGGAGACCCACATCTCGCTCACCGCGACCGCGACCGCGACGGGCTTCCAGGCGCGCAACGCCGCTTACCTCTACGAGATCGACGGCTTGGACCTGCGCCTCACGAAGTCCGGGAAGCCGGTCAAGTCGTGGCGGCTCACACGGCTCGCTCCGTGAGCGGTCACGGGCGTTCCCACCGCATCCCGTACGCCATGCCGGGCGTGAGGTGGCTGAACCGCCGGTGCACCTCACCCGCGGGCTCGACCGGGACGAGCCGGCCGCGATAGCCCGGGTCCGCCACGTCCCGCTGGAACGCGCCGTCCAGGACGCAGACCTCCGACGGCCGCTCCTCCCCGAACCGGATGCGCAGGTCGAACTCATCGCACGGCTGCCGGGGCACGCTCGCCATGTGCGGCCTCAGCGCCGCCGCCGAAGGCAGCTGGAACAGCACGGCCAGTTCGCACGACTCACCGGTGGACAACGGTCGACGCAGTTCCAGCCCGTACCCCCACCGGTCGCTCGCCTCCATCCCGCGGTCCACCAGGTCGCCGCCGTACAACACCGTCACCGTGAGGTCCGACCGCCCCGACGGCAGCGAAACCGCCAGGTCGACGGACCGGAGGTCGTCCCCGTCGGCGACGATGCGACGCTGCTCCAGCACCGTGGGCCGAGGCTGGTCGAGCACCAGTGCCACCGCCAGCGACGCTGTGTGCCACCGCCCGCCCGGGTGCTGGTGCAGGGCCGTCGTACCCGTCGCCAGCTCGGCCAGCAGGTCGATCGCCTGGTCCGCGCGACGGCGGACCGTTCGCGGGTCGCGGTCCAGCTTCTCCGCCGCCCACTTGACCCGGTCCTGGTACAGCGGCTGGCGGGCCTCCGCACCGATCGCGAAGGCCGCCAGCACCACCACCCGCAGGTCCTCCGGGAGCTGACCCGCCAGCTCCGTGAGCCGGCTCGCCACCTTCCGGCGGACCGCCACCATCCCGTCCTCTTCCGAAACCGCGCAGGCCGATCGCAGCACCGGACCCACCCGGTCCTCGACGTTGCCCAGGAGGCCGCGTCCCTTGCGGAGGGACTTCAGCTCCTGCACCAGCTCCGCTTGCCCGCTCACGGTCGGTCTCCTTCAGTGCGTTTCCATGGCGTCTCCTTCCCGGGAAGGGTGCGACCGGCCGGTGGACGGGAAGTGGACAGAACGTGCATCACCGAGGCGATCAGCGCCGTCCCCACGCGGACGCCGTCGCGGCCGAGGTACGAGCGGAACGTGCCGATCCGCGCCAACGCGTCCTGGTCGGCGTCGCCGAGGCCGAAGGTCACCACCCGCGGGCAGCGCGCCCAGCCCGGGTCCGTCAGCGCCGCGAACGCCGGCGGCCAGGTCACCGGGTCCGTCGGCTGGCCGTCGGACAGGAAGAACACGATCGGCCGGTGAACCCGCACGCGGTGCGCCTCCAGCGCCCGCACGTCCGCTTCGATGACGTCACGCAGGAAGGTGAACACCGGCCCGAAGTTCGTGCCGGCACACGCCCCGGGTGCCGGCATGGCGGCCAGGTCGTCCATCGGGAACAGCGGCTGCACCACCTGCGGCGTCTCCGCGAACCCGATGACGCTGCAGAGGACCCGCTCGGCGACCGCCGCGTCCGCGTGAACCGCACCGCGGAACTCGCGCAGCCCGGCGTTCAGCTCGTCGATGTGATCGGCCATCGACAGCGAAACATCGCAAGCCACGTAACACGGCAACGCCTCGGACCCCATACCGGTTTCTCCTTCACCCTGATCGACCGGCGGAGCTTGGCAAGCGCGCGTGTACCGAACGTGGAAGAAATGCGGATTTTCGAAACCCTTACGGCCGATTGCGCGATGTCAAAGGCGAACAGCAAGCTGAAGCCGGGGAGGCCGTGTGGAGTTCCGGATGCTCGGCCCGCTCGAGGCGTGGCACGACGGCGCCCCGGTATCGCTGGGTGACCAGCAGCAGCGGTTCGTCCTCGTCGTGCTGCTCCTGCACGCGAACAAGCCGGTGACGCCCGCACGCCTCACGGAGATCGTCTGGGCCGGCGGCCGGGAAACCCGGCCCAACCTCGTGCGCAGCTACATCAAGCGGTTGCGCGACATCGTCCAGGTCGCGGACGACGTGACCATCGAGACGACACCGACCGGGTACCTGCTGCGCATCGGCGAGGACCAGCTCGACACGGCGCGGTTCGCCCGGCTGCGCAGCGAAGCCGCCACGGCCGTTGCGGTCGACCCGCGCCGGGCGATCACCCTGCTGCGCGAGGCCGTCGGCCTGTGGCGCGGGAAGTTCCTCGAAGACATCGACATCGACCGCGTCGGCGGCGCCGAGGTGATCTCCCCGGACGAGAGCTACCTCGACGTGGTCGGCGACCTGGCCGAACTGGAACTCGAGTCGGGTGATCACCGCTCGGCACGCGACCGGCTGCGGCCGCTCGTCCAGGCCGACCCGGCCGGCCAGCGCCACGCCGAGCTCCTCATGCGCGCGCTGCTCGCCGGTGGCGACCGGACCGCGGCGCTGCGCGTCTTCAACGGCACCCGCACCGCCCTCGCCGCACACCGCATGGAGCCCGGTCCGGTGCTGCGCAAGCTCGCGGCGCGCGCCGAGCGGGGTGATCCGCCCAGCTCACTGCCGTCGCGGCCCGGCGGGTTCACCGGCCGCGCGGCGGAAATCGGCGCGATCGAAGCGGCCGCCGCGGCCGGACGGCGTGCGGTCTGGGTGAGCGGCGCGCCGGGCGTCGGCAAGACCGGCTTGGCCGTCGAAGCCGCGCACCGGCTCCGCGACCGGTTCGCCGACGGCCAGCTCATGGTCCGCCTCAACGGCTTCACCCCCGGGGTACCGGAGACGGCGGTCGGGGACGCGCTCACCGAACTGCTCGTCGAACTCGGGGTGCCGTCCGAGCAGATTCCGGCCACCACCGGCCGGAAAGTACGGCTCTACCAGGACACCCTGTGGGGGACGCGCACGCTGGTGGTGCTCGACAACGCGGCGACGCCGGACCAGATCCGGCCGCTGCTGCCGGAGGCGGACGGCTGCCTCGCCGTCGTCACCAGCCGCCGGATGGGTGACGCGGACACCGGCGAGCACCTCAGGCTTTCGCCGTTGTCGCCCGAGGAGGCGACCGAGCTGTTCCACGCGCTGACCGACTCGCCGCGGGTGCGCGGCCGCGCGGCCGAGGTCTCCGCGGTGGTCCGGTGCTGCGGCTTCCTGCCGATGCCCATCCGCGTGGCGGCCGCGCTGTTCCGGCGGCACGACCGGTGGCCGTTGGAGCACCTGCTCCGCCTGCTCGAAGCGGGCGGCCCCTGGGGCGCGGACGACGGCGGCGGTACGGCCGCGGTCCGGGTGTCCTACCAGCAGCTCGGCGAACCGCAGCGAGCCATGTTCCGGCTGCTCGGCAGCCTGCCCGGGCCGGACGTCGACGTCACGGGCGGCGCGGCGCTCGCCGGCTGCACCCCGGCCGAGGCACGCCTGTTGCTGAACGACCTGCATGAGGTCAGCCTGCTGGAAGAGGCGGCGCCGGAGCGCTACCACATGCTCGATCCGCTCAAGGAGTTCGCGACCGGGGAGACGCCCGGCCGGCCGGGCGCCCTGATGCGGCTGCTCGACTACTACCTGGTCACGCTGGCTGCCGCGGTCGCCGCCGCGTACCCGTTCGACCGCGCGCAGCTGCCCACGATGGACCGGTCGTCCCCGGTTCGGCCGGTCTTCGCCGACGCACAGGCCGGGCTGCGCTGGATCGTCGCCGAGCGCGACAACCTCGTCGCCGCGATCCACTACGCCGCCACGCACGACCAGCCCGAGCACACCTGGCGCCTCGCGGTGCTGCTGTGGCGCTATTTCAACACCACGAACCAGTTCGAGGACTGGATCGCCACCCTCGAGCTCGCCTGGGAGATCGTCTCCGCCGACGAGGGGAACGACTACGGCCAGGCGCACGTGCTCCTGCGGCTGGCCACCGCGCACGACCGGGGCGGACGGCTCGCCGAAGCCCTCGAGAGGGCCGCACAGGCGCTGCCCAAGTGGCGCCGCCTCGACGATCCGCACGGCGAAGCGGCGACGCTGTGCGCCTTGGCCATCCCGACCATGGAACTGGGCCGGCACGAACAGGCGATGGCCCACCTGGCCGCCGCATTGGCCAAGTACGAGCAGAGCGAAGACCTCCGTGGGCAGGCCCATGCGCTGAGCATGCTCGGCTACCTGAACGAACAACGCGGCAACCTCGACGTCGCGCTGGGCCAGCACTCGGCGGCCGCGCGGATGTTGCGCACGATCGGCCACGTGCAGGGGGTGGCGCACACACTGAACAACCTCGGGTCCGTCCAGGAGAAGCTGGGACTGCTCTCGGAGGCATTGGCCAGCTACACGGACGCGCACGCGTTTGCCGCCGAAGTCGGCGATCGCTGCGTCGAGGCCTACGCGCTGAACAACATCGGCAACGTGCACCGCCAGCGCGGCCGCTACGCCGAAGCCGTGCGCTACCACGACAAGGCCAAGGAAGTGGCGGCGAACGTGCCGGACGCTGACCTGCGCACCCAGCTCTACCTCGACCGCGGCGCGACGGCCCTGGCCCGTGGTGCCCGGGCGGAGGCGCTCACGGCCTGCAAATCGGCGCTGGACATGGCCGACGGAAGCGGCAACCGCGCCTACCGGGCCCGCGCCCACCGCGGTGTGGCCGAAACGCTGCACGAAATGGGCGACCACGGGGGCGCCGTCGCCCACTGGGCCGCGGCGGAGGCCGAATTCGCCGCGCTCGAGCTGCCGGAGGCCGGCGAGGTGCGGGAGGAACGCTCGGCACTGGGTTGCGCCTGCGGCCCGCGCTGACGTCAGTGCCGGTGCAGCACGCGGCTCAGGTCGGGGTAGATCTCCCGGACGGTGTGGTGACCGCGCCACCGGCTGAGGCACCGGCCCAGTTCGCGCAGGTCGGTGCGCACGGTCGCGGAGTCGACCTGGGCCACGTCGTCGATCGTCGCGGCCAGGGTCCGGCAGCTCTCGTCGATCTCCCCGTCCAGCGCGTAGGCGAGTGACCTGCGGACGCCGAAGCGCGCCCGGGTGCGCCGGTTCGTGACCGGGACCCCCGCGAGCTCCTCGGTCAGCAGGACCGCCGCTTCACGGGGTCGTCCGAGGTCGACCAGGGACCAGCCGCGGGCGAGGGCAAGCGGGTCCGGCGCGGTCGAGCCGAGCACGGGGTAGTCGCTGCTGTCGGCAGCCGAGTACAGCGGTCCGGCGGCGCCGTCCATCGCCCGTTCGAAGGCACTCCGGTCGCCGGCCAGCGCGTGTCCTTGCGCCTCCCGCCGCGCGGCCAGGCCGATCGTGCGCGAACCGGGTCTGCCGAGCCGCTGCGCCTGACGCGCCAAGTCGATCGTGGCGATCGGGTCGTGCCGGTAGAGCGCCAGCCCGGCCTCACGGACGTAGGCGTAGCTCGCGATGTCCCGGTCCCCGGCGGCGCGAGCCAGCTCGGAGGCGTGTTGCGTCCACGACAGTGCGTCGTGTTCGTTGCCGGCTTCCTGGCTCAGCCACCCGGTGTATTCGGCCATCCGGGCGGCGAGCAGCAGCAGCCGGGACCGGACGGGCTCGGGATTGCCCCTGGCCAGCGCGTGCACCGTGTGTGTCTGGGTGACCAGCGACTCGAGGACCACCGCCGGGCTGGTCTGCATGCCCAGCGTCCGCAGCTGTTCGAACGACGCCCGCAGCCCGGCCACCGCGCGCTCGTCCAGGAGCGGCCGCGGCCCGCCGGCCAGTGCGATGCCGAGCACCGCTCCGGCGCCGGCCAGCATCTGGCGGCGGTCCAGCGTGTTCGCGGACTGGGCGCGTGCTCGCGTCTCGTGCGCCGCCTCGATCAGGGCGCCACCGGCGTCCAGGACACTGTCGCAGATCCGCGCCAGCGTGGGGTTCGGTGGCTTGAGGTCGTTCTCGATCTTGCTGATGTAGCTCTTGCTGTAGTTGACCCGCTTGGCCAGCTGCCCCAAGGAGATCCCGGCGGACTCACGACATTCACGCAACAACCCGCCAAAAGATCTGGCCATGCGGACCTCCATTCTCACCGCGTTCGAGTACACCATTTTCAATCCGGGTGCGCAATTGCCGTTGCCGGCCGCGGACGAGCCGCGGCCGGCCCGGCACACATCACCCGTGCCAGGGGTTGCCGTCCGTGCCCGCCGGCGGCGGAGTGGTGGTGACGGGCGGCGGCGTCCCGCCGTCACCGTCGGCGAACGCGGCGGTGGAGCCGATCACGGGAGCCGCCGCGACGATGCAGAGCGCGAGCAACGGGCCGCCGATTTTGGCCAGCTTCGTAGACAAGGACATGACGAATCCTCCCTGAGAAAGGTGATTGTTTCGGGCGCTTTGCGGAATTTCTGCGCCCTGCAATCAGGATTCGTCACGCGCGATTCGGCGACAAGGAGTTGACCGTTTCCCACCGGAAGGGTCAACGGTGGACACACGCGGAGGCCGCGTTCCCCCTCGGAACGCGGCCTCCGGATCAGCGACCCTCGCGGGCCCGGTCGAGCACTTCCTCCAGCCTCAACGGGCTGGGTGGGTGGTGGCTCAGGCAGAGCGGGGCCCGCATCGGGCGGAACCCGAACTTCTCCCCGGTCACGTAGAACTGCCCGCGTTCGAGCCGCGAGATGTCCCCGACGGTGCTGCCCTTCGCCCTGGCCATCTCGTTCGCCGCCGCGATCTGCGCCGGGCTGTTCAGGCGGCCGAAGAACTGCGTCGTCGCGTTCCCGGTGATCTGGTTGTGCAGCCCCTTGGGCGCTTGCGTGGCGAGCAGCAGGCCGAGCCCGTACTTGCGGGCCTGGGAGGCCAGCATGATGGTGCTCTGGGTGCTCGCCGTCCACCCGCCCGAAGGCGCGATCGTCTGGGCTTCGTCCATGACGAACAGTCCGCCGAGCGGCCGGTCGGCCGCGGGGTGGCGCTTGATCCAGGCGAACACTTCCAGCTGGAGCTGGCTGACGAACCCCTGCCGCTGCTCGTCGGACGGCAGCCCCACGAAGCTGATCACCGAGATCCGGGCCCGCTTGCCGGGCGAGGGCGTCAGCAGCACGGCCGGATCGGCCGGCTCACCCGAGCCCCCGAGCAGCGGATCGTTGACCATCGCGGCCCGCAGCGTTTCGGCGAGGTCGGCGGCGGTCTTGGTACCCGTGGCGAGTTTGCTGACGCCCATCGGCAGTTCGGCGAGCACGTCGACGAACCCCGAAAGGCTGCGCGACTCCTTCCGCGCGTAGTGGGTGAGCGCTTCCCGCAGAACGGCTTGCCCCCGTACGGCGGACTTCGCCCCACCGCTGACGCGCGCGTGCGGGATGAGCCGCGCCACGGCGGCCTCGACCGCCGCGGCGAACTCGTCTTCATCATCGCGAACGCCCGCGAAATCGGGCAGCGGGTGGAAGCTCAGCGGCCGCCCGGCAGCACGTCCGGGAGTCCAGACGACAACTTCGGTCCCGGCGAGGTAACCGGCGGCGGCTTCGGCGTCGCCGGGCCGCCAGGCTTCCGGTGGTTCGGGCCAGGCATCGCCGAGCCGGGCCAAGTCGTTGTTCGGATCCAGGACGATGGCGGAGACACCCCGCAGGGCACATTCCTCGATGATCCGGCGGAGCAGAACGGTCTTCCCGGTCCCGGACCCGGCAAAGACGACGGCGTGCTTGCGGAGGGACTCGAGTTCGATGCGGATCTCACCGTCCACGCCAAGGGTGAACTCACCGGGTTTCGCTTCCGGCTCCGGCTCCGGCTCCGGCTCGGCCGTTGCCGGCGGCGGCCGGGTTTCCCGCTGGTTGCCCTCGGGACGCCCCGGGTCGGGCAGGATCTGGCGGATGAGGTCCGTCCTGCTGGCCGGTTTGCGGGCGACCAGCCAGTTGAGCAGGTGGTAGCTCTGCCTGGTGAGCAGCTGCTTCAGCGCCGAGAACGTCCGGATGTCCGCCTCGCTGATCTTCACGCGCGGGCTGCCGAGCTGATCCAGCTTCCCGAGCTCGTCGATGGTCACGTCACCGCCCCAGCCCTTTCCCCCGTCGTGGATCAGCACCAAGTGCCGATTTCGGACCCCTTCCTGGACCTTGGCGGCCATCCGGGCCTCACGCAGCTTGCGCAGGACGATGTTGCCGTGCTGAGAGGCGATTGCCCGGAACACCCACTGCTCCCAGACATCTCCCTCCTCGTCCACCGTGCGGCGCAACCCGGCGTGGAGTTCGCCGGCACCGTTCAAGGATTCGGTCGCCCAGGATCGGTCGTCGTTGCCCACCTCCGTGATCCACGACTTCAGCGCGGCTTGGACGAGGTCCGGCATGATCTCGTCCACTTGGCGCTTGCTCATCGGGGATCGGACGTCCGCGCGGTCGTAGAGATCGCGGAACTGACGGTCGAACTCCTCGAAGTAGGGAGGTTCCTCATCGAATTCGCGGGAAACCTCGATGACCACTTCGCCAGGCTCCTCATCGAAAGAAGCCAGTTCTCTGATCCGGCCGTACAAGCACGCTTCGGCGTGCTCCTGGACTCGCCTCAGCAGCTGCCGCGGGGTGTAGGCGCTCCACGAAGCACCAAATGCCCCCGGCGCCACCGGCCAGGTGGGATGCGGCGGCTCGAACCCGATCTCCCGGTAGAGCATGCCCAGCCATTTACCCACCACGGCACAGCCGAGCCTGGGGTCGACGATGGCACCGAGATTCGGCGTTTCGGCGAACCGGTCGTCGAACGAGTCGGTCGCCGCGTCCCGAAGGAGGTTCCAAGTCGTGGGCAGGCACGCCACGATGGACAACGTCCGGCGAGTTTTCTCGCGCAACTGCATCAGGCCGTCGGCGATCTGCGCGAGCTCGCTGGTCGCTTCCCGGCCCGATTCGTCCGCCACCTTGGTGATCAGTGAGTCCAGCTGGTCGATCGCGGCAACGCTCGGCCCGGTCAGCGCAAGCACGCGCGAAATCTCCGCGACCACGTCTCGCGGCTCTTTCGGGTCGGCCGGCAGTCCCCAGCGCCGGTGCTTCTTCGCCGAGTCCTCACCCGCCAGACCTGAAAGGTATTCCTTGCCGGTGGCCGACAGATCAGTGTCGGCTGCCGCGTACAACACCAGCGCACGGAGGCTGTCCGCGCACTCGACGGCGACTTGGGCATCGACCCTGCGAAGTGCCCCGATGAAACTGTTGAGCTCTGCCTTCGTGAGCGGTGCGTCACCGCGGATCACCTTGGCCACCGGCTCGGCGACTTCCGCCTTGTCGCACAACCGTCGCAGCAGCTTGGTCAACTGGAGCTCACCGTCATCGCCCTTGCGCCACAATTCACTGCGCATGGCACGCAGGACGTCATCCCAAAAGGCCTTGCCCGTGGAGATGTCGATCAAGAAGAAGTAGCCGCTTTCCTGCTGCACGATCCTCCGGACGCGGCCCAGCAGATGGGTCTTTCCCACGCCCTTCTGCCCCTGCAACGCGAGGCCGATCGGGCTCGGGCCCCGGCTGTTCTTCGCGTCCTGGATGCCCGCCCGGATCCGGTTTTCGGCCAGCGTGTGCAGTCCTTCGACGTGGAACGGCGACGTACCCCAGACGTCGTCCGGCGTCTCCGCCGAGTTGAACCGGACCGCGGCGAGAGCTTGGCGTTGCTGTTCTTCCGTCATGACTCCCCGATCGACAGAAGGTGCTTGTCCTCCCTGCCGACTCGGATCGCCGCCGCGCGGTCCTCGTCGGTGAGCCCCCTGCGGTTCGAATCGGGAGCCAGCTGGGCTTTGCTGGTTTTCATCAGCTCCAGCAGCTTCTCGTCGACTTCGGCCTTGGCCACGCCGTTCAGCTTGGGCCGGATCTGCGCCAAGCGCACGAACTGCTGGGGCCTGGTCGCGAGCTGCCGGTAAGCCTCGCGGATCAAGGTCTCGAGATCGACGGGCGCGGCCGTATCGAGGGCATCAAGCCGGCGCTGTTCGTCTTCCCCGTGGAGGAAATCGACCAGACTGACTTTGCGATCTCGGAGCCGACGCACCAGGCGCCGGAGGACTTCGAATACGGTACGGACCATCGGGCCGGGCCTCTGCGGAGGCTCGACCTCGGCGAGGTGATCCTCGCACCACGTGATGCCGGGGCCCTTGATCTGCAGGTAGTAGCGGCCGCTCTGCTTACGCACAGCGATCAGCCCCTTCGTCTCCAGCCTTTCACGAGCAGTGGGGCTCAGCTTCACTCCATAGGTCTTCACGAGCTCCGCATTCGGCACCTCCTCGTTCGCCAAGGTCAGCGCGATGAGTGCACCCCGCTCATCGGTCCCGAACTTCTCCGCCATTTGATCTCCTCACTGGTTGTACACGGTGATCCGGCGCTCGAGCCGGCTGAGCAGTGCGTCGATTTCGGTGCGAAGCTGCTCCGGCGCAGGGAAACGCCTGCCGGTTGCCCGGACCTCATTCAGCTGCTCGAGATCCACCGTCAGATCCTTGAACAGCAGCATGTCGCCGTCCTTCAACGCCGTGGTCATCTCGGTCACCGTCTGCTGGACGAGGGACCAGCGTCCGCGATGCCCCGCTTCGGCGGGCACCTTCCTCAGTGCCGCAACGGCATCCTGCAACGCAGCCTGGTCGGAATCGGGCCGGCTCGGTGCCGAATCCGTGACGATTTCGTGCAGCTGACGCGCCACCTGCCGGGGCCGGGTGTTGGCGTCGAGGTGGAAGAGACGCAGGTTGCGGAGAAACGCGGGCATCCGGTCCGGATCGGTCGCCCGGGTGAGCACACAGAAGAGCTGTCGTCCGGTGTCGGCATCCAGCGTGTGCCGCAGGAACCGTTCCGCCTCCATCGCTTGCCAACGGCTCACCCAGCCGTCCACGACCAGGCAGAGGTGCTTCGCCGGGTTGCCGGTCTGCTCCAGGAACTCCGGATCGCCGGACTGTGACCGGTCGACGCGCAGACCCAGTTCGCCCAGCCCCTGAATCAGATCCGTGGCCACCTTCGGTTCCGGCCGGGGAACCGACACCAGCAGGTCCAGGTCGTAGGACTGCCGCTGGGTGCGGGCCGCGGCCACATACGCATCCCGGTTGTCCGCGAGCAGATCGGTGCGGTCGAACTGCTGCGCCAAGACGGCAGCGACCGTCTCCATGGCGAAGGAGACCTGATCCGGCGACGGGGTGCGCTCCTCCAGGACCGGCAACTGCTCGCCGAAGCTCCAGTAGGAGACGTACGGCACGGTGGTGTGCCGCAGCATCAGATCCTGCGTGACGCTCTTGGCCAGCCAGTTCCGGAACAGCGGCGAGGCGACTTCCGCGCACCGTTGCTGCCAGGCCTCGGCCCGCTCGTACTCGACCCGGTTGTCCAGCCGGGACAGGATGGGCAGCACGAGGTGCGGCGGGCGATCGTAGGGCAGCCGGTCGCGAGCGACGTTCGCGAGCTGCGCGATGTCCACGGCACCTTCGACACTCTGCTGGTTGGCGGTGAACAGCACGGCCAGGCGGTCGGGCAGGTGTGCGGTGCAGATGCCACCGCTGTCCGAGATCCCCGTGCGGCTGTCGATCAGGACGAAATCGTATTTCGCGGTCCACTCGGCCCGGCACCGCTCCAGGAACTCCGCGAACCCATCGCGGTAAAGACTTTCCCAGTCGATGTCCTGGACCCTGCGCGTGTAATCGGCGTCCTGGCGGCCGGCAGCCAGGAGGGAAACCTCACCGTCCGCGAAATCGAGCCGGATCGCGTGCCGGGCCGGGCGCTCGGCGCCGGCGCGGAAGTCGGAGGCCAGATCGACGACGCCGCCCTTGGGCGCCTTCGGCAGCAGCGGACGGAAGTAGTGGTGGAGTCCGGGAGCCTCGAGGTCCCAGTCGATCGTGAGGACGCGATAACCCCACCGGGCCAGCACCAGGGCGACGTTGGCCAAGGTGAAGCTGCGCCCCACTCCGCCCTTGTACGAGTAGAAGGTGATGACGGTTCCGGTCATGAGCCGAACCTCGGCAGCAGCGGCGGCGGAGGCAGCACGGGGTCCGGCTGCGCGATGACCGGCCAGTCCGACTGCCACGCCGGCACCTGCTTCAGCAGGTCGGCGAGGTCCTGCGCACACTGCCTCACCTTCTGCTGGAAGGAGTGCCAGTCCCGGGTGTCCTGGTACCCCGGTCCCGGGTTGTCCAGCCCTTTGAAGTCCCACCAGGATCGGCGGAGTCCCTCTTCTTCGAACGCGTTCGAGTCCGAGTAGCGAATGGGGTAGATCAAGCCCTGCGGGCATTGCGGGCTCGCCAGACCGAGGACTTCCTCACGCGCCTGCATGCTTTTCCACTCGGCCATGCACCACTTCGACGTGAAGTACGGAGCAGAAAGAACTGCGACCATGATCTTGCTGTGACGCAGGGCGTTCTCCAGCTGTGAAGGCCAGTGCACGCCGCGATGCATGCCCTTGTCGAGGAAAATTTTCGGTTCGTACCCGACTTCATCGACGAGGAAGTCGACAAGCCAGGGATAGAAGTTGGTCAGCAGCCATTTCGACGCAGTTCCGCGACGGGGGTAGCTGATGAACAGATCGTACTTGTAGCCGGGCACGCCGACGATGATAAGCAGCCGACTGCGCCGTTCACCAGGTCACGCGCTGGCCAATAAACGCGATAATGTCCAAAAACTTGCTAAAAAGTGGACATTCCCGAAAGGTCAACCCGCCTTCCGATGATCGGCCACCGACGTCACCATGACGTGGCGGCGGCGCGACGAGCACAAGCCAAGTGTCGCCGCGCTGCTCGCCGCCGCCTATGCGTTGTCCAGTACGGACAACAGCTCCTCCGGGAGCTCCAACGTGAACGCCGGGGCGATCGACTCGTAGTGCTCCCACGTGCGTGGGCCGATCAGCGGGATGACGCCGTGGTGCGGCAACCACGCCAGGGCCACCTGGTTGCCCGACGCGCCCAGTGCCGACGCCACCTTCGCCACCGCGGCCAGGCGGGCTTCCGACTCCGGGCCCGCATAGGACCGCCAGACCGGAGTGGACTCGCGGTACGCGGCGTCGTCGTAGATTCCGCGTAGCAGTGAGGAATACGCCGCCAGGGAGACGTCCGGGTGCAGCGACAGCCAGTCCAGGAGCTCGGCGCCCGCGATCGAGGGGACGTCGGCGCCGGTGGGGCGCAGGTACGAGTGCTGGACCTGGACCGCCGCCGGGGAGGCCCAGCCGTTGGCCAGCGCCAGGGACCTGATGCGCTCCAGGCGCCACGTGCGGACGTTGCTCCAGCCGATGTGCCGCACCTTGCCCGCCCGGACCAGACCGTCCAATGCGGACAGGGTTTCCTCCAGCGGGACGCGGCGGTCGTCGACGTGGATGTAGTAGAGGTCGATGTGGTCGGTGCCCAGCCGCCGGAGGCTGTGGTCCACCTCGCGCTCGATCACCGCCGCGCCCGCTCCCTCGAACGTGCGCTCCACCCCGGCCCAGTCCACCGTGCCGTCCGGATGCCGGGCCGCGCGCGCCGCTGGGAGGTTCGTGATGCCCGCCGACACCTTCGTCGCCAGGAAGACGCGGTCGCGGCGGCCCTTCAACAGGCGGCCGAGGAGGGACTCGCTTTCGCCGCCGGTCGCGTCCGGCGCCCACCAGGCGTAGCAGTTCGCCGTGTCCAGGAAGTCGCCGCCCGCGTCGAGGTAGGCGTCCAGGATGCGCTTCGACGTCGGTTCGTCCGTCGACGTGCCCATCGTCATGCAGCCCAGCGACACCTGGCTGACGTGCTGACCGGTCAGGCCCAGTTCCACCTTCTTCATACGACCACGCTAAGGCCGGATCGGTCCGGTACTACAGTCCAATATCGTGGCAGGATCACAGACCGATTGGGGCGTGCTGCTGGAGCCGGCCGGACCGGGTCCGAAGCACGAACAGCTGGCCAGGGCCTTGCGCAAGGCGATCCGGGACGGCGTCCTGACCGGCACCGTCCCGCCCAGCCGCCGGCTCGCCGCCGACCTCGGGTGCTCGCGGTGGGTCGTCACGCAGGCCTACGCCCAGCTCGTCGCCGAGGGGTACCTGGCCGGGCGCACCGGGTCGGCCACCCGGGTCCGGCCGGTGGGTGACGCGGTGGCGCCGCCCGAACCGGCGCGGGTGCCGGCGCCGCGGTACGACCTCGCTCCCGGACTGCCCGACCTGCGCAACTTCCCCCGCCGGGCCTGGGCCGAAGCGGTCCGCGAAGTGCTCGCGAACGCGCCGCACGCGGACTTCGGGTTGCCCGAGCCGGGCGGTCACCCGCGGCTGCGCCAGGTCCTGGGCGACTACCTCCGGCGCGTCCGCGGCGCCGCGCCCGGCACCGTGCTGGTCTGCGGCGGTGTCACCGACGGCGTGGCCGGCGTATGCCGCGCGCTGGTCGAGCGCGGCAGCACGCGGCTCGCCGTCGAGGATCCCGGGTGGACGCGGTTGCAGCGGACGGCCGAAGGCGCCGGGATGACCGTCCACCCGGTGCCCGTCGATGGCGAAGGCATCGACGTCGGGCGGATTCCGGCGGGCGTGCGCGCCGTGCTCGTCACGCCCGCGCACCAGTTCCCCAGCGGCTCGGTCCTCTCGCCGCGGCGGCGCGCCGAGCTGCTGGCCTGGGCGCGGGACGTCGACGGCCTGATCCTCGAGGACGACTACGACGCCGAGTTCCGCTACGACCGGCGGCCCGTCGGCACCGTCCAGGGCACCGATCCGGGCCGGGTCGCGCTCTTCGGTTCGGTCAGCAAGACGCTCAGTCCCGCGCTCGGACTCGGCTGGGTCGTCGTACCTCCACAGTGGACAGTGCGGGCCCATCCGCCGCCCGTGCTCGACCAGCTCGCGCTAGCGGGCTTCATCACCAGCGGCGGCTACGACCGGCACCTGCGGGCCGCACGGCTGCGCTACCGCGCGCGGCGCGACAAGCTCGTCGACGCGCTCGGGCCGGCGCGGCTCTCCGGGGTCGCCGCCGGATTGCACCTCGTGCTCCACCTCGACCAGGACGCCGCGGCCGTCGTCCGGAAGGCGAGGGCGGCCGGGGTCAAGGTGACCGATCTCGACGGCTACCGGACGACGCCGGGCGAACCCGCGCTCGTCCTCGGCTACGGCAACCTCGCCGACACCGGCGTCGAGGCCGCCGCGCGGCTGCTCCGGCGGGCCATGACAACGGTTTGACCTGGTTGCCGCCTTCTCAAATGTTCGCGGATGTGAAAAGCTGCCAGACAGTCCGCTTCTGACAACGTTGTCACCTGGGAGGTGCGCGCCCCATGGGGTCGCCAAGCAGACAACTGATCGCCGCGGCGGCCGCCGCGCTCGTGGTCGCCGCCACGACCCAGGCCACCGCCCACGCCGCCGCGCCGGTCGACCCGGTGGGCCTGGTCAAACCGTTCGTCGGCACGCAGAACTTCGGCAACACGTTCCCCGGCGCCAGTGCGCCCTTCGGAATGGTGCAGGTCAGCCCGGACACCGGCGGCCAGGGCGGCTACGACTACCTGCAGAACGCGATCTACGGCTTCAGCCAGACACACCTGTCCGGCGTCGGCTGCGGCGTGATGGGCGAGCTGCCGATCATGCCCACGACCGGCGCCGTGGACAACGTTGACAAAGACGCCTACAAGTCCGGGTACAGCCACGACGACGAGCACGCCGAGCCCGGCTACTACCGCGTCGGCCTGAAGAAGTACGGCATCAACGCCGAACTGACGGCGACCGCGCGCACCGGCTGGCAGCGCTACACGTTCCCCTCGACCGGACAGGCGAACGTCCTGTTCAACACCGGCCAGGCCAACCAGTCGGTCAAGGACTCCGAGATCCACGTCGTCGGCGACCGGACGCTCGAAGGCCGGGTCAAGGCCGGCGGCTTCTGCGCCGGCCACGACGAGCACACCGTCTACTTCACCGCCACCTTCGACCGGCCGTTCAGCTCGTTCGGCACCTGGCGCGGCTCGACGCGCACGCCGGGCGGCCGCGACGCCGCGGGCACCGGCGGCAACGGCGCCTGGGCCAGCTTCGACGCGAGCACCGACCACGACGTCGTGCTCAAGGTCGGCCTCTCCTACACCGGTCTCGACGGCGCCCGGAAGAACCTGGCGGCGGAGACGTCGGACTACGACTTCGACGCGACGCGGGCCGCGCTGCACCAGCAGTGGGCCGACCGCCTCGGCGCGATCAAGATCGCGGGTGGCACGACCGACCGGCAGACGGCGTTCTACACCGCGCTATACCACGCCCAGCTGCACCCGAACCTGGCCGGCGACACCGACGGCGCGTACACCGGCTTCGACGGCAAGGTGCACACCGCGAGCGGTTACACGCCGTACCAGAACTTCTCGCTGTGGGACACCTACCGGCCGCAGAACCAGCTCCTGGAGATGCTGGAACCGCAGGTCGCGCGGGACGTCGCGCTGTCGGTCGTCGCCATCGGCCGCGACGGCGGGTGGCTGCCGCGCTGGGCGCTGGCCGAGAGCGAAACGAACATCATGACCGGCGACCCGGTGACGCCGTTCCTCGTCGAGGCGTGGTCGAAGGGCCTGCTCGCCGGGCATGAAGAAGAGGCGTACGCGCTGCTCAAGAAGAACGCGACGAGCACGCCGCCCGCCGATTCGCCGTACAACGGCCGCTCCGGCGTCAACTACTACAACGAGCGCGGGTACCTCCCGAGCGGGCTCGAACTCGGCAAGGACTGCGCGGCCAAGGGCGGTGACAACGACTGTGAGCACCCGGCGTCGGCGACCATGGAGTACGCCGCCGCGGACGCGTCGCTCGCGTTGATGGCCCGCGGGCTCGGCCACCAGGCCGACGCGCGGATGTTCGCCGACCGCGGCCAGTGGTACCGCAACCTGTGGGACGCCTCGATCGGCCAGTTCCGCCCGCGCACCGCCGAGGGCACGTTCGTCACGCCGTACAACCCGGTCGACGCCGGCCACCAGTTCCACGAAGGCGGCGCCTACCAGTACCAGTGGCTCGTGCCGCAGGACCCGGCCGGGCTCGTCTCCCTGATGGGCGGCCGGACGGCGACCGAGAAGCGCCTGGACTCCTTCTTCTCCTACGGCAACCTCCTGAAGGACCCGGCCGGCACCGCGCGGAAGGACTGGATCGCCAGCCCGTACGACTACTACGGCAAGGCGACCTACAACCCGAACAACGAGCCCGACCTGCTTGCGCCCTACATGTACAACTGGGTCGGCGCCCCGGCGAAGACGGCGACCGTCGTCCGCGCGGCGATGACGCTGTTCACCACCGGCCCCGACGGCATGACCGGCAACGACGACCTCGGCACCATGTCGGCCTGGTACGTCTTCTCCTCGCTCGGCCTGTACCCGACGATGAGCGGCGCGAACTTCCTCGCGCTGTCGAGCCCGCAGTTCGAGTCGGCGACCGTCCGCATCGGACAGTACGGGTCCGCCCAGGGCGGGACGCTCACGGTGTCGGCGCCGGGCGCGAGCGACGCGAACCGGTACATCCAGAGCGTGTCGCTCAACGGCCGGGACGTCCGGAAGACGTCCCTGGACTGGGCTTCGCTGGCGCACGGCGGGACGCTGTCGCACAAGCTCGGCTCTCGCCCGTCCTCGTGGGGGACGTCGGTGGCTGCGGCGCCGCCTTCGGTGAACAACGCGACCGGCGACCAGCGGCGGCACGTCGACGCGTCGCTGCGGCAGACGTCGGTGGTGATCCCCGCAGGTGCCGCGCAGCAGGTACACCTCGACCTGGACGTGGTGGCGCAGAACCCGGGCCTGCAGCCGGTGACGGTTTCGGTGACTTCGCCGTGGAAGTCGCGGGTCCAGCCGCTCCTGCTGGTCTGGTCCGGACGGCTGCCGGTGTCGCGGACGGTCCCGATCACGCTGACCGTGCCGGCCGGCGCGGCCTTGGGGACGTACCCGGTGCAGGTCCGGGTGTCCGGGCCGAACACGGTGACCCGCTCGGCGACGGTCGAGGTCCGGACGCCGTCGGCGTGCGTGGCGACCGGCCCGCAGTGCGCGGTCGACCTGACCCGCGACCGCAACCACGACGGCACGGCCACAGTGGCCGCGTCCGACCAGGGCAACTTCGACGGCGGCGGCTGGAGCTACGACGCCGACCTGCTCCCGGCGGCCGGACCGGTGGTCTGGGACGGCGTCACGTACGCGGCGCCGGACGCTTCGGGGACGGCACCGAACTTCGTCGAGGCCCGCGGGCAGTCGCTGCTGCTGCCGGCCGGTCAGCACTCGGGGCTTCGCATGGTGGGGGCGTCGCACAACGGCCCGGTGTCGACGACGGTGACGGCGCACTACACCGACGGGACCAGCGCCGATCTGGCGGTGACCTTCGGCGACTGGGCGGGGTCCGGGAGTCCGGTGCTGCTCGAGATGCCGCACCGGATCAAGGCCGGCAGCGGGGTCGACGGGCCGCCCGTCCGGCTGTTCGGGATCTCGGCCGCGCTGGACGGCGGGAAGACCGTGCAGTCGGTGAGCCTGCCGAACGACCCGCGGGTGGAGATCTACGCGCTGACCTTGGCGTGACGCGTCAGCCGCGGACTTCGGGCGCCTGAGGCGGGCGGTCGAGCTTGCGGAATTCGACCCACTGGCGGCTGGTCTCGTCCCAGACGACCTGGTGCTCGGTGAAGAATTCCGCAAGCCGGCCGCGGGGGTCGTGACGATGTAGTGGCCGGGTCGCTGCGGCGGGGACGCCATCGGGCCAGGGTCGTGGAATCTCAGCACCCCGGCAAGGGTGTCAAGCGACGATCCGCGGTTCGGACGCCAGCCGCGACAGGACGTGCGTCAGCCGCCGGGCCGCCACGTCCCACTCCTCCAGCGCGCTGCCCCGGCCGAGCGCCGCCGTGCGCAGGGAGCGGCGCAGTTCCGGGTCGGCGTACCAGCGGTGCAGCGCGTCCGCCAGTGCGTACGGGTCGTCCGGCGGCACCAGCAGGCCCGGCATCTCGCCGTCGGCGTCGACGCCCAGTGCGTCGTACACCCCGCCCACCTCGGTGGCCAGGACCGGGATGCCGCGGGCCAGTGCCTGGGCCACGAACATGCCGGACGTCGCCGCGCGGGCCGGGATGACCAGCAGGTCCGCCGCGTTGTAGGCCGCGCCCAGGTCGACCTCGTCGCCCGCCAAGGTGATGCGGTTGCCGAGGCCGAGGCGCTCGATCGTCCAGCCGAGCTCGTCGACGTACGCCGGGTCCGCCGTCAGGGAGCCGGCGAACACGCACGACAGCGCCAGGTGGTCGACCTCGCCGAGGGCCTGGACCAGCACGTCGTGGCCGTTGCGGCGGGTCACGTCCCCCACGCAGAGCAGGCGGGACACGCCGTCCGCGCCCGCCGCGAGGGGGGCCGCGTCGGTGCCGGGCTTGGCGACGTAGACGCGGGCCGGGTCCAGGTCGTGGCGGTCGATCAGCAGCCGGGCGAGCCAGGGGCTGGTCGCGACGACCATGCCGGCCATCCGCAGCGTCTCGCGCTCGCACGCGTCGAGCTCCGCGGCGTGCGCGGGGGCGAGGCCGGGCTCGTCGGCCAGCGCCTGGTGCACCAGCACGGCCAGCCGCAGCCGCCGCGCGTGCGGGACGACGATCTCGGGCACACCGGAGGCGATCATGCCGTCGAGCAGCACGACCGTGCGGTCCGGCAGCGCGGCGAGGGACCGCGCCAGTCTCCGTCTCGACGTCGCGTCCGGCTCCGGCCAGTCGCCGGCGATCGGCAGCTCCAAGACGGGCTGGCCGACGGCGGGCAGGTTCTGGCACATCCGCTTGTCGTAGGTGTCGCTGCCCGGCGGCGCGGCCGGGAGGATGAACACCATCGGGTCGGCGGGCCTCATCGCGCGCGCCGGAGCAGGCGGGGTTCGGAAACAGACACGGCTACCTCCAGCGTGGGTCGACGGCGGTGACGGCTCATACGTCACACGCACCCCAAGCCGGGAAGGTTCAGCTGCTCTGCGAGTCGATCTTCCAGACGCCGCCCTCTTGGACGAGCGTGAAGGTGTCGTTCTCGGCCTTTCCGCCGTCGTAGAGGACGGTCGCCGTGACCCGGCCGCCCCCGGCATCGCGGGGATTGCTCACGGTCACCGACTTGTACCGGCCCCAGAAGCTCTTGTACGTCTCGTAAGTCTGGTTGCGGGAAGCCTTGAACCGGGCCGTGAGCAGGTCCCACGCCGCCGCCGGGTTGCTCGGCAGCAACCCGTAGTAGGCGGTGAGAGCCTCGACGGGGGTCTTCGAGGAGGCCACCGTCGAAACGGTCGGCGAAGTCGGGGCGGTCGACGGCGCCGACGTCGGCGGCGAAGAGGGCGCGGGGGTCGACGGCGGCGTCGAGGAAGGAGCCGCGGACGCCGAGGTGGACGGCGTCGGCGACGGCGGTGCGGCGACGTTGTCCTGCGGCGGCTTCTGCCGCACGACCAGCAGGATCGCCACGACGACGGCCACGCACAGCAGCGCCGCGCCCGCCCCGACGGCGATCAGGCCCTTGCGCGCGCCCGGCGACACCGCGGTGACCTCGCCCGCGGGCACGGTGACGGCGGCCGGCACGACCGGCACCGCCGGGGGCTCGGTTTCGGGGACGGTCGCCGCGAGCACCGAATCGCCGGGCTCCGCGTCCGGCAGCAACGCCCGCAGCTCCTGCTCGACCTCGTCCATCGACGGGCGCTCGGCCGGCTCGGAGGCGAGCATCCGCACCAGCAGCGGCGTCAGCCGGCCCGCCTTCTCCGGCGGCACGATCTCGCCGCTGGAGGCCTTGTAGAGCAAGGCGATCGGGTTGTCGGCGGTGCCGTAGGGCGACTGCCCCTCGACCGCGGCGTACAGCGTGGCGCCGAGCGAGAAGACGTCGGCGGCGAAGTCCGCGTCCTCGCCGCGGGCCACTTCAGGCGCGAGGTACGCGGGCGTGCCGGCGATCTCGCCGGTGGCGGTCAGCTTGACGTCACCGATCGCGCGCGAGATGCCGAAGTCGGTGATCTTCGCCGTGCCGTCCTCGGAGACCAGGATGTTGGCCGGCTTCACGTCGCGGTGCACCACCCCGGCGCGGTGCGCGCCCGCGAGCGCCGAACTGATCTGCACGCCGACGCGGATGGCGTCGTCCACCGTGGCCGGCTCCTCGCCGAGCACGAGGGCCAAGCTCTTCGACGGCAGGTACTCCATCACCAGCCACGGCCGGTCCTCCTCCTCGAGGACGGCGAACACGGTGATCGCGTGGGAATGCTGCAACCGGGCGGCGATCCGCGCCTCGCGCATCGCGCGATTCTTCGCCTCCTGGGTGCGTTGCTCGTCGTGGTCGTGCGGCAGCAGGAGTTCCTTGATCGCCACGGTGCGGTCGAGCTTCTCGTCCTGGGCCCGCCACACCGTGCCCATCGCGCCGCCGCCGATCGGCTCGACCAGCCGGTACCGATCGCGGATCCGGCGACTTTCCACGAGCATCCACCATTCTCCGAAGTGGCCGACGAGATCCGGTCAGCATGCCAGGCTGGGCGGCCGACCGGTACCAACGTAACCGAAAACCTTGCGCGGACAGCGCAAACGAGCGCTGTGGCGCCGCCCACGGTGTACCCCGGAATCCTAACGAACAACCCCGTACGCGCGATCAAGTGCGTCCACGATCTCCTTGCGCAGCCCGGCGCCGACGGCGATCGTCGCCGCGGAACCGACCGTGTGCTCGGTGCCGTCGCGGTCGACGACGACGCCACCGGCCTCGCGCACGAGGAGCACGCCGGCCATGGTGTCCCACGGGTTGTTGGACAGGATCAGTGCGGCGTCGAGCTTTCCGTCCGCCACCCAGGCGAGGTCGATGGCCGCCGTGCCGAGCATCCGGATCTTCTGCGCCCGCGCGCCGAGATCCGACAGCAGGGTCAGCCGGGCGCGGTTCTTCTCTTCGGCGAGCTCTCCGATCGCGAAGTCCCCGACGGCGATCATCGCGTCGGAGATCTCCGTGGCGGTGGAAGCGCCGACGCGCTCTCCGTTCGCGAAAGCACCACCGCCGCGCGCGGCGGTGTAGGTGACTCCGAGGTACGGCAGCGTGATCGCGGCGACCGTGCTGTGTTCGCCGTCCACGAGCGCCAGGGAAATCCCGCACAGTGGAATTCCGCGCGCGAAGTTCGCCGTCCCGTCGATGGGGTCGAGCGCCCACCAGCGGCCACCGCCGTCCCCGCTGCGGCCGCGCTCCTCCCCGAGAATCCCGATCTCCGGCGTCTCGGCGGCGAGGAACGCCCGCAGCGCGTCCTCGACCGCGGTGTCGACGTCGGTCACCAGGTCGCGATCGCCTTTCGCGGAAACCGAAAAACTCGGGCGCGACCGGACGATCTCCGTCGCCTTCGCCACGGCCTCGCGCGCGACGTCCAGTAGTGCGGCATGCTCGGTCATGCCACCAACCTAGTGAAGGGCCGCGGAGATGACCGATCTGTTCCCGCTCGCCACCACCGCCGACGAGCAGGAGCGGCGGGCGTCGGTCGCGGTGCTGCCGATCGGCAGCTTCGAGCAGCACGGCGCCCACCTGCCCCTCGCGACCGACACGGTGATCGCGGCCACCCTGGCCGGCGCGGTCGCCGCCGCGTACCCCGTCCTCCACCTGCCGCCGATCACGATCTCGTGCTCGCACGAGCACGCGGGGTGGGCGGGCACGGTGAGCGTTTCGGCGCGCACGCTGCACGCGGTGGTCACCGATGTCGCCGCGTCGCTGAAGGCGTCCGGGGTGGAGCGGCTCGTGCTGGTCAACGGGCACGGCGGCAACTACGTACTGTCCAATGTGGTCCAGGAAGCGGCGGGCGCGATGGCGCTCTTCCCCGGCGTGGCGGACTGGCAGGCGGCACACACCGCGGCCGGCCTGCGGACGTCGCTGGACGACGACATGCACGCGGGCGAGCTGGAGACGTCGATCCTGCTGCACGCCCACCCGCACCTGGTCCGGCCCGGACACGAAACGGCCGACCACGTCACCGACCGGGAGCACCTTCTGACGCTGGGCCTGCGGGCGTACACGGAGTCGGGAGTGGTCGGCCGTCCTTCGCTGGCGACCGCGGCGAAGGGGCACGTCGTTCTGGACACGCTGGTGCAGCGCTTCGCCAACGTCCTCGAGGTGTTAGGCGCCTGAGAAGGCCTGGTCCAGGTGCGGCAGCAGGTGGGCCATGCGCTCGGCCTTCGTGCGCAGGTAACGCAGGTTCTCCGGATTCGGCGGAACCAGCAGCGGGACCTGCTCGCTGATCCGGATTCCGTAGCGGGTCAGCTGTTCGACCTTCTTCGGGTTGTTCGACAGCAGCCGCACCGAGCGGATGCCGAGGTCGGTCAGGATGCCCGCCGCCGCGTGGTAGTCGCGGGCGTCGACCGGCAAGCCCTGCGCCACGTTCGCGTCGACCGTGTCGAGGCCTTCGTCCTGCTGCAGCCGCATCGCTTCGAGCTTCGCGAGCAGGCCGATCCCGCGGCCTTCGTGGCCCTGGACGTAGACGAGCACGCCCGAGCCTTCCTCGACGATCCGGTCCAGCGCCGCTGCCAGCTGGTCTCCGCACTCGCAGTGCGTCGAGCCGAAGACGTCGCCGGTCAGGCACTCGCTGTGCACCCGGGTCAACGCTCCGAGCGGGGAGACGTCGCCGTAGACCAGCGCGACCTGCTCGGTGCCGGTGCGGTCGAGGTAGCCGACCGCGCGAAACGTCCCGTGCCGGGTCGGCAGCCGGGTCTCGACGACTCGTTCGACCACGGCCCGGCGCGGCAGATCCCCGACGACCTCACTTGCGGTCATGACTGTAACCCCACTTCCGATTCGATCCCGGTGCCGGCCGCGACGCGCGGAGCGGGCACGGCACCGGTGTGCGGAGCGCGGGTCACGCGGAACCCGGCGACACTCCGGACGAGCAGGACACCGGCGCCGGGCAGGCTCGCGACCAGCGTGAGCACGCCGTAGACGACAGCGACAGTGACACCTTGGGCGGCCCCCAGACCGGCCGCGCCGAAGAGCAGGGCGCAGACGCCCTCGCGCGGGCCGAAGCCGCCGACGTTGAGGGGCAGGCCCATCGCGAGCAGCGCGAGGACCATCAGGGGCACGAGCTGCCACACCGGCGCGGCCACCCCGGCGACGCGGGCGGCGACGACGAACAGCGCCAGGTGCCCGGCCAGGGTCGCGACCGACAGGAAGCCCACGCTGGGCCAGGTCTCGCGGGTCAGCAGGCCGAGGCGGACGTCGGCGAGGGTGACGGCGAAACCGCGGCGCCACTTCGACGGGCTGTGGATCCAGCGCCCGCCCAGCAGGCGGCCCACGACCAGCGCGGCGACGGCGGCCAGCACGACGACCACCCCGGCCACCACGACGACCTCGCGGAACGCCGCGGGCACGACCGACGGCGACGCGAGCACCACAGTGACCGCGGAGGCGATCAGGACGACCTGCCCCGCGGTGCGTTCCAGGACGACGGCCCGCACGCCGCGCGGCACGTCCCCGCTGTCGCGGCCGTGCCGCACCGCGCGGTGGACGTCGCCGAGGACGCCGGCGGGCAGTACGCCGTTGAGGAACAGCGCGCGGTAGTAATCGCCGACCGCGGTGCGCAGCGAAAGCCGCAGGCCGAGCCGGGTGGCGACGATCTGCCAGCGGCCCGCGCTGAACACCGTCGTCGCGAAGCCGATGGCGAGGGCGGCCAGCACGCCGGGCGCGCTGATCCGGCCGAGCCCGTCGAGGAACGCGGCGCTGCCGAGCTGCCAGACGAGGACGGCGAGGATGCCGACGGCACCGAGGATCCGCAGCCAGGCCAGTGCGCGCTTCACGCCGCCACCTCCAGGCTCGGCGGCAGGACCAGCAGGTCGCCGTGGTGGATGACCGCGTGCAGCTCGCCGGCCGCCGCCATCTCGAGCCGCCGCTGCAGGTAGACGTCGGCGACCGGGCGCAGCTCGGGCAGCTGCTCGACGGCGGCGCCGACCCAGCCCTCGAGCCACTGCCGCTGCAGTTCCGCCTGGTCCGGGCCGAGCCGCCAGGCGCTGTCCGCGCGGACGACGGTGGCGCCGAGCCTGCCGAACGCGGTCGCGGCTACGTCCACGGCGTTCGGGCCGAGCAGCCGGCGGCCGTCTTCGGTGACCCGCCGCTGGTGGGCGTTGAACGCGGCGGCGAGCGCGGGGTCGAGCGGGTCGGCGGGCGACAGCTCCACCTTGCCGGTGACCGACAGCATCAGCAGCGCCGCGCAGCCCGCTTCGACGACCGCCGTGGCCAGCGCGGTGATCTCGTCGCGGGTCAGCAAGTCGAGCAGGGCGGACGCGGTGACCAGCGACGTCCCGGCGAGGTCGGCGGCCCGCAGCGCGGTGATGTCGCGCTGCTCGGCGACGACGTCGACCGGGCTGCCGTCGAGCGCGGTGCCCGGGAGGCTCGCCTGCGCGTGGGTGAGCAGCTCGGTGTCGTGGTCGTGCAGGATCCAGTGCTGGGTGCCGGGCAGCCGGGCGGCCAGCCAGCGGCCGAGCGAGCCGGTGCCGCAGCCCAGGTCGCGGACGACGAAGTCCTCCGGCAGGAAGTCGCGGAGAGGGTCGACGAGTTCGGTGGCGCGGGCCGCGGCGTCGGCGGGTTCGCGCAGGTAGAGCCAGTCCGGCTCGAACGCGCTCATGCCGCCGCCTCCTGCCGGAGGAGGATGTCGGCGATCCGGCGGGCGGTGTCGTCCCAGCCGGTCAGGGTCTCGCGGCGCAGCTTCGCCGACGCCCGCAGCTGGGCGCGCAGCGCCGGTTCGGTGAGCCAGCGGCGCAGGGCGGTGCCCAGCGCTTCGACGTCGTCGCCGGGGACGAGCATCCCGGGGACCGAGCCGTCCGGCGCGACGCCGACCGTGTCGGGCAGCGCGTCGACGTCGGTGGTCAGCACCGGCACCCCGCGGGCGAGGGCCTCGGTGACAACCATGCCGAAGGTCTCGGCGCGCGAAGGCAGCACGAGCAGGTCGGCGGTGTGGTAGGTCGCCTCGAGCGCCCGGCCGGTGCGCGGGCCGGTGAGGGTGAAGCGGGCGCCGAGCCGGTGCTCGCGCAGCCGCTCGACGTACTTGGTCTCGCGGCGGATCCCGCCGACGCATTCGCACGTCCAGCGCAGGTCGGCGACGGTCTCGAGGGCCTGGGCGAGCACGCCCTGGCCCTTGCGCGGGGTCACGTTGGCCACGCAGACCAGCCGGGAGACGCCGTCGGTGCCGACGGCGAGCGGCGCCGGGTCGACGCCCGGCGTCACCGAGTGCACGCGGTGCGGGGCGAGGCCGTGGTGGTCGATCAGCCGGCGTGCGGCCCACTCGCTGGTCGCGACGACCGAGCCGACCGCCCGCAGCGTCTCGCGCTCCAGCGCGTCGAGCTCGGCGGCGAGCGCGGGCGGCAGGCCGGTCTCGTCGGCCAGCGGCAGGTGCACCAGCACCGACACCGACAGCCGCCGCGCCGCCGGGACGACGACCTCGGGCACGCCGCAGGCGACCAGGCCGTCGAGCAGCACGGCCGAGCCGGTGGGCAGCGCGGCGAGCAGGTGGCCGAGGACCGCGCGGGCCTCGGTGTCCGGCCGCGGCCAGCTGCCGGCGACGGCGATCTCGTGCACGTCGAAGCCCGCGGCGGCGAGCCGGTCGCACATCCGCCGGTCGTAGGTGTTGCCGCCACTGGGGACGGACGAGTCGTCGACGTCCCCGGGGAGGACCACGTACAGGCTGTTCACAGTGCACGCTCGTAACTCGCCCACGCGACGTGCGACTCGTGGAGCGAGACGGTGATCCCTTCGAGGCCGCGCGCGCCTTCGCCGAGGCGTCCGGCGTGGACGGCGTCGGCCAGGCGGTCGGCGATGACCTTCGCGAGGAACTCGGTCGAGGTGTTGATGCCCTTGAACTCCGGCTCGTCGTCGAGGTTGCGGTAGTTCAGGTCGCTCAGCACCGCCTTGAGCTCTTCCGTGGCCTTGCCGATGTCGACGACGATGTTGTCCTCGTCGAGCTCGGTGCGGCGGAAAGTCGCATCCACCAGGAAAGTCGCGCCGTGCAGGCGTTGCGCGGGACCGAAGACTTCCCCGCGGAAGCTGTGGGCGACCATCACGTGGTCACGGACGGTGATGCTGAACACCAAGACCTCCGATGCGTTCGGGTGGACGTGGTCACTGCGGCTGATACATGACACGGAGGCACAGGGCGGAAAGTTCATTTGCCGCCAACCGGGGTAACACGGAAGGGAGATCTTCAAACATGCACTCCGCGCTGACCAGCGCTTCGAACGCCGGATCGGCCAGGAGTTCGAGGGCGACGCCGAGGCGCTCGGCGTAGTCGCGGTCCGGCCGCGCGACCGTCCCGACCTGGCTGCTGCGGATCACCAGGCGTCGCGAGTGGAAGTTCTCCCCGAGCGGGACGCTGATCCGGCGGTCGCCGTACCAGGACAGCTCGACGACTTCCCCTTCCGGCGCGAGCAGTTCCAGGGCTTTGGCCAGGCCCGCCTCGGACGCGCTGGCGTGCACGACGAGATCGCAGTCGCCCAGTGCTTCTTCGGGAGTAGAAAAGTCGACGCCGAGCGCGGCGGCGATGTCCGCTTTGGCCGGATCGACGTCGACCAGCTGCACTCGCGCCGCCGGAAAGCCACTGAGGAGTTTGGCGACGCTCGCGCCGACCATCCCGGCCCCGATGACGGCGATCCGGTCGCCGAGCCGCGGGCGCGCGTCCCACACGGCGTTCACCGCCGTCTCGACCGTGCCGGCGAGGATCGCGCGGCCGGGCGGGACGTTTTCGGGCACCGGCGTCACCGCGCTCGCCGGGACGACGTACGCGGTCTGGTGCGGGTAGAGGCAGAACACGGTCTTGCCCCGGAGGTGCTCCGGGCCGCGTTCGACGACGCCGACGTTGAGGTAGCCGTACTTGACCGGACCCGGGAACTCGCCCTCCTGGAAGGGGGCGCGCATGACGTCGTGCTGGCTCGCCGGGACACCGCCGCGGAAGACGAGGGTTTCGGTGCCGCGGCTGACGCCGGAGCACAGCGTGCGGACGAGCACGTCGTCCGGTCCGGGGTCGGGCAGCCGCTCCTCGCGCAGCTGTCCCGCGCCGGGACTTTGAACCCAGAAAGCCTGTTCCACGTGTTTCTCCTCAGCGGGCGACCGGAGGCTGGTGTCGCCACCCTATGAGCAATTCGCGGAGTCGACGATGATCAAACAGGACCTTCTCCTGCGTGCGGTGATCCCGGCGCCGGTGCTCGCCGCGGGGGTCTTCGCGGGCGGTTCCGCCCCGCTGGCCTGGGCGACCGGAGTCGTCTACGGCCTCGCGCTGGTGCTGCTGACCGAGTGGGGGCTGCGCCGCAGCGGCCGCGCCGCCTTCGGGCCGGCGGACTGGATCACCTTCGCCCGCGCGATCCTCGTCGGCTGCGCCGCGCAGCTGATCGCCTCGGGTGACTTTTCCCTCGGCTGGCTGGTCGGCCTGGTCGGCGTCGCGCTGCTCCTGGACGGCCTCGACGGCCAGGTGGCCCGCCGCACGGGAACGGCGTCGGAGTTCGGCGCGCGCTTCGACATGGAGGTCGACGCGTTCTTGATCCTGCTGCTCTGCATCCAGGTGTCCCGCACGTTCGGGCTGTGGGTGCTGGCGATCGGCCTGATGCGGTACGTGTTCGTCGCGGCCTCCTGGGCGATGCCGTGGCTGACCTCGCCGCTGTACCCGAGCATGGCCCGCAAGACGGTGGCCGCGGTGCAGGGCGTGGTCCTGGTGGTCGCGGTCTCGGGGCTGTTGCCGGTTGTCCTGACGTTCGCCGCGGTGGCGGTCGCGCTGGCTTCACTGGCGTGGTCGTTCGGCCGGGACGTCGTCTGGCTGGCCCGCCACCGCGTCGAGCAGCCGCCGGCCCGCATCGTGACGTTCACCCGGGCGACCCTGCGCCGCCCCCTGGGCTACGGCCACAACCAGGCCGCCTGATCCCGCGCCCCGATGCCGCGAATGACTCATTCGGGACGTCGGAGGTCCCGTATGAGTCATTCGCAGCGTTCGGCTCAGCCTGGTTCGCTCGCCTCACGGGCCGCCCGGGCCCGCCGCTTGCCCTCGTGCATCGCCACCACCCGGGCGATCGGGATCGTGTGCCCCTCCTCGACCAGGTCCGCGGGCAGCACGAACGGCTCCGGCATCTCCTCCGTCCACGGGTCACCGTCGTCCAGCAGGGCCGGGACCGTGTGCACCGTGAAGTCGCCCGGTTCGACGTCGTCGACGTCGGCCCAGCGGACCGGGTACGACACCGGGGCGCCCGGGCGGTGGCGCGGGCTGTACACCGAAACGACCGTTGCGCCACCGGCGCGCGTGGAGTCCAGGAACACCTTGCCCTCCCGGCGCTCGACCACGAACTCCGTCGTGCCCAGGGCCGGGTCGATCCGCTCGGCGCGGGCCGCCACCGCGCGGGTCGCCGCCGCGATGTCCTCCGTCGACTGTCCGGGCGCGAGCGGCACGAAGACGTGGACGCCCTTCGAACCGCTGGTCTTCACCGCGCCGTCGAGACCGTCCTTGCGCAACGCCTCCCGCACCAGCTTGGCCGCCCCCACGGCCAGCGAGAACGGCGCGTCCGCGGGCGGGTCGAGGTCGAGGATCAGGTGCGTCGGCCCGCTCGCGGGCTCGCCGCGGAACAGCGTCGTGTGGTACTCGATCGCGCGCTGGTTGCCGAACCACAGCAGCGTGCGCAGGTCGTTGCAGAGCGCGTAGGTGACTTCGCGCCGCGAGCGGTCGGCCCACAGCGCCCGGCGCTCCACCCACTCCGGCGTGTACTTCGGCAGGTTCTTCTGCATGAACGGCTCCTGGCCGCGCAGCACCCGCACCACGCTCAGCAGCCGGTCGTGCAGCTCCGGCAGCATCCGGCCGGACACCGCCTCGAGGTAGTCGAGCAGCTCCCGCTTGGTGACCCCCGCGTCCGGGAAGACCTCCTGGTCGAGACTGCTCAGCTTGACGCCGTGGCGCACCTCATCACCGCTCATGGGCCCACCCTCGCGTCCCCGCGGGAGGTGGTCAACTCCCCACGAGCGGGCGCCCGGTCCGCAGCCGCCACCGCAGATCCACCAGGCAGAGGTTGAACGGGAACCGCCGCAGCGGCCCGGGCAGCACGCGGACCACCCGGCCGAGCGCGGCGAGGAGCGCGTCGAACCGGCGCTGGTCGGCGGCGGTCCAGGGCAGCCGCATCTCGTCGCGGAAGCGCTGCGGGAGGAACCCCGTGGTCACGAACCGGTGGAACCGCCGTCCCGGCACGGCGAACACCGGCGGCAGGAACTCCAGGTCGACGATCCGGGTCAGGTAGCGGCGCACGGTGTCGTCGACGCCGATCGCGGCCAGCCCGCCGGCCCAGTACTCCTCGAAGGCCGCCCGGTCGCCGGGCCACATTTCCGGTCGCACCTGCAGCGTGGTCCCGAGCGCGGCGGCCTCGGCGTAGAACCGCTCCGGCTCGCGGCCGACGAACGCCAGGTAGACGTCCTCGAAGCCCTTGTACAGGCAGGCCGCGACCCACAGCTGGAGGTCGGTGTCGAAGGCGTCGTACGCGACCGGGCTCGACGCGGTCGAGTGCACCTGAGCGTGCGCCCGGTTGACGCCCTGCCGGTACGCCGCGCGCTCCGCGTCGGTGCCCATCGTCGCCACCGCCAGGTAGGTCAGCGTGGTGCGCGTCCGCTTGACCGGGTGGCGGAAGAGGTTGCCGCTGTCGACCCGGCTTTCCAGAACGCCGTGGCCGACGGGCGCGCGGGACAGCTGCATGATCACGTTCGCGCTGCCGGCCAGCAGCCCGGCGCCGATCACGGCGTCGCGAAGGGCGGTCTCGGTCACCACCTGAGGGAACGCCCCTGTTGACGACCTGTCAAGAGTGCTGAGCCGCCCGGGCGAACGCGATCAACGCCCGCGCGGCGGGACTCAGCGGCCCTTCCGTCCGCCACGCCAGCGCGAGCATGCCCCGCAGCCCCGGCCCGCGGAGCCCGACGACCTGCAGCTCCGCCTGGTGGTACCGAGCCAGCGACGCCGGCACGATCGCCACCCCCAGCCCCCGCGTCGCCAGCTGCACCAGGAAGTTCGGATCGGCTGCCTCGAACGCGATCCGCGGCGTCAGCCCCGCCCGGGCGAAGGCCGCGTCCAACGCCGTGCGCAGGCCCGTCCCCCTGGGCAGCGCCATCAGCGGCAGGCCGTCGAGGTCGGGGATCGCCACCTCGTCCCGCCCGGCGAGCGGACCGGACGGCGCGGCGACGGCCAGGAACGGCTCTTCGAGCAGCACCTGCGTCGCGATGCCGGGCGGCGGAGCCGTCGAGATGCCGACGACGGCGAGGTCGAGCCGTCCCTCGCGCAGCGCCGCCAGCATCGTGTCGGAGTCGGCCTCCGAGAGCGTGATCTCGACCGCCGGGTACCGCTCGTGGAAGCCGGCCAGCAGGTCGGGCAGCCCGACCGGGCCCACCGACGTCACCATGCCGATCGCGACCTGCCCGCGGACCAGCCCGGCGAGCTCCTCGACGGCTTCGCGCACCCCCTGCACCGCCGCGAGCGCGGCCCGGGCGTGCGGGAGGGCCGCGGCGCCGACGTCGGTGAGCCGGACCGTCCGGCCGGAGCGGTCCAGCAGTTCCTGTCCCAGCTCTCGCTCCAGGCGTTTGACCTGCGCACTCACCCCGGGTTGAGCCACGTGCAGGCGCTCGGCCGCGCGGGTGAAGTTGCCTTCCTCCGCGACGGCGACGAAGTAGGCGAGCTGGTGCAGTTCCATAAGCAATGATTCTAGTCAGCAGAAAAATCAGATCTTGGACTTCTGATCGGGCTCGCCCGAAGCTGGAGGCATGAACCTCCTCCAGCCCGGCCAGGACGGGTACACCGAAGAAGTCGCCGGATTCCAGACGGCGGTGCCCACGTCACCCGCGGCCGTCGTCGCCGCCGAAAGCGCCGAAGACGTCGTCGCCGCGGTGCGCTACGCCGCCGAGCACCGGCTGCCCGTCGCGGTCCAGGCCACCGGGCACGGCCTGACGGCGGGCACCGACGGCGTCCTGATCAGCACCCGCCGGATGACCGGCGTCGAGATCGACGCCGCGGCCCGGACCGCCCGTGTCGAGGCGGGTGTCCGGTGGGAGGCGGTCATCGAGGCCGCCGGCGCGCACGGCCTGGCGCCGCTCAGTGGCTCGTCCCCGGACGTCGGCGTCGTCGGTTACACGCTCAGCGGCGGCTTCGGGCTGATGGCCCGCCGGTACGGCCGGGCCGCCGACCACGTCCGCGCCCTCGACGTCGTGACCGCCGACGGCGAGCTCCGGCACGTCGAGCCGGGCTCGGACCTGTTCTGGGCCCTGCGCGGTGGCCGCGACGGCTTCGGCGTCGTGACGGCGATCGAGTTCGCCCTCCTGCCGGTCGCCGAGCTCTACGGCGGCAGCCTCACCTTCGACAGCGCCGACGTGCCGGCCGTGCTGCGGGCCTGGCGGACGTGGTCGGCGGCCGCGCCGGACACGCTGACGACGTCACTGGCCATGATCCAGTACCCCGACCTGCCGATGGTGCCCGCGCCGGTGCGCGGCCGGCACGTCGCCCAGGTCCGGATCGCCTACCTCGGCGAGGACGGCGACGACGTCGTCGCGCCGCTGCGGGCCGTCGCACCCGCGCTGGCGGACACGCTGCGACGGCTGCCGTTCACCGAGTCGGGGTCGATCGCGGCCGAGCCGCGGCAGCCGCACGGCTACCACGGCACCAACGCGACCGTCTCCCAGCTGAACGACGCCATGCTCGACGCGATCGTCGAGCACGCGGGCCCGGGCGCGGCCGCGCCGCCGGTGCTGATCATCGACCGGCTCGGCGGCGCGCTCGCCCGCACCCCGGAGGTGCCGGGCGTGGGCTGGGACTCGTCGGCCGAGTTCGTCGTCCGGGCGTTGACGGTGGTCGGCGACGACGGCGTCGCGGCGGCCCGGCGCGTGCACGCGAAGTTGTTCGACGCGCTGGCGCCGTGGACGACCGGCCGGCTCCTGCCGTTCGTCTACGGCGAGCACGCGCCGGAGGAGGTGGCGGAGAGCGTCTTTTCCGGCGCCGACCTGCGGCGGCTGCGGGAGCTGAAGCGCCGGTACGACGCCGGGAACGTCTTCCGGGCCGGGTGAGGCGGGCAAAGGGCCGGGGATCGCGGGCCATATACTCGGCCGGCCTGATCACACCGATAGGGGAACCGTCTTGCGCACGATGAGTCACGAGGACTACCTCGGCATGCGGCGGTTCCCCGGGCTCGACGGCCTGCGCGCGCTCGCCGCGACGATGGTCATCTTCTTCCACTTCGGCGGGCCGAACTGGACGTGGCTGTCGGGCTGGGTCGGCGTCTACCTCTTCTTCGTGCTGTCCGGGTTCCTGATCACCACGCTGCTGCTGCGCGAGCAGGACCGCAACGGCCGGATCTCGCTGTCGAACTTCTACATCCGGCGCGTGTTCCGGATCCTGCCGCCGTACCTGGTGATCCTCGGCGGGATCGTGGCGTTCGTGATCCTGCGCGGCGAGTTCTACTCGCGCGACTTCCCGCAGGCGCTGAAGTACTACCTGACGTTCCTCAACGAGTTCCTGCCGGCGGCCACCACCGGCACGGACAACTTCTTCAGCGGCTCGTGGACGCTGGGGATCGAGGAGAAGTTCTACCTGGTCTGGCCGTTCCTGCTGGTCGCGATCGGGATCGGCGCGGCGAAGCGCAAGTTCCTCCTGGTCGGCACGGCGATGATCGCGCTGCTGGCGCTGGTCCCGGTGACCACCGGCGGCTTCGTGCTGAACGAATCGCAGACGGCGATCTACCGCTCGACGATCCACTACTTCATCCTGGCGGGCGGCTGCCTGCTGGCGATCCTGCTGCACTACCGCCGCGGGTACGCGCTGCTGAAGCCGCTGACGCACCCGCTGGCGGCGATCCCGATCGTCGCGGCGTTCGCGCTGCTGCACACGAACTTCGACGACCTGTGGCACGAGACCCGCAACAACCTGTGGCTGCTGGTGGCGTACGCGGGGCTGACGATGCTCCTGCTGATCGTCCTGGTGAGCCCGGGCCCGCTGCGCTGGCTGCTGAGCACGGCCCCGATGCGGTTCGTCGGTGAGCGCTCGTACTCGCTGTACCTGCTGCAGGGGCCGGTGCACTTCGCGGTGGTCCAGGCGGTGCCGGGGCTCGCGCCGCACCGGACGGTCTCGGCGCTGACGGTGTTCATCGTCGGGCTGGCGATCGCGGACCTGATCCACCGCTGGGTCGAGAAGCCCCTGATCGACGTCGGCAAGCGCCTGATCACCCGCAAGGACACCCGGCGCGCGGAACGGCAGGAGGCGGACCGCCCTGCCGCGACGCGCGCCGAGCCCGAGCCCGCGCCGATCGGTTCCTAGCGCTCCAGGACCACGATCGGGATGACCCGGGTGGTCTTCGTCTCGTACTCCGCGAAGCCCTCCGCGTGCGCGACCATGCCCGCGTACAGGCGGTCGCGCTCGGCGCGGTCGGCGATCACGGTGGCCGTCGCCTCGAACTTCTCGGTGCCGACCTCCACCGTGACCTTCGGGTTGGCGACCAGGTTGTGGTACCAAGCCGGGTTCTTCGGCGCGCCGCCCATCGACGCGGCGACGACGTAGCGGTCGCCGTCCTTCGTGTAGACGAGCGGCGACAGGCGCTCCGCCCCGCTCTTCGCGCCGGTGGTGGTGAGCAAGAGCACGTTCTTGCCCTCGAAGTAGTTGCCGACCTTGCCTCCGTTGGCCCGGAATTCCTCGACGACCTGCTTGTTGAAGTCGTTCATCTCGGCTGGCGTGGTCATGGGGTCCCCTTGTTTCTGGCCGGTACGCTCAAGCGGGCGCGAGGTACGCTCGGGCGAAGAGTTTGTTTTGCAAGCAAAAGTACCGACGGGAGGTGAGCGGTGTCAACGGAGACCGGACCGAGTGTCGAGGACGGCGTGCGGCAGCTCCTGCTGCTCATGCCCCGCCTGGTCGGCCGCGCGAAGCGCACCCCGGTACCGGCCGAGCTGGACGGCTGCGCGCTGGCGCCGCGGCACCTTTCGCTGCTGTCGTACCTGCTCTTCGACGGCCCGATGACGGTCACCGAACTCGCCACCCGCCTCCAGGTGGCCCCGACGACGGCCAGCCTGATGGTCGGCGACCTCAGCCGCCAGGGCGTCCTGAACCGCGACGAGGACCCGGCCGACCGCCGCCGCACGATCGTCAGCATCACCGAGGACAAGCGCCCGGCCGTCGACGCCTGGCTAGCCCGCGGCGCCAAGGCCTGGAGCGACGCCCTGACCCCGCTCACCCCGGCCGAGCGCCGCCTGGTCATCACGACACTGGAAGCCTACGAACGCGGCACCTGCGACGGCCCCACCTGCTGACCCCGTGTCGTCCGCCTGAGTACGCGTGTCGTCCATTCACGTACGCGTGTCGTCCATCCAGGTACGCAAGTTCGCCGTTTCGGTCCGGCCGTATCCATCCATTCCGACCGGACGACACGCGTACCCAGATGGACGACACGCGTACCTGGGCGGACGACACGGCGTTATTCGTCGCCGCGCTTTTCGCGGGCCAGCTTGCGCTGGGCCTCCGCGCGTTCCCGGCACTTGCGGAGGAATTCCTCGTCGTCTTCCGGGCTCGTTGCCGCGAAGCGGCCCGGGCGGTCGTATTCCGGGAACGCCGGCGCCTGGCGCTCGTACGGGCCGCGCGCCCGCGTCTCCTGCTGCGGGCGGCCCGCCACCAGCCAGATGATCGAGCCGACCAGCGGCACCACCAGCACGAGCAGCAGCCACAGCCCCTTCGGCAGGTTGCGGCAGGATCCCTCGTCGGTGGTGATCACGTCGACCAGGCAGAAGATCCACAACCCGAACGTGACGACGCCGAGCAAGCCGTTGAAGTACAGCAATTCCCCGCCTTCCCCCAAAGAATGAACGCGGTAAGTCTTAGCAGAAGGCCCGGGCGGTTCAGCCGCGGGTCACCCACAGCCGAACGGGCATCCGGAGATTCGGCGAAGAAATCCAGGAGACTTCCGCTTCTGTCAGGCGGAAACCACGCAACGCCCCGAGAACGCCGGCCGCGAGAGCGTGCGCTTGCCGCGATCCCGGGCACGCGCGCGGCCCCGCCCCGAACGGCGTCCCGGCGAGGGACACTGTCACGTCGGTGCCGTCGACCCGGCGGCGTGTGGCGAGCACCGGTTGTTCGGCCGGTTTTCCGGTCAGGGCCGCGAAAAGCTCGTTGCCGATGAGGCCCGCCGTGGCGTCGCAGGCCTGGACGAGCAGGCCGATCCGCGCCGCCGCGAGTTCCGTCGGTCCGCCGCACACCTCGATCAGCCGCGCCAGCGCCGCTTCCGCGTCCGCGCCCGGCGTCACGTGCGGGTGGTAAGCCGCCGCGACTCCGGCGACGTCGGCCGAGACGTCCGGCAGGCCCAGCGCTTCGGCGAGCACCCCCACCGGCACCGGCCGCGCGATCCGCGCCATCACGTCGACGACGTCGACGCCGGCCACGATCGCCGAAGTACGCGAGAAAGCGTTATCCTGCAACAGTTCCACATCAAGAGTACCCAGCAGATCCACGGCGAGCGCCCGCCGCCGGACGTGGTCGGCGCCGTTGCTGAAGCGGGCCACGGACGCCCGCAACCACGCAACGCTCCCCGGAGCAACGTCGACGGGCACGGGCGGAACCGGAGCGGAAAGCGAAGTCATACCGCGAAGTTAGCCGCGGAAAACGTCGGCGAGCGCCGAAGTTTCACAGCACCGGAGCAGCCGGGAACCACGTCGCCTGCGGCCCACCGCACCGCGTCGGGCGCGGGACGTCGTGCTGGAACCACCACGCCTCGGTGACGCGGCCGTCCGGCAGCCGGTACGTCGGCGGGCCGCCCACCCGGCCGAGCCCGGCCGCCTGCAGCGACCGCGCGCTGGCGACGTTGCCGACCTCCGCGCCGGCCCGCACCCGCGCCAGGCCGAGGTGGTCGTGCGCCAGCGTCAGCCCGGCCGCGAAGAGCACGCGCCCGAACCCGCGGCCGCGGTACGCCGGCGCGAGGTAGCCGCCGGTCTCCGGGCCGCCGTCCTCGCCGGTGTGCACGCTCACCAGGCCGACGCAGCGGTTGGCCTCGACGTCGATCATCACCAGGTCGACGGACTGCGGATCGGGGGACGCCCAGTCCGGCCCGGTGCCGGGCACGACCCGCAGCGCGTCCGCCCGCGCCGGCTCGGCGACGATCGAGTCGCGCTGCCAGCCGAGCCACCGCTGCGCGGCCGGATCACTGCCCCCGGCCACGGCGGCGGCGTACTCCCACGCGGTCGGCGTGCGGAAGAGGAAGCGCCCGCCGCGCAGCACGTGGCCCTGCCGGTCGCAGGTCCGCTTGGTCATCAGGCGGCCCCGGCGGGTGAGCCGGTCGAAGATCCCCTTGGTGGCTGGCAGCATCGCGGCGAAATCGTAGCGGAGCGATCCGGCCGGGAGTTGCTATCGTGGCGCGATGACGGCCGTACCCGAGGCAACCGAACTGGACGGCTCCGGCCGGTCCGCCCAGCCTCGCCAGCTCATCGTGACGGTGTACGGCCTCTACTCGCGCACCGAAGGCGGCTGGCTCTCGGTCGCGTCGCTGATCGACCTGCTGGCCGCGGTCGGCGTCGACGAGCCCGCGGTGCGCTCGTCGATCTCCCGGCTGAAGCGGCGCGGGATCCTCGAAGCGGTCCGCCGCGACGCGACGGCGGGTTACGAGCTGTCCGACGAAGCCCGCGAGATCCTGCGCGAGGGCGACGAGCGGATCTTCCGCCGCGGCCGCGCGACCCCGGCCGACGGCTGGCTGCTCGCGGTGTTCTCGGTGCCCGAGACCGAACGCCACAAGCGTCACCTCCTGCGCACCCAGCTGGCCCGGATGGGCTTCGGCACGGCGGCCTCCGGCGTCTGGATCGCCCCGGCCCACCTGCACGCGGCGACCGAGGAAGCGCTCACCCGGCTCGGCCTGGCCGGGTACGCCGACCTGTTCCGCGCCGACCACCTGGCGTTCGGCGACGTCGCGGCGAAGGTCCGCGACTGGTGGGACCTCGAACGGCTGGACGAGCTGTACACGACCTTCCTCGACGAGCACGGGCCGGCGCTGCGCCGCAAGTCCGTGACCGAGGAGCAGGCGTTCGCCGACTACGTCCGCGTGCTGACCGGCTGGCGGCGGATGCCCTACCTCGACCCGGGCCTGCCCGCGGAGTTCCTGCCGGCCGGGTGGTCCGGGATCCGCGCGGCCGAGCTGTTCTTCCAGCTGCACGCGCAACTGGAGACGCCGGCCCGCGCGTACGTCGCGAAGGCGATCAACCTCGGCTGACCCGGCCTCGATCGGCGGCCATCGGCAGTCTTGGAGTGCGCCACGCAGGGAAGTGAAATGGCGAATTCCCGGACTCGCGGAGGCGTCGATGCTGCCCATCAGCCACCAGCAGGTGCAGCAAACCCTCCGGACGGTCTGCGAAGTCATCCACGCTGCCGCGAGGTTTACCCGGCCGACGGTCACCCCACTGCAAGACGGCTCGCCCGCAGTCAGTCTCTGGATCAATGCCCAGGTGAATGCTGTGGTCACGACCGACGGCCACTACTGGTACCTCCATGAGATCACCAACGACAGCTCGACGGGCGAGCAACACTACCGCGGACCGATCAAGCTGGCCGAAAAGCAGATTTCGCCACAGCAGGCGGGGACGGCCGCCGTGTCTTACGTGATCGATTACCTCACCGCGGCCGTCCAGCAGACCAAGCAGGCTTTGGACTCGATCCTGGCCTGCATGGAAGCCGGCTGACCCGCGTCCCCGGGCCGCGCGTTCCCGATGCCGCGAAGGCGATCAACCTCGGCTGAGCACCGCGAAGCCCTGGACCTCGACCAGCGCCTCCTCGTCCCACAGCCGGGACACGCCGATGCCCGCCATCGCCGGGTACTCCGTGCCCGCGAGCCGCTTCCACACCCGGCCGATCTCGCGGGCGTGGGCGCGGTAGTCGGCCATGTCGACGATGTAGATCGTCACGCTGCACAGGTCCGCCGGGGAGCCGCCGGCCGCGCGCAGGGACGCCAGGAGGTTGCCGAGCGCGCGCTCGAACTGCTCGACCACGCCGTCGCCGACGATCTTGTTCGACGCGTCCAGTGCGGTCTGCCCGGCGAGGAAGACCACCCGGCCCTCGGCCACCACCGCGTGCGAGAACCCGGACGGCTTGCCCAGCTCCGGCGGGTTGATGCGTTCCATGCGGGACACGGTACGCCATCTTTCGCGTTATTGACGGTCGTAGTCACCGCGACATACCCTGGACGGCGTGCGAATCGCGGTCATCGGTGGCGGCCCGGCGGGTCTGTACTTCGCCGCGCTCGCGAAACAGCTCGGTCCCGGCCACGAAATCACCGTCTGGGAGCGCAACGCGCCGGACGACACCTTCGGCTTCGGCGTCGTGTTCTCCGACGAGACGCTCGGCGGGATCGAGCACGCCGACGCGGCGGTGCACGAGGCGATGAAGGCCGAATTCGCCCGCTGGGACGACATCGACGTCCACTACCGCGGCACGGTCACCACCTCGGGCGGCCACGGCTTCGCCGCGATGAGCCGCAAGCGCCTGCTCGGCATCCTGCAGAGCCGCTGCGGCGAACTCGGCGTCGGCCTGCACTTCCGGGAGGAAGCACCCACCGACCTCGACGGGTACGACCTCGTCATCGCGGCCGACGGCGTCAACTCGGCCGTGCGCGCGCGGTACGCCGAAACGTTCCGGCCGAGCGTCGAGACCCGCCGGTGCCGGTACATCTGGCTGGGCACGGACCTGGTGTTCGACGCCTTCAAGTTCTACGTCCTCGAAACGCCGGCCGGGATCATGCAGATCCACGGCTACCCGTACGGCCGCGACGGCAGCACGTTCATCCTCGAGGTGCAGGAAGACGTCTGGCAGCGGACGTTCGGGCCGATCGCGGGGACGTCGCTCAAGCCCGGCGAGAGCGACGAGAAGTCGATCGCGCTGATCCGCGAGCTGTGCGCCGACGTCCTCGACGGCCACCAGGTCATGGCGAACAACTCGAAGTGGGTCTCGTTCGGCACGGTCCGCTGCGAGACCTGGGTTCACGAGAACGTCGTCCTCCTCGGCGACGCCGCGCACACCGCGCACTTCTCGATCGGCTCGGGCACGAAGCTGGCGATGGAGGACGCCCTCGCGCTGGCCGCGTGCCTGCACGAAAACGACGGCGTCGCGGCGGCGCTGAAGGCCTACGAGCTGGAACGGCGCCCGGTCGTCACGTCGACGCAGCGTGCCGCGCAGGCCAGCCTGGAGTGGTTCGAGAACATCGCGCAGTACGCCCACCAGGAGCCGCCGCAGTTCGCGTTCAACATCCTCACGCGCAGCCGCCGCGTCACCTACGACAACCTCCGCCTGCGCGACCCCGGATTCGCCGCCGAGCTCGACCACTGGTTCGCGCGCAAGCTCGGGACGACGTCGCGGCCGCCGATGTTCCAGCCGTTCTCGCTGGGCGGCCTGGAACTGCCCAACCGGATCATCGTGTCCCCGATGGACATGTACTCCGCGGTGGACGGCGTGCCGGGCGACTTCCACCTGGTGCACCTGGGCAGCAAGGCCCTCGGTGGTGCCGGACTGGTGATGACCGAGATGGTCTGCGTCTCCCCCGAAGGCCGGATCACGCCCGGCTGCGGCGGACTGTACACAGCGGAACAGGAAGCCGCGTGGAAGCGGGTCGTCGACTTCGTCCACGCGCAGACACCGGCCCGCATCGGCGTCCAATTGGGACACTCGGGGCGCAAGGGCTCGACGAAACTCATGTGGGACGGCATCGACGAGCCGCTGCCGTCCGGCAACTGGGAGGTCTGCGCCCCTTCACCGCTGCCCTATTCGGACCGCAATCAAGTCCCGCGTGAACTGTCCACAACGGACCTCGCGGAGATCCGCGAGCAGTTCGTCGCCTGCGCTGAGGCCGCCGCTCGCGCCGGGTTCGACGTCCTCGAGCTGCACTGCGCACACGGCTACCTGCTGTCGTCGTTCCTCTCGCCGCTGACCAACCGCCGGAGTGACGAGTACGGCGGCTCGCTCGAGAACCGGCTGCGGTTCCCCCTGGAGGTCTTCGACGCGGTCCGCGCGGTGTGGCCCGCCGAGCGGCCGATGACGGTCCGGATCTCCGCGACCGACTGGTGTGAGGGCGGCATCGACGCCGACGACGCCGTCGAGATCGCGCGGGCGTTCGCCGCCCACGGCGCCGCAGGCATCGACGTTTCGACCGGCCAGGTCGTCAGCGAGGAGCGTCCGCAGTACGGCCGCAGCTACCAGACACCGTACGCCGACCGGATCCGCAACGAGATCGGCGAGGAGTACGGGATCGCGGTGATCGCGGTCGGCGCGATCTCGTCCTACGACGACGTCAACTCGCTGATCCTGGCCGGGCGCGCGGACCTGTGCGCCCTGGGCCGGACTCACCTCTACGATCCACAGTGGACGCTGCACGCGGCGGCCGAGCAGGAGTACCCGATGCCGTGGCCGAAGCCGTTCGCCGCGGGCAGCCGCAAGCCGCAGACGGGCCGCTCCGACGGGCCGGAGCCGCGCCTCGACCTCGTCCGGTCCGGTCCCACCGGCACCGCTCACGCCCGCTGGCGACCGGGAGCGTCCGCATGACTTTCACCCTGGATCCGGAGCAACGCGCCTTCGCCGAGGAAGTCCGGCGGGTGGCGGCCGAGCAGCTGCTCCCCCTCGCCGAGTCCGGAGTGGAGGGTGCGGTCAACCGTCCGCTCCTCAAGGCGATGGGGGCGCTCGGCCTGCTTGCCCGGCTCTTCCCCGGCGTCGCTTCGGGCACGCCGTCCAGGCAGGCGGCCGCGACGGACCTGTGCATCCTGCGCGAGCACCTCGCCACGGTCAGCACCGAGGCCGAGACCGCGCTGGCGTTGCAGGGCCTGGGAAGTTATCCGGTGCTCCAGTCCGGAAGGGACGAACAGGTCGCGAAGTGGCTCCCCGCGGTGGCGGCCGGCGACGCGGTGGCGGCGTTCGCGCTCACCGAACCGGACGCGGGCTCGGACGCGGCTGCGCTGTCCCTCGCGGCGGAGCCCGACGGCGACGGCTGGCGCCTGACCGGCGAAAAGATGTGGATCTCCAACGCCCCCGAAGCCGACTTCTACACGGTGTTCGCGCGTACGACACCGGGAGCGGGCGCACGCGGGGTGAGCGCGTTCGTCGTCCCCGCCGACCGGCCGGGCCTCGGCGGCGAGCACCTCGACCTGGTCAGCCCGCACCCGATCGGCACGGTGACGTTCGACGGCGTTTCGGTGCAGCGTGAGGAATTGCTCGGCGAAGAGAACCGCGGTTTCGCCGTGGCGATGCGGACCCTGGACCTGTTCCGCCCGAGCGTCGGCGCGTTCGCCGTCGGGATGGCGCAAGCCGCGCTGGACGCCACTGTGGACCACACCGGCGAGCGCGAAGCCTTCGGTGGCCCGCTGCTCAAGCAGCAGGCGGTGGCGCACACCCTCGCCGAGATGGCCACCCGCACCGAAGCCGCTCGGCTCCTGGTCTACGCGGCGGCGGGCGCGTACGACGCGGGCGAGCCGAACCTCGGCGGCCGCGCCGCGATGGCGAAGCTGTTCGCCACCGAGGCGGCCCAGTTCGTCGTCGACTCGGCGGTCCAGCTCCACGGCGCCCGCGCGCTGCGGCGCGGGCACCTGCTGGAGCACCTGTACCGGGAGGTCCGGGCGCCTCGGATCTACGAAGGCGCGTCGGAGATCCAGCGGACGATCATCGCGCGCTGGCTGGCTTCGGGTGCCGGTCGAGCCACCACTGGCTGAGCAGGAGCAGCGTCAGGATGCTCAGGGCGGCCGACACCGTGGCGGCGCTGAGGATCATCGTCTCCTTGTCGCCGCCCCGCGGCATGACGAGCAGGAAGCCGATCGGTGAGAGGACGCGGGTCATCAGCGTGTTCATGCACATGGCGAAGCTGCGGATCATCCACTTCCGGTGATCGGCGAACCGGCGCTGCCGCACGGCCCGCCACCCGGCCACGGTGAAGCCGAGCCAGAGCAGAGCGGCCACGACGTCGAGCGCGGCGACGACCGGCCCGAACGGGCTCACCGCACCGATCGTCGCCGCCATCACGGCGGAGGGAATGGCGCCGGCGAAGACGTAGACGCGCCCGATCCGCCGGTGCGCGATCGGGTGCTCCCGGCGCAACCAAGGCCAGATCTGCAGGATGACGCCGACGATGGCCACGCTTCCGAAAGCGATGTGCGCCACGAGGAACCAGTAGTGCGCGGCGAACCCGGCGGGCGCGGGAACGCGCGACCGCGCCGGGTCGAGCGTGAGGTAGGGCGGCACGGAGAAGGCGAGGAAGACGGCGACGACCAGGGCGAGCGGCGCCACCCAGGGCCGTCGCCACCACTTCGGCGGCGCACCGGCAGGTACGGGTCTGACATCGGTCCGGACGGTCATGGCTTCCCCCGGGGTCGGCTTTTCTTCCGACGCTAGGGAAAGGCCGAGGGAGGAGCCATGGGGTGAGCCACCGCCACCGTGGTGGGGCCCACCCCACCGCCGTTCAGCTGCCGCGGACCCGCCGGACGGTGTCGCGGTAGAAGTACCCGCTCTGCTTGATCGTCCGCTCCTGCGTCTCGTAGTCCACCCGGATCAACCCGAACCGCTTCGCGTACCCGTACGCCCACTCGAAGTTGTCCAAGAGCGACCACGCGAAGTACCCGCGCACGTCCGCCCCGGCCTGACGGGCCGCCGCCACCGCCGCGATGTGCGAGGCCAGGTACGCCGTGCGGCCGTCGTCACGCACGAATCCGGTCGAGTCCGGGTCGTCGTCGAAGGCCGAGCCGTTCTCCGTGATGTACATCGGCAAGCCCGGGTAGTCGCGGCCCAGGCGGGTCAGCAGCTCCGTGAACTTCCCCGGCAGGATCTCCCAGCCCATCGCCGTCGTCGGCTCGCCGAACGGGATCACCCGGGACGCCGGGACGCCGTCCGCGTCGACCGCGGATCCCGCGTCGTCCACACCCGAGAACTGCTGGCCGAAGTAGTAGTTCACGCCCAGGAAGTCCAGCGGCGTCGAGATCACCGAAAGGTCGCCGTCCTGGATCGGGAGGCGGACGTTGCGCGCCGCCAGGTCCTCGACCACGTCCTCCGGGTACCGGCCGTGGACCAGCGGGTCCAGGTAGATGCGGACGCCGAGGCCGTCGGCCTGGCGGGCCGCGCGGACGTCCTCCGGCGAGTCGGTCGCCGGGTCGGCGGTGCACATGTTGAGCGTGATGCCGAACTGCGTGTCCGCCGGAGCCGCCTCGCGCATCCGCTGCACCGCCAGCCCGTGGCCCAGCAGCAGGTGGTGCACCGCGTGCAACCCCGCCGCGTAGTCACGGCGGCCCGGCGCCATCACGCCGTGCACGTACCCGTGCATCGCCGAGCACCACGGCTCGTTCAGCGTCGTCCAGTGGCGGACCCGATCCTTGAGCCGGTCGAACACCAGCATCGCGTAGTCGGCGAACCGGTACGCCGTGTCGCGGGCCGGCCAGCCGCCCGCGTCCTCGAGCTCCTGCGGGAGGTCCCAGTGGTACAGCGTCAGCCACGGCGTGATGCCCCGGCTCAGCGTCTCGTCGACGAGCCGGTCGTAGAACCCGATGCCCGCCTCGTTGACGCCGCCGCGGCCGTGCGGCTGGACCCGGGGCCACGCCACGGAGAACCGGTAGGTGTCCGCTCCGAGCTCGGTGACGAGCCCGATGTCGGACGGCATCCGGTGGTAGTGGTCGCAGGCGATGTCACCGTTGTCATTGTTGTCGATCGCCCACGGCACCCGGCAGAACGTGTCCCAAATGGACGGTGTGCGCCCGTCCTCGGAGACCGCGCCTTCGATCTGGTACGCGGCGGTCGCCACGCCCCAGCGGAAGTCCGGCGGCAGGGTGTCGATCAGCGCCTGCTGCTCGGCGGTCGCGGCTGTGGTCTCGGTCAAGGCGGCTCTCCTCCAGGGGTATCGGACACCGGCGTTCAAGAAGTGACGGGGTGCAGCCAGCACGCCACTTCGCGCGCCGGGTCGCCGGGCGTGCCCAGCAGCGGCACGCGGTCGGGGCACGGCTCGAAAGCCTTGGGGCACCGCGGGTGGAACGCGCAACCGGACGGCATCCCGCGCGTGTCCGGTGGCGATCCGGGGATCCCGGACAGCTCGCGCCGCGGCCCCCGCAGGGCGGGGAACGAGTTCAGCAGGCCGTGGCTGTACGGGTGCAGCGCGTCCCGGTAGAGGTCCGCCGCCGGCGCCTGCTCGACGATCCGGCCGCCGTACATGATCGCGATCCGGTCCGAGAACTCCACCAGCAGCGACAGGTCGTGCGTGATGAACAGGACCGAGAACCCCAGCCGTTCGCGCAGTTCCACGAGCTGGCCGAGGATCTGCCGCTGCATGACGACGTCGAGCGCGGTCGTCGGCTCGTCCATGATGACGATCCGCGGCTCCAGCGCGAGCGCCATCGCGATCATCACCCGCTGCCGCATCCCGCCGGACAGCTGGTGCGGGTACGCCTCCAGCCGGTCGGCCGAAATCCCCACCAGCTTCAGCAGGTCGCGAGCCCGCGCGACCCGGCCCGCGCGGGTCGTACCCGGCTCGTGCGCCTTGATGACGTCGACGAGCTGCGTGACGACCTTGTGCACCGGGTTCAGCGAGTTCATCGCGCCTTGGAACACGATGGACGTTTCCGCCCACCGGAAGTCCCGCAGCTGCTTGTGCGTCAGGCGGAGGACGTCGTACGGCTCGCCGTCGGCGGGGTGGTAGATCACCTCGCCGCCGCGGATGACGCCCGGCGGCGCGAGCAGCCGGGTCAGCCCGTAGGCCAACGTGGACTTCCCGCTGCCGCTTTCCCCGGCCAGGCCGAGGACTTCGCCGCGGTGCAGCGTCAGGTGCACGTCCCGGACCGCGCGCACGGCCTCGTCGCCGACGCCGTAGTCGACGTCCAGGCCCTTGATCTCCAGCACCGGGTCCATCATGGCCGTTCCTCCCGCCCGAGCACGGGCGTGAAGCCCACCCGCATGCGATGCGTCTTCCCGTCGGCGCCGCGCACGCGGGCCTTGCCGCTGCCGCGCAACCGCGGGCTGACGAACTCGTCGATGCCGAAGTTGAGCAGGGACAACGCGGTGCCGAGGATGGCGATCGCCAGCCCGGCCGGCACGAACCACCACCACGCGCCCTGCGCGAGCGCCTGCTGGCTCTGGGCCCAGAACAGGATCGTGCCCCAGTTCCAGTTGGACAGTCCCGAGACGCCGACGAAGGCCAGGGTGATCTCCGACATCACGGCGAAGATCACCGTGCCGACGAAGCTGGACGCGATCACCGCGGTCAGGTTCGGCAGGATTTCGAAGAAGATGATCCGCCAGGTCGACTCGCCGGTCGCCCGGGCCGCTTCGACGTACTCCCGGCCGCGCAGCGACAGCGTCTGCGCCCGGAGCACCCGCGCGCCCCACGCCCACGACGTGCAGCCGATGATCACCGCCACCAGGATGTCGCCGCCGCCCGGCACCGCGCTGCCGATGATGATGATCAGCGGCAGCGCCGGGATCACCAGGAACACATTGGACAGCGCGGAGAGGCCTTCGCCCGGCGTGCCGCCGAGGTACCCGGACGTCACGCCGACGATCACCGCGAGGATCGTCGCCACGATCCCGGCGGCCAGCCCGACCAGCATGACGCTGCGCGTGCCGACCACGACCTGGCTGAAGATGTCCTGGCCGAGGTGGGTGGTGCCGAACCAGTGCCGTCCCGACGGCGACTCCAGCAGGTCACTGCTGCGGGCCGACGGGTCGTACGGCGCGATCCACTCCCCGATGATCGCGATGACCACGAAGAAGACGATGACGGCGAGGCCGGTGGCGGTCTTGCCGCCGGTGAGGAACCGGAAGCGGCGCCGGCGCGCGACCGCTTCGAGCGGGAGGGCCTGGGCGGCCTTGACGTCCGCCGCGGGTACGGCCATGTCAGCCCTCCTTCCGGGTGCGCGGGTCGAGTGCGAGGTAGGCGACGTCGGCGAACAGGTTGGCCACCAGCACCGAGAGCGTGATGATCAGGAAGATGCCCTGCATCAGCGGGTAGTCTTGCGAGCCGACCGCCTGGAACAGCTGGTAGCCGACGCCGGGGTAGGAGAAGACGATCTCCACCAGCAGCGTCCCGCCGACGATGAACCCGAGCGCCAGCGCGAAGCCGGACACGCTGGGCAGCAGCGCGTTGCGCGCCGCGTACCCGACCATCACCCGGCGTTCCGGCAGGCCCTTGGCGTGCGCGACGGTGACGTAGTCCTCCGACGCGACGGTGACCATCATGTTGCGCATGCCGAGGATCCAGCTGCCCATCGAGCTGATCAGGATGGTCAGCGCGGGCAGCAGGCTGTGCTGGATCGCGCTGCCGATGAACTCGCCGTCCCAGCCCGGCACCGTGCCCGGGTCGTAGCCGCCGGACGACGGGAAGAAGCTGCCCGGGCCGGCCAGGATCGTCAGCGCGATCAGGCCGAGCCAGAAGTACGGGATCGACGAGAGGAACGTCGTCACCGGCAGCAGGCCGTCGACCCACGAGCCGCGCTTCCAGCCGGCGACCACGCCGAGCCCGGTGCCGAGCGCGAAGCCGACGACCGTGGTGATGCCGACCAGGATGATCGTCCACGGCAGGCTGTCGGTGAGCAGGTCGGACACCGGCGTCGGGAAGAACGTGAACGAGATCCCGAGGTCGCCGCGGAACAGCTGCCCCCAGTAGTCGAAGTACTGGGAGATCAGGCTTTCGTTCTTGTCGAGTCCGAAGAGGACGTACAACGACTGCATCGCTTCCGCGCTGATCATGCCCTGGTTCTTCGCGATCAGCGACTGCACCGGGTCGCCGGGGATCATCCGCGGGATGAAGAAGTTGATGGTGACGGCGGCCCACGCGGTGAAGACGTAGAAGCCCAGCCGTTGCAGCAGGTACCTCATCGGGCGGCCCCGTCGTAGAGCCAGCAGGCGGTCCAGTGCCCCGGCGCGTCGCCGACGTCGAACCGCGGCGGCAGCTCGGTCTCGCACCGCGCGAGGGCGACCGGGCAGCGCGGGTGGAACCGGCAGCCCGGCGGCGGGTCGATCAGGCTCGGCGGTTCGCCGGAGCCGCGTTCGGCCGGCGTCTCCGAGGGGTCGCCGCCGTCCGCGATCCGGTCCGGGTCGGGCGCGGATTCGATGAGCAGCCGGGTGTACGGGTGCGCCGGCCGCTGCGTGATGGTCTCGCTGTCGCCGCCTTCGACCATCCGGCCCGCGTACATCACCATCGTGTCGTCGGCGAAGTAGCGCGCGGACGCGATGTCGTGCGTGATGTACAGGATCGCCAGGTGCAGGCGCTCCTTGAGGTCCCGCAGCAGGTTCAGCACGCCGAGCCGGATGGAGACGTCCAACATGGACACCGGCTCGTCGGCCAGCAGCGCCTCCGGGTCGGCGCCGAGTGCCCGCGCGATCGCGACGCGCTGGCGCTGGCCACCGGACAGCTCGTGCGGGAACTTGTCGATGTAGCGCTCGGGCGGGGTCAGCTGGACGCGCGAGAGCAACTCGTGCAGCGACTGCTCGAGGTCGTCGCCCGCCCGGCCGTGGATCTTCAGCGCCCGCGTGAGGTGGTAGCGCACGGTGTGCACCGGGTTCAGCGAGGCGAACGGGTCCTGGAAGATCATCTGGACGCGGCGGGCGTAGGCGCGGAACGCCTTGCCGTGCTTGACGTCGATGCTGTCGCCGTGCAGCCGGATGTCGCCGCCGGTGCGCGGGTAGAGGCCGGCGAGCAGCCGCGCGACCGTCGACTTGCCGGAGCCGGACTCGCCGACCAGCGCGGTGACGCGGCCGCGCCGGAGCGTCAGGCTCACGTCGTCGACGGCCTGGATGCTGCGGCGTGGCCCGGTCAGGGCGGCCCGGCCTTTGCGGCGGACCGGGAAGTGCTTGGTGAGGCCCGCGGCTTCGAGGACCACGGGGAGGTCCCCCTCCGACCCGACGGCGACGGGGTCGGAGGGGGACTGCTCGGTCGTCACGGCTGAATCCGCCATCGTCAGGCCGCGGGCTTGAGGTGCAGGACGATGTCGAGCGCGTTGCGCAGCGTCGGCTGGGCCGGCGCGTACGGGTTGGCGTCGTCGGGCCAGCCGACCCAGTTCTTCGTGCTGTACTCGCCGCCGGAGTTGGCCGCCGACGTGGGGATCATCGGCTGCTGCTCGATCATGATCTTCTGCAGCGTCGCCATCGCCGCGGTGCGGGCGGCGTCGTCCTCGGCGTTCGCGTAGGTTTCCAGCGCCTTGGTCGCCTCGTCGTTCTTGTAGCGGCCGTAGTTGCCGTTGATGCCACCCTGGCCGGTCGGCTTGTAGCGGTTGCCGTCCATGACGTCGCGGTACATGTCGTACGGCGTCGAACCGTCGTTGGTCCAGTGCATCAGGCCTTCGAAGTCACCGGTGTCGACCGACTTCATCCAGGCGTCCTGGTTCATCTTCTCGACCGTGGCGGTGATGCCGATCTGCGCCAGGTTGTCCTTGATGATCTCCAGGTCGGTGATGTAGTCCGACCAGCCCGACGGGACGGTGAGCTTGATCGTGACCGGCTTGCCGCTCGGGTCGGCCAGCTTGTCGCCGGTGAACTTGTAGCCCGCGCCGGTCAGCAGCGACTTCGCGCCCGGGACGTCGACCTGGACCGTCTGGCCCTTGTACTGCGGCGCGATGAACGGGTCGCCCGCCGGGGTCGGGATGCCGGTGACCTGGTCGTTCTTCGGGTAGAAGTAGCCGGCCTCACCCTGGTTGAAGATGTCGTCGCGGTTGATCACCTTGTTGATCGCCTGGCGCAGCTTCGCGTCGTTCCAGGGCGCCTTCTCGGTGTTGAACCACAGGCCGTGCACGGCCAGCTGCGCGGGGAACCACAGCTTGTAGTGCTGCGGGTCCTTGTTCGTGTAGACGGCCTTGTAGTTCGGGATGAACACGAAGCTCCACTCGGCCGCACCGTTGACCAGCGCGTTGACCTGCGCGTTGTTGTCGGTGTAGGAGGTGTAGCGGATTTCCTTGACCTTCGGCGCTTCCTGCCAGTAGCCGCTGTCGCGCCGCACGACGATCATCGTCTGCGGGGTGGCCGACTTGAGGGTGTACGGGCCGGTGCCGATCGGGTTCTTGACGAGGTCGAGCGCCGGGTCCTTGACGTCCTTCCAGACGTGCTTCGGCACGACCAGGGTCTGCAGGATCTTGACCTGGTTGACGAACTGCGAGTTGTCGAAGGCCAGGGTGACCTGGTTGCCGGCCGCGGTGATGTCCTTGTACGGGACGGCGTCGACGTTCAGCGCCTTGTTGTCGCGCAGCAGCTGGAAGGTGTAGGCGACGTCCTCGGCGGTCATCGGCTGGCCGTCGGAGAACTTGACGCCGTCACGGACGGTCAGGACCAGCTTCTTGTAGTTGTCCGACCAGTCCCACTTCGTGGCCAGCCACGGCTTGCCCGGCTCCTGCGGCTTGACGCGGTTGAGCATGACGAGGGGCTCGTAGATCATCCACCGGTAGCCCATGTTCGACAGGGCGGAGGTCTCCAGGAACGGGTTGTTGTTCTCCGCCTGCGGGCCGTCCGGCTTGCCGACGTTGAGCACGGCGTCGGGATTGCTCTGGGCGGCGTTCGAACTGCCGCCGCTGCACGCGGTCAGGCCTCCGACGGCCATCACGGCTACGAGCGCTGCGACGATGGAGCGCTTGACTCGCATCGGTTCCTCCTGGTCATCGACGACTACTTGCTGTCGACTGGTAGCGAGCCCCGACCGCCGGCGACCGAACGACGCCCCGAAGTCAACCCGGGTGACTCGGGTCACGTCAATAACACGGCGGTAACTTTTTGTACCTAAGTTTAAGTACTGAAAGAACGGCCGGTCTGGACCTATTGGTCGGACGATTCCTTACGAGGCAAAGGTTTCAGCCGGTCCGGCCGCCGTTCGCCAGCAGCTGCGCGATCGGTAAGGTCGCCGCGCCGAGCGCGACCGCCTCCGGCCCGAGCCGGCCCAGGACGACCTCGGTGCGCTCGGCCAGGTAGTCCAGGGCGTGCCGGCCGACGGCGTCCCGGACCGCGGGCAGGATCGCCGGTCCCATGATCGCCCCCGCCGAGCCGGAAAGCACCACCCGATCGGGGCTGAGCAGGTTGATCAGGTTGGCGATGCCGATGCCCAGGTACTCGCCGGTCTCGGCGAGCACGTCGGCGGCCGGGCCGCCCCGCCGGGCTTCGGCCACGATCCGCGCCAGCTCGACGTCGCTTTCGTCCCCGATGACCGGTTCCTTGCCGACGCGGGCGGCGTAGTGGCGGACGACCGCCTCGGTGCCGACGTAGGCCTCCAGGCAGCCGTGCGAGCCGCACCGGCAGGCCGCGCCGGCCGCCTTGACGACGGTGTGGCCCCACTCGCTGGTCGTGATGCCGGGGTGCGAGCGCCCGGCGGTCGCGACGGCCGCCCCGACGCCGACGCCGAGCAGGGCGACGATGGCGCGTTCGGCGCCCCGGCCGGCTCCCCGCCAGGTCTCCGCCTGGCCCAGGGTGCGGGCGCGGTTGTCGAGGTGGAGGGGCGCCTGGATGTGGGGGTGGATCAGCTCGGCGAAGTCCACCCCGCGCCAGCCGAGGGTGGGCGCGTGCACGATCCCGCCGTCGCGGACCGCCCCCGGCACGCCGATGCCGACGCCGAACACCGCGTCCGGATCGCCGCCTTCGAGCACTTCGGCGATGCCGGTGCGCACCAGCCCGGCCACCTCGTCCGGGTCGAGCCGGGTGCCGACCAGCGGGTGGCGCACGGTGCCGAGGGTGCCGAGCGCGCAGTCGAACAGGCCGACTTCGACGTGCGTTTCGCTGACGTCGACCCCCACGACCTGCCCGAAGTCCGGCCGCACGGCCAGCAGCGTCCGCGGCCGCCCGCCGTCCGATTCGACCGATCCGGCTTCGGCGACGACGCCGTCCGCGATGAGCTCGGAAACGACGTTGGTAACGGTGGCGGCCGACAGTCCCGATTCAGCTACCAGTTCCAGTCTGCTGACGGGACCGCGGAGGTAGAGCGAGGAGAGCAGCGCCGCGCGGTTGTGCCGCCTGAGGTCACGGGTCGTCTGGCGCACCACCTGGGTCACCGGGAGGATTCTGCCAGACCGCGGCCCCGCCACCATGGGTTCGGGACTTAGTTCACCACTTAATACATAGCCACAACTTACGGTGATCAGGCATCCTGTCAGTGAGCCGGTAAGAGTCCAGATGGGTTGCCCATGGCGAGCAAGCGCACCACCGTCCGCGATCTGCGGCGGCACAACCGATCCCTGCTGCTGTCGAAACTGTACTTCGACGGCCCGCTGTCGAGGCACGAACTCAGCCAGCTCACCGGATTGAGTGCCGCCACGGTCAGCAACGTGACCGCCGAACTGGGCGAAGAACGCCTGATCACCGAAGCCGGCCAGGTCGAATCGGACGGCGGCCGCCCCCGGGTGCTCCTGCGCGTGGACCCGGCGTACGGGCACGTCGCGGGTGTCGACATCGGCGAAACGGGCGTCAAGGTGGAGCTGTTCGACCTGGCGATGAACCGCCTGGCGACGGTCGAGCACCCCCTCCCGAAGGCCCCGGACCCGGCGACGGCGGTCGAGCAGGTGACGTCCGGGCTGCGCGAGGTGTTCGCGAGCGCGGGCATCGACGAGCCGGGCGTGCTCGGCGTCGGCATCGGCGTGCCGGGAACGGTCGAACAGGGTACGCAGGTGCTGGTCCACGCCCCGACGGTCGGGTGGGACGCGGTGCCGTTCGCCTCGCTGCTGGTCGACGCCGGCGTGGGGTTGCCGCTGTTCATCGACAACGGAGCGAAGACCCAGGGCCAGGCGGAGATGTGGTTCGGCGCGGGCCGGGGGGCGCGCCACGCGGTGATCGCCCTGCTCGGTTCGGGCGTCGGAGCGGCGGTGGTGACGGACGGGACGACGTACCGGGGTTCGACGAGCAGCGCGGGCGAGTGGGGCCACACAACGATCGCGTACGGCGGTCAGGAGTGCCGCTGCGGTTCACGCGGGTGCTTGGAGGCGTACATCGGCGCGGGAGCGGTCCTGGCGAGGTACCGCAGGGCACGCGGAAAGGACATAACGGGCGAGGACGAGCAGGCCCAGTTCTCGGCGTTGCTGGCGGCGGCCCCGAAGTCCAAGACGGCGGCCCGCGTACTCGACGAGACGGCGGGTTATTTGGGAGCGGGCATCGCGAACTTGATCAACTTGTTCAACCCGGAGCGCATAGTGATCGGCGGCTGGGCAGGCTTGGCCCTGGGCGACCAGCTCCTGCCCCGCATCCGCGAGGCGGCGGGCGAGCACGCGCTGAGGCACCCGTTCAGCCAGACATCGATCCAGCTGGGGTCACTGGGCTTGGACGCGGTGGCCACGGGAGCGGCGACCCTGCCGGTGGCGGACCTGCTGGAGCAAGGGGCGACATCGAGGATCGCCAAGCCGGGCACCTCCGGCACCCCGAACTCCGACGCGGCGTGAGTGCCGGGGTGAGCCAGGCATAGCCGACGCCCCACCCAGCGGCCAGCCCATCCGGCGCCCACCCACTCGGCGGCCCACCCACCCAGCGGCCCACCCACCCGGCAGCCCACCCACCCGGCGGCCCACCCACCCGGCGGCCCACCCACCCGGCGGCCCACCCACCCGGCGGCCCACCCTCCCAGGGGGTCCATCCCCGCTCCAGCGTATCGGCACCGCCGGACAGAAAGCGCGCAAAAGCCCCAACCGGCCCGCCTTGTCCACACCCCGCCCCAGTTGTGGACAAGGCGGCGACCGACCAAACCCGGCACCACCCGAACCCGGCACCACCCGAACCCCGCACCGCCGAACCCGGCACCACCCGAACCCCGCACCGCCGAACCCGGCACCACCCGAACCCCGCACCGCCGAACCCGGCACCACCCGAACCCCGCACCGCCGAACCCGGCACCACCCGAACCCCGCACCGCCGAACCCGGCACCACCCGAACCCCGCACCGCCGAACCCGGCACCACCCGAACCCCGCACCGCCGAACCCGGCACCACCCGAACCCCGCACCGCCGAACCCGGCACCACCCGAACCCCGCACCGCCGAACCCGGCACCGCCCGAACCATCGCAACTCGACCACAAGGCCGTGCCCCACTGAGCGGGAACCAGCACCGCAACAAGCGCCCCGCCACGAACCCACCCTTAATTCGGGTTGAAAAAAAATGACCGCCCGACGGTTGCCCGGCTTGTCTGGACCATGCATACTTTGTTGCCAGACACAACAAAGCGCCCGCCGAGGCCCCGCAAGTCCGAGCCCGCTCAGGACCGCGAGCACCGGCTGATCGGTCGCGCCTGCCGCCGCCCCGGCATGCGGGACCACCTCCCCTCCCCGCGTTCCGTGCTGCGCGCGGAACGCCGTTCCCCCACGGTGAAAGAGGCGACAACGATGTCCACCTCCAAAAAGAACCGCTGGGCGGCACTCCTCGCCGCCTCCGCGCTGCTGTTCCTCGGGCAGCAAGCCCTCACGATGACCCCAGCCGCCGCGGCGGCCACCTTCACCGACGACTTCAACGGCCCCGCGGGCGCCGCCGTCGACGGGTCGAAGTGGCAGCTCGAGACCGGCGACAACGTCAACAACCACGAGCGGCAGTACTACACCTCCGGCACCAACAACGCCCAACTCGACGGGCAGGGCCACCTCGTCATCACCGCCAAGAAGGAAAACCCCGGCAACTACAACTGCTGGTACGGCCGCTGCGAGTACACCTCCGCCCGCCTCAACACCGCCGGCAAGTTCAGCCAGGCCTACGGCCACTTCGAGACGCGCATGAAACTGCCGCGCGGGCAGGGCATGTGGCCGGCCTTCTGGATGCTCGGCGGCGGAAACTGGCCGACCGACGGCGAAATCGACATCATGGAGAACGTCGGGTTCGAGCCGAACACCGTGCACGGCACCATCCACGGCCCCGGCTACTCCGGTTCCGGCGGCATCGGCGCGGCCTACAACGGCCCGAACTTCTCCGACGACTTCCACACCTACGCCATCGACTGGGCACCCAACCAGATCAAGTGGTACGTCGACGGCAACCTCTACCAGACGCGCACGCCGTCGGACCTGAACGGCAACCGCTGGGTCTACGACCACAACTTCTTCATCATCCTCAACCTCGCCGTCGGCGGGTACTGGCCCGGCGACCCCAACAGCAGCACGCAGTTCCCGCAGCAGCTGATCGTCGACTACGTGCACGTCACCAACTCCTCGAGCCAGGGCGGCGGCCGGACCGGCACGATCACCGGCATCGGCGGCAAGTGCGTCGACGTCGCCGGCGCGAACACCGCCAACGGCACGCCGATCCAGATCACCGACTGCAACGGCAACGCCGCGCAGAACTGGACCGTCGGCACCGACGGCACCATCCGCGCCCTCGGCAAGTGCATGGACGTGAGCGCGGCAGGCACCGCGGACGGCACGCCGGTGCAGCTCTACGACTGCAACGGAACCGGTGCCCAGCAATGGGTCGTGACCGGCGCGAAGGACATCGTGAACCCCAACGCGAACAAGTGCCTCGACGCCACCGGGAACTCCAGCGCGAACGGCACCCGTCTGCAGATCTGGACCTGCGGCGGCGGCGCGAACCAGAAGTGGACCACTCCCTGATCTGAGCCCCCACAAGGAGAAACCAGTGCGGCGAATCCTCGTCGCGCTAATGGGGTGCGCCCTGTTAGCGCTTTCCTTCCTCGCGACAGGCTCCGCTCAGGCCGCGATCGACGCGGGCCCATCGGCGAGCCAGCTACTCGCGAAAACCCAGTCCTGCCAACAGATTTCGAACGGCAAGTATTCCTTCGACGAAGGCGGCGCGGCGACGGTGCCCGTCTGCCAGGCGAACGGCGCGGTGTTCTTCAAGGCCGACATGGACATCGACTGCGACGGCGTCCGCACCACGCAGTGCAACGAGAACACCGACTGCTGCTTCTACCCCGACACCGCGTTCCACACTTCGACCGACCAACCGCTCAACGCGGCACAGTTGCCGTACATCGTCCTGCCGCAGCCGACGTCCACCTGGGACTACCGCAACTACGGCATCGACGGCGGTTCGGTCGTGGCGGTGATCTACAACAACCAGGTCACCTACGCCGTGGTCGGCGACACCGGCCCGACGAGCATCATCGGTGAGGCGTCCTACGCCACCGCCGTCAGCCTCGGCATCAACCCCGACCCGAAGAACGGCGGCACCGAGGGACCGGTGACCTACATCGTCTTCCCGAACACGCACGTCAACCCGATCGAGAACCACGCCAACGCGGTCAGCCTCGGTGAGCAGGTCGCGTCGCAGTTCGCCGGCGGCACCACGCCACCGCCCACGCAGAACTCCGGCCCGATCACCGGCATCGGCGGCAAGTGCGCCGACGTCGCGGGGGCGAACAACGCCAACGGCACCGCCGTCCAGCTCTACGACTGCAACGGCACGAACGCTCAACAGTGGACAGTCGGCACCGACGGGACCGTGAAAGCACTGGGCAAGTGCCTCGACGTCACCAGCGCCGGCACCGCGAACGGCACGCCGACCCAGCTCTGGGACTGCAACGGCTCGAACGCCCAGAAGTGGACGGCCAACGCGGCCGGCAACCTCGTCAACACCGGCTCCGGCAAGTGCCTCGACGCCACCGGCAACTCCAGCGCCAACGGCACCCGGCTCCAGATCTGGACCTGCGGGTCCGGCGCGAACCAGAAGTGGACGCTCCCATGAGAAAACGCTCTCTCGCAGCCCTGGCCGGGGTGGCGGCGATCGCCGCGGCCACCTTCGCCGCACCCGCGCAGGCCGCGGGCGAAACGGTCAACATCTGGCTCACCACGACCAGCGACGCCGGCGGCCGCCAGGTCACCCGCGGCCTCCAGCAGCAGACGCCGGTCACGTTCGCCGCCGGCACCGGCAGCGGCGGCGTGACCATCAACGTCAACGAAAACACCACCTACCAGCAGTTCGAGGGCGGCGGAGCGTCCTTCACGGACACCGCGGCCTGGCTGATGAACTCCAGCGGCGCCCTCTCCCAAGCCACCCGTGACGACACCATGCGCAAGCTGTTCGACCCGAACAGTGGCATCGGGCTGAGCTTCATCCGCAACCCGCTCGGCGCGTCCGACCTGGCCCGCTACAGCTACACCTTCGACGACATGCCGGCCGGCCAGACCGACCCGAACCTGACGCACTTCTCGATCGCCCACGACCAGGCCGACGTGCTGCCGCTCACCAAGCAGGCCAAGCAGCTCAACCCGCAGGCCAAGGTGATGGCGTCGCCGTGGAGCGCACCGCCGTGGATGAAGGACAACGACAGCTACCTGCTCGGCTGGGTCGAATCGCAGTACTACCCGGCCTACGCGCAGTACTTCGTCAAGTACCTCCAGGCCTACCAGGCCGCAGGCGTGCCGATCGACTACGTCTCGATGCAGAACGAGCCGACGTGCTGCGCGAGCTACCCGTCGACGAACTGGAACGGCGCCGGTCTGGCGTACTTCGCGAAGAACAACCTGCTGCCCGCGCTCCAGAACGCCGGTCTGTCCACAAAGGTCCTGGCCCTCGACTGGAACTGGGACACCTACGCCTCCTACGGTGCGCCCACATTGGACGACGCGGCCATCCGCAACCACCCGAACTTCGGGGGCGTGGCCTGGCACGGCTACGGCGGCGACATCGCCCAGCAGACGACGACGCACAACCAGTACCCGAACGTCAACGCCTACTCGACCGAGCACTCCGGCGGCACCTGGATCTCGAACCAGCAGGCCGAGGACATGAACAACATCGTCGACTACACCCGCAACTGGTCGAAGAGCGTGACCAAGTGGAGCCTCGCCGTCGACCAGAACATGGGTCCGCACAACGGCGGCTGCGGCACCTGCACCGGCCTGATCACCGTCCACAACGGAGACTCCCGCAGCGGGCAGGTCGACTACACCGTCGAGTACTACACCATGGGTCACCTGACGAAGTTCGTGAAGCCGGGTGCCTACCGGATCGACTCGAACGACAGCTCGGCCGTCCGCAACGTCGCCTGGAAGAACCCGGACGGCTCCAAGGCGCTGATCGCGTACAACTCCGGCACCGGCAACCAGAGCGTGCGGGTGAACTGGGGCAACTCGTCGTTCACCTACACCCTGCCCGGCCGCACGTCGGCGACGTTCACCTGGAGCGGCAACCAGGGCAACGGCGGCGGTACCGGCAAGACCGGCCCGATCACCGGCCTCGGCGGCAAGTGCATCGACGTCGCGGGTGCGAACAGCGCCAACGGCACCGCGGTCCAGCTCTACGACTGCAACGGCTCGGGCGCTCAACAGTGGACCGTCGGCACGGACGGAACCCTGAAGGCGCTCGGCAAGTGCCTCGACGTCACCGGACAGTCCACAGCGGACGGAGCACAGCTCCAGCTGTGGGACTGCGGCGGCACGGCCAACCAGCGGTGGGCGGCCACCGCGGCCCGGGACCTCGTCGGCGCGGGCTCGAACAAGTGCGTCGACGCCACCGGCAACTCCAGCGCCAACGGCACCCGGCTGCAGATCTGGACCTGCACCGGCGCCGCCAACCAGAAGTGGAACGTACCCGCATGAAGAAAACAGCAGTATTCGGCGCCCTGATCGCCGCATCGGCACTGGTGCTCGCACCGGGCGTCGCGCAGGCGGCGACCGGGCCGATCACCGGCATCGCCGGCAAGTGCGTCGACGTCGCCGCGGCGAGCAACGCCAACGGCACCGCCGTCCAGCTCTACGACTGCAACGGGACGAACGCTCAACAGTGGACAGTCGGCAGCGACGGTTCCCTGCAGGCGCTGGGCAAGTGCCTCGACGTCACCAGCGCCGGCACCGCGAACGGCACGACGATCCAGCTCTGGGACTGCAACGGCTCGAACGCCCAGAAGTGGACGGCCAACGCGGCGAAGAACCTGGTCAACACCGGGTCCGGCAAGTGCCTCGACGCCACCGGCAACTCCAGCGCCAACGGCACCCGCCTGCAGATCTGGACCTGCGCGAGCACGGCCAACCAGCAGTGGACGCTGCCGAGCGGCGGCACCACCCCGCCGCCCGGACCGGGCGTGATGGCCGTCGCGCCGTACCTCTACAACGGCTGGGGCGACCCGCCCAACCCGGCGACGATCCAGAACGCCACCGGCGTCAAGTGGTTCACGCTGGCGTTCATCCTCTCCAACGGCTACTGCAACCCGCAGTGGGACGGCGGCCGGGCGCTCACCGGCGGCGTCGACCAGAACACGATCAACACCGTCCGCGCGGGCGGCGGCGACGTCATCCCGTCCTTCGGCGGCTACTCCGGCAACAAGCTGGAGTCGTCGTGCGGCAGCGCGGGCGAGCTGGCGGCCGGCTACCAGAAGGTGATCAACGCCTACGGCCTCAAGGCGATCGACATCGACATCGAGGCCGACGCCTACAGCAACCCGACCGTGCAGCAGCGCACGGTCGACGCGCTGAAGACAGTCCGGGCGAACAACCCGGGCATCAAGCTGTACGTCACCTTCGGCACCGGCCAGTCCGGGCCGGACAACAGCCTGGTCAACCGGGCCGCCCAGTCCGGGCTCACGGTCGACGGCTGGGTGATCATGCCGTTCGACTTCGGCGGCGCGGGCCAGAACATGGGCACGTTGACGCAGCGGGCGGCCGAGGGCCTGAAGAACGTCGTCAAGAGCGCGTACGGCTACGACGACGACACGGCCTACCGGCACATGGGCATCTCGTCGATGAACGGCATCACCGACAACAACGAGACGGTCACGCTCAACGACTTCAGCACGATCCTGGCCTACGCGAACTCCCACCACCTGGCCCGGCTGACGTTCTGGTCGGCGAACCGCGACCGCCCCTGCCCGGGCGGCTACCCGAACAACGACACCTGTTCCGGGGTTTCCCAGCAGGCGTGGGACTTCACGAGGATCTTCGCCCGCTACGCCGGCTGACGGCGGTACCACGAAGGCCCGGCCGGGAACCCCGGCCGGGCCTTCGAGCGTGGGGCTGCCGGGCCGCGGCCCTGGGGAAGCGGCGACCCGGCAGCGTGGAGTCCCGCCTGCCGCTGGGGGTATCCGGCGGCGGGACCGCCACCGAGGTTATCGACCGCGTGTACCGCGCGGCTCGTGGTGGGCCCGTCCGGACGCGAACCGTGCCCGAATGGACCTACTCCGCCGCGATGGCCGCGCGGGCTGCCTCGGCACGGTCGGCGTACGCGCCCACCAGCTGTTCTTCGGCGTCGTCGAGGTACTTCAGCAGCAGCTGTTCCGCGCCCGGGCCGTCGCCGGCCTCGATGCGGTCGAGGATTTCGTGGTTGCGCGGCAGGTAGCGCTCGTGGAAGCGCCGCGGCTCGGCCATGATGTGGAACACCAGCCGCAGCTCGGCGGTCAGCCGCCCGACCAGCTCGTTCACCCGCTCGCTGCCCGACAGCGCGGCGAGCTCCTGGTGGAACCAGACGTTCGCGGTGCCGAGGTCCTTCCAGTTGCCGGTGCGCGCGGCCTCGTCGCCGATCTCGACCTTTTCCTTGATCCGCGCGAAAGACGCCGGCTTGGCCTTCAGCCCGCGGACCGCGGCGCACTCGATGATCTTGCGCACCCGGTAGATGTCGACGACGTCCTCGACGCTCGGGATGCGGACGAAGACCCCGCGGTTGAGCTCGTGGGCGAGCAGCCGCTCGTGCGTGAGCAGCCGGAACGCCTCGCGCAGGGTGTTGCGGGAGACGCCGAGCGCGTTGCCGATGTCCTGCTCCGAGAGCCGCCCGCCAGGCAGGAAGAACCCCTCCGCGATGCGCTTGCGGAGGACGCCGGCGACCCGCTCCGCCGTGCTCTTGCGCGTGACCAGGCCGCGGTCGGCCTCCAGGCCCGGGACCACGCCGTCTTCGATGACCACGGGGACAAGGCTACCCGCCACTCGGGGGACGATCCAATCGGCATCTTGTGGAATTGTTCAACAATCCCTACCGTGTGAGGCACGCCACGATGAGAGACACTGGCCAGGAGGTGCCCATGACTGCCACAGCTACCGAGGCCCGGCCGTTCGACTGGTTCCGCACGCTCGGAAAACGCGGACGCCGCGCCTTCCTCGGCGCGTTCGGCGGGTACGGCCTGGACTCGTTCGACTACCAGACCCTCCCGCTCGGGCTCGCCGCGATCACCGCGTTCTTCGGCATCTCGAGCGGCGAAGCCGGGCTGCTCAGCACGACGACGCTGGTCGTGTCGGCCGTAGGCGGCGTCGGCGCCGGCATCCTCGCCGACCGCATCGGCCGCGTCCGGACGCTGCAGCTCACCATCGCGATGTACACGATCTTCACCGTGCTCTGCGGCTTCGCGCCGAACTTCGAGACGCTGCTGGTCTTCCGGGCGCTGCAGGGCCTGGGCTTCGGCGGCGAGTGGGCGGCCGGCGCGGCCCTGGTCGCCGAGTACTCGCAGGCCAAGTACCGCGGCCGGACCGTGGCGTTCGTGCAGAGCGCGTGGGCCGTCGGCTGGGGCCTGTCGGTGATCGTCTACACGATCGTCTTCAGCTTCGCGAGCGACGACGTGGCCTGGCGGATCATGTTCTGGACCGGCGTCATCCCGGCGCTGCTCGTGCTGTGGGTCCGCCGCAGCGTGCAAGACGCCCCGCGCGCGGAGGAGCGCCGCGTCGCCGTGCGGACCCGCGGTTCCCTGGGCCGGATCTTCCGGGCCGACCTGCTGCGGACGACGTTCTTCGCCTCGCTGCTGGCCACCGGTGTCCAGGGCGGCTACTACGCGATCAACACCTGGCTGCCCGCCTACCTGAAGAAGACGCGTGAGCTGACCGTGATCGGCACCGGCGGCTACCTCGTCTTCCTCATCACTGGCGCCTTCGTCGGGTACGTCTGCGGCGGCTACCTCACCGATCTGCTGGGCCGCAAGAAAACCTTCCTGACGTTCGCGCTGCTCTCGGCCGTGCTCATCGTCGCCTACACGCAAATCCCGAAGGGCGCCAACGGTCTCGTGCTGGTGCTCGGCTTCCCGCTCGGCTTCTCGATGTCCGCGATCTTCAGCGGCTTCGGCGCGTTCCTCGCCGAGCTGTACCCGACCGCGCTCCGCGGCACCGGGCAGGGCTTCACCTACAACTTCGGCCGCGCGGTCGGGGCGATCTTCCCGACCGTCGTGGGCTTCCTCGGCGCGGGCGGCGCGATCGTGATCGGCGCGGTCGGGTACGGCATCGCGGTGCTGGCCCTGCTCGGCCTCCCGGAGACCCGCGGTATCGAACTCGCCGATTGAGGGGGAACTCATGACGACCTTCGACGAACCGGCCACCTACACCCCGGCGCAGGCCCGGGCGGCGTTCCGCACCGGCACCGCCCACCCGACGACGGGCTGGGCCACCGGCTTCACTCAGACCAACCTGATCGCCGTGCCCGAGGACTGGGCCTACGACGTCCTGCTGTTCTGCACCCGCAACCCGCAGGCGTGCCCGCTGCTCGACGTCACCGACCCCGGCGACCCGGAAACCCGGCTCGCCGAGGGCGCGGACCTGCGCACCGACCTGCCGCGGTACCGGATCTGGCAGAACGGCGTCCTCGCCGGCGAGGTCTCGGACGCGACCGGCCTGTGGCGCAGCGACATGGTCGCCTTCTCCATCGGCTGCAGCTTCACGTTCGAGACGGCGCTGGCCGCCGAGGGCGTCCCGCTGCGGCACGTCGACCAGGGCCGCAACGTCGCGATGTACGTGACGAACCGGCCGTGCGAGCCCGCCGGGCGGCTGTTCGGCCCGATGGTCGTGTCGATGCGGCAGATCCCGGAGGACCGGGTCGCCGACACGATCCGGATCACCCGCGCGATGCCTGCCGTGCACGGCGGGCCGGTGCACATCGGCGACCCGGGCGCACTGGGCATCGACGACCTTTCGCGGCCGGACTTCGGCGATCCGGTGGACGCCGCACCCGGCGACGTCCCGGTGTTCTGGGCCTGCGGGGTCACCCCGCAGGCGGCACTGATGGCGTCCCGGCCCCCCTTTGCGATCACCCACGCACCGGGGTACATGTTCATCACCGATCGGTACGACAGCGAATACCGGGTGGGGTGAAATGGATCTGAACAGCGATCTCGGCGAAGGCTTCGGCGCCTGGAAGATGGGCGACGACGAAGCCATGCTCGACATCGTGACCAGCGCGAACGTCGCGTGCGGCTTCCACGCCGGCGACCCGTCGGTGATGCGGCGGGTGTGCGAGCTGGCGGCCGAGCGCGGCGTCGCGATCGGCGCACACGTCGGGTACCACGACCTGGCCGGGTTCGGCCGGCGCGCCCTCGACATCGCACCGGACGACCTGGCGAACGAAGTGCTCTACCAGATCGGCGCGCTGGACGCGTTCGCCCGCGCGGCCGGCAGCCGCGTGACGTACGTGAAGCCGCACGGCGCGTTGTACAACACCGCGGCGGTGGACGCCGAGCAGGCCGCGGCGATCGTCGACGGCCTGCGCCGCTACGACCCCGCGCTCGCGCTGCTCTGCCTGCCGAATTCGGAAATGCAGCGGCAGGCGGAGGCGGCAGGCGTGGTGGCGTACGCGGAGGCGTTCGCGGACCGCGCCTACACCGCGGAGGGCAAGCTCGTGTCGCGCAAGCAGCCGGGCGCGGTCATCCACGACGCCGACGTGGTCGCCGAACGCGCGGTCGGCATGGCGACCGGCGGCGTCGTGACGGAGAACGGCACCAAGCTCGAGGTGCGCCCGGATTCCCTGTGCGTGCACGGGGACACGCCGGGCGCGGTCGAGCTGGCCCGGCGGATCGAGGCGGCGCTGACCGGGGCGGGCATCCAGCTCGGCGCGTTCACCGGATGACCGTCCGGCTACTGCCGTGCGGACGGCGCGCGGTGCTGGTGGAGACCGCCGACGTGCTGGGCTACCAAACGGCGTTGGCCGGCTTGGCTCCGGACGGCGTCGAAGAACTGGTCCCGGCGGCGCGGACCCTGCTGGTCCGCTTCGACCCGGCGGTGACGAACGCGGACAAGCTGGGTGCGCTGCTGCGCGAAGTGTCCCCTGTGGACAGTGTGGCGGCGGACGCGGGAGAGGTGGTGGTCCCGGTGGTGTACGACGGCGAAGACCTGGCCGACGTCGCCGCGGAGACGGGGATGAGCGTGCCGGCGCTGGTTTCCCGGCACACCGCGGGGACGTATGTCTCGGCGTTCTGCGGCTTCGCGCCGGGGTTCGCCTACCTCACCGGGTCGGATCCCGCCCTGCACGTGTCCCGCCGGTCGTCGCCGCGCACCCGCATCCCGCCGGGTTCGGTGGCGATCGCCGGCGAGTACAGCGCGGTCTACCCGAGTGCGTCCCCGGGCGGCTGGCGGTTGCTGGGCCGGACGGACGTGCCGGTGTGGGACGTCGAGCGCGACCCGCCGAACCTGCTGCCGCCGGGCACCCGCGTCCGGTTCACGGCGGTGCGGTCGTGAAGCTCGAAGTCGTCCGGCCCGGCTTCGCGACGACGGTGCAGGACCTCGGCCGCCCGGGCCACGCGGCCCTCGGCGTCGGCCGCTCCGGCGCGGCCGACCGCGGCTCGTTCCGGCTGGCCAACCGGCTCGTCGGGAACCCTCCGGAGGCGGCGGCGCTGGAGGTCACGCTGGGCGGGCTGGTGCTGCGGGCGTCGGCCGTGACGACGGTGGCGGTCACCGGCGCTTCGTGCCCGCTGTCGAAGGGTGGGCTGAACGGGCCGATCACGTTGTGGCCCGGGGAAGAGCTGACGTTGGGCACGGCGGTGTCGGGGTTGCGGTGTTACGTCGCGGTGCGCGGCGGGATCGACGTGCCGCCGGTGCTGGGCTCCCGGGCGACGGACACCCTCGGGAAGCTCGGCCCGCCCCCGGTGACGGCCGGGATGCTGCTGCCGATCGGCCCGGCGCCCCGGGCGTTCCCGGTGGTGGACCTCGCACCCCGGGCGTCGCTGCCGGCGGAACCGGTGTTGCGCGTGACACCGGGCCCCCGCCGCGACTGGTTCACCGATCCGGAGGAGTTGTTGTCCACTGTGTACACGGTCTCGCCGGACTCGGACCGCGTCGGCATCCGCCTGACCGGACCGCCGTTGTCCCGGGCGCGCCACGACGAGCTGCCGTCGGAGGCGTGCGTGCCGGGATCGCTGCAGGTGCCGCCCTCGGGCCGGCCGATCCTGTTCCACGCCGACCACCCCACGACGGGCGGCTACCCGGTGATCGCGGTCGTCGAGGAGGAGGACCTCGACCTGGCCGCCCAGCTGCGGCCGGGCCAGACGGTGCGGTTTCGCGCGGTGAGCTGAGGCCCGCGAGCCGAGCGCCCAGCCGCGCCCACCGTCACCACCACGAGCCACACGCGCCGACCCGGAGCTGATCGAAAAGTCCACAGAGGACTAGAGCCCGGACACCCGGAGCGTGATGTTCAGCCGCCCGTCGAGGCCCAGCGCCGGGTCCGCCGTGCCCGGCAGCGTCTTCGGGACGCCGTGGTAGGCGAGCCGGGACGCGCCGCCGAACACGAACACGTCACCCGACCGCAGCTCGACGTCGGTGTACGGCCGCCCGCGCGTTTCGGTGTTGCCGAAGCGGAACACGCACGCGTCGCCGAGGCTGAACGACACCACCGGCTCGAGGCTGCGCTCGTCCTTGTCCTGGTGCAACCCCATCTTCGCGGCAGCGTCGTAGAAGTTGACCAGCGCGATGTCCGGCTCGTAAGGCTGGGCCTCGCCGTACGCGGCCGCCAGCGCGCGGCGGCCGAGGTCGCCGAGCCAGTCCGGGAACGGCAGCACCGGCTTCCCTTCGCCGGTCGTGCGCGAATAGCCGTACGGGTACCAGTGCCAGCCGAGGCAGACCGACTTCACCGACATCACCCCGCCGTTGGGCAGCCGGGTGTGCCGGTAGCCGGACCAGCCGCGGCAAGCCGCGACCAGCGCACGCTGTTCGTCGAAGCCGAGCCAGTCGGGCAGGTGCACCGCCCCGGGCGCGAGCTCGGCGCGGGGGCGCGGCAGGAGAGCGTCCATCACTTCGATTGTGCCGGAGACTCCTGCCGCACACGTTCGGTGATCGTCGAGGGCACCACGCGATGACCGCGGAACGTGACACCCGCGGTGGCGAACAGCCGCAGGAGCCGCCCCATCGGACCAGCGGGACGGCCCTGCGACCGCGTCCCCTCGCTCTGGGCCACCATGGCCTCGACGTTCTCACACCTGAATGTCACAAACCAGGGTGGATCAGCTACGAACGCGTCTCTTGACCGCGGCGCCGCCGATCAGTCACGGAACGTCACAACGGTGACGCCCGCCTGTGCCGGCACCGGGTCGTTCATCGCGGCCAGCGCGGCGGGGACGTCGTCGAGCCCGATGCGCCGGCCGATCAGCGCGGCGAGGTCGATGCCCGCCGTCTCCACGACGCGCAGCAGCTCCGGGTACTCGTGCGCCTGGAGCCCGTGGATGCCGACCAGCTCCAGCTCGCCGCCGATGACGCGGTGCATCGGGATCGGGGCGATGCCCTGCGCGGGCGGCATCAGGCCCGCCTGGACGTGCCGGCCGCGCTTGCGGAGGCTGCCGACCGACGCGGCGCAGGTCGACGGCGCACCGAGGCAGTCGAGCGAGACGTGCGTACCGCCGCCGGTGAGCTCGCGGACGTGCGCGGCGACGGCTTCCGGGCCGTCGAACGCCGAGGAATCGACGGTGACGGTGGCGCCCGACTTCGCGGCGAGCTGCAGGGCGGCCGGGGAGACGTCGACGGCGACGACCTTGGCGCCCGCCGCGACGGCCAGCAGCACCGCGGAGATCCCGACGCCGCCGCAGCCGTACACCGAAACCCACTGGCCCGCGGTGACGCGCCCCTGCCGCAGCACTGCGCGGAACGCCGTCCCGAACCGGCAGCCCAGCGCCGCGGCCTCGGCGGCGCCGAGCGAGTCCGGCAGCGCGACCAGGTTCGTCTCGGCGTGCTCGATGGCGACGCGCTCGGCGAACGACCCCCAGTGCGTGGCGCCGGGCTGGAACTCGCGGTCGCAGATCTGCTGGTCGCCGCGGGCGCACTGGGCGCAGCTGCCGCAGGCGCAGACGAAGGGCACGGTGACGCGCGCGCCGAGCTCCCAGCCGCGGACGCCTTCGCCGAGCGCGACGATCCGGCCGGCGAGCTCGTGCCCGGCGACGTGCGGCAGCGTGACGGCGGTGTCGTGCCCCTGCCAGGTGTGCCAGTCGCTGCGGCAGACGCCGGTGGCGTCGACCTCGATCACCGCACCTCCCGGCGCGGCCACCGGCTCGGGCACGTCCCGCACGACGGGCGGGACGCAGAACTCCTCCATCACGACAGCTCGCATGCCGCGAGCCTAACCGTCGCTCAATTGAGCGCGTGGAACCTCGTTCTCGCCCGCGGCGGGCCGAGGAGTTTGCTGAGCGAGCCGTCGGGCACGTTCAGGATGTCCTCGAGATTCCGCAGGGCCTCCAGCGATTCCGGCCGCTCGGGCCGGCACCGTCCGGACTGCCAGTGGCTGAGGGTGGCCAGGCTGACCGTGGTTCCCCTGCCGCGCAAGCGATAGCGGATCCGCTCGAGGCCGAGGCCGCGGGCCCGGATCGCCGCCCGCAGGGCCACGTCGAACGGTCCGGCTGCCAGCAGCCGGCTCAGCTCCGCCTGTTCCCCCCGGTCGATGGTGCGTGTTCGCTGACCGGTCATCACAACGCTCCGAAGCAATCCCGATTACAGAACATTGGAGCGTAGGCGCAGCTTCCCAAGATCGGAAGGGCCCTCACCCACCTGCCTTGCGCGTCTCGTCCGCGATCGCCGCGAACGGTTCCGCGTAGCCGGAGTTGATCGTGACATAGGAAATCCCCCACCGTTCCCGCCACCGGAGAAGCGTTTCCGCGGCCGCGCCGGGGTCCTCGGGCAGGACGGTCACGGCACCCTCGGCCGCGAGTTCGGGCACGTCGACCCCGGCCCACCGCGCGATTCCCGGCGACGGCGCGGTTCCGACGGCCATCAGGTTCAGGCCGAGCTCGATGTCGGGAAGGCGCGCCCCGGCGAGTTCTCGGAATCGATCCACAATGGACTGCGCCTCGCCTTCGGTGGTCCTCGGCATCCAGGTGAAGGTGACGATGTCGGCTTCTTGCGCGGCGAGCGCCAGCATTTTCGGCCCCCCGGCGGCGAGCATCAACGGCGGCCGATCGGGTGTTCGCTTCAGGTGCGCGATGGTGGCGGCCATCCGTGTGATGCGCTCACTCGGTGAGGGGAACTCCCGCCCGAGGCTCGTCGCGTGCCCGTCGGCCCCGGGGCGCCCGACGCCGAGCCCGAGCTCGAACCGCCCGCGAGTCTGCTGGTGCAGGGTTTTCGCCTGCCAGTCGAGAGCCCGGGCGTCGCGGAAGGGATCGGCGAGGACGAAGGTGCCGATGGTGAGATCGATGGTGACCGCGGCGGCGGCCCCGAGCAGGACGAAGGGATCGGAGCTCCCGACGGGATCGGTGGCGAGCAGGGTGTCGAAGCCGAGCTTCTCGACCCGTTCGGCCTGGGCGGTCCAGGAGGTGAGATCAGGCGCATGACCGGCGACGACGCCGAAGCGGAAGGAGTTCATGCGGCCATGGTCTTGCGGAGACGGTCGTCACCACATCCGCTTCACGACGTCACCCGCGCGTACGCCCTTGAGCGTCGTAACGACGAGACGGCCGGGATCTCGAACACCGACGGCAGCATGGCGGTCGAGTTCTGGGTCACCGAGATCGCCGTCGGCATACGCACCCAACCGCACCTGCACCGGTCAAGTCGCGATCTCGACCGCGGCGAAGAACGGCCCCCTGCAGCTCACGGACGCTTCAGGGCTGTTCGGCCCCGGCGCGCACGGCTGGGAGTGGTCGTACTGAGCCGGCTCAGCGCAGGGTGACCGACAACGCCTGCGCGATCTCCTTGCCGATCGCGTGCGTAGCCGCGTCCGGGGGCGAGCCCACCTTCACCACCATCGGCCCACCGAACGGCTGCCGCTCCACGACCTCGATGCGCTCGCCCAGGTTGATCGCGTGTTCCGTCAGGTACCTCAGCAGCTCCGGGTCCGTGTCCCAGACCCGGACGATCTCGCCCACCGCGCCCGGCGGGAGGTCGTCCAGGATGCGGACCGGCAGCTCCTCCACGCTGCCGTCCGGGGCCGGGATCGGGTCGCCGTGGGGGTCGCGGACCGGGTTGCCGAGCTTGGCCGCGATGCGCTCGACCAGCCTGTCCGACACCGCGTGCTCCAGCGCGTCCGCCTCCGCGTGGACCTCGTCCCACGTGTAGCCGAGCTCCGACACCAGGTACGTCTCGATCAGCCGGTGCCGCCGGAGCACCGACCGCGCCAGCAGCCGGCCGTCGGCCGTGAGCTCGATGCCGCGGTACGGGGCGTGGGTGACCAGGCCGAGCTGGGACAGCTTCGTGACCATCCCCGACGCCGAGGACGGGCTGACCTCCAGCCGGCCGGCGAGCGACGCGTTGGTGACCGCCTCACCCCGCTCGACCAGCCCGTAGATCACCCGGACGTAGTCCTCGACCGACGAGGACCTCCGGACCGAACCATCTCCCATGCCGCATACGATACGGGGCCGGGTACTTTCTCGTGAAAGTTCACGGCCGCCAGCGGTAGCGGATCCAGCCCGGGACCGGCTCGGCACCCAGTTGCGCGTAGAACGCCGAACCCTTTTCGTTGCCCTCCTGCATGTCCCACTCGACGCGGCCGGTCGTGCGGTTGCGCAGCTCGTCCAGCAGCTCGCCGCCGAGCCCGTGGCGGCGGTGCGCAGGGCGGACGAACAGGTCGTCCAGCCAGATCCCCGGCCGCGCTTCCCAGGTGGAGAAGTTCCAGCTGCAGAACGCGAAGCCGGCCACCGTCCCCGGCTCGCCGGGCGGGGTCGCGATCAGCACCCACGCCTTCGGGTCCGGCCCGAACAGGTGCCCGCTCATCTCGGCGCGGTCCAGCTTCAGGTCGTGGTTGTCCTCGTAGACGGCGTGCTCCTCGATGAGCGCGCAGATTTCCTCGATGTCTTCGAAGACGGCGTCGCGGACGGGCATTTCGCCTCCCGGTTTTGTCGGTGGTGGTCGTTACTGTCGGGCTCGGAGGTGGTCGATGTCACCAGAGGAGAAGTTCGAGGACCTGGTCGACGAGTTCACCGGACGTCCGGGCATCACGCCACCCGGCACGACCGGCGGGTTCGGGCGCACGGCGCTGCGCGCGCACGGCCGGATCTTCGCGATGTTCGTCCGCGGGCAGCTCGTGCTCAAGCTGCCCCGGGTCCGGGTGGACGAACTGGTGGAGGGCGGGCACGGGGTGCGCTTCGACGCCAACAAGGGCACCCCGATGAAGGAATGGCTGGCGCTGGCCCCGGGGTCGCCACACCCCTGGGCCGAGCTGGCCGAGGAAGCACTCGAACACGTGGGAAGGAAGTGAGTCATCACGCTTGATAACGCAGTTCGCCGCCTACGGCGGTGCCTTGCACGGTGAGGTCGTCCAAACCGGACTCGTCCAGGGGCGAACCGGACAGCACGGCGAAGTCGGCGAGCTTCCCGGGTTCGAGTGTGCCCAGGTCACGCTCGGCGAAGGTGGCGTACGCCGAGCCGTACGTGTACGCGCGCAACGCCTGCTCCGGCGTCAGCGCCTCTTCGGGTGCGAAGGGCGCGCCTGATGCCGTGCGCCGACGCACCATGTCGGCGAGGGCGAGCAGGGGCGCGCCGTTCACGACGGGCCGGTCCGAGGACGCGGGGAGCACGCAACCCGCGTCGAGGACGCTGCGCAGCCGGTAGCACCACGGGACGCGCGACTCGCCGAGCGCGGCGCGCATGCCGTCGCCGAGCTCGTTGACGAACCGGCCCTGCGGCGACGGGATGATGCCGAGCGAGGCGAGCCGGCGCAGCTCCGCGGGCTGAAGCACCGCGCAGTGCTCGATGCGGTGCCGGTGGTCCGTGCGCGGCGAAGCGGCCAACGCGGCTTCGTAGGCGTCGAGGACGACGGTGATCGCGCGGTCGCCGATCGCGTGCGTCGCGATCTGCCAGCCCGCTTGGTGGGCACGGCGGATCGTGCGGGCCAGCTCGTCCTCGGGCACCTGGAAGTAGCCACGGTTGTCCGGCTCGCCGTCGAAGGGCTCGTGCATTGCGCAGGTGCGCCCGACCAGGGAGCCGTCGGCGAACAACTTCATCGGGCCGACGCGCAGCCACTCGTCGCCGAGGCCGGTGCGCAGGCCGAGGTCGAGGCCGAAGCCGGCGTCGTCGGGCAGGTCGTGCAGCACGCTCGCGGCGACCATCACCGTGCTGCGCACGCGCAGCACGCCGGTATCGCGCGCCTGCTGGTAGGCGGCCAGCTCGGCGGGCGTCTCGCCGACCAGGCCGCCGCCGATCCCGGCCTCCTGGACGCTGGTGATGCCCTCGGCCAGGTATCGCTCGGACGCGCGCTCGAGCCCGCGCACGACCCGCGCCACCGGCGTCGGGTACGTCAGCGGCCGCAGCAGGAGCTGGGCCTGCTCGCGCAGCAGGCCGGTCGGCGAGCCGTCGGCGGCGACCACGACGTCGCCGCCGACCGGGACGTGCGCCAGGTCGAGCTGGTCGAGCACGGCCGAGTTGACCACGGTCATGTGCCCGGACGTGTGCTTCAGCCGCACGAGCATGCCCGGCGCGGCGCGGTCGAGGCCGTGCCGGTCCGGGTGCCCGCCGGCGAGCTTGTTCTGGTCGTACCCGCTGCCGACCACCCAGCTCCCGGCCGGCAGCGTCGCGGCGCGCGCGGCGACGGCGTCGTAGACCTCCTCGACGCTGCGGCAGTCGTTCAGCGGGACGTCGTCGAGGCCCATGCCGAACCACGCCATGTGGTTGTGGGCGTCGTGGAAGCCGGGGACGACGAAGCCGCCGGCCAGGTCGACGCGCGCGCGAGCCGAAAGCGACAGAGCGTCGTCGCCCAGCGCGACCACCCGGCCGTGCAGGACGGCAAGTGCGCTGGTGACGCCCGCGCCCGTCCACACCGTGGCGTTCTCGTAGACCGTGTCCACCTGCATAAAATCAGAGGCTATCGATCGATCGATCGAACGTCTAGCATCGGCCTCATGCCCACCGTGGACTTCGCCGTCGAGGACGGCATCGCGCACATCCGGCTGAACCGGCCCGAGCGGCTGAACGCGGTCGCCGCCGTCCTGGTCGACGACTTCCTCGCCGCCCTCGACGCGGCCGCCGGCAGCGACGCGCGCGTCGTCGTGCTGTCCGGGAACGGGCGCGCCTTCTGCGCCGGCCACGACCTGAAGGAACCCACCCCCGAGGGTGATTCGCGGGCGCGGCTGGACCGGCTCCAGGACGTCACGCGGCGGCTGCGCGGGCTGCGCCAGCCGGTGATCGCGGCGGTGCACGGCTACGCGATCGGCGCCGGCGCGGAGTTCGCGCTCGGCTGCGACCTGATCCTGGCCGCCGAGGACGCCGTGTTCGCGTTTCCCGAGGTCTCGCTCGGGCTGAGCGTCACCGGCGCGGCGTCGCGGCTGCTCCCGCTGCTGGTCGGCCCGCTCAAGGCGAAGGAACTCCTGCTGCTCGGCGAGCGCTTCGACGGCCGGAAGGCGGCCGAGCTGGGCATGGTCAACGCGGCCGTCCCCGCCGAGCAGCTCCAGGCCGAGGCGCTGAGCTGGGCCAAGCGGATCGCCGAGCACCCGCCGGCCGCCGCGGCGATGGCGAAGCGGGTCCTCGACGCCCCGATCGACGTCGAGCCCGCCCTGGAGCTCGAGGTCAGCCACGCCCTGATCACCGAGCACTCGGCCGCGGTCGCCGCGTCCACCGAAGCGTTCCGGAGCCGGGCGTGACGCCGCTGGCCGAGATCGGGACCCTCGCGCAGCTCGTCACCCGGGCGGCCGCGCTGTGGCCGGACCGCACGGCCTGGCTCTTCGACGAGCACGACCAGCGCTTCACCTTCGCCGAGGTCGATCGCGAAAGCTCCCGGATCGCCGCGGCGCTGGCCGAACGCGGCATCGGCCCCGGCGACCGGGTCGCGGTGATGCTGCGGAACGTGCCCGCGTTCCCGCTGACCTGGCTCGCGCTGGCGAAGATCGGCGCGCAACTGGTGCCGGTCAACACGAACTACCAGGAGTTCGACGGCGCCCACATCCTCCGGCACTCCGGCGCGAAGCTGGTCGTCGCCGCCGCGGAGTTCACCGACCTGCTCGGCCGGATCGGGGTGACCGAGGTCATCACGCCGGACGAACTCCGCACTGACGCCGAACCGCCGGAATTCACCCCGGTGCCCGAATTGCCGGTCAACATCCAGTACACGTCCGGCACCACCGGCGCACCCAAGGGCTGCGTCCTGCCGAACCGCTACTGGACCACCCTCGCGGTGAGCCTGGCCACCGACTTCCCGGCCGTCGGCGAGGACGACGTCATCCTGACCGCGCAGCCGTTCCACTACATCGATCCACAGTGGAATGTCGCGTTGGGACTCGCGGGCGGCGCCACCCTCGTCGTGCTGGACCGGTTCCACCCCAGCACGTTCTGGGCGAAGGTGCGCGAACACGGCGTCACCTGGTTCTACTGCCTCGGCCTGATGCCGACGCTGCTGCTGCGCCAGGAACCGTCCGAAGCCGACCGCGACCACCGCGTCCGCGCGATCTGCGCGTCCGCCATCCCGCACGACCTGCACGCCGAGCTGGAGGCCCGGTGGGGCGTGCCGTGGTACGAGGCGTTCGGGATGACCGAGACCGGCGGCGACATCCGGATGACCGCCGCCGACCACGACGAGACCGTCGGCACCGGCTGCATCGGGCGGCCCAGCCGCGATCGCGAGGTGCTGATCGCCGGCGACGACGGGAAGCCGCTGCCGCGCGGGGAAACCGGGCAGCTGCTGATCCGCGGCATCGGCCTGATGCACGGCTACCACGACGATCCGGACGCGACGGCGAAGGCGTTCGAAAACGGCTGGTTCCACACCGGCGACCTCGCCCGGATGGACGCCGCCGGCCGCGTCTACTACGTCGGCCGCACGAAGGACATGATCCGCCGCAGCGGCGAGAACGTCTCCGCCGACGAGGTCGAGCGCGCGCTGCTGCTGCACCCGGCGGTGCGGCTGGCGGCCGTCGTCGCGGTGCCCGACGAGCTGCGCGGCGAGGAGATCAAGGCGTACGTCGTCTGCGACGGCGACCGGCCGGACCCCGCCGAGCTGGCCGCCTTCTGCGCCGGAAAACTGGCCTACTTCAAGGTTCCGCGGTTCTGGGCGTTCGCCGAGGCGCTCCCGATGACGCCGTCGGAGCGGGTGGCCAAGGGCGAGCTGCGGAAGGTCGCGGACCCGCGCGCCGGGTCCTGGGACGCGAAGGCGGCAGCATGGCTGTGAGCAGCCGGGAGCGGGTGCGCGCGGCGGCGGTGAAGCTGTTCGCCACCAAGGGCTTCCACGGCACCGGCATCCGGGATCTGGCGCAGGAGGCGGAACTCTCCTCGGCGAGCCTGTACCACTACATGGGCACCAAGGAGGATCTGCTCGCCGAGATCATGCACACCGCGCTCAACCGGCTGCTCGACGCCGCCCGTGAGGCGACCGCGGGTGGCGGCGACCCGGTGCACCGGCTGCGCACGCTGGTCGCGCTGCACGTCCTCGCGCACGCCGTCGGCCCGGCGGAAACCCGGGTGGTGGACAACGAAGTCGACGTGCTGTCCCCGGCCGCGCGCGAGCCGGTGGTGGCCCTGCGGGACGCCTACGAACGGCTGTGGGCGGCCGCGATCGACGAGGGCGTGGCGGCCGGGGTGTTCCGTGTGGAGCACCCGGCGGTGACCCGGCTCGCCCTGCTGGAGATGTGCAGCGGCGTCGCGAGGTGGTATTCACCACGCGGCCCGCTGGCGCTCGACGAGCTGGCGGAGCACTACGCGGAACTGGCGTCGAGGGCGCTGGGCTGCACGTCCGCACCCGGCGTGACCGACTTGCGGCGGTGCCGGGAAATCGTCGCGAAAGAGTGGGGCGTGTCCGTTTAGCGGCGCTTTTACCTGTGTACGCCTTGCCCAGACGGCGCGGGTGGGGGACGCTCGAAGGGTGACTGAGGAAACGATCCAACTGGAACTGGACGACTCGGGTCTCGCGCCGGGCCTCCCGGCGCCGGCACACCCCCGCGATCAGGTGCAGGATGTCCCCTATCGCCCCGTCGAGTTCCGTGACGACGATCTCCCCGCGGCTCTGGAGCGCTGCGCCAAGTGGCTGCGTCAGGCACAGGAGTGGCTCGGCGAGCCGCTCGACGTGCTGGCCATCCACCTCGACTACGACGACCGTCAGGGTTCGCCGTACTACGACGTGAAGCTCCTGTGCAACGAAGAGGACCTAGCGGGCGTCCCGATCGCCATTCGCAACAAGAAGTAGGCAAGCCGAAGCGCCGTCAGGGCCGCCTTCCCGGCGGCCCTGACGGCTTCTCGCACGTTCTCAGCCCAGCGTGCCGCCGACCTTCACGTGCCCCTTGAGCAGGTTGCGCGCGATGGTCCGGCGCTGGATCTCGTCGGTGCCTTCGTAGATGCGCAGCAGCCGCAGCTCGCGGTACCACCGCTCGACCGGCAGCTCCCGCGTGTAGCCCATGCCGCCGTGGATCTGCAGGACGCGGTCGACGATCTCGTTGGCCTTCTGGCCGCCGTACAGCTTCGCCATCGACTGCGCGTGCCGCGAATCGAGGCCCTGGTCGACCTGCCAGGCGGCGTGCAGCACCAGCCACCGCAGTGCTTCCAGCTCGACCCCGGAGTCGGCGATCATCCACTGGATGGCCTGCCGCTCGGCAATCTTCTGCCCGAACGTCTCGCGGGTGTTGGCGTGCTCGATGGCCATCGAGATCAGCCGTTCGCACGAGCCGATCGCGCGGGCGGGCAGCAGGTACCGGCCCTGGCCGATCCACTGCATGGCGAGCTCGAAGCCGCGCCCCTCCTCGCCGAGGATCTGCGTTTCCGGGACGCGGACGTCCTGGAAGATCAGCGACGCCGGGCCCCACTCGCCCATGGTGTCGATGTATTCGGACTTCCAGCCGGCCTCGCGGTCGACGAGGAAGCAGGTGACACCGCCGTTCGCGCCCTTCTCGGGGTCGGTGATGGCGAAGACCATGGTGAAGTCGGCCTCGTTGCCGCCGGTGATGAAGGTCTTCTCGCCGTTGATGATCCAGTCGCTGCCGTCCTTGCGGGCGGTGGTCCGGATGGCCTTGGCGTCCGACCCGGCCCCCGGCTCGGTGATCGCGAAGCACGACTTGCGCTCGCCCGAGATGGTCGGCAGCAGGTAGGTCTGCTTCTGCTCTTCGTTGGCGTGGAACAGGATGTTGTCGGCGGCACCCCCGAAGCGGAACGGCACGAAGGTGCGGCCGAGCTCGGCTTCCAGCAGCGCGGCCATCACGGCGGACAGGCCCATGCCGCCGTACTCCTCGGGCGTGAGGACACCCCAGAAGCCGGACTCCTTCGCCTTGAGCTGGAGGTCCCTGAGCTCCTCGCCGGTGAGGCCGGGCTGGTGGGCGCGCTCGCGCCGGAGGACTTCCTGCTCGAGCGGGACCAGCTCCCGCTGGACGAACGTGCGGACCCAGTCGCGCACTTCCCGTTCTTCGGTGCTGAGTGAAAAGTCCATGGGGTGGCTGCTCCTCCGACACTGGCTAAGCGCTTGCTTACTCCCATAGTGCGGCACGCGCCACCCGGGCGCAAGGACGGCGGGACGCACCGAGGGCAGCCGGAGCAGCCCGGGAGGCGGCATCCGGGGGCAGGACGGGCGGCCGCGGACGGGCTTACCTTGTCCGCGTGACGAAGGCGACGCACCCCGGCGAGCAGGAGCCGCGCGCTGCCACCCGGGCGATGCCCACGCCGTCGATCGCCGCACCCTGCGATCCGCGGGGCGCGCTGACCGCGGGCTCCGCCCTCGCCCTGCAGCGCCAGGCAGGCAACCACGCGCTGACCGGGCTCCTGGTGCAGCGCCAGAGCGCACCCGCCCGGGCCGCCGGCCGCCGCGTCACGACCCCGTTCGGCCGGTTCGTGGTCGTCGATCGCGACGCACGGGGCGACGACCGGATCACCCGCGCCGAGCTCGACGCGGCCACGCGAACGTGGTCCGCGATCACCTCCGGCCAGTCGCCGCTGACCATCTCGGACACCCAGACCTTCGGCCGCACCTACCCCGGCTTCCGCGAACGCGTCCTCGCCGCGCTCGCCGCCCTGATGTCCCGCCGCCACGGCCGCCGGCTGGTCGTCGAGCTGGCCGCCGGGTCGCACCGGGTGCGGATCGAGCCGTCCGAGGCCGTCGCCCTGCTGCAGGACGGCGGCGAAACCCAGGCTCTCGACCAGGCCGGCGCGCACAATCCGCACACCGGCTCCGACGTGGTGATCAGGCTCGACCCGGCGTGGAGCGCGGTACACGTCCTGGATGCGCACGGCGCGGCGCTGACCGTCCCCGACGTCGTGCGCGTCGGCCACGAACTGATCCACGCCCGCCACGACATCGCGGGTACGAACGCGAGCACCCGGCCCGCCGCCGATCCCGCCTACGACAACCGCGAGGAGGAGAACACCATCGAGACCGGGGACCTCACCGAAAACCAGCTGCGCGAGGAACACCACGTCGACGCCCGGCCCGGGCAACCGGCACCGCGGCGCCACGGCCACCACGGCTACGGCCGGTCCCTCGACCCGCTGCCGAGCCTCCCGTCCGTGCCACGCCGGTTGTGACACCCCCTGTCCTGGGCCCGATCCCGTGACAACGGCCTCCGGGCCCGGAAGGATCGGAGGGGTGATGGAGATCGAGGTCCGCTGGTCGTCGCCGTTGCCCCCCGAAGATCGCTTCCTGCGCCTGCTCGACGACGTCGAGCAGGGGCGGTTCGAGGCGTACCGGCAGGAGGCGGACAAGCGGCGGTTCCTCACCGGCCGCGTCCTGGCGAAGACGGTCGCGGCCGAGCGGCTCGGCCTGGCCGTCGAGGCGGTGAAGTTCGACGCGACCTGCGAAGACTGCGGCAAGCCCCACGGGCGGCCCCGCATCCCGGGCGCGGACCTGACGCTGTCGATCTCCCATTCGGGCGACCTGATCGGCATCGCGGCGACGCCCTCGGTCCCGGTGGGCCTCGACGTCGAGACGGCCACCCGCCGAGCGGACGACGGCCTGATCGAGTACGCGCTGAGCCCCGCGGAGGCCGAGCACCTGACCGGCCTCGACGGGACCGCGAAGGCGGCGGCGTTCTTCGTCTACTGGACCCGCAAGGAGGCGGTGATGAAGGCCACCGGCAAAGGCCTGCGCATCCCGCTGCAGAGCATCACGTTCTCGCGTTACGACGAGCCGGCGAGCCTGGTCGCTTCGGGCGATCCCGCCCTGGACCCGGCGACGACCCGGCTGGTCGACCTGAAGGCCGCCGACGGGTACCGGGCGGCCATCGCGGTGCTGACCACCGAGGAGCTGTCGGTCACCGAGGAACACTGGGTCCCGTAGCTCAGACCGGCAGGTCCGCCAGCCCCATCGCGGTCAGCAGCGTCCGGAACTTCGCCGTCGTCTCGTCCAGCTCGGACCGCGGGTCCGACGCCGCGACGATCCCGCCACCCGCATACAGCCGCATCGAGGTCGAGGCGATCTCCGCGCAGCGGATCGCCACCGCCCACTCGCCGTCGCCCGCCGCGTCGACCCAGCCGACCGCGCCCGCGTAGTAGTCGCGGTCGAACGGCTCCAGTTCCTGGACCAGCTCGCGTGCGCCCTCCGTCGGGGTGCCGCAGATCGCCGGGGTCGGGTGGAGGGCCGCCGCGAGGTCCAGCGCCGTGATGTCCGGGTCCGCCAGCTCGCCCGTGATCGGGGTGCGCAGGTGCCAGATCGCCGGCGTGGTCACCAGCTCCGGGCCGGCCGGGACGTCCAGGGTCCGGCAGAACGGCCGCAGCGCCTCGACCAGGTAGTCGATCACCACCGCGTGCTCGAGCTGGTCCTTCCGGGACGTCCGCAGCGCCTCACCGTTGGCCCGGTCGGCCACCGGGTCCGCCGAGCGCGGCATCGACCCGGCGTGCGGCGACGAGAACACCGTCCGGCCGGTGCGGCGCAGCAGCAGCTCCGGCGTCGCCCCCACGAGTGACCGGCCGCCCGGCAGCTCGGCCGCGTACGTGAAGTGGCGGGGATTGCCCACGGCCAGGTTCCGCACGATGCTCTCGGCGGGCACCGGCGCGGCGAACTCGAGGTCCAGGGCCCGGGCCAGCACGGCTTTCCGCAGGTCACGGTCCCCGAGAGCGGAAACGGCGGCGCGCACGGCCGCCATGTGCGACGCCGGCGACGGCACCGCACGCACCCGCACGGGTGCCGGCAGGGCCTCTCGCGGCAGTGAAGGCGCCCCCGAGGACCGGTGGACGGTCCGGGGCACCACGAGGTGGCCCGGCACCTTCGTGTCGGGCCCGGTGTCGAACGGCAGGACGCCGACGGCCAGCGGGGCACCCGTCTCGGCCAGGACACCGGGGATCGCCGAGGCGAGCCGCCGCGGGTCCGTCTCGGTGACCGTGCGGATCGTGCCCTGCGCGAGGAGTGCGCGCGCGGCCGTCGTGAACAGGAAGTCGCCTCGCTCGTAGCGGGCGGCGAGGTCAACCGGGGTGGCCGGGTCAGGAGAACTCACAAGACCAGCCTCCCAGGCGATGGGAGATCCGCGAGGGAAGTGTCGCCAGCGACACTCCCCTCGCGGTCAGCTCCTGGTGACGAGCTACTTGAGCGCGTCGATGAGCGCCTCGCGCTGGCGCTCGCCCAGGCCGGCCGCACGCCGGTCCGGGTCGATGCCGGCCTGCTCGAGCAGGGCGGCGACCTTCACCGCGCCGAGGCCGGGGACGGCCTTCAGCAGCTGGGTGACCTTCGTCTTCCCGATGGTCTTGTTCTCCTTGGCCTGCTTGAGCACCTTTTCGATGCTCTCCTTGCCGGACTTGATCGACGCGAGCAGCTCCGAACGCGCCTTGCGAGCCTCGGCGGCCTTGGCCAGGGCCTCGGCGCGCTGCTCCGGAGTCAACGTAGGCAGAGCCAACGTAGTGTCCTTTCCTCTCAGGTCTCCGCTTTCGCGGCCGACAGCTTTTGTGAGTGCTTGCTCCTGCAAGCGCTGCTCAGCCGTCTCTTGCCACGGGCCCAGTAAACGCCACCCGCTTCCTGGCCGTGCAACCGACACGCACTTATTACCCCCGGAGGTGATACCGGGCAACCCGCTCCGGCCTGCGGAAACGCTCCCAAGAAGTGCTCCGCGTGGCCCTTCTCACCCGGAAGTGGAGCCTCCGTTACGCGCCGTTCTCGTGCACATTTCCTTGCACATAAGGAAAAGTCGAAAAAGAGATGATCTTGATCATCGTCCGGTCGTCGCCCGATCGCGCGACGACCGTGACCGAACGGAGCCGTTGTTGACCATGCCCGCTTCACCCGATCCGCACTAGAGTCGGCGCAACCCCAGTTCACCGGCGAACGACCCCCGGGAGCGACCATGTTGAGCACCATGCAGGACGGCCAGCTGTCGCTGGCGAACCTGCTCCGCCACGGCACGTCGGTGCACTCGGCGAGCGAAGTCATCACCTGGACCGGTTCAGAAGCCCGTCGCGAGACGTACGGCGACCTCGGCAGGCACGCCGCCCGGCTCGCGAACGCCCTCCGGGGCCTCGGCGTGACGGGCGACCAGCGCGTCGGCACGTTCATGTGGAACAACGCCGAGCACATGGCTGCCTACCTGGCCGTTCCGGCTATGGGCGCCGTGCTGCACACGCTGAACATCCGGCTGTTCCCGGAGCAGCTCGTGTTCGTCGCCAACCACGCCGAGGACCACGTCGTCATCGTCGACGGCACCCTCGTCCCCCTGCTGGCCAAGCAGCTGCCGCAGTTCAAGACGGTCCGGCACGTCATCGTGGCCAACGGCGACGCCGCGTCCCTCGAAGCCCCCGACGGCGTCGAGGTGCACTCCTACGCCGAGCTGCTGGCCGCCCAGCCGGACACCTTCGACTGGCCGGACGTCGACGAGCGCTCGGCCGCCGCGATGTGTTACACCTCGGGCACCACCGGTGACCCCAAGGGCGTCGCCTATTCACACCGGTCGATCTGGCTGCACTCGATGCAGGTTTGCATGAGCGACAGCATGAACCTCGCGCAGAGCGACAAGGCGCTGGCCATCGTGCCGATGTTCCACGCGATGGCGTGGGGCCTGCCGTACGCGGCGCTCATGGTCGGCGCGTCACTGCTGATGCCGGACCGGTTCCTCCAGCCGGCGCCGATCTCGGCGATGCTGGCCGCCGAGAAGCCGACGTTCGCCGGCGCGGTCCCGACCGTCTGGCAGGGCCTGCTCGCCCACCTCGAAGCCCACCCGCAGGACATCTCGCACCTGCGCGAGGTCGTCGTCGGCGGGTCCGCGGTGCCGCCGTCGCTGATGCACGCCTTCCAGGAGCGGCACCACGTGTCGATCCTGCACGCCTGGGGCATGACCGAGACGTCGCCGCTGGGCAGCGTCGCCCGGCCGCCGGCGTCGGCGACCGGCGACGACATCTGGAAGTACCGCTACACGCAGGGCCGCTTCCCGGCGTCCGTGCGCGCGCGGCTGATCGACGACGACGGCGCGGTGCTGCCCTGGGACGACGACGCCGTCGGCGAGCTCGAGGTCCAGGGCCCGTGGATCGCGGCTTCGTACTACGGCGGCGCGGAAGTCGACCCGGACAAGTTCCACGACGGCTGGCTGCGCACCGGCGACGTCGGCAGGATCAGCGCCGACGGCTACCTGACCCTCACCGACCGCGCCAAGGACGTCATCAAGTCCGGCGGCGAGTGGATCTCCTCGGTCGACCTGGAGAACCAGGTCATGGGCCACCCGGCGGTGGCCGAGGCCGCGGTCGTCGGCATCCCGGACGAGAAGTGGGACGAGCGGCCGCTGGTCGCCGTCGTGCTCAAGGAAGGCCAGAGCGTCACGCCGGAAGAGCTGCGCGACTACCTCAGCGACAAGGTCGCCAAGTGGCAGCTGCCGGAGAACTGGACGTTCGTGGACGAAGTGCCCAAGACCAGCGTCGGCAAGTTCGACAAGAAGCGGATCCGCGCGTCCTACTCCGAGGGAAAGCTCGACATCGCACAGCTCTAACGGGTAAATCTCCGGCGAGTCTCATGCCTCTGGCGGTCACCATAAGGGACCCTTGCGCCCTTATGGTGACCTTCAGAGCACGTCGGAGGGGTTCTGGGGATGCAGCGGAACAGGCGGAGTTTCCTCGCACTGGCCGGGATGGGCGCGCTGGCGACGGCGTGCGGGTCGAACACCGGGCGGCAGGGTGATCCGCCGCCTTCGACGGCGTACTCGGCGGGGCCGCCGCCGTCGGACGCCCCGAAGGTCGCGCTCCAGCAGTGGTACCACGCCTACGGCGAGGAAGGCGTCCAGGACGCCGTCAAGCGGTACGCGGCGAGCTACCCCGGCGCGGCCGTGACCGTGCAGTGGAACCCCGGCGACTACGACTCGAAGATCGTCACCGCGCTGCAGAACAGCAAGGTGCCGGACGTCTTCGAGGCGCAGGTCAAGATCGACTGGGTGCGGCAGAAGCAGGTCGTCCCGCTCGACGACGTCATCGGGCCGGTGAAGGACGACTTCAGCCCGGCCGTGCTGGCCGCGCAGACCGTCGACGGCCGGGTCTACGGCATCCCGCAGGCCACCGACACGCAGGTGCTCTTCTACCGCAAGAGCCTGCTGCAGGCCGCGGGCGTGCAGCCGCCGCAGACGGTCGACGAGCTCATCGACGCCGCCGGAAAGCTCACGAAGGACGGCGTCAAGGGCTTCTTCGCGGGCAACGACGGCGGCGTCGGCGTGCTCACCGGCCCGCTGCTGTGGTCGGCCGGGCTCGACTTCCTGAAGAACGGCAACCGCGAGGTCGGCTTCGACGACCCGCGCGCGGCGACGGCGCTGGCGAAGCTGCACACGCTGAACGCCAACGGTTCCCTGCTGCTCGGCGCGCCGGCGGACTGGTCGGACCCGGGTGCGTTCATCGACGGGCTGACGGCGATGCAGTGGACCGGCCTGTGGAACGTGCCGAAGATCCGCCAGGCGTTCGACGACGACTTCGGCGTCCTGCCCTTCCCGAAGCTGGACGGCAGCGGCGCGCCGTCGGTCCCGGTCGGCGCGTACGGCGCAATGGTGAACGCCAAGAGCGCGCACGTCACCGAGGCCAAGGCGTTCGTGAAGTGGCTGTGGATCGACCAGACGCAGGACCAGCTGGAGTTCGCGACGAAGTTCGGCTTCCACGTGCCGGCCCGCCAGAGCCTGATCGGCCGCGCGGACAACCTCAAGTCCGGCCCGGCCGCCGACGCGGCCCGGTTCGTCAAGGAGAACAGCCACCTCGTCGGCGGCCCGGTGTGGACGCAGCAGTCGAACACGGCGCTGTCCGACGCGGTCGCGAAGATCGCCAAGGAGGGTGCGGACCCGGCCGCGCAGGTCAAGACCGCCGTTGAAGTCGCGAAGGCCGAGCTGAAGCGCCTTTTCGGATGAAGCGGCGCGATGCGCGCGCGTTCTGGCTGTTCGTCGGGCCGTTCCTGGTCGGGTTGGCGATCTTCGCGTACCTGCCGATCGGCTGGAGCGCGTACCTCTCGTTCTTCGACGCGCGCAACACGGTGACGCCGACCGAGTTCGTCGGGCTGGACAACTACGGGTACATGCTCACCGACGAGCCGTTCCTGTCGAGCCTGGGGACGTTCAGCGTGTTCGCGGTGTTCATCGTGCCGCTGACGTTCGTGTTGTCGTTGGCCCTCGCGCTCGGCGTCAACCAGCTGCGGTTCGCGCGGGCGTTCTTCCGGTCGGTGTTCTTCCTGCCGTTCGCGTGCTCCTACGTGGTGGCGTCGCTGATCTGGAAGACCTCGCTGTTCTCGGGGGTCCGGTACGGACTCGCGAACACCGTGCTCGGCCTGTTCGGCGCCGACCCGGTGGCCTGGACCGGGACGGTCGACCCGCCGCTGTACTGGGTGGTGCTGGTGACCGCGCGGCTGTGGCTGCAGCTGGGCTTCTACATGATCCTGTTCATCGCGGCGCTGCAACGCATCCCGGCCCAGCTGTACGAAGCGGCGTGGCTCGACGGCGCCAAACCGGGCTGGCAGGTGTTCCGGTACATCACCCTGCCGCAGCTGCGCGCGACGGCGGTGGCGGTGTTGCTGCTGAACCTGATCAACGCGTACCAGGCGTTCGACGAGTTCTACAACATCATGGGCGACGCCCGCGGCTACCCGCCGTTCGCCCGGCCGCCGCTGGTCTACCTGTACTACACGTCCCTGGGGTCGGGCGGCCAGGACCTCGGCCGCGGCAGTGCCGGCGCGGTGATCCTGGCGCTGATCATCGCCCTGGTGACGCTGTTGCAGGGCCGGGTACTGCGGTTCGGGCGTGCCGCATGAGGACGTTCCTGCGGTGGGCTTGCCTGGTGGTGGCGGCGGTGTTGTTCCTGCTGCCGTTCTACCTGCTGCTGCGCAACGGGCTGGCGTCGCGATCGGACATCACCTCTCCACAGTGGACTTTGTTTCCGTCCACAGTGCACTGGGAGAACTTCTCGCGGCTGTTCTCGCTGTCGGACGTCCCGTTCGCCCGCAGCCTGCTGAACTCGACGCTGGTCGCGACCCTGCAGACAGCCGGCCTGCTGGTGATCTGCTCGCTGGCCGGCTACGGCCTGGCGCGGATCCCGTACCGGCATTCCAAGATCGTGTTCTACGCGGTGCTGGCGACGCTGATGATCCCGACGTCGGTGACGTTCGTGCCCAGCTTCGTGGTCGTCTCGTCACTGGGCTGGCTGTCGGACTTCCGCGGCCTGGTGATCCCCGGGCTGTTCAGCGCGTTCAGCGTCTTCCTGTTCCGGCAGTACTTCCTGGACTTCCCGCGCGAGCTGGAGGAGGCCGGCCGGGTGGACGGCCTGTCCCGCTGGGGCGTGTTCTGGCGGATCGTGGTGCCCAATTCGAAGGGCTTCTTCGCGGCGATCGCCGTGATCACGGTGATCGGCAGCTGGAACGCGTTCCTCTGGCCGCTGATCATCGCGCAGTCGCCGGACTCGTGGACGGTCCAGGTGGCGCTGTCGGGGCTGCTGACGGCCCAGAACCCGCAGCTGAACCTGCTGTTCCTGGCGGCCGCGGTGTCGATCCTGCCGATCGTGCTGCTGTTCGCGTTCCTGCAGCGGTACCTGGTGCGCGGGGTGGCCGAGTCCGGCTTGAAGGGCTGAAGCGGGTCCGCCGAAATGACCACGACCTTCGGCGGTACAGCCATCCCGACACCTGTGACAAGGTAGCTCGAAATGTCACGTTCACCGTCCGGTCACCGGCGTCCGGCACGGTGCCGGTCAACCGAGAAGACTGGGGAGCGAACTCATGGCCGAACTCACCCGGCGCACCTTCACCACCGCGGGCGCCGCCGGTGTCGGGCTGCTGCTCTGCACGCCTGCCGCGAACGCCCTCGACCGCGCCCTGCGGCTCACCAGGACGCGCTCGGTCAGCACCGCCGGCACCACGCTCGAGCAGGTCGCCACCGGCGGCGGCACCAGCACCTACTCGCGTCTCTCCGCGGGCCCCGGGTGGCCGCTGGTCGTCCGGAGCGATCTAGCCACCGCGAAGAGCGGGCGCGACGACCGGCGCCGGGCGCTGTCCGCCTTCGTCCAGTTCACCGACCTGCACATCACCGACGCCGAGAGCCCCGCGCGGTTCGAATACCTGCACCCCTTCATCGGCTCGGCGCACCGGCCGCAGGAGGCGCTCGGCACCGTCGCCACCAGCGCGCTCGTCGAGCGCGTCAACAGCGTGCGGCAGGGCCCGTTCACCGGGCGGCCGTTCGACCTGATGGTCACCACCGGCGACAACACCGACAACCACGAGCTGATCGAGCTCGACTGGTTCCTCAAGGTCCTCAACGGCGGCACGGTCACCCCGAACTCCGGCGACGAGAACGCGTACGAAGGCGTCCAGAGCTCCGGCAACGACGAGTACTGGAACCCCTCGATCCCCGGCGTGGGCGACAAGTACTCGGCGAAGGGCTTCCCGCAGCTGCCCGGCCTGCTCGAAGCCGGCCTGCGGACCTTCACCGCGCCCGGCCTCGACGTCCCGTGGTTCTGCACCTTCGGCAACCACGACGACAGCATCGTCGGCTCGCTGCCGGCGCAGATCCCCGGGATCGACGCCTGGTACACCGGGAAGTACAAGGTGATCGGCAAGGACGAGACCACGTCCAAGAAGCTCGCCGACGCCATCAAGAAGGGCTCGGGGGTGCCGGTCGCGGAGCTGTTCGGCGGCAGCGGCACCATCCGCGAGGTGACGCCGGACGCGCGGCGCCGTCCGTTCAGCACCGGCGAGTTCGTCCGGGCCCACCTCGACAGCGCCAACACCGGCCCCGGCCCGGTCGGGCACGGCTTCACCAGCGCCAACGCCGACGGCCAGAACGTCTACTACACCTTCCGGATCGCGCCCGGCATCACCGGGATCAGCCTCGACACCACCACCGACGCCGGGTTCGCCGACGGCTCGATCGGGCTCGCGCAGTACTCCTGGGTCGAGTCGACGCTCAAGCGCAACAGCTCCACCTACTACGACTTCTTCGGCCGCAAGGTCACCCACTCCGTCACCGACGAGCTGTTCCTGCTGTTCAGCCACCACACCAGCGGCTCGATGGGCAACCTGCTGCCGGACTCGCGCCACCTGCTCGACCCGCGGCTGGACGGCAACGCCTTCGTCGCGCTGCTCAAGCGGTTCCCGAACGTGCTGGCCTGGGTCAACGGCCACACGCACCTCAACAAGATCACGCCGCACGCCGGGAACACGCCGCAGCAGGGCTTCTGGGAGATCAACACGGCATCGCACGTCGACTTCCCGCAGCACGCCCGGATCGTCGAGGTCGCGGACAACGCCGACGGCACGTTGTCGCTGTTCACAACGCTGATCGAGGCTGAAGCGCCGTACGCCGTGGACTACGACGCCCGGACGCCGCAAGCGCTTGCGTCGCTGTACCGCGAGCTGTCGTACAACGACATCCACACCGACCTGGGCCGGGTCGGTGCGGCCGAGGACCACAACACGGAGCTGCTGCTCGTCAACCCGCTGAGCTGAGGTACGGCACAGTGGTCGCATGACCGATCTTGAAGGTACGCAGCTCTTCCACCGCTCCATGCCGTTTTCCGAACGCCTCGGCGTGGAGGTGCTGGAGCACGGGCGGGAGCTCGTCCGCAGCCGGCTGAAGTGGGACGAGAGCCTCTGCACGCTCGGCGGCGCGCTGCACGGGGGCGCGCTCATGGCGCTGGCCGACTCGACCGGCGCCGTGTGCGCGTTCCTCAACCTGCCCGAGGGCGGGCAGGGCACCACGACCGTCGAATCGAAGACGAACTTCCTGCGTGCCGTGCGTTCGGGCTACGCCGTTGCGTCGTCCAGACCATTGCACGCGGGCCGCAAGTTCGTCGTGGTGGAGACCGAAATCCACGACGACGACGGCAAGCTGGTCGCGAAAGTGACACAGACGCAGGCCGTCCTGTAGGTACCTGTTTACAGCCCCGGCCGGAGCGGCGAAAATCCCTGGCAACTGGGTGGGTCTATCAGGGAGCCGCGATGCGCGCACGTGAGTTGTTCACCTTATTGTCAGTGGTTGTGTTATCCGCCGTAACCGCGCAAGTCGCCGAGGCCACGCCCGTCCGGCCGCACGACGACGAGGCGATCGACTACCACGAGTGGACCGGCGGCCGCTTCCACGAAGGCGGCTTCGCCGGGGTCGCGCTCACCCGCGACGGCCTGCGCATCACGCACCCGGCCGGCACGGTCCAGCACACCGAGCCGGAGCTCGGCACGACCAGAACGTACGAGTACGGCCAGTGGACGTCGCCGGAGTACCGGCAGGGCTTCGGCGCGACGCAGCTGGTCGCGTCGTGGAACGCGAAGACGCCCGCGAAGACCTGGCTGCAGGTCGAGGCGCAGGGCCGGACGTCGGCCGGCGCCGAAACGGCGTGGTACGTGATGGGCCGGTGGGCCAGCGGCGACGCCGACGTCCTGCGCACCAGCGTCGACGGCCAGGACGACGCGAACGCGCTGGTCGACGTCGACACGCTGGTGATGAAGACCGGCGTGACGCTGAAGTCCTACCACCTGCGGATCAGCCTCTACCGCGAAGCCGGGTCGGGCGCGACGCCGTCGGTGAGCCTGCTGGGCGCGATGACCTCGGCCGTCCCGGACCGCTTCGAGGTCGAGCCGACGAAGCCCGGGCGCGCCACCGGGATCGAGCTGAAGGTGCCCGCGTACGCGCAGAACCTCCACAAGGGACAGTTCCCGGAGTACGGCGGGGGCGGCGAGGCCTGGTGCAGCCCGACGTCGACCGAGATGGTGGCCGAGTACTGGGGCAAGAAGCCGTCGCCGGCGGAGATGTCGTGGATCCCGGCGGGCTACGTCGACCCGCAGGTGGCCTTCGCCGCGCGCTACACCTACGACCACGCCTACGACGGCACCGGCAACTGGCCGTTCAACACGGCGTACGCGGCGTCGCGCGGGCTGCGCGGCCACATCACGCGGCTGCACTCCCTGAACGAGCTGGAGAACTACATCGCGCGGGGCATCCCGGTGATCACGTCGCAGTCGTTCCTGTCGTCGGAACTCGACGGCGCCGGCTACGGCACGGCGGGGCACATCATGGTCGTCGTCGGCTTCACGAAGGACGGCGACGTGATCGCGAACGACCCGGCGTCGAGCAGCAACGACCGCGTCCGAAACATCTACCAGCGCGACCAGTTCGAGAAGATCTGGCAGCGGACGAAGCGGTACCGCGCGGACGGCACCGTGGCGGGCGGCCCGGGCGGCATCGCGTACATCATCACGCCGGCCTGACCACCGGCCGGGCTCGGCGGGGCGCCTTCCCGGCGCCCCGCCGGGCTCACCAGGTCTTGCCGGCCTGCTCCCGGATCGCCCGGTTGATCCGGTTGAAGAAGCCGGTGAGCGCGATGTGCGTGACGATCGCGGACAGCTGCGTCTCGTCGAAGTGCTCGGCGGCGGCCGCCCAGATCTCGTCGGTCACCCCGGACTGGCCGTCCTCGATCCGCGTGGCGGCCTCGGTGAGCGCGAGCGCGGCCCGTTCCGGCTCGGTGAAGAACGGCGTTTCGCGCCAGGTGACGACGCTGTGCAGGCGGTCGTCGGTCTCGCCCTGCCGCTTCGCCGATCGGACGCCGGCGTAGGTGCAGGGGGCGCAGCCGTTGATCTGACTGGCCCGCAGGTGGACCAGTTCGAGCAGCAGCGGATCGACCCCGGCGCTGTGCACTGATTTGTAGAGCTGCTGGACCGCGCCGGTCACGTCGGGATCGCTCTGGGTCTTCAGCCGTGGTTCCATCGGTTCCTCCATCGGTTACCTGTGCCCCTCCGGGCCCGTCATGTCCACGACGGAGCGGAAGCGAGGAAGGTAACGACCATGACCGACGGGTTGGCTTCGACGTTCGAAGCGCAGCGAGACCGCCTGCGCGCGGTGGCCCACCGCATCCTCGGCTCCCACGCCGACGCCGAGGACGTGGTCCAGGAGGCCTGGCTGCGCCTGTCCCGCCAGGACGAGGCGGCGATCGAGAACCTCGAGGGCTGGCTGACGACGGTGGTCGGCCGGATCAGCCTGGACGTGCTGCGAGCGCGCCGAGCGCGGCCCGAAGGGCTGTACGAAGAGGTCGTCGTCACGGTGGCCGGCTCTCCCGAGGAGGACGCGGAGCTGGCCGACTCGGTGGGCCTGGCGCTGCTGGTGGTCCTGGAGTCCCTCGGCCCCAGCGAGCGGCTGGCGTTCGTCCTGCACGACCTGTTCGCGGTGCCGTTCGACGAGATCGCCCGCATCCTGGGCAAGTCGACGGCGGCGGCCAAGATGCTGGCCAGCCGGGCCCGCCGCAAGGTCCGGACGCCCTCGCCCCCGACAGGGCCTTCGCAGCACGAGGTGGTCCAGGCATTCTTGACGGCAGCCCGCGACGGCGACTTCGAGCAGCTCCTGCGCGTACTGGACCCGGAGGTCCGCTTGACGGTGGACACCCCGGACGGCGTGGTGGTGGTCCTGGGGGCGACGAACGTGGCGGCGGGAGCCCGCTTCGGAGCGGCGGCCGGTGGCCGGACGGTGCTGGTGGGAGGCTTGCCGGGCGTGGTGGCGTGGCGCCCGGACGGAACGCCGCTGTCGGTGGTGGCATTCACGGTGACGGACGGCCGCATCACGAACATCGCGGCGGTGGCGGACCCGGTGAAGCTGGCGTCGATGGCCCTCCCGGAGCCGCCGGAAACTGTCGGTGGTGCCCGATAAGCTGGATACCGGGGGCCGGAGGCATGCCTCCTGATGCCGGTTTCGAGCCCCCCCCAGAGGGAGCAGGACTCCGGCAACGCCGCTGTGGCTCGTCGCGAATGACTCATTCGGGACCTCCCACGTCCCGAATGAGTCATTCGCGACATCGGTGGCAACCGAGGTCCCGCACGGCCACCTGGCGACCCGCAGTTGCGTAACACGCAACATGTTGCGCAAAACCTCACTCATGCGGATGTCGCCATCCCCGCATGATCCGTGATTAGCTGCGGTCGACCAGCAGCGCAGCCGGAAGGTGGTTCGAATGCCGTACGAGGTCCAGGGGGTCGTTTCGCGGGCGAAGGGCGAGCCCGTCTCGCTGGAGACCGTCCTCGTGCCCGATCCCGGTCCCGGCGAAGCCGTCGTGAACGTCCAGGCCTGCGGGGTCTGCCACACCGACCTGCACTACCGCGAGGGCGGGATCAACGACGACTTCCCGTTCCTGCTCGGCCACGAGGCCGCCGGGGTCGTCGAGGCCGTCGGCGAGGGCGTCACCGATCTCGAGCCCGGCGACTACGTCATCCTCAACTGGCGCGCCGTCTGCGGCACCTGCCGGGCCTGCAAGCGCGGCAAGCCGTGGTACTGCTTCTCCACCTTCAACGCCACCCAGCCCATGACCCTGCAGGACGGCACCAAGCTGTCGCCCGCCCTCGGCGTCGGGGCCTTCCTCGAGAAGACCCTTGTCCACAGCGGACAGTGCACGAAGGTCGACCGGGCCGCCGAACCCGCCGTCGCCGGGCTGCTCGGGTGCGGGGTGATGGCCGGGCTCGGTGCGGCCATCAACACCGGCGCCGTCACGCGCGGGGACTCGGTCGCCGTCATCGGGTGCGGTGGGGTCGGGGACGCCGCCATCGCCGGGGCGAAGCTGGCCGGGGCCACCACGATCGTCGCGATCGACATGGACGACCGGAAGCTCACCTGGGCGAAGGACTTCGGCGCCACCCACACGCTCAACAGCAAGGGCCTGTCCGAGGCGCAGGTCGTCGAGGCCATGCAGGACGCCACCAGCGGCTTCGGCCCCGACGTCGTGATCGACGCCGTCGGCCGTCCCGAGACCTGGCGGCAGGCCTTCTACGGGCGCGACCTGGCCGGCACGGTCGTGCTGGTCGGCGTGCCGACACCGGAAATGCGGCTGAACGACCTGCCGCTGATCGACTTCTTCTCGCGCGGCGGCTCGCTCAAGTCCTCCTGGTACGGCGACTGCCTGCCCAGCCGCGACTTCCCGATGCTCGTCGACCTCTACCTGCAGGGCCGGCTGCCGCTCGACAAGTTCGTCACCGAGCGCATCGGCGTCGACGGCGTCGAGCAGGCCTTCGAGCGCATGCACCACGGTGACGTCCTGCGCAGCGTGGTGACCTTCTAAACCAGCTTCCCGGGGTTGAGGATCCCGGTCGGGTCCACCGCGGACTTCGCCGCGCGCAGCACCTCCACGCCCAGCGCGCCGATTTCCGCGTGGAGGTAGGGCGCGTGGTCGACGCCGACGGCGTGGTGGTGCGAGATCGTGCCGAGCCCGGCGATCGCCTCGCACGCCGCCGCCTTCGCGCGCTGCCACTGCCCGACCGGGTCCGCTTCGTCGCGGGCCGTCAGCACCGTGAAGTACAGCGACGCCCCCGTTTCGTACGCGTGCGAAATGTGGCACATGACGATCGAACGGCCCAGTGCCGCCGTCAGCGCCGCACGGACGTCGTCGCGCAGTTCGTCCACATTGGACCAATAAGCGGCGGTCTCCAGCGTCTCGACGCAGACACCCAGGTCCAGCAACGTGTCCCGCTGCCGGGGCCCGGCGAACCGGCCGTGCCGCCACGACTCGCCGAGCGCCTTGCCGACGCGCACGGCACCCGAAGCCTTCAGCCGCCGGGCCGTCTCCCGGCGGCGCAGCGCCACGTCGTGCGCGGTGCCTTCCCAGCCCACGATGAGAAAACACGGCCGGCGCACGCCCCGCGCGGCCAGATAACGGCGCAGCGCCGCCGTCTTCACCCCCGCGTTCAGCGCGAGGGACACCTCGGTTTCGTCCACATCGGACAGACGGGTGACGTCGGCGAGCGCGTGGTGCTGCGCGAGGTCCCGCACCGCTTCGGCGCCGGCCGCCCAGCCCGGCAGCGCGTAACCCTCGTAGCGCCGGACCGCCGGCGCCGGCCGCACCCGCAGCGCGACCTCGGTGATCACGCCGAGCGTCCCCTCGCTGCCGATCGCCAGCTGGCGCAGGTCCGGCCCGGCCGCGGACGCCGGGGCGACGCCGAGCTTCCACGCGCCGCGTGGGGTGGCCAGCCGCACGCCGGTCACCATGTCCTCGAAGCGCCCGTAGCCCGACGACGCCTGGCCGGCCGAGCGCGTCGCCGCGAAGCCGCCGATCGTGGCGCGCTCGAACGACTGCGGGACGTGCCCGAGCGTCAGGCCGTGCCCGGCGAGCAGCCGCTCGGCCTCGGGGCCGCGGACACCCGCCTGCAGGACGGCGATGCGCGACTCGGCGTCCACCGACACCAGCGCGTCGAGCCGGACGAGGTCCAGCGCGATCACCGACGTCTTCTCCCCGCGCAGAGCGGCGACGCCGCCGACCACCGACGTCCCGCCGCCGAAGGGCACGACGCCCACGTCGTGCTGCACGCAGACGTCGAGGACCTCCTGGACCTCTTCGGGGTCGGCCGGGAGCACGACGGCGTCGGGCACCGGGAAGTCCGCCGAAGGCGAACGGCGCCGCAGGAGGTCGAGGTAGGACAGCCCGGTCGCCCGCGCGAGCCGCGCCGGGTCATCGACCTGCACGTTTTCCGCGCCGACGACCTTCGCCAGCGCTTCCTCGGCAGATTTCGCCAGTTTCGTTGACGGTATTTTTACCGGCAAGTCGCCGGTTGGGGCGGCACCGGGGACCACCGGGCCGATACGCTGGTCCAGCCACCTGGCCGCACGCGCGGGCAGCGGGGCGGCGCCGGCGGCTTCCGCGGTCCAGGACCGGCGGAGGCGGTGGTCAATGAGAGCGTTCACGACTACAGTGTGACACATGGACGTAAAACGTCACACCACGCAGACGGCGGGTTCCTCCGCGCTCGCGGACACCCGCAACCGCCAAACGGCGACGCGAGTGGCCGATGACGTGCTGCTCGACGCCGCGCGCTCGTGCGTGCTGGCCGTCGGTGTGCGCCGCACCACACTCGCCGAGATCGCCCGCACCGCGCGCGTCAGCCGGATGACGGTCTACCGCCGGTTCCCCGACGTCCGCAGCGTGCTCGCGGCGCTGATGACCCGCGAGTTCAGCGGGCTGCTGCGCACGGCGAGCGAAAGCGGCGCCGACGCGGCGACCAGCCGCGACCGCCTGGTGCTCATCGCGGCGGCCGGCGTCCGCGCGCTGTCGACCGACCCGCTGTTCCGCACCCTGCTCGACGTCGACCCGGAGCTCGTCCTCCCGTACATCGTCGAGCGGCTCGGCGCGACGCAGAAGTTCGCCGAGCAGGCGTTGCACGGGCTCCTGGAGGCCGGCCACCGGGACGGCTCGATCCGGCGCGCGCCGGTCGCGGTGCAGTCGCGGTCGGTGCTGCTGGTGGTGCAGTCGTTCGCGTTCTCGCTGCGCCCGGCCACCGCGGACGTCGACGAGGCGGCGCTGATGGCGGAGTTCACCCACGTGCTCGACGCGGCACTGCGGCCATGACGTCCGGCTCGCTCAACGCGCGGCGCCGCGAACGCGAGCTCGCGCGGCTGGCGTCGGGCGAGCGCGTGGACATCGTGGTGGTCGGCGGCGGCGTCACCGGCACGGGCATCGCGCTGGACGCGGCTTCGCGCGGCCTGTCGGTGGCCCTCGCGGAGGCGCACGACCTGGCGTTCGGGACGTCCCGCTGGTCGTCGAAGCTGGTCCACGGCGGCCTGCGGTACCTGGCGCACGGCGAACTCGGGCTGGCGCACGAGAGCGCGGTGGAGCGCGGGATCCTGATGACGCGCACGGCCCCGCACCTGACCCGGGCGATGCCGCAGCTGTTCCCGTTGTACCCCAGCACCTCCCGGGCGCAGCAGGCCCTGGTCGCGGCGGGCCTGCGCGCGGGGGACGCGCTCCGCCGGGCGGCGCGCACGCCGTCGTCGGTGCTGCCCCGGCCGCGCTCGATTCCCGCGGCGCTCGCCTTGTCCCTGGCCCCCGGGCTTTCTTCCCACGGCCTGCGCGGCGCTCTGCTGGCTTACGACGGCGCTTTGGTCGACGACGCGCGCCTGGTGGTCACCCTCGCCCGCACGGCGGCGTCGTTCGGCGCCCGGATCCTGACCCGGCTCTCGGCCACTTCGGTTTCGGCGGACCGGGTCCAGGTGCGCGACGGCCTTTCGGGCTCCACAGTGGACATCCATGCGCGGCAGGTGATCAACGCGACCGGCGTGTGGGCCGGGACGCTGACGGGCGCGGTGCGGCTGCGGCCGTCGCTCGGTTCGCACCTGGTGCTGGCGCCGGGGACGGTGCCGATGGGGACGACGTCGGTGAACATCGGCGTGCCCGGTGAGACGAACCGGTTCGTCTTCCTGCTTCCGCAGCCGGACGGTCGTGTCTACTTGGGACTTACGGACGAACCCGTGGCCGGGCCGATCCCGTCCGTGCCAATAGTTCCCGAATCCGATGCGGACTTTCTGCTGTCGCTGGCTTCGTCGGTTCTGGCGCGGCCGCTCACGCGCGCGGACGTCGCCGGGTCCTACGCGGGGCTGCGGCCACTGGTCGAGGGAACGGGTGGCCGGTCGGCGGACCTGTCCCGCAAGCACGCGGTCCTGGCCGGTTCCGACGGGCTGTTGACCGTGGTCGGCGGCAAGCTCACGACGTACCGCCGGATGGCCGAGGACGCCGTCGACGCGGCCGTCCGCCTCGCGGGCTTGCCGCTTTCGCCCTGCCGCACCGCGCGGTTGCCGTTGCTGGGCGCGGCTCCCCGGCCCGAGTTGTCGTTCGTGGACGCCGCACCGCGGCTGGTGGAGCGATATGGCACCGAAGCGCCCCGGGTGGCGGCGCTGGGCGAACTGGACGCGGAGTTCGCGGCTCCGGTGGGCCCGGGAACGGAGATCACGGCGGCCGAGGTGGTGTGGGCGGTCCGGAACGAGGGAGCGCTGGACGTCGAGGACGTCCTGGAACGCCGGACGCGGCTGTCGCTGATCCCGTCGGACGCCGAAGCCGCGCGGGCGCGAGTAGCGGAACTTGTCGACAAATCGCTAGCCGGGTTGACCTAAGGGCCATCAACCTCTCTTGATGTTCTCTTAAGTTGACGACTCGTTGGGTTTTTGCAACAGTTAGCTGCATGAGCCCGGTCAGACGCGGCAAAGAGCTGCCGATCTACAACCGGCTTCCCGTGCTCCGGGCCGAGCGCGGGATGACCCGAGCCGCGCTGGCGAGCGCCGTCGAAGTCAACCCACAGACCATCGGCGCGCTCGAACGCGGTGACCACTATCCGAGCCTGGACCTGGCGTTCCGGATCTGCGCGGTGTTCGACCTGCCCGTCGAGGCGGTCTTCAGCCGCGAGCCGTTCACGCCTCTTTCCACCCAGGTCTACCGCGAGGGGGGAGCATGACCGAGCAACCGGGCCGTCTCACGGCCTACTGGGAACGCCAGCTCGACAAACTCGAAGAAGCCGAACAGAACCGAGCGCGGAAGCTGCCGGGCTGGCGCACCCGGAAGCACCGCCGGACGCTCGTCGTCGTCCTCGTGCTCGCCGACCTCGCCTTGGTCGCCGGGGCCACGCAGTTCGAAAGCCAGCCGAAGTGGGCCTTCCCGGCCTTCTGGCTGACCGGGCTGGTCGCCGGCGGGTTCGCGTTCATCACGCTGCGCATCCTGACCGGCCGGATGTGCGGCAGCTTCTCGCGGCTGCTCGACGAACGCGAGCGCGAATGGCGCCACCGCGTTACCTACATCGGCTACCAGGCACTCAGCTACCTGATGCTGATCGCCATGCTCTACGGCCTGTTCGCCGCCGGCACCCCGGAACGCGGCGCGATGATGCTCTCCGCGCTGCTGGTCACCGGCACCACCATCCCGGCCATCGTGCTGGGCTGGTCGCTGCCGGACGACGACCCCGAGGACTTCGAAGAGGGGATGGGAAATGCCTGAGGGGACCCTGGAGATCGACCGGATCTCCAAGCGCTACGGCGCCAAGGTCGCGCTGGACGGCGTTTCGTTCGACGTCCGGGCCGGCGAGCTGTTCGGCTTCGTCGGCAGCAACGGCGCCGGCAAGACCACCACCATGCGGATCGCGCTGGGCGTGCTGGCCTCCGACGGCGGTGAGGTGCGCTTCGACGGCGAACCGGTCACGCACGAGACGCGCACCCACATCGGCTACATGCCCGAAGAACGCGGGCTGTACCCGAAGATGAAGGTGCTCGACCAGCTCGTCTACCTGGCCGAGCTGCACGGCCTGAACGCCAACGAAGCCCACCGCAACGCGGAAACCTGGATCACCCGGCTCGGACTGGCCGACCGCCGCAAGGACGAGGTGCAGAAGCTGTCCCTCGGAAACCAGCAGCGCGTGCAGCTCGCCGCCGCGCTGGTGCACGACCCCGCCGTGCTGGTGCTCGACGAACCGTTCTCCGGCCTCGACCCGCTCGCCGTCGACGTGATGAGCGGCGTCCTGCGGGAGAAGGCCGCCGCGGGGGTGCCGGTCGTGTTCTCCAGCCACCAGCTCGACCTCGTCGAGCGGCTGTGCGACCGGGTCGGGATCATCCGCGGCGGCCGGATGGTCGCTGTCGGCACCGTCGATGAGCTGACCGCGGGGGCGCGCAGCAAGCTCGTCGTCACCGCGCCCGCCGCGGCCCCCGGCTGGGCCGCGGGCCTGCCGGGGGTCGGGGTGCTGGAACAGCACGGCAGCACCACCGTGCTCGACCTCGAACCGGGCGCGGACGACCAGGCCGTGCTGGCCGCCGCGCTGGCGACCGGGCCGGTCACCGAGTTCAGCCGCCGTCGCCGCTCGCTCACCGAGCTGTTCCGCGACGCGGTGTCCGAGAAGGGGGAAGCGCGATGAGGACGTTGAGTGGCCGGCGCGCCGTTTGGCTCGTGCTGAAGCGCGAGCTGAACACGCGGCTGCGCACGCGGTCGTTCGTGGTCGGCACCGGCGTCCTGCTGGTGCTGCTGCTGGGGTACGTCTTCTTCCAGACGTCGCTGGCCAGTTCGGCGGACAAGAACACGGTCGGGCTGACCGGCCAGGCGATCGGCATCGCCCGCCAGCTGCAGACCGAAGCGGCGCTTTCGGGCCGTGAGATCAGCACGGTCGTCGTCACCGACCCGGCGGAGGGCCGGAAGAAGGTCGAAGACGGCGACCTCGACGCGCTCGTCTCGGGCAGCGCGGCGCAGCTGACCGCCACCTACAAGTCCTCTTTGGACGAACAGCTGCGCCGGGTGCTCGACCAGGTCGCCCAGCAACAGGTGCTCGACGGCGTGCTGTCGTCGGCGCAGCTGGAGCCGGCCGAGGTGATGGCCAGGGTCAACGGCACCCACGTCCGGGACGACGCCCTTTCGCCGCAGCCGGCGGACCAGACGCAGCGGCTGGTCGTCGGGCTGGTCGTGGCGTTCCTGCTGTACATGAGCATCATCACCTACGGGATGATGGTCGCCCAGGGCGTGGTCGAGGAGAAGTCGAGCCGGGTCGTGGAGATCCTGCTCGCCAGCGTGCGGCCGTGGCAGCTGCTGCTGGGCAAGGTGATCGGGCTCGGCCTGGTCGGCCTGACCCAGCTGGTCATCCTCGCGGTGGTCGGCCTGGGCGCGGCGTCGGCGACCGGCGTGTTCACGCTGTCCGGCTTCGCGACGGGCGCGGTGCTGTGGGGCCTGCTCTGGTACCTGCTGGGTTTCCTGTTGTACGCCACCATCTACGGCGCGCTGGGCTCGCTGGTCTCCCGGCAGGAGGACACCCAGTCGGTGGTCGGGCCGCTGAACATCATCCTGGTCGTCGGGTTCATCGCGGGGTTCAACCTGCTGGTCCAGAACCCGGCGGGCTCGGCGACGCGGATCGTCTCGCTGATCCCCCTGCTGTCCCCGATCCTGATGCCGGCCCGCATTTCGACGGGCGCGGCGGCGGGCTGGGAGATCGGGCTGTCGCTGACGCTGACGGTGGCGCTGGTCGCGCTGCTGACCTGGCTCGGCGGGAAGATCTACGGCAACAGCGTGCTGCGGATCGGCAGCCGGATCAAGCTGACGGAAGCCCTGCGTGGCTGATCACGACGTGATCTTGCCGTACCGCTCTAGGGAAACCTGGCGCTCGTGGCCGTGGTCGACCATGGGTTCCGGGTACTCCTCGGGGCGGTCCTTCAGCTTGTGCACCGCCTTGCCCGGCACCGAACGCAGCTCCGGCACGTACTTCCGCACGTAGTCCCCCTGCGGGTCGAACTTCTCCCCCTGGGTCGTCGGGTTGAAGATGCGGAAGTACGGGGCCGCGTCGGTGCCGCAGCCCGCCACCCACTGCCAGTTCAGCTGGTTCGACGCCAGGTCGCCGTCCACCAGGTGCTTCATGAAGTGGCGGGCGCCCAGCCACCACGGCAGGTGCAGGTCCTTCACCAGGAAGCTCGCCACCACCATCCGCACCCGGTTGTGCATCCAGCCCTCGGCCAGCAGCTGCCGCATCCCGGCGTCCACGATCGGGTAGCCCGTCCGGCCCTCGCACCACCGCGCGAAGGCCTCGGGGTCGTCGTCGTGCTTCATGCCGTCGAACCGCTTGTCGTAGTTCTCGCGGGCGGTTTCCGGGCGGTGCCACAGGACGTCGGCGTGGAACTCTCGCCAGCAGATCTCGCTGCGCAACGACTTCGCGCCCACCCGGTCGTCGCCGGACAGGTCGGCCAGGATCGTCCGCGGGTGGATGCAGCCCCAGCGCAGGTACGGCGAAAGCCGCGTGGTGCCTTCGCGGTCCGGGCGGTCGCGATCCTCGTCGTAGGTCTCGACGCCGTCGTCGAGGAACGCGCGCCAGACGTCCAGGGCCGCCTGCTCGCCCGGCTCGGGCAGTGCCGCGGAGACCTTCGGCGGACGCGGGATCCCCAGCGACTTCGCCGGTTCGATCCAGTCCACAAGGGACGGTCCGGTGTCCGCGGGCGAATGCCAGCCGCGGCCGGTCCAGGCGCGGAAGAACGGCGTGAAGACGCGGTACGGGCTGCCGTCCGGCTTGGTGACGCGGCCCGGCGTCACCGCGTACGGCGAACCCGTCTCGACCCACTCGATGTTGTTTTCCGCCAACGCTTTCGCCACCGCTTCGTCCCGGCGACGGCCGTAGGGACCGGCGTCCGCGCTGACGTGCACCGCGGCCGCGCCGATCTTGCGCGCCGCGCGGACGACCTCGGTCGCCGGGTCGCCGCGGACCAGCATCAGGCGGCCGCCGAGCTGCTCGTTCAGCTTTTCGAGACAGCCGTACAAGAACGCTTCCCGCGGCGCGCCGCCGGGCTTCAGCAGCGCCTCGTCGAGGACGTACAGCGCGAGCACGTGCTTGCTGTGCTTCGACGCCTCCAGCAGGGCAGCGTGGTCGCCCAGCCGCAGGTCACGACGGAACCACAGGACAACCGGCGCTTCTCGGGTCACGACGGTAAACGATAAACGCCCCGCCGTGCCGGTGCACGACGGGGCGTTTTCGCGGAATCGATCAGCGCTCGGACATCGGGATGTAGTCCCGGGTCGCGTGGCCGGTGTAGATCTGCCGCGGGCGGCCGATCTTGGTGGCCGGGTCGTTGATCATCTCGCGCCAGTGCGCGATCCAGCCCGGCAGGCGGCCGAGCGCGAACAGCACCGTGAAGAACTTCGTCGGGAAGCCCAGCGCCCGGTAGATCAGGCCGGTGTAGAAGTCCACGTTCGGGTACAGCTTCCGCTCGACGAAGTAGTCGTCGGAAAGCGCGGTTTCCTCGAGCTTCTTGGCGATGTCGAGCAGCTGGTCGCCGCCCTTCAGCTTGCCGAGGATCTCGTCGGCGGTGTTCTTGATGATCTTCGCGCGCGGGTCGTAGTTCTTGTAGACCCGGTGCCCGAAGCCCATCAGCTTCACGCCCTTTTCCTTGTTCTTCACGCGCTCGACGAACTTGGCGACGTCGCCGCCGTCCTGCTGGATGCCCTCCAGCATGTCGAGCACCGCCGCGTTCGCGCCGCCGTGCAGCGGGCCGAACAGCGCGTTGATGCCGGCCGAGATCGAGGCGAACAGGTTCGCCTCGGACGAGCCGACCAGGCGCACGGTCGAGGTCGAGCAGTTCTGCTCGTGGTCGGCGTGCAGGATGAACAGCAGGTCGAGCGCCTTGACGACGTCCGGGTCGACGTCGTACGGCTCGGCCGGGAAGCCGAACGTCATCCGCAGGAAGTTCTCGACCAGGCCCAGCGAGTTGTCCGGGTACAGCAGCGGCTGGCCGACGGACTTCTTGTACGCGTACGCCGCCAGCGTCGGGACCTTGGCGAGCAGGCGGATGGTCGACAGCTCCACGTTCGGCTCGTCGAACGGGTTGAGCGAATCCTGGTAGAAGGTCGACAGCGCCGAGACCGCGCTCGACAGGACCGGCATCGGGTGGGCGTCGCGCGGGAAGCCGCTGAAGAACGCCTTCAGGTCCTCGTGGAGCAGCGTGTGCCGCTGGATCTTCTCGGTGAAGTCGGCCAGCTGGGCCTGCGTCGGCAGCTCGCCGTAGATGAGCAGGTAGGAGACCTCGATGAAGGTCGACTTCTCGGCCAGCTGCTCGATCGGGTACCCGCGGTAGCGGAGGATGCCGGCGTCACCGTCGATGTAGGCGATGGCGGACGACGCGGCACCGGTGTTGACGAAACCGGGGTCGTAGGTGATGTACCCCGTCTGCGCCAGCAGCTTGCCCAGCTCGATCCCGGGCGCGCCCTCGACCGGGTGGACGATCTTGAACTCGTGCTCGCCACTCGGCAGGGTCAGCTTCGCGGTTTCTCCGCCGGACTGCCCCGCAGTCGTCGCGTCGGACATGCAAGTCCCTCTCACGTTGGGCACGGGCCGGCGGCGCCTGTACGTTCCACAGGTAGCCACGTGTTCACGCGAGGAAACACTGGCGCCTCGCTGCACACCGCCCCGCTGGGGTATGAAGAATGCCCCTCAACGTTAGTCGAGAAACCCGCCTTCGCGCAGCGGTGACGTTGCCCGTGGGGGCCCATTTGGGACCAGGTTCACACGGTGGCCGCCAGGTCGGCGGAGGTGGGCGGCTCGGCGCCGCTGCGGGACACCGTGATCGACGCCGCTTTCGCCGCGAAGGTGAGGGCCTCGCGCCACGCGCCGGCGTCGAGGGAGGCCAGGTCGGTGGCCTCCCGGGTGTGCAGCCAGGCCAGCAGCGCGCCGTGCACGGTGTCGCCCGCGCCGATGGTGTCCACCACGGCGACTTTTCGCGACGGCACGTGGGCCAGCTCACCTGCGGCGGTGATCACCGAAAGCCCGTCGGCGCCCCGGGTGAGCACCACGGCGTCCACTCCGGACTCGATCCACTTCTTCGCGGCGGCGACCGGATCGGCGCCTTCGGTGAGCCACGCGGCGTCGTCGTCGGAGATCTTCAGCAGCCGGACGTCCGGCAGCCAGGAGGCGAACCGGGCCCGGTAGGCGGCCGGGTCGGCGATGAGCGCCTCGCGGATGTTGGGGTCGAGCACGGTCAGCACGCCGCGGGCCGCTTCGCGGCGCAGCATCGCCTCGTACGCGGAGGCGCCGGGTTCGAGGACCATGCCGAGCGTGCCGAGTGAGAGCGCTGTCACATCGTCGGCCAGCGGGCCGGGATCCGCGACCAGCCGGTCGGCGGTGCCCTCGACGTAGAACGTGTAGCGCGCGGCGCCCTTCGCGTCGAGCGCCACGACGGCCAGCGTCGTCGGCTCGTCACCGCGCTGCAGCAGCGAGGTGTCGACGGCGGAGGCGTGCAGCCGCTCGATCATCGCCTCGCCGAACCGGTCGGTGGAGACGCGGGAGAAGAACGCCGCCGGCACGCCGAGCCGCCCGGCGGCCAGCGCGACGTTGTACGGGCCGCCGCCCAGCCGGGGCAGCAGCGCGCGCAGCCCACTGTCCACAGTGGAATCCAGGGGGTCGCCGGGAACCAGGTCGACCAGAGCTTCTCCGCCTACGACGATCACGCCGGGAGTTTAATTGACCCCGGCCTGACAATTCCTGTCCGCTATTTGTTCAAGCCACCGAGCAGCAGTTCGCCCAAAGCGGTGAACGCCTCGGCGTCGGACACCTCGGTCCGCTGGGCGAGCACGCCGGTCTGGATGCCCTCGATGATCAGCCCGGTCATCTCGGCCAGCAGCCGGGCGTGGACATCGCGGAACACCCCGTCGGCGACGCCCTTGTCGATGAACTGCCGGAGCCGTTTCGCGGCGAACCGGCTGTTGAGCTGGTAGGCCTCCCGGGCCGGGCCGAACCCGGCGAGGTCGTGCATGAAGGCGGGCGACGCCCGGTTGAGGTGCTCGGCGACGCCGGCCAGGTACTCCCCGATCAGCTTGCGGGCGTCGTCGATCCCGGCGATGCGCTCCTCGATCCGCTCCGCGGCGCCGCGGAAGAACCGGGTGACGACCTTGACGGCGAGCTGCTCCTTGCTGGGCGCGAGCGCGTAGAGCGTCGACTTCGAACAGCGCAGGCGGCCGGCGAGGTCGTCCAGCGTGAAGGCGGCGAAGCCCTCGGCCAGGAAGAGCGCCTCGAGGTCGCCGAGCAGCGCCAGCTGGCGGGCGGTCGGCCGGCGGCGTGGTTCGGGGCGCATCGGCTCACTATCTCCTACGTCTTCCAGCCACCCCAGACGTGCCGTACGGTACTCTGCACGAGCCCACAGTACTGTTTTCAGTACCGCTTTGGAGGACAACGATGCCCGCCGAACGCCTGCTGCCCTCGTCGGAAGCCGAGGACTTGGTCGCGCTGACCAGGGAGATCGCACGCGATGAGCTTGCGCCTCGCGCGGCAGCGGCGGAGGAAGCCGAACAGTTCCCGCGCGAGCAGTTCCGCCTGCTCGGCAAGTCCGGACTGCTGGGCCTGCCGTACCGCGAGCGGTGGGGCGGCGGCGAGGTTTCGTACGAGGTCTACCTGCAGGTGCTGGAGGAGATCGCGGCGGCGTGGATGACGGTCGGCGTCGGGCTGTCGGTGCACACGATGTCCTGCTACGCACTGGCGGAGTACGGCACCGACGAGCAGCGCGACCAGTGGCTGCCGGACATGCTCGAAGGCTCGCTGCTGGGCGCGTACGCGCTGTCGGAGACGAACGCGGGCTCGGACGCGGCGGCGCTCTCGACGCGCGCGCGTCTCGACGGCTCGGACTACGTCGTCAACGGCACCAAGGCGTGGATCACCCACGCGGGCGTGGCGGACTTCTACACGACGATGGTCCGCACGGGCGCGGACGAAATCTCGTGCCTGCTGGTCGACGGGGCCACCGAGGGGCTGTCGGCGGCTCCGCGGGAGCGCAAGATGGGCCTGACCGGCTCGCCGACGGCCCAGATGATCTTCGAAGACGCTCGCGTACCGGCCACGCGGCTGCTGGGCTCGCGCGGCGACGGGCTCCGCATCGCGCTGTCGTCGCTGAGTTCGGGGCGGCTCGGGATCGCGGCGTGCGCGGTGGGCCTGGCGCAGGCGGCGCTGGACGAAGCGGTCGCGTACGCGAAGGGCCGGTCGCAGTTCGGCCGTCCGATCATCGACTTCCAGGGCGTCGAGTTCATGCTGGCCGACATGGCGGCGACGGTGGAGGCGTCCCGCGCGCTGTACCTGGACGCGGCCCGGCGGCGTGACCGCGGGATGCCGTTCAAGCGCCAGGCGTCGATCGCCAAACTGGTGGCGACGGACGGCGCGATGAAGGTGACCACGGACGCGGTGCAGGTGCTCGGCGGGGCGGGGTACACGCGGGACTTCCCGGTGGAGCGGTACATGCGCGAGGCGAAGGTGCCGCAGATCTTCGAAGGGACGAACCAGATCCAGCGGGTCGTCATCGCGCGGGAGCTGAAGAACGCGTAACTCGATCCAGCGACCGGTGTCGCCGCTCGGGGACGGCTAGCGTTCTGCGCATGCCCGGTCATCTGCTGACCATCGAGGAGTACTCGGCGCTCGATGGCACCGGTTTCACGGAGCTGGTGGAGGGCCGCGTGGTGCCCTCGCCCGGCTCCGGCCGCCGTCACGACCTCGCGGTCTGCCTCCTGGCCGCCGCCCTCGAGCGGCAGCTGCCGCGCGGGCTGGCGTTCGTCGTCGCCAACGACCTGGACCTGGGGTTGTCCCCGGACGGCGAGCCCGGCTTCGTCCGCCGTCCGGACCTGCTGGTCCTCGACCGGGCCGCGTTCGGCCGTGCGGCAGGCCTCCTCCGCGCGGAGGACGTGGTCCTGGTGGCCGAGGTGGTGGTGCCGGGTTCGAAGCGCACGGACTACCGGGTGAAACGCGACGAGTACGCCGACGCCGGCATCCCGCACTACTGGATCGTCGACATCACCGGGCCGGTATCGCTGGTCGCCTGCGACGGCCACCTGGCCGCCGCCGCGGTCACCGGCGTGTTCAGCGCGGAGGTCCCGTTCCCCGCGCGGCTCGACCTCGACGCCTTGGCCCCTTGACCTCGTGGTTCACCGCGTCGAGGAGGAGGCCCCTGTGATTGCACTTCCCAAGCCGGGCGCTGATCGACGGTGGGAGATCCCGGATCACCTGCTGACGATCGAGGAGTACGCGGCGCTCGGTGAAACCGACACAGGTTTCACCGAACTCGTGGAAGGCCGCGTCCTGATGTCCCCCAGCCTCGTCGCAGATCACAACATCGCAGTGTTCGAACTCGGGCAGCAACTCGCCCCGCAGGTGCCCAGCCACCTGCGTGTTCTGCCCGAAACCGATGTGAACCTCGGCTTGGCGCCTCCGGGCAAACCTGGTTTTTCCCGGCGCCCGGACCTGCTCATCGTCGAGAGAGCGGCCATTGCCCGCGTGCGGCAGGACAGTGCCATGCTCCGAGCGGAGGACGTGGCCGTCGTCATCGAGATCGTGTCCCCGGGTTCGGAGCGCACCGACTACCACGTGAAGCACGACGAGTACGCCGATGCGGGAATCCCGCACTACTGGATCATCGACATGAGTGAGCCCATCTCGCTGGTCGCGTGTCACCAAGCCGGCGAATTCGGCTATATGGACGCCGCCGCGGTCACCGGGACCTTCGCCACCGAGGTCCCGTTCCCGGTCAAGCTGGACCTGACCGCACTCCTCGGCTGATCGGGCAGCACGCCGGTACCGCCCGGTCACCGGCGTGCCACCCGAAACTCAGCGCGTCTCCCGGTAGCGGCGGTCCTTCGACACGCCCTCACCCAGTGACTCGTCGAAGTGGTACACCTCGTCGCCGCGGATGAACACGCGCAGCGCGCGGTTCATCACGTCCAGCGGGTCGCCGCTCCACAGCACCACGTCCGCGTCCAGGCCCGGCGCGAGGGAGCCGATCTGGCCGTCCAGCCCCAGCATCGACGCCGGGTTGACGGTCAGCGCACGCAGCGCCGTCGCCGGGTCGAGGCCGTCCTTCACCGCGAGGGCCGCCTGGTAGACCAGGAAGTTGATCGGGATCACCGGGTGGTCCGTCGTGATCGCGATCCGCACGCCGGCCCGCGCCAGGATGCCGGCCGAGCGCAGGGTGCGGTTGCGCAGCTCGACCTTGGACTTCGTGGTGAACAGCGGCCCCAGGATCACCGGCACCTCGCGCGCGGCCAGCAGGTCCGCGATCAGGTGGCCTTCGGTCCCGTGGTTGATGACCAGCTTGTAGCCGAACTCGTCGGCCAGCCGGATCGCCGTCACGATGTCGTCCGCGCGGTGGACGTGCTGGTCCCAATACAGCTCGCCGTCGAGGACCTTCGACAGCGTCTCCAGGGTCAGGTCCACCTCGTGCGGCTTGCCCTCGGACTCGGCGTGCGCGCGCTTCGCCTGGTAGTTGCGGGCCTTGGTGAACGCCTCGCGCAGGATCGCCGCGACACCCAGCCGCGTCGACGGCGTCTGCTTCTTGTCGCCGTACACGCGCTTCGGGTTTTCGCCGAGCGCGCTCTTCACGCTGACGTGCTCGGCGAACGTCATGTCCAGGACGCTGCGGCCCCAGGTCTTGACGCCGATCGTCTGGCCGCCGATCGGGTTGCCGGACCCGGGCTTGATGACAACGCTCGTCACGCCGCCGGCCAGTGCGTCGTCGAAACCGGGCTCGTAGGGGTCGATGCCGTCGACGGCGCGGAACCGGGCGCCGTTCGGGTCGGTCATCTCGTTGGTGTCGTTGCCGGCCCAGCCTTCGCCGTCCTCGTGGACGCCGAGGTGGGCGTGGGCGTCGATGAAGCCGGGCAGCACCCAGGTGCCGGCCGCGTCGACCAGTTCGGCGTCCTCCGGGATGTCGACGTCGGCCTCGGTGCCGACCGCGACGATCCTGCCGCCGTCGATCAGGACCGTGCCGCCTTCGATGGGATCACCGTCGATGGGGACGACATAGCCCCCGACAATTGCCTTCGCCATAGTTCGCCACGCTAACGAACTCACCCCGGCGCCTGCACGCGGGTGTAGGGCCAGCCGGCCAGGCCGGTCTCCAGCAGCTCGAAGGCCCGGACCGCCTCGGCGCCGATGGTGTCGGCGATCCGGTCGTCGGAGTGCCCGGCGAGGGTGAGCGCCCGGACGCGCTCGAACAGCACGCGATGAACGGCGCTCAGCAACCCGGCGGCAGTCTCGACGGCGACGTCGTCCGGCTGGACCCGAGCGGCCTCGGCCAGCGCCTGGGCCAGTCGCTGTTCGCGCTGGTCGTGAAGGCCACGCAGGCACGTGGTCAGGGTCGGGCTGTCGGCGATCACGCGGGCGAGTTCCGGCCGGGAGAAGCCAACGACCGGATTGCGGGTGGCGACGGCGTCGGCGAACGTGCGGCGCAGCGCGGCCGGCACTGATTCGCCCGGCGAGCGCGTGGCCACGGCCTCGGCCAGGGAGCCGACGAACTCCTCCTGGTCGCCCAGGGCCAGGTCTTCCTTGCGCGCGAAGTAGTTGGTGACGGTCTTCTTGGCGACGCGGGCGGCGTCGGCGATCTCGACGATGGTCGTCCGTTCGTACCCCCGGGCGATGAATAGCCTGGTGGCATGTTCGGAGATGAGCTGCCGGGTCTCCTGCTTCTTCGTCTCGCGTAGCCCGGTGGTCTCGATAGCCATGACGTAATCATACCCTGGTAGTAAGTTTACGCTTACACTCTTCAGCGTGAACCTGGGTAAAATTACGCCGGTACTAAGTTTACGACGCAGCTAGGTGATCCTGGTCTTCTCCAGGTGCACCAGCTCGTGGTTGTTCTCGGGCGTCCGATGCGTCTCCCGGTACCCGTGCCTGGCGTAAAGATGCAACGGTCCGACGCTTTTCGAGCCCGTGAAGAGCCGGAACAGCGTCACCTCCGCGGGCGCCGCCGATTCTGCGAACCGCAGCAGCGACCCACCCAGCCCGAACCCCTGCCGGTCCGGCGCCACGACCAGGCGGCCGATCACCGCGACCGGCCCGGTCACCGTCAGCCGCACCGACGCCACCAGGCGCCCCGACTCGCGCAGCCCCCAGGACAAACCGGCAAGGGCCGTCCTGGTCTCCTCCAGGGTCTCCAGCAGCGGCGGCAGGTCCAGGTCTCCGTGCGCCCGGGCCTCGGTGACGTACGCGGCCCGTTGCAGCGTCAGGACTTCGCCCGCGTCGGCGACGCCCAGGCGAAGCGGCGTCACGGGACCCGGATGCCCCAGCTGCCCGTCCACGACGCCGAGGGCTCCAGCTCGATCAGGTCGGTGCCCGTGTTGAGCGCGTCGGCCGGGCAGGTCATCGGCTCGATCGCGACCGCGCGGCCGCGGCCGATCAGGTCGTCCGGGGTGAACACCTGGGCCCAGCGGAAGTCGGGGCCGGTCCAGACGAGCAGTTGGGTGCCGTCGTGGCTCAGGACGATGTGGTGCCGGCCGTCCTCGGCCGGCACCAGGCCGCCGAACGCCGTGTCGAGGTTGACGCCGGCCAGCACGCGGCCGGCGCGGAAGTCGTACTCCGTGCCTTCGACGTCCTGCTCTTCGGCGTACGGCATCTGCTCTTCGGGTAGCGACGGCCGGACGCGGCTCGCCGGGAGCGTCAGCGTCAGCTCGTCGGTCGGGACGTCGCCGATCCGGAAGTACGGGTGCGTGCCGACGCCGACGCCGATCGGCTGCTCGCCTTCGTTGCGGATCTCGTGGGTGACGGTCAGTTCGCGCGGCGCGACCTCGTAGGTCACGGTCGCGCGCAGGGGCACCGGCCAGCCGGGCTGCACCTCGACGTCGACGGCCAGGGTGACCGACGACTCGGCGTGCTCCAGCAGCTCCCACTCGAGGTGACGGGTCAGGCCGTGGATGGCGTTGCCGCGCGCCTCCTCGGTGACCTCGAGCTGCTGGGTCTCCCCCTGGAACGTCCACCGGCCGCCCTTGGTGCGGTTCGGCCAGGGCAGCAGCACCTGCCCGGCGCCCATCGGCGGCTTCGCGTCTTCGGGGAACTCCTCGACGTACGGCACGCCGGCGACTTCGAACGCGCGCAGCCCGGCACCGATTTCGGTGACGACGGCGCGGGCGTTGCCGCGGGTGATCTCGAACTGCTGACCGGTCGGGTTGCCCATGCGCACGACCTTACCGATCCGCGAAATCACTAGACCGGTCGTCATAGTTTGCGCTACGGTTCGGTCATGGTTCGCCGCACCGACACGCGGCAGCGGATGCTCGACACCGCCGCCGACCTGTTCCAGACGCAGGGCTACCACGCCACCGGCCTCACCCAGCTGACGACGGCCGGCGGCGCGCCGAAGGGGTCGCTCTACTTCCACTTCCCCGGCGGCAAGGAACAGCTCGCCGCCGAAGCCGTCCGGCTGTCGAGCAACCGCACCGGCGCTCTCCTCGAAGCCGTCCTGAACGACGCCCCCGATCCGGCGACCGGGATCGACCGCGCGGTCGAGGCGCTCGCGAGCTTCCTCACCGAATCGGACTTCCAGCGTGGCTGTCCACTTGCGACAGTCGCCCTCGACGCCGCCGCGACGAGCGAACCCATCCGGGAAGCCTGCACGGACGGCTACGAGTCTTGGCACGGCATCCTCAGCGGATACCTTGCCGCGCAGAGCCTTTCCGCCGAGCGGGCCGACGAGCTCGCCACCATCGTGCTCGCCGCGATCGAAGGCGGCCTGCTGCTGGCCCGCACCCGCCGCGACCTCGCGCCGCTGCGCGCCGTCGCCGCCCACCTGCACACGACCCTCGACCGGGAGGTCTCCTGATGCGTGTCCACCACCTGAACTGCGGCACCCTGCGCCCGCTCGGCGGCCGGCTGATCGACGGACGGCCGGGCCTGCTGCGGCGGGCCACCATGGTCTGCCACTGCCTGCTGCTGGAGACGGACACGGGCCTCGTGCTCGTCGAGACCGGCATGGGCACGCCGGCCGCCGTAGACCGGGACGCCTGGCTGGGCGCAGGTTTCGTCCGCCAGTCCAACCCGGTCGCCGACCCCGCGCAGACGGCGATCGCGCAGGTCCGCGCGCTCGGCTTCGACCCGGCGGACGTCCGCGACATCGTCCTGACCCACCTCGACCTCGACCACGCGGGCGGGCTCATCGACTTCCCGTGGGCGCGCGTGCACGTCTACGCCGAGGAGCTGCGGGCGTTCACCGACCCGCGCGCCGACGAACGCGGCCGGTACCGCCGGATCCAGTTCGCTCACGGTCCACAGTGGACGTCCTATGCGGACACCGGCGAGCCGTGGTTCGGTTTCGGCGCCGTCCGCCAGCTCGACGGCCTGCCGCCGGAGATCCTGCTGGTCCCGCTGTCCGGGCACACGCGCGGGCACGCCGGGGTCGCCGTCGACACCGGGCACGGCTGGCTGCTCAACGCGGGCGACTCGTACTTCTTCCACGGCCAGGTCGCCGCCGACCCGCACTGCCCGCCGGGGCTGAAGTGGTTCGAAGGCCACATGGAGACGGTGCGGGGCGCCCGGCTGGACAATCACCGCCGCCTGCGCCAGCTTGTTCAGGAGCACGGCGACGAGGTGAGCGTCTTCGCCGCGCACGACGAGACCGATTTCCTCCGGCTGAGCACCAGGAGCAGCGTATGAAGGTGCACCACCTGAACTGCGGAACGATGCGCCCGGCGGGTGGCAAGCTGCTCGACGGCGAGCCCGGCCTGCTGCGGCGGGCGGAGCTGGTCGCCCACTGCCTGCTCATCGAAACCGGCGACGGCCTGGTCCTGGTCGACACCGGCTTCGGCAGCCAGGCCGTGGCGCGTCCGGGCGAGTGGCTGGGCCGCCCGTTCCTGGCGATGGTCGGCGCGAAGCCGGCGGCCGCCGAGACGGCGGTCGCGCAGATCAAGGCCCTCGGCCTCGACCCGGCCGACGTCCGCCACATCGTGATGACCCACCTCGACGTCGACCACGCGGGCGGGCTGGCGGACTTCCCCAACGCGGTCGTCCACGTCCGGTCCGAGGAGCACCGCGCGGCGACGGCCCCGGCGAACGCGGCGGAGAAGAACCGGTACCGCGCGGCGCAGTTCGCGCACCGCCCGCTGTGGAGCACCTACGACGAGACGGGCGAGCCCTGGTTCGGCTTCGAGGCGGTCCGGTCGCTGAAGGGCCTGCCGGAGGAGATCCTCCTGGTCCCGCTGACGGGCCACACGCGCGGCCACACGGGCGTGGCGGTCGCCACGGGCACCGGCTGGCTCCTGCACGCGGGCGACGCGTACTTCTTCCACGGCCAGCTCGACCCGGTGGCCCCGCACTGCCCACCGGGGTTGACGGCGTTCCAGACGATCGTCCAAACCTTGCGCGGTCCTCGGTTGGAGAACCTGGCGAGGCTGCACGAGCTGGCGCGAACCCACCAGGACGAGGTCACGGTGTTCTCGGCCCACAGCCCGATCGAGCTGGCCGCCCTGCGCCGGTGAGTTCGGGAACCGTGGCCGTGTTGACGGCGGCGTGCGGGAGCGATCCGGCCCCGCACCCCGCCGCGACCGCGACGCCGCGCCGCCCGGGCGGTCAGCACAGTCCTGCCGCTGCCCGGCCGGGACACGTCGCGGCCGGCCAAGGCAGCTCGTCGGCCGGGCGTGATCAGCCGGCGGCCAGGGCCTGCTTGACGAGCGGGGCGAGCTGCTCCGGCGTCATCTTCGCCGGGCCGGTGTAGTTGACCAGCACCGGCGTGCCCCCGACCAGCTCGCCGGAGACGAGGGTGGCGGCCTGCTGGCCGTCGACGTAGTAGACGGCGCCGTCCGGGAAGCCCGGGACGTCCTGCGCGCCCGGCTTCGCCTTCTTGATGGCCGCGAGCATCTCGGCGGGCTTGCCCGTTTTGCCCTCGTAGCGGGTCACCGCGAGCGCGCCCGCGGCCTTGCCGCCGTTCTGGTACTCGCAGCTGCGCGCTTTGCCGCCGTTGGCCGCGTTGTCCCGGACCGGGCCCGGCACCGCCTTGAGGTTGTCGAGGAACAGCGCCTTCGAGACGGCCTCGGCGGGCAGCAGCTTGCACGGGTCGAGCGCCGCCGCGGCGGCGTTCGTGCTCGGCGCCGGCTTCGGGGCGGCGGACGACGAGGGCGTCTTCGACGGCTCGTCGCCGGACGAGCAGGCGGTCAACGTGGCAGCCAAAGCGACAAAAGCGACAACTAGGGTACGCATGTTCGCACCCTACCTATGCCGTCGGTGCCCGGTATCGCCAGAAGGCCGGGAGCAGGAACATCGACGCGCAGACGAGCACGATGACCAGCAGCCCGCCGCCGGTCGCCGCGGTCGTGGTGCCGAACGCGGCCGCGCCCCAGCCGTGGGTGAGGTCGGCGATCCGCGGCCCGCCGGCGACGACGACCGTGAAGACGCCCTGGAGCCGGCCGCGCATCTCGTCGGTGGTCGCGACCTGCAGGATCGCCATCCGGTAGACGGCGCTGACCATGTCCGCGGCGCCGGCCAGCGCCATGAAGACGACGGCGAGCCAGAGCGAGTGCGCGAGCCCGAACCCCGCCACCGCGGCACCCCACGCGCAGATCGACACGACGACCGCGACGCCTTGGCGGTGGATGCGCGTCAGCCAGCCGGAGAACAGCCCGATCAGCATCGCGCCCAGCGGCAGGGCGGCGTAGAGCCAGCCGAGCGCGGGGCCGCCGCCGGGTGGGTCGCCGAAGGTGCGTTCGGCCATCTCCGGGATCAGCGCTCGCGGCATGCCGAAGACCATGGCGATGATGTCGGCGACGAAGGAGGCCAGCAGGATCTTCTGCCCGGCGAGGTACCTGAAGCCGTCGACGACGTCCCGGACCCCGGCGCGGCGCGAAGGGCCGTTGAGCGGCGGGATCGCCGGCAGCCGCCAGACGGCGAAGAGGGTGATGGTGAGGGCGACGACGTCGATCAGGTAGAGGGTGGAGAGGCCGAGGACGGGGATCAGCGCCCCGGCGAGCAGCGGCCCGAAGACGGCGCCGAAGGTGGACATCGTGGTGTTGAGCGCGTTGGCCGACGGCAGCAGTTCGGCGGGCACGAGCCGCGCGACGACGGCGCCGCGGGTCGGCATGTTGATCGCGAAGAAGGCCTGGTTGACGGCGAGAAGGCCGAGAACGAGCCACACGGAGCCGAAGTTCGCGAAGGCCTGCAGCCAGAGAAGGGCGGAGGTGATGGCGACGCCGACGTTGGTGACGAAGAGCAGTTTGCGCCGATCGACGGCATCGGCGACGGCGCCGCCCCAGAGCCCGAAGATCAACAGCGGCAGGAGGGCGACCAGGCCGGTCAGGCCGACGTAGGCGGAGGACCCGGTGAGGTCGAAGACCTGCTTGGGCACCGCCACGGCGGTGAGCTGAGTCCCGACGGCGGTGACCACAGTGGACAGCCAAAGCCGCCGGAAGGCGGGAATCTTGAGCGGCCGGGTGTCGACGATGATGCGGCCGAGGAGCTTGCGGATGCCCGAGCGGGGCGGCAAGGTCCCCGGTTCACCAGTCACAACACATCAGCTTAGCGGGGCTAACTATCTCCACGCAGGTGATTTATGTCGCCCGGCGACGCCCAACGCACGCCTCACCGGCCCAAACGGAACGCTGACGCCGGACTCGCACCCCACCCAGACCTCCCCACCACCCCGATCCGAAGCCAGAACACGGCCGGTGGTGCCGGGTCAAGGCACGCTTTCCCGCCTTGACGCGGTACCACCGGCCGTAGTGACAATCCCGGCTTCGGGGTGGTGGGCACCAAGCCGCTCCCCAGGCGAAGCGACCTCGCACCCGCAGGCCAGCTGCACCCCGGGCAGACCCGCATCCACCACGCAGCAGCAACCGACTCCCCCGCCGCTCCCAGGGGGGCGTCCCCAGGTCCATCCTATCGGCGACCACCGGCAAAAACCCCGAAAAGCCGCCGCCGCAGCCTGGCTGTCCACACCCCGGCCGGCATGTGGACAGCCCACCTGACTCAGGGGGCCACGCGCTCGATGTGCCACCCGTCGTCGTTGCGCACATACCGCAGCCGGTCGTGCATCCGGTCCTCGCGGCCCTGCCAGAACTCCACCAGGTCGGGCCGGATCCGCCAGCCGCCCCAGTGCGGGGGTGCCGGGATCCTCTCCACGTCCGCGAAGCGCCGCTCGATTCCGTGCAGCGCGTTGTCCAGCGCCCTTCGGCCGTCCACCACCCGCGACTGCGGGGACGCCCATGCCCCCAGCTGGGAGCCGCGGGGACGCTGGGCCCAGTACTCCGCCGTCTCCTTGACGCCGACCTTCTCGACCTCGCCGCGGACGTGGACCTGGCGGTGCAGCGCGTACCAAGGGAACGTCACCGACGCGTAGCGGGTCGCCGTCAGGTCGTGGCTCTTCGAGGACGTGTAGTTCGTGTAGAACACCACGCCGCGGTCGTCGAGGCCCTTGCACAGGACCGTGCGGGACGAGGGGCGCCCCTCGGCGTCCGCCGTCGCGAGGACCATGGCGTTCGGCTCCGCGATACCCGCCGCGACCGCCTGGTTCAGCCAGCCCTGCAGCTGATCGGTCCAGGTGGCGGCGAGCGCGGTTTCGTCGAACGCCGCGCCGTCGTAGGCCACGCGCATTCCGGGAAGGCGTACTACGGCGTCTTCCACCTGGTCCTCGATTTCCGGCATCATCGCCAAACCTCCACGCCCGGTCGGGGCATCAGTCGACTTCGGCTCTAGGCACGTTAGGGCCTCGCGACCGGCAGCGGAACCCACCTAACGGTGACACCCGCCACCACCACGAAGTAACCGCTGGACAACAAGCCGTAACCCGTGCGTTACCTGCCGGACCAGGATCGATACAGGACGCACCTACCTTCGGCCCGTTCCCCACCACCCCCGGAGGCAGGCATGACCGAGACCCTGTCCAGCACGGAAAAGAGCACCCCGCCGAAACGCCGATACGCCCCGCTCGCGGCGAACGAAAACCGCGAGGACTACTCACTGCGCTTCGCCGCGCATTCGTTCCGGAAATGGTCGCCGTTCGTGGTCGCGACGACGGCGCTGGGCGGCATCGCCTACCTCGCCGACTTCGCGATCGGCGCCAGCATCGTCCTCTCCTACGGCTTCACCTCCGGCGTCCTGGCGATCCTCGCCGCGGCCGTCGTCATCTTCGTGACCGGCGTGCCCATCGCGGCCGCCTGCGCGAAGTCCGGAGTGGACATGGACCTGCTGACCCGCGGAGCCGGCTTCGGCTACTTCGGGTCGACGCTCACGTCGCTCGTCTACGCCAGCTTCACCGTCATCTTCTTCTCGCTCGAAGGCTCGATCATGGGCCAGGCCTTCGAGCTCGCCCTCGGCATCCCGCTGCCCATCGGCTACCTCCTCGCGACGCTCATCGTGCTGCCCTTCGCCCTCTACGGCATGGGCGCGGTCGCGAAGATGCAGACCTGGACGCAGCCGCTGTGGATCGCCGGCCTGGTGCTGCCGTTCGTCGTCGTGCTGGTCCGCGAGCCCGGCAAGTTCGCCGAATTCACCCACTTCGGGGGTACCGAGGGCGCGGGCGCCGGGTTCTCCGCGATCGGGTTCGGCTTCGGGATGGGGGTCGCGCTGTCGCTGATCGGGCAGATCGGCGAACAGGCCGACTACCTGCGCTTCATGCCCGAGAAAACGGCGGAGAACAAGCGGTCGTGGTGGGCCGCGGTGCTCGCCGCCGGCCCCGGCTGGGTGATCCTCGGCGCCGCGAAGCAGATCGGCGGCGCGCTGCTGGCGTTCCTCGCGCTCGGCGTCGTCGGGAAGACGCACGCGCTGGAGCCGATCGCGCCGTACCTCGAAGCGGTCAAACCCGCGCTCGGGCCGGTCGCGCTGACGTTCGCCGCGCTGTTCGTCGTCGTCTCGCAGATCAAGATCAACACCACCAACGCCTACTCCGGCTCGCTGTCGTTCGCGAACTTCTTCTCCCGCGTGCTGCACAAGCACCCCGGCCGGGTCTGGTACGTGCTGGTCAACTGCGGGATCGCGCTCGCGCTGATGGAGTTCGGCGCGTTCGGCTTCCTGAACAAGATCCTCGGCTTCTACTCGAACGTGGCCATCGCGTGGATCGGTGCCGTCTGCGCCGACCTGGTGATCGCCAAGCCGCTGGGCCTGTCCCCGCGCTACATCGAGTTCAAGCGGGCCTACCTGCACAAGATCAACCCGGTCGGGTTCGGCTCGATGGTCGTCGCGTCCGCGGTGTCGATCGTGGCCTACTTCGGCGCGTTCGGGCAGTTCCTGGCCGCGTTCAGCCCGCTGCTCGCCCTGGTCATCGCCATCGTCCTGGTGCCGACGCTGGCCGTCGCGACGAAGGGCAAGTACTACCTGGCGCGCGAGAACACGGTCATGACCACGGAGGCCGACCCGCGGGCGACGCACACCTGCTCGGTCTGCGGCGACCCGTACGAGCTGCCGGACGTCGCCGACTGCGCCAAACAGGACGGCCCGATCTGCTCGCTCTGCTGCACGCTCGACAACACCTGTCACGACATGTGCCGGACGGCCGGCCCAGTCACTCTGGGCCTGCCGACCATCCGGACGCCGTAGTGTCCGTGAGGGCCCTTTCCCGGCGTCCGCAGCCGGGAAAGGGCCCTCACGTGAGCCGGCCTCCCCCCGGGTCCCCCTCCCGGCTCGACTGTTCCACGCCGGAGGGCGCGCCGGGGTTGCCCGGGATTTCCAAGATCTTTCCGGGCCGCATGATGGCGGCCAGCATCAGCGCGCGCAGCTCCGCGCCGACGTCCTCCACCGGCAGCGGCGGCTCGTGCGCCTGCCACTCGCGCAGCAGCCCGGTGGCCGCTCCGACCAGGGCGATCGCCGTCAGCCGGTAGTCGCGGTTCGGGGCGACGCCGTGCTCGGCCGCGCGCCGCGCCTCCGTCTCGATGAAGGTCGCCCAGCGGTCGACCCACACCTGGTGCTGCTCCTCCAGCTCCGCGCTGACGCCGACGGCTTCGACGTAGTTGAGCCGCGGGAGCCGGGGGTCCACGGTGACCGTGTCGATGAAGACGTCGAGCAGCGTGGCGATCCGGGTCATGGCGTCGGCCTCGGCGACCTTGTCGAGCGCGGCGGTGACGTGCTCCAGCGCGAGGCTGTTGATCCGGTCGTGGAGGGTGCGCAGGACGTCCTCCTTGCCGGTGAACTCCTCGTAGAAGTTCCGCGTCGAGACGCCGGCGCGGGCGCACATCTCGGTGATCTTCGTCTGCCGGAAGCCGGCGGTGGTGAACAGCTCGAGACCGGCCGTGAGCAGCCGCTCGCGGCGGTCGGCGCGACGTTGTTCGGGTGCGACGCCGCCGTACGTGCGAGCCAACGGTTGTGTCCTCCTTCTGAGGGATTGCCGGATCCTACCGGGCTGGCTAAATTGTGAAAACCTCGATTACCAAACAGCCGGAGGCAACGATGCTTCGTCGGTTACTGGTCGCCGTCGCGCTCCTGTTCGTGACAGCCGCCCCCACGGCACACGCCGAACCGGGCGTCCTCCTGGAACAGAAGCCGACGACGGTGTTCGTCGGCCCGTTCCCGGCGCCGGTCAAAGCCTGGCACCTCGTGTACCGCTCGACGTCGGCGACCGGCGCCCCGAACGCCGTCTCCGGCACGCTGGTGGTGCCGCCGACACCGTGGCTGCGCGGGGGCCCGCGGCCGCTGATCACGTACGCGGTCGGCACGCACGGCCTCGGCGACCAGTGCGCGCCTTCGAACCTCCTGGCCCACGGCATCGAGAACGAGAGCGCGTTGCTGGCGCAGGCGTTGACGCAGGGCTGGGCGGTCGTCGTCACCGACTACGAAGGACTCGGCACGCCGGGAACGCACACGTACGCGGTCGGGCAGTCCGAAGGCCGCGCGGTGCTCGACGCGGCGAAGGCGGCTTCCCGGGTGACCGGCGCGGGGCTGTCCCCGTCCGGCCCGGTGGGCGTGTTCGGGTACTCGCAGGGCGGCCAGGCTGCGGCGTGGGCGGCGGAGCTCCAGGCGACGTACGCGCCTTCGCTGAACGTGGTCGGCGTGGCGGCCGGCGGCGTCCCGGCGGACCTGAACGCGGTGTTCGCCTCCAACGACGGCGGCGCGGCGTTCGGCTTGGTGCTGGGCGCGGCAACGGGCTTCGCGGCGGCGTACCCGGACGTCCCGTTCGCGTCGATCCTGAACGACCGCGGCCGCGAGGCGGTGGCGCGCGTCTCGAAGGCGTGCACGATCGAGCTGGGCGCGGCGGCGCCGTTCGCGCACCTGCAGGACTTCGTGACGGTGCCGGACCCGATCCACGACCCGCGCTGGCAGGCCCGCCTGGCGCAGAATTACCTGGGCACGACGGCGCCGAAGCCGCCGGTGTACCTGTACCACGGGACGTTGGACGAGCTGATCCCGTTCAGCGTCGGAACGGCGTTGCGCGACCGCTGGAAGTCCCGCGGCGCGCAGGTGACGTGGCAGGAGTTCCCGCTCCTGGAGCACATCGGGGGCGTGTCGATCGGCGGCCCGGTGGCGATGACCTGGCTGGGCACCAAGTTCTGAAAACTGTCGGTGCCCACCGGTAGCGTGGAAAACGGGGGCTGCTCAGAACGGCCGCAGCGCAGCAACCGCGTCCGGTGCGAGAGAAGTGGTGAGGGTGCCGCCCGCAGCGAGGGGGCTGCGGGACCACCACTCGCCCGACGCCGCCGGCCGTTCCGGGCCCCCGACCTCCAGGTCGGTCGCGAGCACCCGGCGCCCCGCCAGCACCGCCAGGCTCCCGTCCAAGCCCGCGTCCCCCACCGAAAGCGTCTGACGCACCACCGGGGTTCCGGCCCGCACGACGTCCAGCGTGGTCACCAGCGAACCCGGCTTCTCCCCGGCCCGCCCCAGCACCAGCACCTCCCGCGTGTGCAGGTAGGCGTCGGCAGCCAGTGAGGCCCGGAAAACCGCATTGTGCCGGGCCCGCGCCGTGATCACCGTCGGCTCCGGCAGGTACTCCAGCGACCCACCGTCTTCCACGACTACGTCCACAGTGGACAACGACGACTCGCCGTGCAGGCCCGGCAGGGCCAACGTGGCCGCCACCCCCGACAACCGGAGGGAGGCACCCGGCCCGACCCGGACGGTGAGCAGCAAGTCGTCCCCGCCCAGCGGTGACGTCGCCGAGTTGACCAGGTGCACCACGGCCGTCGCACCCGAACGCCGGCGCGGGAACAACGTCAACGGCGCCATCGAGCACAGCTCCCGCAGCACCGTGCGCGAGCCGTCGAAGCACGCCGTCAGCCGCGCGTGGGCCTTCACAGCAGGGAACGGACCCAGTCGGCGACCGCGGGCGCGTCCGGGGTGTCCACCAGGGACTGGGTGATCACCGGCAGCGAGCCCCGCATCCGGTGCGCGTCCGACGTCATCACGTCCATGTCCGCGCCGACCAGGTGGGCGATGTCGATCTTGTTGATCACCAGCAGGTCCGCCGTCGTGACACCGGGGCCGCCCTTGCGCGGGACCTTGTCGCCGCCCGCGACGTCGACCACGAAGATCTGGCTGTCCGCCAGGCCGCGGCTGAACACCGCCGTCAGGTTGTCGCCGCCGCTCTCGATGATCACCAGGTCGAGGCCGGGGAACTTCTCCTCCAGCCGCTCGACCGCGTCGAGGTTCGCGGTGATGTCGTCGCGGATCGCCGTGTGCGGGCACGCGCCGGTCTGCACCGCCTCGATCCGCTCCGGGTCGAGGACGCCCGCGCGGCGCAGGAAGTCCGCGTCCTCGGTCGTGTAGATGTCGTTCGTGACCACGGCGAGCCGGATCTCGTCGCCGAGCGCGCGGCAGAGTGCCGCGGTCAGCGCCGTCTTGCCGGAGCCGACCGGGCCGCCGATGCCGATCCGATACGCGCGGCCCGCGGTGGGCGCGGCGTCGTAGTGGTCGGGTTCGCTGGCCGTCGGGTCGAAGCTGACCGGGTGGACGTGCCCGTGCCCGTGTCCGTGTTCAGCTGGCAAAGAGACGCACCTCTTCCTGGTGGTGCCGGGCGTGCGCCTCGGCGAACAGGTCCAACGCGGGTGACCCCGGCGACGGCAGGGACGCCGGGTCGTCGCCCGCCACGGCCGCGGCTTCCGAGCAGACGGAAGCGAGGTCCAGCCGGGCCACGACGGCGTTGACGGCGAACGGGTCCAGCCCCAGCAGCCGGACCGCGGCACTCGCCGGGCCGCTCACCGACAGGTAGGCGACCGCCATCGCGGCGTCGTACGGCGACCCGCCCGCGACGCCGACCAGTGCGCCCAGCACGATCGGGTGGTGCGGCCGCGGCGTCTCGGCCAGCAGCTCTTCCAAGACCGGCGAAGGCCACGCGATCCGCCCGGCCCGCGCGGTTCCACGGCCTTGCGCTCGGGAGGCTTCGCGCTGCGCGAGTGACGGCGTGCGCGCGTCCAGTTCACTGTCCAAACGCGACCAATTGCCTCGGTTGGCCGCCGCATGCGCTGAGGCAGCCGCGAAAACCGCCGCCAGGAACCCCGCCGTCCGCAACCGTCCGGAAAGGAATCCCGGCAGATCCCGCACGGACGTCACCAGCTTCCGCGCGACGACCTCCTCCAGCCCGCCACTGTGGACGTGCCCGCCGCCGGGGAACCGGGAGTCCGCGAGGATCAGTGCCGAAAGGTCCATCAGAACAGGAAGTACCTTTGCGCCATCGGCAGTTCCGTCACCGGCTGCGGTTCGATCAGCTCGCCGTCGACGTGCACCGCGAAGCTGTCCGGCTCGACGCGGACGTCCGGCGTGGTGTCGTTGAGCACCATGTCCGCCTTGGTCCGCGCCCGCATGTCCGACACGGCGACCAGCGGCCGCGTGATGCCGAACCGCTCGCGCAGCCCACTGTCCAAAGCGGACGGCGCGACGAAGTGCAGGCTCAACGCCGCCCCGATCGAAGCACCGAACATCGGCCGGGCCAGCACCGGCTGCGGTGTCGGGATGGACGCGTTGGCGTCACCCATCGCCGCCCACGCCGGGAAGCCGCCCTTCAGTACCACGTGCGGGCGGACACCGAAGAACTTCGGCTCCCACAGCACCAGGTCCGCGAGCTTGCCGACCTCGACCGAGCCGATTTCGGTCTCCATGCCGTGCGCGATGGCCGGGTTGATCGTGTATTTCGCGACATAGCGACGCGCGCGCAGGTTGTCCGCCGCGCCGTCGCCGGGCAGCGCCCCGCGGCGGCGTTTCATCACGTGCGCGGTCTGCCAGGTCCGGATGACGACCTCGCCGATCCGGCCCATCGCCTGCGAGTCCGAGCTCATCATCGAGATCGCGCCCAGGTCGTGCAGGACGTCTTCGGCGGCGATCGTCGTCGGCCGGATCCGGCTCTCGGCGAAGGCGAGGTCCTCGGGCACCGACGGGTTGAGGTGGTGGCAGACCACCAGCATGTCGAGGTGCTCGTCGAGGGTATTGGCGGTGTGCGGCCGGGTCGGGTTGGTCGACGACGGCAGCACGTTCGGCAGCGAGACGACCTGGATGATGTCCGGCGCGTGCCCGCCACCGGCGCCTTCGGTGTGATACGCGTTGATCGACCGCCCGCCGATCGCGTCCACAGTGGACTCCAGGAACCCGGCTTCGTTCAGCGTGTCGGTGTGGATCGCCACCTGTACACCGGCTTCGTCCGCGACGGTCAGGCAGGCATCGATCGCCGCCGGCGTCGTACCCCAGTCCTCGTGGAGCTTGAACCCGCCCGCGCCCGCCGCCAGCTGCTCGCGCAACGCCTCGTGCCGGACGGTGTTCCCCTTGCCCAGCAACAGGACGTTGATCGGGTAACCGTCCATGGCGGACAGCATCCGGCCGAGGTTCCACGCGCCGGGCGTGACGGTCGTGGCCTTCGTGCCCTCGTTGGGCCCGGTGCCGCCACCGACCAAAGTGGTCAGTCCGGCGGCCAGCGCCGTGTCGACGAGCTGCGGGCAGATGAAGTGGACGTGGCAGTCGATCCCGCCCGCGGTGAGGATCTTGCCGTTGCCGGACAGCACCTCGGTGGACGGCCCGATGACCAGGGCCGGGTCGACGCCGTCCATCGTGTCCGGGTTGCCCGCCTTGCCGATGCCGGCGATCCGGCCGTCGCGCACGCCGACGTCGGCCTTGACGACGCCCCAGTGGTCGAGGATCACCGCGCCGGTGATGATCAGGTCCGGTGCGCCTTCGGCCCGGGTCGCCGTGCCCTGGCCCATGGACTCGCGGATGACCTTGCCGCCGCCGAAGAGCACCTCGTCGCCGGAGCCGCCGGGCCCCATCGAACGGTCTTCGGTGACCTCGATCAGCAGGTCGGTGTCGGCGAGCCGGATCCGGTCGCCGGTGGTCGGGCCGAACAGCTCGGCGTAGCGCTCGCGGTCGATCTGCGGCATTTCAGAACTCTCCGGCGAATTCGGACCGGAGCCCCGGCACGCGCCGGGCGCCGGCGAGCGGGACGAGGTCGACTTCGCGTTCGACGCCGGGTTCGAAGCGGACCGACGTCCCGGCCGGCACGTCTAGCCGGTGACCGCGGGCGGCGTCGCGGTCGAACTCGAGGCCGGGGTTGACCGCGGCGAAGTGGTAGTGCGAGCCGACCTGCACCGGCCGGTCGCCGAGGTTCCGCACCAGCAGCCGGACGCGCGCGCGGCCGGGGTTCAGCTCGACCGGCTCGTCGCCGGGAATGATCTCGCCAGGGCGCATCAGCTGCTCCTCACACGATCGGGTCGTGCACGGTGACGAGCTTCGTGCCGTCCGGGAAGGTGGCCTCGACCTGCACGGAGTCGACCATCTCCGGCACGCCGTCGAGCACCTGCTCCCGCGAAAGCACGGTCCGGCCGCTGGCCACCAGGTCGCTGACCGTGCGGCCGTCGCGGGCCCCTTCGAGGACGTGGTCGGTGATCAGCGCGACCGCCTCGGGGTAGTTGAGCCGGACACCGCGGTCCAGCCGCTTCCGCGCGACGTCGGCCGCCACGTGGATGAGCAGCTTGTCGCGCTCCTGCGGGCTGAGGTGCATCCGCTAGGTCTATCACCCGAAACCGGGGAGCGCCTGGTTCGGAAACACAGGATTTACCTGGGCTTCGTCACACTACGTGGTGAAAATTCTCCGGCTTGACCGGACGTGTGACTGAATCGTTCTCGTAATCGTGACCGAAACCACCGCTTCTTTCGATTGCCACCCGCCCGTCAAGAGAGCAAGGTCTATCCATCCGTGCGATGTGGCGCGCGTTCAGTGCGCTTGTCCCAACCGCGCGACCAGCACCAACCAGCCGGGGAAAAGCGCACCGAAAGGTTCCGCGAAACAGTGACTACCTCCACGATCAGCAAGCCTCAGCCGTCCGGCCAACCCGACGACGGCTTCCGACCGGGTCTGGAAGGCGTCGTCGCCTTCCACACCGAAATCGCCGAACCCGACCGGGACGGCGGTGCGCTGCGCTACCGCGGCGTCGACATCGAGGACCTCGCCGGCAAGGTGACCTTCGGTGACGTGTGGGGCCTCCTCGTGGACGGCCGGTTCGGTCACGGCCTGCCGCCCGCCGAGCCGTTCCCGCTGCCGGTGCACACCGGCGACGTCCGGGTGGACGTCCAGGCCGCGCTGGCCATGCTCGCCCCGATCTGGGGGTACCGCCCGCTGCTCGACATCACCGACGACGAGGCCCGCGAGCAGCTGGCCCGCGCCTCGGTGATGGCGTTGTCCTACGTCGCCCAGTCGGCGCGCGGCATCGGCCAGCCCGCGGTCCCGCAGACCCGCGTCGACGAAGCCCACTCCATCACCGAGCGGTTCCTCGTCCGCTGGCGCGGCGAGCCGGACCCCGCGCACGTCAAGGCGCTGGACGCCTACTGGGTGTCGGCCGCCGAGCACGGCCTCAACGCTTCGACGTTCACCGCCCGCGTCATCGCCTCCACCGGGGCGGACGTGGCGGCGGCCATGTCCGGTGCCATCGGCGCGATGTCGGGCCCGCTGCACGGCGGTGCCCCGGCGCGCGTGCTGCCGATGATCGAAGAGGTCGAGCGCACCGGTGACCCGGAGGGCCTGGTCAAGGGCATCCTCGACCGCAAGGAACGCCTGATGGGCTTCGGCCACCGCGTCTACCGCGCCGAGGACCCGCGGGCCCGCGTGCTGCGCCGGACCTGCCAGGAACTCGGCGCGACCCGTTACGAAGCGGCCGCCGCGCTGGAGCAGGCCGCGCTGAAGGAGCTGCGCGAGCGGCGCCCGGATCACCCGATCGAGACCAACGTCGAGTTCTGGGCCGCGGTCATCCTGGACTTCGCCCAGGTCCCGCCGCACATGATGCCCGCGATGTTCAGCTCGGCCCGCACCGCCGGCTGGGCCGCGCACATCCTGGAGCAGAAGCGCACCGGACGCCTGGTGCGGCCGTCGGCCAAGTACGTCGGCCCGGCGCCGCGCAGCCCCGAGGACGTCGAGGGCTGGGAGCTCGTCACCAAGCACTGACACCCGTTCACGAACCGGCCGGTACCCCCGTGGTGCCGGCCGGTTCGTGCTTCGCGGTGGCCTCGAGCATGGCCGTGAGCTGGTCGACCAGCCAGCCGTCGAGGTCTTCGCGGGCGACACTGCGTTCCTGCAGCCAGCTCAGCAGCGCGCCTTCGACCACCGCCGTCCAGCAGCGGAGGGTCAACGACAGCAGCGGTGACGGCTCGGTGACGCCGAGGGCGTCCAGGATCAGCGCCACCGCCCGGTTGCGGACCTCGTCGATGGCCGCGTCCGTTTCGGACGTCGCGATCACCGAACCGCTGCGCAGCAACGCGATGTACCCCGCGCGGTAGTGGTCGGCGACGTCGACCAGGCCGCGGACGGCCGCGCGCAGCCGCACCTCCGGCGGGCCCTCCTCGAGCCCGGCCAGGCCGTCGATCAGCCCGTCGGTGACCGTGCGCAGCGCCTCGACCTGCAGCTCGCGCAGGTTGGCGAAGTACCGGTAGAACAGCGGCCGCGACACCTCGGCGCGCGCGACGATGTCGTCCACCGTGACCAGTTCCGGCGCCCGCGAGCCGAACAGGTCGAGCGCGGCGCGGATCAGGTGGTCGCGGCGGGCCTGCGGCGACATCCGCCGCGGCCGGTTCACGGCGTCAGGTCCAGCTTCGCGGCCGTGCGGAGCAGGCCGGGCGTCAGTCGCGAAAGGACCAGTGCGGCCTTCGCCTCCGGAGTGGACGGTGCGATCGCGATGTCCTTCTCCACGGCACGGAGGATATCTCGCGCCACGCCTTCGGGGCCGAACCCGCGCCGGGCGTACAGCTTCGAGCTCTCCTTCTGCCGCCGGCGCTGTTCCTCTTCGGACACCCCGACGAACCTCGTCGTGTTGGTGATGTTGGTCTTGACGATGCCCGGGCACACCGCCGTGACGCCGATGTGGTGCGCGGCCAGCTCGGCCCGCAGGCAGACGCTCAGGGTCAGCACGGCGGACTTCGTCGTCGCGTAGGCGGAGAGGATCTTCGACGGCAGGTAGGCGGCGGCCGAGGCGAGGTTGACGATCTGGCCGCCTTCGGCGCGCTCGGCGAGCATCGGCGCGAACGCGCGGCAGCCGTGGATCACGCCCCAGAGGTTGACGTCGATGACGCGTTCCCAGTCCTCGACGGACGTGTCGAGGAACGGGCCGGACATCCCGATGCCGGCGTTGTTGACCACGATGTCCGGGACGCCGTGGTTTTCCCGCACGTCTTGAGCGAACCGGTGCACGGCCGCGCCGTCCGAAGAGTCCACTGTGTACTCGGCGAGCCCGTGTTCTCCGAGCAGTTTCAGGGTTTCCGCCGCGCTCGCTTGGTCGACGTCGGTGATGACGACGTCGGCGCCTTGCTCGGCGAAGGCCAGCGCGGTGGCGCGGCCGATCCCGCTGCCCGCCCCGGTGACGACGACGAGCTTGCCATCGAACGGCCCCGCGCCGACCCGGGCCCGGCGCAGCCCACGGCTTTCCGTGCCGGTCTCGACGTAGTCGATCAGCTCGGCGGCCGCGGCGGCGACCACCGCCGGCTTCGCCCTGGTCACCCAGTGCGTCCCGACGATCCGGCGGATCCGCAGGTCGGGCGCCCAGCGGGTGACCTCGGTCTGCAGCGGCGTCGTGACGTAGGCGTCGCCGGTCGGGGCCAGCACCTGCACCGGGACGTCGGCGGGGCGGGGCGCGGGCCGCGACAGCCGGGTGAACATGTTGGCGCGGTAGAGCTGGAGGCCGTGCCGGCCGTCGGACCTGTCCGGCGGCGCCGCGTCCGGTTCCATCCGCTGGATCTGCTTGCCCAGCAGGCCCGTGCGCCACAGCAGCTCCGGGATGACCGGGATCTGGAACGCCAGGATGTACCACGAGTGCAGGAACTGGCTCAGCGCGTTCTTGAGCCGCTTCGGCGTCGGGCGGCGCAGCTGCGCGCGGAACCACGCGCCGGCGTGGTCGAGGCTCGGGCCGGAGAGGGACGTGTAGGAGGCGATCCGCCCGCGCAGGCCGTCCCCGGTGACCGCGTGCCAGGTCTGGATCGAGCCCCAGTCGTGGGCGACCAGGTGCACCTGACCGGCCGGCTGCACCGCCTCGACGACCGCCCGCAGGTCGTCGGCCAGCTGGTCCAGCCGGTAGGACGCGCGTCCCGGCGGCTTGTCCGACTGTCCGGCCCCGCGGACGTCGTAGGTGACGACGCGGTGTTTCGCCGTCAGCCCGGCGGCTACCCCGTCCCACATCGAGCTGTTGTCCGGGTAGCCGTGCACGAGCACGACCGTGGGTCCATCGCTCCGGCCGTCGATGGTCACGGAGAGGCGGACACCGTCGCTGGCGGTCACCCACTTGTGAGACATTCTGTCATGTTAGACAAGTTGTCAACAGTGCGTTCACCCGCGCGGCGGTTCCGCAAGCTCGGATCTTCGGGTTTTTGCTTGTATGACAGCGTTTTCGTGGTTCCACGGGAAACCAAGCCGGCGTGTCCACCGATCGGTGGACAGCCGGATTCCACTGGCCGTTGGTCGGATCCGGCGTCGCGAACGGCCAGGCTTTGAGCATGACCACAGCAGTCAACGTGCGCGGCCTGCGCAAGCAGTACCCCGGCCACCTCGCGGTGGCCGGGCTCGATCTGGACATCGCCCAGGGCGAGGTGTTCGCCCTGCTCGGCCCGAACGGCGCCGGGAAGACCACCACCGTCGAGATCCTCGAAGGGCACCGGCGGCGGACGGCCGGCGAGGTCACCGTGCTCGGCGAGGACCCCGGCCAGGCCGGACGCGCCTGGCGGGCCCGGCTCGGCATCGTCCTGCAGACGGCGACCGACGCCGCCGAGCTGAGCGTCGCCGAGACCGTCCGGCACTTCGCGAAGTACTACCCCGACCCGCGTGATCCCGACGAGGTGATCGAGAAAGTCGGGCTGACCGAGAAGGCCGGGGCGCGGGTCAAGGCGCTCTCCGGGGGGCAGCGCCGCCGCGTCGACGTCGCCCTCGGCATCATCGGGCGGCCCGAGCTGCTCTTCCTCGACGAGCCGACCACCGGCTTCGACCCCGAGGCGCGGCGGCAGTTCTGGACGCTGATCAGCGACCTCGCCGCCGAAGGCACCACCATCCTGCTGACCACCCACTACCTCGACGAGGCCGAAGCGCTCGCCGGACGCGTCGCGGTCATCGCGCGCGGCGAGATCGTCGCCCAGGACACGCCGCAGAACCTCGGCGGCCGGGCGGCGGCCGAGGCCACCGTGCGCTGGGTCGACGAACGCGGCGAGCACGTCGAGCGCACCGTGTACCCGACCAAGCTCGTCACCGAGCTCTCGGCTGGGGGTCGGGAGCTCGCGGGCCTGACGGTGACCCGGCCGAGCCTGGAGGACATCTACCTGGACCTGATCGGAGACAAGGCATGACCACCCTGACGTTGCCCGGCCCGCTGACGCTCGGGCTCGCCCGCGGCGGCACCGAGCTGCGGCAGTTCTTCCGGCACAAGGAACAGGTGGTCTTCACCTTCTCCCTGCCCGCGGTGCTGATGATCCTGCTCGGGTCCATCCTGGACGGTCCGACCGCGCTCGACGGCGTCACGTCCGGCCAGCTGCTGGCGGCCGGGATGATCGGCTCCGGCATCGTGTCGACGTCGTTCAACAGCATCGCGACCGGCGTCTCGGCCGACCGCGAAACCGGGGCCCTCAAGCGCCTGCGCGGCACGCCGATGCCGCCGGCGTCGTACTTCATCGGCAAGATGGTGCTGGTCGCGGTGTCCAGCCTGGCCCAGACGGTGCTGATGGCCGGGGTCGCCGTGCTGCTGTTCGGGCTGCAGCTGCCGTCCGACCCGGCGAAGTGGCTGACGCTGCTGTGGGTGTTCGCGCTCGGCATCGTCTCGTGCACCCTGCTCGGGATCGCGATCAGCTCGCTCGCGAAGTCCACCAACGGCGCGGTCGCCATCGTGCAGATGCTGTACCTGGTGCTGCAGTTCATCTCCGGCGTGTTCGTCTCGCCGATCACGAACCTGCCGAAAGTTATGGTGGACATCGCGTCGTTCTTCCCGCTGAAGTGGATCTGCCAGGGGTTCCGGTCGGTCTTCCTGCCGGACGGCGCCGTGAGGATGGAGATGGCCGGGACATGGGAGCTTCCGCGGGTGGCGCTGGTGCTGGGGATCTGGTGCGTGGCGGGGGCGGTGCTGGCGCGCCTGACCTTCCGGTGGACCGACGCGAAGTGAAGGACGCCTGGGACCGGTTCAACTGGCTCTGGGAGATCCTCTTCGCGGTGGCCTACCTGGCCACGACCACGCTGGTGCTGCTCGACGGCGCCGACCCGGGGTGGACGGCCGTCGCGGCCGGGGCGCTCACCGCGCTCGCGCTGAGCTACCTGCTGTGGGGCCGCCGGCTCGTCCGGGACGACGACTCGTCCATCCGGCAGCGGTGGGTGTTCGCCCTCGTGGTGCTGGTGCTGGTCGGGATCGCCATGCTCGCCGAGGGCACGTCCGGCTTCATCCTCTTCATGGCGTGCCCGCTGTTGTTCTCGACGCTCGAGTTCCGGCCGGCGGCGGTCCTGACCACGGTGGCGATCCTGCTCAACCCCGCGGCGGCCGTCGTCAACGACGGGTTCACCGGCCCGACGCTGCACATCATGCTGCCGATGACGGCCATCCTGGTCGTCTTCGGCGTGCTGTGCGGCAAGTTCATCGGGCACGTCATCGAGGAGAGCCGCGGGCGCGCGGACCTGATCGCCAAGCTCGAGGCGAGCCAGGCGGAAGTCGCCCGCCTCTCCCGGGAGGCGGGCACCGCGGCGGAGCGCGAGCGGCTGGCGCGGGAGATCCACGACACCCTCGCGCAGGGGTTCACCAGCATCGTCACCCTCGCCCAGGCCATCGAGTCCGAATTGGACACCGACCCGGGCGCGGCCCGGCGGCACGCCGAGCTGGCCGCGCGCACCGCGCGGGACAACCTGACGGAGGCCCGCGCGATGGTCGCCGCGCTGGCCCCGGCGGACCTCGCGGCCGGCTCGCTGGTGGACGCCGTCCGGCGGCAGGCCGATCGGCTGGCCGATTCGTCCGACGTGGTGGTCCGGTACGAAGTGGACGGTCCGCTGCCCGCGCTCGGCATGGCCGGGGAGGTCGTCCTGCTCCGGGGCGCCCAGGAAGCGCTGAACAACGTCCGCCGGCACGCGGCGGCGTCGGCGGTGTCGGTGCGGTTGTCCGCTGTGGACGGTTCGGTGCGGCTGTCCGTCCGTGACGACGGCGCCGGCTTCGACCCCGGCCACGCCACCGGTTTCGGCCTGCGCGGGATGCGGTCCCGGGCCGAGCAGGTCGGTGGCAGACTGAGTGTCCGGAGTGGCCCCAGCGGCACCGAACTCACCCTGGAGGTGCCGGCTTGATCCGCGTCATGCTCGTCGACGACCACCCCGTCGTCCGCGAAGGCCTCCGCGGCATGCTCGAAGCGGAACCGGACCTGACGGTCGTCGGGGAAGCGGGTTCCGGGGACGAAGCCGTCGCGCTCGACCGGGTCGCCGTCCCCGACGTCGTGCTGATGGACCTGCGGATGCCGGGCCTCGACGGCGTCGGCGCGACCAAGCGGATCCTGCGCGAGCAGCCCGGCCGCCGGATCGTCGTGCTGACGACGTACGAGACGGACGCGGACATCCTGCGCGCGGTGGAGGCGGGCGCCTCGGGCTACCTGCTGAAGGACGCGTCCCGCGCGGAGCTGGCCAACGCGATCCGCGCGGCGGCCCGCGGGGAGACGGTGCTGGCGCCGTCGGTGGCCGGCAAGCTGGTCAACCGGGTCCGCAACCCGGAACCGCAGCCGCTGTCGGCCCGCGAGGTGGAGGTCCTCCGCCTGGTCGCCAAGGGCGGGACGAACGCCGACATCGGCCGCGCGCTGCACATCAGCGAGGCCACGGTGAAGACCCACCTGCTCCGGGTGTTCGGCAAGCTCGGCGTCTCGGACCGCACCGCCGCGGTGACGACAGCAATGGCCCGCAACCTCCTGTCCTGACCCACCCACCCGTGCAGGAAGGGTCAACACGCGTGATCGAGCAGTCGACACGCGTGATCAGGAGGTCGACACGCGTGATTGAGCAGTCGACACGGCCACAGCCGGGGCACCCGCCGTGTCGACCCTCCAATCACGCGTGTCGACCCTTCAATCACGCGTGTCGGCTCTTCGATCACGCGTGTCGACCTCTCCTGCACGGGCCGGGACCTGCTTCGGCCGCCCGAGCGCGGCAGAATGCCCCCATGCTTGCCTCGACCGAACTCGCCCTGCTCCGCCGGATCGCGCACGAGCAGGCCGCCTGCCGGGCTCCGTCGCTGGTCGCCGCCGTGGTGCGGGACGGGGAGATCGTCTGGTCCGGTGGCCGGGGACGCGTCGGCGGCGAGACCCCGGGCACCGACACCCAGTACCGGCTGGGCTCGATCACCAAGACCCTCGTCGCCACCGCCGTCATGCGGCTGCGCGACGAAGGCCTGCTCGACCTCAACGACCCCCTGGAAAAGCACGTCCCGGGCACGCCGTTCGGCGCCGCCACCGTCGCCCAGCTGCTGTCCCACACCTCCGGCCTGACGTCCGAGTCGCCCGGCCTGTGGTGGGAGCGGACCCCGGGCGCCGACTGGGACGCGCTGGTCGGCAGCCTCGCCGAAGGCGCGACCAAGCACCGGCCGGGCGCTCGGTTCCACTACTCGAACGTCGGCTACGGCGTCCTCGGCGAACTCCTCTCCCGGCACCGCGGCAAGAGCTGGCTGTCCGTGCTCGACGAGGAGGTCCTCGGCCCGCTCGGGATGACCCGCACGACCCCGCACCCGGCCGGCGCGCACGCCGAGGGCTTCGCCGTCCACCCCTTCGCCGACGTCCTGCTGCCCGAGCCGAGCCCGGACGCCGGCGCGATGGCCCCGGCCGGGCAGCTGTGGTCGACCGCGCGGGACCTCGGCCGCTGGACGGCGTTCCTCGGCGGCGAGACCGGCGGCGTGCTCGCGCCGGAGACCGTCGACGAGATGCGGACCATGGTCACCGTCGACGACACCGACGTCTGGACGACCGGGTTCGGCCTCGGCCTGATGGTCGTGCGCTACCGCGGCCGCCGGCTGGCCGGCCACACCGGCTCGATGCCCGGCTTCCTGGCCGTGACGCTGGTCGACCCGGCCGCGCAGACCGGCGCGCTGGTGCTCGCCAACTCGACGTCCGGCGTCGGCATCACCCAGCTCTGCCTCGACCTCATCACCATGACCGACGAGCTGGAGCCGCGGCTGCCCGCCGAGTGGCTGCCGTCGCCGGTGGACCCCGGGCTGCTGGCGCTGACCGGGCTCTGGCACTGGGGCCCGACGGCGTACCACCTGCGCATCCAGGGCGACGGGCTGCTGCTGCTCGCGCCGGTGGAGGGCGCCGGGCGCAGCTCCCGCTTCCGCGCCACCGGCAAGGACACCTACGTCGGCCTCGACGGGTACTACGCCGGCGAGACGCTCGAAGTGGGCCGGAACGCCGACGGCGTCGCCACCCACCTCGACCTGGCGACGTTCGTCTTCACCCGCACGCCGTACGACCCGGCCGCCCCGGTGCCGGGCGGCGTCGAGAACTGGCGGTGAGCCGGGCCCCGCTCGCACCCCCAGGGTGGCGAGCGGGACCCTCAGTTCAGGGCGGCGGTGCGCGCCGCGTAGGCGACGGCGGCGGCGAACCGGTTGGCGAGGCGCTTGCCCTCGCCCCAGTCGAAGAGGCCGAACTTCAGGTTCGTCAGGATCGTGAGCGTCGAGCCGCCCGCGGCCGGGGCCACCGACGCGGTGATCTCCTGCCCCCAGCTGAGGAGGCTCATGCCGGTGCGGCAGGACACGAAACCGCGCTGCGCGTCGTAGAACGGGCCTTGTCCGCCGATCGCCGCGACCCCGGCGGGGAGCGCGTTCCACAGCGCTTGCGGCGGCGCCGGGAAACTCTGCTGCACAGTCGTCACGGCCGGGACCCTACCGGCGCCCCGACGGGCCGGTAACCGTGTTTTTACCCCCACCGCGGTGCAGCCCGACGGCGTAACCGTCGCCGTCCGGAAGGCCGCGGCGCGCTCCACCGGCGGCGCGGCCGATCACCCGCCGATTCCACATTCCGGACACCGCCCCACCTCTGTTACCTGCCTTGTCCCGACCTGAGAGACTGGCCACATGACCGACGCTGAGTTGACCATCCCCGCCGACCTCAAGCCGGCCGACGGCCGCTTCGGCTGCGGCCCGTCGAAGGTCCGCGCCGAGCAGCTGAGTGCCCTGGCGGAGTCCGGCTCCACCTACCTCGGCACGTCGCACCGGCAGAAGCCGGTCAAGTCCCTCGTCGGGCGCGTGCGGGCAGGTCTGTCCGAGCTGTTCTCCCTGCCCGAGGGCTACGAAGTCATCCTCGGCAACGGCGGCACCACGGCGTTCTGGGACGCGGCCGCCTTCGGCCTGGTCCGCGAGCGCGCGCAGCACTTCACCTACGGCGAGTTCTCCTCGAAGTTCGCCACCGTGACCAAGGGCGCGCCGTTCCTGGCCGACCCGATCGTCGTCAAGGCCGAGCCGGGCAGCGCCCCGGACATCGCTTACGAAGCCGGTGCCGACCTGGTCGGCTGGGCGCACAACGAGACGTCCACCGGGGTCGCCGTGCCGGTCCGCCGCCCCGAGGGCAGCGAGGGCGCCCTGGTCGCGATCGACGCCACCTCCGGCGCCGGCGGCCTGCCGGTCAAGGCCGAAGACTTCGACGTCTACTACTTCGCGCCGCAGAAGTCGTTCGCCGCGGACGGTGGGCTCTGGATCGCGCTGGCCTCCCCGGCCGCGGTCGAGCGGATCGGCGAGATCGGCGGCGGCGACCGCTGGATCCCCGAGTTCCTGTCGCTGACCACCGCGCTGGACAACTCCCGCAAGGACCAGACGTACAACACCCCGGCCGTGGCCACGCTGTTCCTGCTCGCCGAGCAGATCGAGTGGATGAACGGCCAGGGCGGGCTCGCCTGGACGACCTCGCGCACGAAGGACTCTTCGTCGCGGCTGTACGAGTGGGCTGAGAAGACGAGCTACACGACGCCGTTCGTGAAGGACCCGGACCTGCGCTCGCAGGTGGTCGGCACGGTGGACTTCAGCGACGACGTCGACGCCGCCGCGGTCGCGAAGGTGCTGCGCGCCAACGGGATCGTCGACACCGAGCCGTACCGCAAGCTGGGCCGCAACCAGCTGCGCGTCGGCCTGTTCCCGGCGATCGACCCGGACGACGTCACCAAGCTGACGCAGGCCATCGAGTACGTCGTCGAGCGGCTCAGCTGACCTGAGGTTCCTTGGAGGGGACCTCCGCCGCTTCCGCGGTGGGGGTCCCCTTCTTCGTGGCCAGGCGGCGGGCGCCGAACGCGGCGAGGGCCAGCAGCGCGAAGCCGTACAGCTCGTAGGACTCCGTCGCCAGCCACCAGCCGGCCGACGGCGCCGGCCGCGGGGCGAACCACATCGGGCCGACGATGAACAACGCCAGTCCGGCCACGACGACCGCGGCCGCCAGCCACCGGATCGCCCGGTCGAAGCGCCACGCGTACCAGCCGGCGAGGACGAGGACCGGCACGCACCACGTCCAGTGGTGGGTCCACGAGATCGGCGAAACCAGCAGCCCGCCGAGCGCACACGCGGTGAGCCCGAGCACCGGCTCGGCGGCGCGCACGATGGTCACCGCGACCACGGCCATCACGGCGACGGCGGCGAGCAGCCAGACGGCGTTGCCCGCGGTTTCCGGCAGCCCGATCCGCGTCACCAGGCCCTTGAGCGACTGGTTGCCGACGTAGTCGACACCGCCGATGCGGCCCGCGTCGAAGACCAGCTTCGTCCAGTACGTGAAGGACGCCGACGGCCGGATCAGCCACAGCAGCGCGCCGGCCACCACGAACCCGCCGACCACCCGCGCGGCCGACCGGAAGTCACGGCGGAACAGGAAGTAGACGACGAAGACGGCCGGGGTCAGCTTGATCGCCGCGGCCACGCCGATCAGCAGGCCCTTCGTCCGCTTCCGCTCGCCGGGCAGCAGGACGTCGAGCACCACCAGCACCATGAGCAGCGCGTTGATCTGCCCGAAGCCCAGCGTCGAGCGCACCGGCTCGAGCAGGGCGCCGGCGAGCTGCGCGCCGATGGCGACCAGCGCGGCGACCACCCGGCCGCGGACCTTGGTGGGGTCGGTCAGCGAGCCGTTGAGCGTCGCGACGTAGAGGTAGGCGACCACGCCGGTCGCGAGGATCGACGCGATGCTGACCAGCTTCATCGTGACGGCGAAGGGCAGCAGCGTGCCGGGCCAGAACGCGGCCGCGGCGAAGGGCGTGTAGGTGAACGGCAGCAGGATCTGGTGCGTGGTCGGCACCCAGGCGTCGTACGGCGAGCCCCGCTCGGCCAGCGCCTTGGCGCCGCCGAGGTAGACCTCGAGGTCGAGGCCGTCGAACCGCTTGAGCACGAGCACCAGGACGACGGCGGCGATTTCGAGCACGACGAGCGCCCCGACCAGCTTCCGCCCAGTGAGCACACGTCCCCCTCGAACCAGGTCTTCGACCGGCCGAGATTACCCGGCGCTCAGCAGCAGCCGTGCACCGGCAACCGCACTGACCTGGCGTTCGCCGTCGCGGCCGGCTGGCTCGCGGCGGCTTCGGCGCCGGCGAGCAACCCGCGCAGCGCGGCCCGGTCGAGGACGCGGCCCGCGGTGACGACGGTGTCGATCCGCCGGACCGCACGGATGTCGGCGAGCGGATCGGCGTCGAGCAGCACCAGGTCGGCGACCTTGCCGGGGGTGATCGTCCCGGCCGTGGCCGCCCGGCCGAGGAACGCGGCGGCGTCGCGCGTCACCGTCTGCAGCGCCTTCCGCGGGCCGAGCCCGGCCGCGACCAGGTAGTCGAGCTCGTCGTGCAGGCTGAACCCCGGGTAGACGTACGGGTTCAGGCAGTCGGTGCCGCCCAGCACCCCGACACCGGCGCGGTGCGCCTCCCCGATGAGCTGCAGCTGCGCCTGGAAGTAGGCCTCCTGCTGGGCGATCTGCTGCGGCGTGACCGGGGTGAACAGCGGTAGCCGGTCGGCCCAGAGGTCGAGGATGACCTTCGGGATGTACTTGTTCCGCGGATCGTTCGCGAACGCGCCGGTGGGCCGCGAAATGACGCGGTTGACCGCGAAGGTCGGGCTGAGCCGGCCGCCGGCGGCCTTGAGACCGGCGAAGTGGCGGGCCGCCGTGGCCGGGTCGTAGGCCTGCGCGGCCTGCCGGTCGAGTTCGCGGGCCAGGTTGAAGAAGTCGCGCGGGGACGCGGGGTCGAACGGCGTCGCGTCGAGGCGGGCCAGGAACTCGTCCCGGCGGCTCGAGGTCGCGATCGGCAACCCGAAGTTGTGCTCGAAACTGCGCTGCCCGGCCCGGGCGGCTTCGAGCACGCGAAGCCGGTAGGGCCAGTGCCCAGCGAAGGGCAGGCCGTGGCGCCGGCATTCGTCGGCGATCGCGGCGAACACGTCCCGAGGCAGGTAGAAGTAGACCTTCACGAAGTCCGACCGCTGGGCGACGGCGTCCCGGACCGCGGCCCGCGCTTCCGCAACGGTCCCGACCTGGACGACCGGCGGGCCGAGCAGGGTCACCGGGCCGTCGATGATCCCGCTGGCCAGCACGATCCGCGGGCCGAGCAGCGCACCGGTGTCGAGCTTGTCGCGGGTGGCGCGGTTTTCGTCGTAGCCCTGCATCTCGCGGATGCCGGTGATGCCGTTGGCGAGGAAGAGCGGCGGCGCGATGTCCTCGAATTCGATGCCGTGGGTGTGCATGTCCCAGAGCCCGGGCACGAGGTACCGCCCGCGGCCGTCGACGACCCGCGCGCCCCCGCACGGCGGCACCTCACCGGCCGGACCGACCCAGGCGATCCGGTCCCCGACGAGCACGACGGAGGAGCCCGGCCGCGCGGGACCATCGGTGCCATCGACCACGGTCGCCCCGCTGACGACCACGACCTCACGCCCGGTGGCGACGGCTTCTTGAGCGAAGACGGCGGGAGCCACCCCACTGGCGGCGAGCCCGGCACCAGCTGTCGTCAGCCACCGCAGGAAATCACGCCGATTCGCCTCGACTCGCAGCACGCCGCCCCACCCTTCGATCGGCTCCCGTCCGATAATCCAACACCGGGCGGCGGGGGTGGGGAATCTTCCGACGTGCTGGATTCCGCGTGGAACGTAACCGGCGGGCGGGGTGGTTGTGCATGATCGGGCCCGAGGGCGTGCGGGCGCCGCGGAATTGTCGGTGGGTGCCGGTAGCGTCGAAAACGGGGGGCGCCCCGGCGGGCTGACCTCGGGCAGCGGGTGGCGCCCTTTGGCCGGGTAGGGCCACCGCACCTGGCCGAGCGGGGATCGGCCAGCTCACGGCACCCGCCACCACGCGGGCGGCGGAACCGGGCCGGCCCGGCGAGCCCACCGCGACCGGAGCACATATCGGCGAGCCGGGCCGGCCCCGCCAAACACACCCACCAACACGCGTGCCGGCGAGCCGAGCCGAGCCGGCCAAACGCACCCACCTACGTCGGCGAGCCAAGCCGAGCCGGACCAGCCTCGCCAAACACACCCACCAACACGCGTGTCGACAAGCCGAGCCGGGCCCGCCAAACGCACCCACCTACGTCGGCGAGCCAAGCCGAGCCGGGCCGACCCCGCCAAACACCCACCAACACGCGTGCCGGCGAGCCGGGCCGGCCCCGCAACGCGGAACCGACCCGGCCCACCTCAAGCCAGCGCCCGCGTAGGTGCCAGCCGAGCCGCCCGCACCGCCGGGTACGCTCCCGCCACCGCGCCCACCAGCGCGGCGACCCCGACACCGCCCGCCAGTGCCCCCGTCGGCAGCACCGCGGGCCACCCCTGGCTCAGCGCGTACCCCGCCGTCACCAGCACGCCGGCCAGCACCCCCGCCAGCCCGCCCAGGCCCGACAACAGCACCGATTCCGCCAGGAACTGTCCCCGGATCTGCCGCCTCGTCGCCCCGAGCGCGCGCCGCATGCCGATCTCGCGTCTTCTCTCCAGCACCGAAATCACCATCGTGTTCGCCACCCCGACGCCGCCGACCAGCAGGGCCACGCCGCCGAGGCCGAGGAACAGCGCGCTGTACGTCGTGTCCGTCAGCTTCTGCGCCGCCAGCGCGTCCGATGGCCGGCGGACCTCGACCTGGTTCGGGGCCTGGGGGTTCAGCGTTGCCGCCAAGACCGAACGGACCTCGTCCACCGCGGAGTCCGCCGCGCGGACGTACACAGTGGACGGATGGCCGTCGAACTCCAGGAGCCGCTTAGCGACGTCCCAGCCGACCAGGGCCGACCGCTCGATCTCCGGCGCCAGCGGCATCGGCGCGAGGATGCCCACCACCGTGAACCACTGCGTCCCGATCAGCACCTGCGGCGGCCGTGCCGGGTCGATGTGGTCGATGCCCAGCCGGGCCGCGGCCTGGGACCCGAGCACCGTCACCGGGTAGTTCTGGTCGCCCGTCGCCAGGAACGCGCCGGCGCGCACCTTGCCGTTCAGCACGCCGAGCAGGTCCGGGCGCGCCGCGTACACCGCCAGCCCGGACGTGTCGTCCGGCGCGATCTTGTCGCTGCGGCGGACGCTCGCCGACGTCGTCCCGGTGCCCGCCGCGGCCTGGACCGGGCCGATCCGGCGGGCCATCGCGACCGCGTCGTCCGGCAGGGTCGCGTTGGCTCCGAACAGCGTCTGGCCCGGCCCCGCCGTCAGCAGGTTCGGGCCGAGCGCCGACAGCCGGTCGTGCAACGCCTGCGCCCCCGACGCCGGGATCGCCAGCACCGCCACCATCGCGGCGACGCCGATCGCGATGCCCAGCGCCGACAGCACCGCCCGCACCGGCCGCGTGCGCATGCCGTGCGCCCCCAGCGCGACGACGTCCGGCGGCTTGAGCCGGGCCGGCTCCGGCAACGTCACCAGCGTCATCGCGCACCCACCAGGCCGGTGTCCAGCCGCAGCCGGCCGTCGAGCAGCTCGATGCGGCGCGGCATGCCCGCCGCGATCTCGCGGTCGTGGGTGATCACGACGATCGTGGTGCCCTCCGCCGACAGCTCCCCGAGCAGCGAGAGCACGGACGCGCCGGTGCCGGTGTCGAGGTTGCCGGTCGGTTCGTCGGCCAGCAGGATCGCCGGGTCGTTGACCACCGCCCTGGCGATCGCGACGCGCTGGCGTTCGCCGCCGGAGAGCTCGCCGGGCCGGTGCCACGCCCGGTGTCCCAGCTTGACGCGGTCGAGCGCCGCCAGGGCCCGCGCGCGCCGCCGCCGGCGCGGCACCCCGGCGTAGAGCAGGCCGGTGCCCACGTTGTCCACCGCACTCATCCCTTCGTCGAGGAAGAACTGCTGGAACACGAACCCGATCCAGCGCGAGCGCAGCGCGGAGACCTTGCGGTCGGGCAGCGCGGCGACGTCGTGGCCGCGCAGCTCCACCCGGCCCGCCGACGGCCGGTCGAGCGTGCCCATCAGGTGCAGCAGGGTGGACTTGCCGGATCCGGACGGCCCGACGATCGCCACCATCTCGCCGTCTTCCAGCGCGAGCGAGACGCCGTCGAGCGCGGCGACGCCGCCGGGGTAGGTGCGCGTGACCTCGTGCACGCGCAGCACGGGCGTCACGACGTCGTCACCACCCGCAGGCCCGCGGCCAGGCCGGTGCCGGTGACCTCGACTTTCCCGCCACTGAACAGTCCCGTTTGGACACCGATCAGCCGCCGCCGGCCGTTTTCGTCGACCTCGACCGCGTACCCGCCTTCGGCGAGCGCGAGCAGCGCGCCGACCGGGACCGCGAGCACGCCCCGCCGGACGTCCTTGGTGAACCGGACGGTCGCCGGCGAGGAGTCGAGCGTGCCGGCCGCGGCCGGGTCGTCGAGCCGGACCGTCACGGTGATCTTGGGCTTGCCGTCGTCCTGGCCCGCCTGGTCCTTGCCCTCGACCGCCGTCCGCCCGACGTCGGTGATCGTGCCCGGCGTCGTCTTCCCGTTGATCGTCACGGAGGCCTTCGCGCCCTGCTGGGCGAGGCTCTGCTTCGCCGCGTCGAGCTTCACCTGCACCGACCGGACGGTGCCCGTCGTCTTGAGCACCTCGCCCTGGGCCGGCGAGCCGGGCTTCGCCGCCAGCGCCGACACGCGGACTTCGCCCGCCGCCAGCACGACGTCGCCCTGCCCGAACGTGCCGGTCTGCTCCAGGCCGAGGGACTTCTGCCACTTCTTCAGCGCGGCCGCGGTCGCCGACGTGAACTTCTTGTCCGGCGTGCCGAAGCCGCCGAAGCCGCACGCCTTGAGGTTCTCCTCGAGCTGCTCGACGTCGGCGCCGTCGTCCACGCCCGCGGCGAGGTCGCGGTAGAACGGCAGCGTGCCGTAGAACAGCGGTACCGGCTTCGCGTCCACGCCGTACACCGCTTTGCAGCGGGTCAGGGTGACGCCCGCGTCCGGCAGCGACGTGATCGTGCCCGGCTTGCGGCCCGCGACGACGGATTCGTCGCCGTAGCCGAGGGTGCCGTCGGCCTCCTCTTCCTCGCTCAGGTCGGTCTTGACCACCTCTGCGGTTTCGACAGCGGGCGGTGCGGCCTCCTTGACCGGCGTCGCGCTCGACACGCGCGTCAGGATCACGACCGAGCTGGTGCCCAGGACCACGACGAGGACGGCGCCGGCGATGAACCACCGCGTCCGGCCGCGGCGGCGCGGCTTCAGGTGCGTCACTTCGTTCACTTGCCCGCCCTCGAGCTGATGCTCATGCCGAGCCCGCACGCCTTGGCGGCCTCTTCGAACTTCTTCGGGTCGTCGCCCGGCCCGCCGATCCGCATCCCGCCCTTGCCGCTGGGATCGGGGTCCGGCATGTCGATGCCGTGCTCGCGCATGCACTTGGCGTCCTTGCGCATCTTGTCGAGCTCTTCGGCGCTCGGCGGCTTCATCTCGCCGCCGTTGGGCATCAGGTGCTTGCACGCCTTCTGCGCGGCCTCGAGCTTCGAGGAGTCGACGCCGTCGCCGCCGAGGGTGATCGCCATACCCCCGCCCTCACCCGCGGGCTTCGGGTCGGGCATGTCGATGCCGTGCTCGCGCATGCACTTGGCGAAGTCGCGCATCTTGTCTTCGTCGCTCTTGCCGCTGTTGTCGGCCGCGGTGGGCCCGCCCGTCTTCGGCGGCGTCGAGATCGAGGCGACCTTCGACCCGTCGTCGGGCTTCGCCCCGCAGCCGCCGAGCAGCAGGGCTGTCCCCAGCGCCGCGACGACGATCCGTGTCCGCATGGCTCGCTTCCTTTCGTCCGGTGGGGTCAGGTCTACGGATCGGGGGATTCGGGCGCGCTAAGCGACGTCGCTTATGCGGTCCTTATGGCCTCCCTGCGCAGACTGGGCCGGTGCGGGTGCTGGTGGTGGAGGACGAGCGGTTGCTGGCCGACTCGGTCGCGGAGGGGTTGCGGCGCTTTTCGATGGCCGTCGACGTCTGTTACGACGGCGAGCAGGCGATGGAACGCGTCGGCGTGCACGGCTACGACGTCGTCGTCCTCGACCGCGACCTGCCGAAGGTGCACGGCGACGACGTCTGCGCGGCGGTGGTCCGCGCGGGCGGCGAGGCGCGGGTGCTGATGCTGACCGCGGCCGCCGACGTCACCGACCGGGTCGCCGGCCTCGGCCTCGGCGCCGACGACTACCTGACGAAGCCGTTCGCGTTCGCCGAGCTGGTCGCCCGGGTGCAGGCGCTGTCGCGGCGCGCGCGACCGGCGTTGCCGCCGGTGCTGGAACGCGACGGCGTCGTGCTCGACCTGCCGCGCCACCAGGCCGCGCGCGACGGCCGGTTCCTGCTGCTCTCGCCGAAGGAGTTCGCCGTGCTGGAGGTGCTCATGCGGGCCGAGGGCACGGTGGTCAGCGCCGAGGAACTGCTGGAAAAGGCCTGGGACGAGCACGCGGACCCGTTCACCAACGCGGTGCGCGTCGCGGTGATGACGTTGCGGCGCAAGCTCGGCGACCCGCCGGTGATCGAGACCGTGCCGGGTGCCGGCTACCGGTTCGGCGCGCCGTGAACGGCCTGTCCGTCCGGACGAAGCTGACGGCCTGGTACGGCGGGCTCTTCCTGGTCGCCGGGGTGGTCCTGGTCGTCATCAACTACCTGCTGGTGCGGAGCACGCTGCCGGACCCCACCCGGGCCGCCTTGACGACGGTCGGCTCGGCCGACGTGACCTTCGGCGTCGCGGCCCGCACGGCCATCCCGTCCCCGGGTGCCGCGGTGCAGCTGCTCAGCGGCTCGCTCGACGAATACCGCTCCTCGACGCTGTCGACGCTGCTGGTCGGTTCGGCGATCGCGCTGGTGGCCACGGCCGCGCTGGCGGTGCTGTTCGGCTGGCTGATGGCGGGCCGCGCGCTGCGGCCGCTGCACGACATCACGACGGCCGCGCGCCGCCTGGAGGCCGGCAAGCTCGACCGGCGGATCAACCTCGAAGGGCCGCCGGACGAGCTGAAGGAGCTGGCGGACACCTTCGACGGCATGCTCGACCGGCTCGCGGAGTCGTTCGACAGCCAGAAGCGGTTCGTCGCGAACGCGTCCCACGAGCTCCGAACGCCCCTGGCGGTGCAGCGGACGCTGATCGAGGTGGCGATGGCCGACCCCGACGTCCCGCCGGAGCTGAAGAAGCTCGGCACGCACCTGCTGCACACCAACGAGCGCAGCGAACGGATGATCGAGGGGCTGCTGATCCTGGCCCGCAGCGACCGCGGGCTGCACGCGCGCACGCCGGTGCGCCTCGACGAGGTCGCCGCGTCGGTCGTCCGGGCGACTTCGGCCCAGGCCGAGGCGGCCGGGGTGACGGTGGAGACCCGCCTGCGACCGCGGGTGGTGGCGGGCGACCCGGTGCTGCTCGAGCGGCTGGTGACGAACCTGGTGGTCAACGCGATCACGTACAACGCCCCCGCCGGCTGGGTGTACGTCGAGGTGCGCGGTGATCCGGCCCTGGAGGTGCGGAACTCGGGGCCGGTGGTGCCGCCCGAGGCGGTGCCGACGCTGTTCGAGCCGTTCCGGCGGCTGGGCGGCGCGGAGCGGACGGGCGACACGCGCAACGCGGGGCTCGGGTTGTCGATCGTCCGCTCGGTGGCCCAGGCCCACGGCGGCTACGCCGAAGCCCAGCCCGGCCGGCGTGGCGGGCTCGTGGTGACGGTCCGGCTGCCGCCTTCTTGACGGACCCGCCCCGCCAACCCGGCCCCCGAACGCCGCGAATGACTCATTGGGGACCTCCGACGCCTCGAATGAGTCATTCGCGACACACGCGCCGCCCCGGCCCCTACCCCTGGCCCTGCCGCCGCGCCGCCTTCTTGATCCACTCGATCGTGACTTTGCGTGTCCGGCGTGTCACCCTGTTGCCGCTGACCTGGCTGAGCGAGGATGCGGAGGACACAAAGTGAACAGTGGGCAGTTCGGTGCGGACTCGGCGCGCCTCGCACGTCAAGCCGACGCGCCGTTCTAACGTGGGCACCCACAACGGTGAAGAAGATCGGGGAGGCGAGAACAATGCGGGCGCTGCGAGTGGTCGGACTGCACGAGGACGGCAAGTCCATCGTGCTCGAAGACCCGGCGAGCCGTACTCGTTTCCTGCTCCCGGCTGATGAGCGACTGCGCGCGGCGGCGCGGGGTGACATCACCCGCCTCGGCCAGATCGAAATCGAGTTGGAGAGCCAGATGCGGCCACGCGAGATCCAGCAGCGCATCCGGGCCGGCGAGTCCGTCGAGCAGGTCGCCGCGAGCGCCGGTGTCTCGACGCAGCGCGTCGAGCGCTACGCCTACCCCGTCCTGCTCGAGCGGTCCCGGACCGCCGAGCTGGCGCAGAGCGCCCACCCGGTCCGCGAAGACGGCCCCGACGTGCAGACGCTCGGCGAGGTCGTCGCGCACAGCTTCGGCGTCCGCGGCCACGACTACTCACGCGCCACCTGGGACTCCTGGAAGGGCGACGACGGCCGCTGGGTCGTCGTGCTCAGCTGGAAGGCCGGGCGCTCGGACAACCGCGCGCACTGGGCGTTCTCGCCGGGGGCGCACGGCGGCACGGTGACGGCGCTCGACGAGAACGCCGAGGTCCTGCTGGACCCGAACGCCTACCGCGCGCCGCGCACGGTCCGCGCCCTCGAGCCGGCCCGCGAGACGGAGTTCCAGCCGACGCTGGATTCGGTGGAGCCGGAGCGCGCGCAGCTGCCGTCGGCCGAGCCGGACCCGGACGACGACACCCGCGAGATCCCGCGCGTCCCGGTGGACCCGGACGAGGACGCCGCGGTGCCGGAGCCCCGGCCGAAGGCCAAGAAGAACCACCCGATCGTGCCGTCCTGGGAGGACGTGCTGCTCGGGGTCCGCTCGCAGCGCGGCTAGACCACCCGCGCCGCGAGCGTCTTCGGCGCCACCAGCCGGTAGGCCTCGCGCACGATCCGGTCGACCTCCGCCCAGTCGACGTCGACGTCCAGCCGCACCCCCAGCCACCCGCGGTGGCCGACGTACGGCGGCCGGAAGAACCGCTGCGGCTCGGTGCGCACCAGTTCCTCCTGCACCCCGGGCGGCGCCGGGCACCAGAAGGCGAGCACGTCGTCGTGGTGGTGGTCGGCGAACATCACGAACGTCTTCTTGCCGCGCACGAACCACGTCGGCTCGCCGTGGCTGAGCCGTTCCGTCGTCTCCGGCAGCGCCAGGCACAACCCCCGCAAAACGTCCAGCTGCTCCATCCCGTCAGGCTACGATATCACTGAGGGGGAGGAACCGATCATGCAGCGTGACCAGCAAGCCTGGCTCGTCCGCTTCGGCGAGCTCAGACACCGCGCGTTCAGCGGCGTTCCGGTGGTCGACGTGGTGCCGGCGCAGTGGGGTCTGGACCCGACGGCCGTCCGGCAGGCCGCGCACTCGCGCCGGTACCGGGAAATCGCGCCCGCGCAGCCGGAATCCCTGCGGTTCGAGTTCGCGCCCGGGCTCTTCGCGCCGCCGTTCGACCACGGCCCGGGCACGGACGCCGACCGCCGGCGGCTCGCGAAGCTGCTCGACGGGGAGGACCAGTTCTGGGCCGGTTCGCGCAGGCTGCGCCTCGGCCGCGACGACATCGGCAAGGCCGCGGCGGCCGCCGGGATGACCGTGGTCGCCGAGGTCGCCGACAGCACCGACCGGCTCCTGCTGCTGCGGCGCACCGGGCTGCCCGACGAGGAACTGCGGCCCCGCACGGCGAAGCGCGGGCTCAACCTCGGCCTGATCCAGGGTCTGGCCCTGGTCGTCTGCCTCGCCGGGACGGCCACGGGCGCCTGGTTCGCGACCACGACCGAGCGGACGTGGCCGGTCCTGCTGATCCCGGTCTTCCTGATCGCCGCGGTGGCGGCGCCGTTCCTGATCCGCGCGGTCGCCGGCCGGTCGCCGCGCGTGCCGTGGCTGGACGAGCCGTTCGACGGCAGCCCGCAGGTGCTCGTGTCCCCGCCGCCGTCGTTGTCCGTCGAGCTGCTCGGCGAGGTCGCCTCGCTGCACGGCTACTTCTACGCCGGGCAGTACGGGTACGGCTCAGGCCGCGACATGCTGTTCCGGAAAACCCGTCGTGGCCTGGTTTTCGGCACGCCGGCGCCGTCGGCCGCGCCGTCCTACCGGGTGCCGGCCGGGGCACCGGGCCGGGAACAGTGGCTGCGCAACCACCTCGAAGGCCGCGACGAGCTATGGGTGAGCGTCCGGCACGCACAGCTGTCGCCGGCCCGTGTCGCCGAGATCGCGCACGACGAGGGCCTGCTCCCCGCCGCCGACTTCGTCGACGGCACCGATCGGATCCTCCTGCTGCGCCGCGGGTCGCCGGTCCGCGCGGCGAAGATGCGGATGTCGCAGGCCGGTTACCTCGCCGCACTGGCCTGGGCCGTGGTGTGCCTGGGCGGCGGCATCTTCACGGCCGCGCTGAACGGCGAGGAGCGCCTCGCCCAGATCGGCCTCGCCCTCACCGTGGTGGGAGCGCCCCCGCTGCTGTGGGTGCTCCGGGCCTTCCCCCGCTCCGCGCGCGTCGGCTGGCTCGCGCAGGAATTCGACGGCAGCGTCAGCGTGTCGTTCTTCTCCGGGCAGTTCGGCGTCTCCCCCGAGCTGACCCGGCAGATCGCCGCGTTCCACGGCTATGCCTTCCGCGGCTACGCGGCGACCACCGCGCAGGGCCTCCGCCTGACCTACGCCAGGTTCCGCTAGAAGGCGATCACCAGCACGCCGAACCACGCGATCACGACCCCGCCGGCCGCGCCGTAGGCGGCCCAGCGCAGGATCGGCGTGCGGCGGATCAGCCACAGCGACGGCGCGATCCCGGCCGTCACGATCACCGACGCCCCCAGCGCGACCCAGCCGCTGGTTTCGCGGACCAGCGTCGAGGCGAGCGCCAGCATGGCGACCACGACCACGGCCGCGATGAACGCCGAGACGGTCAGGCCGGTCAGCCAGGGCGTCGGCTCGCCCGGCGGGCCGGGCGGGCCGAGCACCGCGCGGACGAACCGGTAGCCGGGTTCGGTGGGCGGCGCGGGCGGCTCGACGACCGTGTCTTCACCGGTCACCGGATCCACGAACCGCACGGTCGTGCCCATCACCGAAGCGAGCCGGGTGGCCAGCTGGCGGCCGCGTTGCGAAACCACCGCACCCGCCTCCACCCCGGGATCGGCGGTGACCGCGGAAGCCACGCGCGCCCACTCGTGCAGGGCCCGCGCCAGGTCGGCGCCGATCGCGAGCTTGTGCGGGTCCACCTCGCGCGCGTGCTCCCCGCCCGGGCCGGCCAGCACGGCGCGTTCGCCGCGGATCCGCAGCTCCATGGTGCCCCTTCCCGCCTCGGAGACCAGCACTTTAGCCGCCCCTGGCCAGTTCGTAGAAGGCGACGGCGGCGGCCGTCGCGATGTTCAGTGAATCGACTCCGGCCGGCATGGGTATCCGGACGGCATGATCAGCCGCCGCGAGCGCCGTTTCGGTCAGCCCGGGACCTTCGGCGCCGAAGAGCAGCGCCACCCGCCCGGGCGCGTGCTCCCGCAGCGCGGGCAGCGGGATCGAACCCGGCCGCGGGGTGAACGCCGCGACGGCGAACCCGCGCGCCCGCAGGTCGTCGAGCCCGCCCGGCCAGTCCGTCAGGTGCCCGAACGGCACGCGCAGGACGTGGCCCATCGACACGCGCACGCTGCGCCGGTACAGCGGATCGGAACAGCCGGGGCCCAGCAGCACCCCGCCGACGCCGAGCGCGGCCGCGTTGCGGAAGAGCGCGCCGAGGTTTTCGTGGTCGCCGACGCCTTCCAACACGGCGATCGGGCCGGTGCCGCCGACGACCTCCGGCACGGTCAGCGACGCGGGCCGGTCGGCGACGGCGAGGATCCCGCGGTTGAGGTGGAACCCGACCACGTCGGCCATGGTTTCCGCGGAGGCCACGTACTGCGGCACGTCGAGCCCGGCCAGGTCATCGGCCAGTTCTTCGAACCGCCGCGACACGCCGAGCAGCGCACGGACCGGGTAGCGGGACGCCAGCAGCCGGGACACCACGACGGTGCCTTCGGCGATGACGAGACCCCGCCCGCCGGGCCGGTCGGGGCGACGGTCCGCAGTGGACAGGTCGCGGAAATCGTCGACGCGGGGGTCGCCGGAGTGGTCGATGTGGATCACGCCCATCCGCCCAGTCTGTCACCCGCTTGCCGGGCGCTTCACTGGTCCGAACGTCGACCGCGCCGTGGTACGAACGGGCTCAATTTGCTGTGGGTTAACCGACCGTGACGGACTGCACCAGTTTGGCCGCTAGCCCGGGTGCATCGCCTGTGTAACGGTTGTCCGCCGGGGCCTGAAACACGTCCTAGTCCACGCCGACACGAAGCAGGGATGGTCATGGGGATGGACCTCGAGGCTCAGTCGTTCAACACGCTGGACCGAGGAAGGTACCGCCGGAAGGTGCAGCGCTGCCTCGACACGCTGGCCCGGATGCTCACCGACGGCAGCTTTTCGTTCCCCCGCAAGAACATCGGCCTCGAAGTCGAGCTGAACCTCGTCGACCGGGAAATGCGGCCGTCGATGACGAACACCGCGGTGCTGGAGGCGCTCGACGACCCGTCGTTCACCACCGAGCTGGGCCAGCACAACATCGAGCTGAACGTCCCGCCGCGGCCGCTGGCGGGCGATTCCGCGCTCCAGCTGGAAGACGACCTGCGCGCGTACCTCGACACCGCGGCGACGAAGGCGCGTGACACCGGCTCGTCGCTGGCCATGATCGGCATCCTGCCGACGTTGAAGCACGAGCACTTCGACCAGAAGTGGCTGACCAACAAGGCCCGCTACGCGACGCTGAACGACCAGATCTTCGCCGCGCGCGGAGAACGCACGGTGCTCGCCATGGAGGGCGCGCCGCTGCCGGGCCAGCAGCCCGAACGCCTGCGCAGCTATGCCGAGTCGATCCTGCCGGAGGCCGCGTGCACCAGCGTGCAGCTGCACCTGCAGGTCGCGCCCGAGGAGTTCGCCGCGCACTGGAACGCGGCGCAGTGCCTGGCCGGGCTGCAGATCGCGCTCGCGTCGAATTCCCCGTTCCTGCTCGGCAAGGCGCTGTGGCACGAGACGCGGATCCCGCTGTTCCTGCAGGCGACCGACACCCGGCCCGAAGAACTGAAGAACCAGGGCGTGCGGCCGCGGGTGTGGTTCGGCGAGCGCTGGATCACGTCGATCTTCGACCTGTTCGAGGAGAACGTCCGCTACTTCCCCGGCCTGCTCCCGGAAACCGACGCCGAAGACCCGATCGAGGCGCTCGACGCGGGCCAGGCGCCGAAGCTCACCGAGCTGCGCATGCACAACGGGACGATCTGGCGCTGGAACCGCCCGGTGTACGACGTCGTCGACGGCCTGCCGCACCTGCGGATCGAGAACCGGGTGCTGCCGGCCGGGCCGACGGTGGTCGACACGGTGGCGAACGCGGCCTTCTTCTACGGCGCCCAGCGCGCGCTGGCCGAGGCGGAACGCCCGGTGTGGAGCCAGATGTCGTTCCAGGCCGCCGAGGAAAACCTCTACGCGGGCGCGCGGCGCGGCTTCGACGGGCAGCTGTACTGGCCGGGCATCGGCTGGATCCCGCCGGACGAGCTGGCGCTGCGCGTGCTGCTGCCGCTCGCCCACGAGGGCCTGCGCCGCTCCGACGTCTCCGACGAAGCCCGCGAGCGCTACCTCGGGATCATCGAGCGCCGCTGCCTGGCGCGGCGGACGGGCGCGACCTGGCAGCGCGACTACGTCCTGCGCGCGCAGGAACGCGGCCTCGACCGCGAGGCGGCGCTGAGCCTGATGCTGGGGCGCTACCTGGAACTGTCCGAGGCGGGCGAACCGGTTCACACGTGGCCGGTGGCCGATTGACGCTAGCCTGGGCGGATGCCGAAAATTCTCGGTGAGTCGCTGGAGGCGCACCGGCGTGAGGTGCGGTCCCGGGTCTTCGAAGTGCTGCGCGCGCAGCTCTACGAGCGCGGCTTCGACGCGATCACGCTGGCCGGCGTCGCCTCGGCGGCCGGGGTGGGCCGGACGGCGCTGTACAACCACTTCCCCGACAAGGAGAGCCTGCTCGTCGCCTTCGTCGAGGACGAAGCGGCCCAGTACGTCACGCGGCTGACCGAAGCCGTCGAGGCCCAGGCCGACCCGGTCGACCAGCTGGCGACGTTCGTCCGGCTGCAGCTGCGTGTGCTGGCCGAGTACCACATGCCACCGGGAACGGCCCTCGCGTCGGCACTGGCGCCGGCGGCGTACCGGCGGATCAGCGCGCACGCCGACCCGATCACCGACCGCCTCCGCGCGATCCTCGCCGGCGGCGTCGACCTGGGCCGCTGGCCGGCCGAGGACCCGGACGTCCTGATCCCGATGATCACCGCCGCGCTGGGCAACCGGACCCTGGTCGACGGGCCCGCCGACCAGCTGGAGGACGTCGTCGAAGCGGCGGTGCGGTTCGTCCTGCGGGCGGTGGGCGCGAGAGTTTAGGGTGGCCTAAGTCCGATTCATGCCCTACGATCTTTCTGACAGCGTGTCAGATCGATCGCCGGGAGGCCTGCCCATGTCGGTGACCACGGACGCCCGCCCCTTCTCGGCGACCTTGCGCGCGTCGACCCTCGAAGTCCACGACCGGGCGAACTACTCCGCGTACATGCGCGCCCTGCTCGGCGGGGAGCTGACCCGCGACGGCTACACCCAGCTGGCGATCCAGTATTACGTCATCTACGGCGCGATCGAGGCCGCGAGCGACGCGATGGCCGGCGACCCCGTCGGCGGCGAGTTCGTCTTCGACGAGCTGCGGCGCCTCCCGCTCCTCGAACGCGACCTCGCCCACCTGGTCGGCCCGGACTGGCGCGCGACGATCTCGCCGCTCGCCTCCACCCGGGCGTACGCCGACCGGATCCGCGAAGCGTCGGCGTGGGCCGGCGGGTACGTCGCCCACCACTACACGCGCTACCTCGGCGACATCGCCGGCGGCCAGGTCATCCGGCGGACGCTCGAGAAGAACTACGACGTCGCCGAGGCGGGCGCGTTGTTCTACCACTTCGACCGCATCGGCAGCGCCCCCCGCTTCCGGGACCAGTACCGGGCGAAGCTGGACAACGCGCCCTGGGACGAGGCCGAGCGCGCCCGCGTGATCGACGAGACGCTGGTGGCCTTCGAGTGCAACGTCGCCGTCTTCGACGAGCTGGCGCTGCGCCTCGACGAGTTCCGTGCCTGATCTCACAGGCCGTTGACCTCCACTTAAGTCCAAGTTGCAGGCTCGGTTTCGGGTGGTGCACCTCCGGGGTACGCCACCTACGAACCGCCGTCCCAAGCTGTGACGGCCACGCGCCCCCGCTCGCCGCGAGGGGGCCTGTGCTACTAGGTTCGGTACCGGAAACTTGTGTCGAAGACAGAAGGAGGGCCAATGGCCCGCTACGAGCTCCCCGATCTCGACTACGACTACGGCGCCCTCGCGCCCCACATCTCCGGCGAGATCAACGAGCTGCACCACAGCAAGCACCACGCGACCTACGTCAAGGGCGCGAACGACACGCTCGACAAGCTCGAAGCCGCCCGCGAAGCGAACGACTTCGGCTCGATCGTCGGCCTGGAGACCACGCTGGCCTTCAACCTGGCCGGTCACGCCAACCACGTCGTGTGGTGGAAGATCCTGTCGCCGGAAGGCGGCGACAAGCCGACCGGCGAGCTCGCCGCGGCGATCGACGAGGCGTTCGGCTCCTTCGACAAGTTCAAGGCGCAGTTCACCGCCGTTTCGACCACGATCCAGGGCAACGGCTGGGGCGCGCTGTCCTGGGACCCGATCGGCAAGACGCTGATCACCCAGCAGCTGCGCGACCACCACAACAACCTGATCCTGCCGACCGTGCCGATCCTGCTGGTCGACGTCTGGGAGCACGCGTTTTACCTGGACTACAAGAACGTGAAGCCGGACTACGTCAAGGCCCTGTGGAACATCTTCAACTGGGCCGAGATCAGCAAGCGCTTCGACAACGCCGTCGCGGGCGGCAACGGCCTGCTGCTCGGCTGAGTTCTTCCGCGTCGAACGGGGCTCTCCCTTCCGGGAGGGCCCCGTTTTCGCGCCGGGTGAAAACGCCTTGACCTCGAGCGCGGTCGAGGTGTTTGAGTGGGCGCCATGGACATCGACGCGTACCTGGCCCGCCTCGGCGTCGCCCGCCCGGCGGCGGCGCCCGACCTCGCGACGCTGCGCCACCTGCAGGAACGCCACCTGGCCGCGGTGCCGTTCGAAAACCTGAGCAGCCACCTCGGCGAGCCGGTCGTCCTCGACGAGGAGGCGCTGTTCGCCAAGATCGTCGGCCGCCGGCGAGGCGGATTCTGCTACGAGCTGAACGGCCTGTTCGCGGCCCTGCTGCGCGAGCTGGGCTACGACGCTTCGCTGCGCGCGGCCCAGGTCTTCCGCCCCGACGGCACAGTCGGCCCACCGCTGGACCACGCGGCGATCGTCGTCTCCCTGGACGCCGAGGAGTGGCTGGTGGACGTCGGTTTCGGCCGCTTCGCCCGGCACCCGCTGCGCCTGTCCGCCGTGGACGCCCAGCTCGACCCGGACGGCGAGTTCCTGATCCTGGACGCCCCGCACGGCGACGTCGACATCCTGCTGGACGGCAAGCCGCAGTACCGCCTGGAGCGCCGCCCGCGCCCGCTGGCCGACTTCATCCCGATGGCGTGGTGGCAGACGACGTCCCCCGAGTCCCACTTCACGCAGTCGCTGACGTGCTCCCGCCCGACGTCCCAGGGCCGCGTCACACTGTCGGGCGACAAGCTGATCGAGACGGTGGACGGCGTCCGGAACGAGGTTCGCCTGCCGTCTCCCGAGGCGGTCCACCTGGCGTATCGCGTGTACTTCGGGATGACGCTGACGCGCTTGCCGGTACCACCGGGCGGGAGTCCCTTGACGGGTGACGTGCCCCAGCCCGACACTGCGCTGAGGTGAACGAAGCCCCGGCCTGGGGTTTTCCCAGGGCCGGGGCTCCGTCCGTTCCCGAACTGACTGCCGCTCCCACCACGAAGCGGACATGTATGAGGTTAGCCTAACCTCATCTCCGCGGGCAAGAGGTCGGCGGCGGAGACTCGGATCTCACTCTTCCGGGTGACACTCATGGCTAGGAGCCCCGGTTTTTTGTCGGTGGTCGCGGCTACGGTCACGCCATGGATACCAACCGATACGTTCCGTCAGACCTTGGCCCGCTTGAGCACCCGCAGCCCCAGGCCGCGCTTCACCGGCCAGGAAATCCCGCCCCGCCGGATCAGCACCACCGCGCACACCACCGCGGCCACGGCCGAGACCGCCCCACCGATGTAGAACGGAGACCGCCCGCCGAACTCCTGGGCCATCCACCCCACCATCGGCCCGCCGATCGGGTTCCCCCCGATCAGCACGAGCACGTACAGCCCCATCACGCGGCCCCGCATCTCCGGGCTGACGGACGTCTGCACCAGGGCGTTCGCCGTGTTGAGGAAGGTCATTGTGGCGAAGCCGAGCGGGATCAGGCCGAGGCCGAACGTCAGGTACGTCGGCATGAACGCGGTGAGCAGCTCGAACACGCCCAGGAAGAACGCCGACACGAGCATCAGCCGCACCCGCGGCCGCCCCTTGGTGCCGCGGCGGGCGGACATCAGCGCGCCGGTGAACGTGCCGACCGCGACCAGCGTCGAGAGGAGGCCGTAGCCGTCGGCGGCGGTGTGGAACACGTTCGCCGCGACGATCGGGAGCGAGCTGAAGTACGTGATGCCGAACGTGCTGACGAACAGCACCAGCACCATCACCGTCACCAGATCCGGCCGCCGCCGCACGTAGCGCAGGCCCTCGGCGAGCTGGCCCTTCTCGCGCGGCACCGCCGCGACGCGGAACAGCTTGTCCGGGTTCATCAGGACCAGCCCGGTGATCACCGCGACCGTGCTCAGCGCGTTCGCGATGAACAGCCAGCCGGTGCCGATCCAGGTGATCGCGAACCCGGCGATCGCCGGGCCGACGATCCGCGCCATGTTGAAGATCGACGAGTTCAGCGCGACGGCGTTGGCCACCTGGTCGCGGCCCACCATCTCGGCGACGAACGACTGCCGCGTCGGCACTTCCAGCGCGGCCGTCACGCCGAGCGTGAAGCACAGGACGTAGACGTGCCACAGCGCGGCGATCCCGCTCAGGTCGAGCACGCCGAGGATCGCGGCCTGCGAACACGCTGCCACCTGGATCCAGGTGAGCAGCCGCCGCTTGTCGACGCGGTCGGCGAGGACGCCGGCCCAGAGCGAAAGGAACAACGTGGGCGTGAACTGAAGCGCGACTGCGACACCGAGGGCGATCGGGTTGTTGCCGCTGAGGGTGAACACCAGCCAGTCCTGGGCGATGCGCTGCATCCAGGTGCCGATGTTCGAGATGACCTGGCCGGTGAAGAACAGCCGGTAGTTGCGGACGCGCAGCGAGGCGAACATGCTGCCGCGCTGGGGAGAGGATGGAGGCGACGCGGACGGCGGTGCGGCCGTCTCCCGGGTAGCAGTGGTCTGGATCGAACGCTTGGTTTCGCTACCCGTGGCCGTCACCGTGGTTAGTTCCCCGCCATCCTGTCTATGATTTCGGCGGCTTTGGAGAGCACTTCCCGCTCTTCGTCGCCGAGTTCCGCCAATTGCCGGTCCAGCCACGCCTCCCGCACGGAGATGGCCTTCTGCACGTAGGCCAGCCCGCTCTCGGACAGCTCGACGATGGCCTGCCTGCCATCGGTCGGGTGCGGGCGCCGCTCGACGAACCGCAGCTCCTCGAGCGCGGCGATCACCCTCGTCATCGAAGGGGGCTGGACGCCTTCCTTCGCGGCGAGCTGACCCGGGGTCAGCGCACCGCACTTGTGGAGGGTGGACAGCGCGGCGACCTGCGTCAGCGTGAGGTCGTCCCCGACGCGCTGTGCCCGCAGCCGGCGGTTGAGCCGGACCACCGCGAGACGCAGACGGCTCGCCAACGAGCGTTCGTGCGTGTCGCCGGGCATATAGTTAGCATACCTTACGAAACTTCGGCCGAGCGGGTGATCTCCGTCAACCCGCAACCTGGAATACGGTCGCGCGTCCTCACCAGGAGCGAAACCCTGGGGAGCACGATGAACAAGAAGCTGGTGGGCTCGGCCGTCGTCGGCGTGGCGGTCCTGGCGGTGGTGGCGGCGCAGTTCCTGGGCGGCGGTGACGACGCGCCCGCGGCCGCGCCCGCACCACCACCGTCGACGCCGGCTTCCGCCATCGTCCAGGGGTCTCTGGAGGTCTACCGCTTCCCCGATGCGGCCGGCGGGCGCGGCTGGTCGATCGAGATCCCGGTCCCGGCGGGCTGGGCCGTCACCCGCGAGAATGACCGGGCGAGCTACCGCAGCGGTCAGCTCCTCCTGGAGACCGACAAGGTGCCGATCACGCAGGAGGACGCACTGAGCGGGCTCGAAGCCGTGGCCGCGAAGGCGCACCAGGACAGCTCGGTCGTCAAGCCCGCGCAGGCCGGCGACATCCCGGACGCGGCGGAATGGGACTACACCTACCTCCGCGACGGCCACCCCGAACGGGCCGCCGTCATCGGGGTCGGCGCGGGCGACAGCCTCGTCACGATCCGCTACGAGGCGCCGCCCGCCGAGTTCGACCGCAACCGCGGCGTGCTGGACGCCGCGATGAAGGTCAGCGCGCCGGGCTGATCACCGGAACGCCGCCTGGATCGGCCCGACGGCGAAGTACGCCACGAAGGCCAGCGCGATCACCCACATCAGCGGGTGCACCTGGCGGGCCTTGCCGGTGGCCGCGCGGATGACGACGTAGCTGACGAAGCCGGCGCCGATGCCGTTCGCGATCGAGTACGTGAACGGCATGACGACGATGGTCAGGAACGCCGGCAGCGCGATCGAGAAGTCGGTGAAGTCGATCTCGCGGACCTGCGACATCAGCATCGCGCCGACGACGACCAGCGCCGGCGCGGCCGCCTCGACCGGCACCACCTGGTACAGCGGCGTCAGGAACATCGCGGCGAGGAACAGCACGCCGGTGACGATGTTCGCCAGGCCGGTCCGCGCGCCCTCGGCGATGCCGGACGCCGACTCGACGAACACCGTGTTCGAGCTGGCCGAGCCGAAGCCGCCGGCCGCGCCCGCGAGGCCCTCGACGAACAGCGCCTTGCCGACGTTGGGCAGCTGGCCGTCCTCCGGGAGCAGGTCGGCCTCCTTCGCGAGGCCGGTCATGGTGCCCATGGCGTCGAAGAAGTCGGCGAGCACCAGGGTGAACACCAGCAGGCAGACGGTGATGATCGGCAGCCGCGTCCAGGCGCCGAAGGAGACGTCGCCGACGAGCGACAGGTTCGGCAGGCCGAACACCTGGTCCGGCAGCGCCGGGTAGCCGAGGTTCCAGCCCTTCGGGTCGGTGCCCTTCGACGGCCCGGCGTTGACGATCGCCTCGACGACGATGGCCAGCACGGTCGAGCTCAGCACGCCGATCAGGATCGCGCCCTTGACCTTGCGGACGACCAGGATGCCGGTGACCAGCAGGCCGACGACGAACACCGCGGTCGGCCAGGAGGCGATCGAGCCGTTGATGCCGAGGCCGACCGGGACGGTGGTGTGCGCGGCGTCCGGCAGCCGGCGCACGAAACCGGCGTCGACCAGGCCGATCAGGCAGATGAACACGCCGATGCCGACGGCGATCGCGGACTTCAGCGCGGCCGGCACGGCCCGGAACACCGCGGTGCGGAACCCGGTGAGCACCAGCAGGACGATGATCACGCCCTCGATGACCACCAGGCCCATCGCCTCGGGCCAGGTCATCTGCGGGGCGATGGTGACCGCGACCAGGCTGTTGATGCCCAGGCCGGTCGCGATGGCGAACGGGTAGTTCGCGATCAGGCCCATGAGGATGGTCAGCACGCCGGCGACGAGCGCGGTCACCGCGGCGACCTGCGGTACCGGCAGGATGCCGCCGAGGACGTCCTTGTGCGCGCCCGCGTCGTCGGCCGAGAAGCTGCCGATGATCAGCGGGTTCAGCACCACGATGTAGGCCATCGTGACGAAGGTGACCAGGCCGCCGCGCAGCTCGCGCGAGACGGTCGACCCCCGCTCGGTGATCTTGAAGAACCGGTCCAGTGTGGACGTCCCGGTGCGGGTCGTCTCCTGCTCCGCCATTCGCCTGCCCATTCTCTCGCTGCTGCGGAGTACCCTGCACCTCGTGAGTGAACCGATCAATCCACCGGAGGTTACGGGCTCGTTGCGGCACACGCCGGAGCTGCCCAAGAAGCTGACCGACCTGACGCCGGTGGTGATCGTAGGCACCTCGATCTGGGCTGTCGCGCTGGTGGTGCTCTTCTTCACGACTTCGGGGCTGTGGGTGCAGACGGCGCTGTCCGGTTTCGCGCTCGGCTTCATCGGCATGGCGATCATCGCCTGGCAGCGCGCCGCCGCCCGCCGCGGCTCGAAGTCGGCTCAGCGCCTCTAACCCAGCATCGTCCTCGGCGAGGGGTCGTCCAGCAGCGCCGTGATCAGGTGCCGGTCGGGCCAGCGCCCGGCCGCCCAGGCGAACGCGCGCGCCAGGCCCTCCGACGTGTCGGCCGCGTGCAGCCGGTCATCGGACCACCACGGGACGTCGTGGTCGGCGTCCTGGATGCGCACGGTGAGCGGGTCGTGCACCAGCACACCGCCGTCCGGGACCCGGATGCCGAGCTGGTCGGCGACGAGCTTCAGCGCGGGCAGCTCGGCCCAGGGCGCGTACTCGCCTTCGCTGACGACCCGGGCTTCCTCCGTGCTGGCGAGCGGCAGGTCGAGCAGGTCGGCAAGCCGCTCCGGGTCCTCGGGGGCGACCACGTACCGGCTGGGTTCGAGCGCCCCGGCGACCCACGGCACGTCCAGCACCAGCGCGTCGTCCACAACGGACCCATCGGCGGCTCGGACGGCCCGCGGCACACCCGGGTCCACTCCGGCCTCGACGACGGCGTCGTAGGCGCGCGTGGTCAGCCCGAGCGACACCTCGCGGTCCGGGTCGGCGAGCCGGGTGAGGAGGTCCCTGGCCTCATCCACAGTGGACAGATCGAGGTCTTTGCGCACGCCGGCGATCTCGAGGAGCTCCTCGCTCAGGCCGACGTCGGGAATCTCGTCGAAGAGCCCCGCCAGATCGGCGTCCGGCAGCCGCCACTCGTTCGGCGCGGCTCCCTCGAGCACGGCGTACTGCGCGATCCACCAGGCGGCGTGCCCGTTCGGCGCGCGCAGGGCCTGCCAGGTCTCCGGCCGGGCCGCGAGGAGGCGCAAGGCGGCGGGCCAGGCGTCGTCGGCGACGAGATCGAGGTCCCGGATCGCGACGAGCGTCGACGGCGGTTCCGGCAGCGAATCCCACCAGGCTTCTTCGTCGGGCAGATCGTGGTCGGGTTCGTGCGGTTCGTCGTCGACGACCACGGCGAAGGAGTCGAGCACGCCGGCGGCTTCGAGGGTGCTTTGCGGCCAGTCGCCGGCGAAGTCCTCGTCGAGGACGTCCATGGCGCCGTCTTCCTCGAAGACCTCTTCGTCGAAGATGTCGAGGAGCGGCGAGTTCGGGAGGACCAGCTCGTCGGCGCGGCGCCAGGTGTCGGTGCCGGGCAGGGCGAGCGCTCCGACCCAGCGCGGGGCATCGTCCCCGCAGTCGGCGATCAGCCGCAGCACGGCACCGGCGAGCGTCGTACCGTCCAAACCGGACCGGACGTCCTCGACACTGCGCTCGACGGCGTCCCGCAGCTGGTCGGCGTTGAGCAGCTCCCGGGCATCGGCATGCTTGGCGCCCAGCCGTTCCAGCAGCGGATGCGAGGCGGCGGGGTGCACCAGCCGCAGGCCCGGAATATCCACATCGGACAGCAGGTCGAGCAGTTCGGCCGAGCCTTCGACGAGCAGGCAGCCTCGAGCACCCGGCAGCGTTCGCCCGTCGGACAGAGGGACGGGAAGCCCGTCCAGCCGTTCCCCGGCCAGAGCGTGCGACTCGACGGCGATCGCCAGTGCGGCGTAGAGGTCCCGCCACCAGCCCGGATCCCGGGTGACGCCGGTCAGCGTGTCCAGCACCTCTTCGATGCCGATCACCTGCACCGCAACGACTTTGAGAACCTGCGCAGGCCCGTCGATCAGCCCCGGCACGAGGTCCTTCAGAAGCGCGGACAGCCCAGGCACCTCAACGTCGAGCACCCGAGCCTGACGACCGGAAACCTCTTTGCCGTCCTCAGTAGACAGCCACGGTTCCACGCTGAGCGCCGCCAGCACTTCGTCGCGAAGCTTGTTATCCACAGTGGACTTCGGAAACCCCGGAGCCGGAACAAGCGCGAACCGCTGTTCGGGCGGCAGCAACCGCACGAGCCCGACGTACTCTTTCGCGGCCGCCTCGAGCGCTTGCGCCAGTTCGGGTCCAGGAAGCGCGCGCCGCCGCGACGGTTCGACCGGAACGGAGGCAAGCAGCCGAGCGGGCAGCGACAGCCCGTCATCGGTGGGCGTCGGGGCGCGCAGAACGTCCTCGAGAAGCGGCTGGGGCACCCCCTCGGAGTCGACCGGAACGGCCCACACGACGTCACCGCGATGAGTCAGCCAGCGCGTTTCCCGTTCCGGGCCGCGGATTACGACGAAGTCACCGTCGGCTTCACGTGTCCAAACGCGATCATCTACTTCGAACTCTGCCAGCCAGGGCAGGGCGAGCAGCAGATCGGCGACGTCCCGCGCAAGGTCGTCGAGAAGGGCACGCCCGTCGACACCATCCCGAAGGGGCAGCCGGACTTCGGTGTCGAACCCGGGCGGCACATCGGCCGGGACGGGCCACGGAAGCCGAAGGACGGGAACGTCGCCGGCGATCCCGGCGGCTTCCCGGGTGCGCTGGGCGGAAAAGGCGACCCCGCCGGTGCCGGAGACAACGCGGGGTTCATCGGAAACGGTCCGCACGGCGGCGAACCCGACACCGAAGCGCCCGACGGTTTCGCCGGTCTTGCCGGAGGCCCGCAGCGAGGCGAGCGAGGCGACACCCCGGGCGTCGAGCGGAGCGCCGGTGTTGGCGAACCGCAGTTCGTTGTCCACAAGAGACACCCGCACCCGCCCGGGCTTCCCACCGGCCATGGCGGCATCGGCGGCGTTCTGCGCAAGTTCGACGAAGAGCCGATCCCGGTAGGCCCCGACCCGAAGATCGCGTTCGACGTTGGTGTCTTCGGTGAGCCGGGTGGGCGAGTCCCGCCAGGACCGCAGGGTGGCTTCACGAAGCCGGGCGGTCCCGAAGGGATCGCCCGGTTCAGGAGTGTCGCCGATCACCGTTCGGGAGAGCCGTCGACCTGAGCCTGAGCTTCATCACCGGCGGCCTCGGTGGCGACGGCATCGGTCACCTCAGCCTGGGTGGGCTCCGCTTCGGAGGGCTCCGGCACATCGGTCACGGCGGGCTCATCAGCGGGTGCTTCGGGGACCACGGGCTCAGCCTCCGCGACAACCGAAGCCTCGGCGGGCGTGGCGATCTGATCGGCCGTCGGCTCAGGTCCTTCGCCTGGCTCGGCCACCGCAGCAGCCGGATCAACGGCGCCCACAGCGTCCACCTCGGACGCACCCTCAACCGGCGCCGCGACGGCCTCAACGACATCCGAAGCAACGTGCTCCGGCGCATCGGCCACGGCCCCCGCCGCCGACTCGATCGCCGCTGGTTCCTCCGCCGCCACCGGCTCGGCTGCCTCGACCGGCTCAGCCACCGCCGCATCCCCCGGCTCGGCAATCTCGTCGGCCGCAACCGGCTCTGCCGCACCTTCAGCCGCCGCCTCAACCGGCTCCGCCACCGCCGCGGCCGGATCGACAGCCGCTTCCACAGCCACCGGCTCGGGTTCCGCCGCCACAGGCTCAGCCACTGCCGCTTCGGCCGCGGGCTCACCCTGCACGACCTCTGGCTCGGCAGCCACCTGAATCTGCGTCAGCTCCGGCTCCACCTCCGCCGGCGATACGTCCGACTCCGCTATCCCCGTCTCAGCCTCCGCCGCCGCCGACTCCACCTCTGCCGCCACCGGCTCGGCCTCAGCCGCTTCCGGCTCGGTAGCTGCTACCGCCAGCTCGGGCTCTCCCGCCTGAGGCTTCGCGGCCTCCGGATCAGTGGCCTCCGCCTCAGCTGCCACCGGCTCCGCAGCCCGCGGCTTCTCCTCGGCCACTTCCGGCTCGGACTCCACCGCAGCTTGCGGCTTTGCCTCGGCAGTCGCTTCGACCGCGGCCGCCTCCGGCTCCCCCGCCGCTACCGGCTCCGCGGCCTCCGGCTCCGCGGCCTGCAGCTTCGCTTCGGCAGTCGCTTCCACCTCGGCCGCCTCCGGCTCCGCGACCTCCGGCTCCGCCGCCGCCTCAGCTCCCGCCTCCGGCTTCGCCTCAGCCTCCACCTCCGCCACCGGCTCAAAGTCCAGCAGTGAGTCGTCATAAACCAGCTCCGCCACCGGGACCGACGACGTCACCTCGACCTCGACCTCCGAGTGCGCTCCGCACCCGTACTCCACGTCCACCACGTGGCCGTCCGCTGGGGCGATGTCGTTGGTGCACACCCCGAACACTCCGCGCAGCGAACCCGCCAGTGGCACGAAGAACCCGCACGTCCCGCACACGTCCGGCGCGCTTCGGGCCATGTCGGACCTCGGTCCGAACTCGCCCGCGTGCCAGCGGGCCGCCGCCTCCGTGCGGCCGAAGCGGGACAGCGTGTGGACTCGGCCCAAGCCGATCTCCCGGGCCGTCTCCTCCACCGCCGGGTCGTCCGATTGCATGTATGCCGGGGCCAGGCGGGGGTCGTTCTCCGCCGTGGGGAAGATGTCGCCCACTCCGAGGTCGCCCGCTCGGACTCGGCGCTCCCACGGCACCCAGGCCGGGGCCACCAGCGCCGAGGGGCCCGGGACCAGGACCACTTCGCTGACCGTCACCGGCTCGTCGTCGCCCGCCAGGGCCACCGTGACCGACCAGCGCCAGCCTCCGTAGCCCGGGACCTGGGCCTCGAACAGGTGACTTGCCGTGACCGCGTCCTCGCGGGTGACACCCACGTGGGCGCCGAGCTGCTCCTCGGGTGCGTCCTCCAGCACCGCAGCTCGCGCGAACTCCACCGCGTCGGCGAGTTTGCGCTGCACGGAACCGTCGTCCAGGGTCAGCAGCAAAGTCATGCGGCCAATTGTGCCGCACGCATCCGCGGCGCCCGTGCCAGGCTGTTCATCGTGCGCACGCCGATCGTCACCGTCCTGCTGCTGGCCGCCGCCCTCGGTGGCTGCGCCAGCGCTCCAGCGCAAGAACCCGGGCCGGAACGGCTCACCGTCCAGGTCCTCGCGACCCTGCCGCACGATCCCGCCGCCTTCACCGAAGGCCTCGAGTTCGCCGGTGACACGCTGTACGAGAGCACCGGGCTCGCCGGGAAGTCCACGCTCACCGCGGGCCCCGCCGGCGGGCCGCCGCGGACCACGGCCACGCTGCCGTCGCCGATGTTCGGCGAGGGCGTCACCGTCCTCGGGCCGACGCTGTGGCAGCTCACCTGGCAGGACGGCGTCGCCATCGAACGGGACGCCACCACCCTCGCCGAGCTGCGGCGGGTCCCCTTCCAGGGTGAGGGCTGGGGCCTGTGCCACCAGGCCGACGGCCGCCTGGTCATGAGCAACGGCTCGGCGCAGCTCACCTTCCGGGACCCGAAGACCTTCGCCGTCACCGGGAGCGTCGACGTCGGGCGCGACCAGCTCAACGAGCTCGAATGCGTCGGCGGGGACGTCTACGCAAACGTTTGGCACACCGACACCGTGCTGCGGATCGACGCCGCCACCGGGCGCGTCACCGGGACGATCGACGCAGGTCAGCTGCGTGCGAAGGTGAAGGCGACCGGCGCCGAAGACGTGCTCAACGGTATCGCCGCCGTCCCGGGCACCGGCGATTTCCTGCTCACCGGGAAGCAGTGGCCGACCACGTTCCGGGTGAGGTTCGTCCCGGCTCCGGCCGGAAAGCACGGATGAGCAGGCGGAACCGACCCCCGGTAAGGCAGGATTGACACGTGGCACTCTTCGGCTCCCGCTCCGACGGCTCCGGCTCGCAGCAGCGCGGCCGGAAGTCCAAGCGGCGCTGGACGCCCGAGCCGGGCGCCGCCCAGGCTCGGTCCTGGCGGGACGCCGCCGCGCCGCGCGCCGAGCACGGCAGCCCGCCGCCCCCCACCCGCGTCCAGCGGCCCGTGGCGCAGGGCGGCCCGCCGCCCACCCGCGTCCAGCGCCCCGTCGAGCACGGCAATCCGCCGCCCCCGCGCGCCGGGTTCCACGACGGCCGCGTGCCCAACGCCGACGAAGCACCCACCGCGGCCGCGCCGATGAATCACCGGCCGCCGCCGCGCGGGGCCCGGCCCTACGACCCGCACCGCACCGAGCCCGTGCGCCGCGAGCCGCCCGGCGGCTTCTACCAGGGCGAACGCCACCCCGGCAGCGGTGAGTACGAGCACTACGACACCGGCGGCTACGCGGGCGAACCGCGGCCGCCGGAGCCGGGGCCGCCGCCGCCGCGGGAAGAGCCGCGCACGCCGGGCGGCACGCCGAAGCTGCCGAAGAAGATCACCGTCACTCGGGTGGCGGCGATGCGCAGCCGGCAGCTGACCGGCCAGGCCGTCGACGCCTTCCAGCGCGCGACGAAGGCCGACGGCGCCGAGAAGTCCGGCCTCACCTCGCTGACCTACGCCGTGATGCTCAATTACGCCAGCGACGCGGCCATGGCGATCGCGCTGGCCAACACGCTCTTCTTCGCCGCGACCAGCGGCGAGAGCAAGGGCAAGGTCGCGCTCTACCTGCTCATCACGATCGCGCCGTTCGCGCTGGTCGCGCCGGTGATCGGGCCCGCGCTCGACAAGGTGCAGCGCGGCCGGCGGCTGGCGATGTGCGCCTCCTCGATCGGCCAGGGCCTGATGGCCGTCGTGATGGCGCTGCACTTCGACGACTGGCTGCTCTACCCGGCCGCGCTCGGGATGATGGTGCTGTCGAAGTCGTTCACCGTGCTCAAGGCCGCGGTGACACCGCGGGTGCTGCCGTCGGAGATCACGCTCTCCAAGACGAACGCCCGGCTGACCACGTTCGGCCTGGTCGCGGCGGGTGTGTTCGGCGCGCTGGCCAGCGGCGTCAACGCGATCACCGGCTCGGCGGGCGCCCTGTGGTTCACCGCGCTGATCTGCGTCGCCGCCGCCGTGCAGTCGATGCGGATCCCGGCCTGGGTGGAGGCGACCGAGGGCGAGGTGCCGACGTCCCTGTCGGCGCACCCGAAGGAGAAGAAGCGCCGTCAGCCGCTGGGCCGCCACATCGTCGTCGCGCTGTGGGGCAACGGCTCGGTGCGCGTGCTCACCGGCTTCCTCATGATGTTCGCCGCGTTCGCGGTCAAGGCGCAGACCGAGGGCAGCGGGCAGACGCCGTTCATGCAGCTGCTGCTGCTCGGCGTGATCGGCGCCGCGGCGGGCGCCGGCGGGTTCCTCGGCAACGCGCTGGGTTCGCGCCTGCACTTCGGCAGCCCCGACCAGGTGATCGTCGGCTGCGTGGCGGGCTGCGTGCTCGCCGCGCTGGTCGCGACGCTCCTGCCCGGCCTGGCCACGGCCGCGATCGTCGGCCTGATCGGCGCGACGGCCAGCGCGCTGGCCAAGATCAGCCTCGACGCCGTCATCCAGGAAGACCTGCCCGAGGAGTCGCGCGCGTCGGCGTTCGGCCGGTCGGAAACCGTGCTGCAGCTGGCCTGGTGCCTCGGCGGGGCGGTCGGCCTGCTGCTGCCGCCGACGTACTGGATCGGCTTCCTGGTGATCAGCATCCTGCTGGCGGTCGGCCTGACCCAGACGTACCTGGTGCGCCGCGGCGGGTCGCTCGTGCCGGGCCTCGGCGGCGACCGGCCGCTGCGCCCCGAGCCGACCGGCAGCTTCCCGGCCCAGGGCCTGCCCCGGGACCCGACGGCCCGCCGGTAGGGTCTGGGCCCATGCGACGTTCCCGGGTGGTGGCCCTGCTTGCGGCCGGTGGGTTCGCGGTGGCCGGCTGCTCGGCGCCCGGCCCGGCCGAGGTCACCTTCTACGCCGACGGCCACACGATCAACACGACGCCGGTGCTCTCGTGCGACTACTCCCGGCAGCTCGCGCAGCCGTGCAGCGCCACGGGCGACACAAAGACGCTCAAGGTGCGCCCGGGCAAGCCGGTGCAGATCTCGGTGCCCGGCGAGGTCGCGGACGCGCCGTGGCAGATCGTCTACGAGTACGTCACCCCGCAGGGCGAGTTCAAGCAGAGCGACCCGATCCCGTTCACGTCGCTGGACCGCTACGCCTACACGGTGATGCCCCCGACGCCCGCCGACCGCATTTCGGCGGTGGACGTGCAGAAGTACACCGCCGTGCTCAACTCGAGCACCGGTGAATCGGGCCTGCTGCCCAGCGACGTCTGGGGTCTCCGGCTGGAGGCTTAGGGGTCGATGTCCCGGGCGACCGCGCGCATGATTTCGGCGATCTGCTTGGTGTGCTTGCGGTCCGGGTAGCGGTTGCGCCGCAGGTCCGGCTGCACCTTGAGCTCCAGGAGCTTGATCATGTCCTCGATCAGGCCGTGCAGCTCCTCGGCCGGGCGGCGGCGCGCTTCGGCGACGGACGGCGGCGGGTCGAGCAGCCGGACGGAGAGCGCCTGCGGCCCGCGGCGGCCGTCGGCGACGCCGAACTCCAGCCGCTGTCCGGCCTTCAGCCCCTCGACGCCCTGCGGCAGCGCGGCCTTGCGAATGTAGACGTCGGCGCCACCGTCCTGCGTGACGAACCCGAACCCCTTCTCCGCGTCGTACCACTTGACCTTGCCGGTCGGCACTTCCCTCACCAGTCCTTCTGCTGTCCGCTCACGACGAACGCGCCCGGGGCGTACCCAGGGCGCGCTGGGTAAAGGGTATCTCGCCACAGCCCCTGGGGAGAAGTCGATACCGGCGGATACCCTCATGCGTCATGAAGAGCACGACGAAGGAGGCCGGTGTGGCCGCTCCCGGCAAACCGTTCCTGATGCGCGTCGGCATCGGGCTTTTCGGCCTCGGCATGCTCGCCGTGCTGGCGGTGTTCATCATGTTCGCCGCCGGCCTGGAGAACCTGCCGATCTGGCTGTCGGTCGCCGCCGGGGTCATCACGCCGCTGGGCCTGCTCCTCGGCCTGATCGCCCTGGTGATCGAGGCCCGAGCCAAGAACTAGGGCACCGCCGCGAACGTCTTCTCGAACCACGCCGGGAACTCCGTCAGCGACTCGAACACCACCTCCGCTCCTTCGCTCAGCAGCAGCGTGCGATCACACGGCCCGGTGGTGACGCCGACGGCGATCGCCCCGGCGGCGAGAGCACCTCGGACATCGCCCGCGTGATCTCCGACATACACCCGGGCGTCGTGGGCGAGGAGCGCCTCGGCCTTCTGCGTCGACCACAGTTCGCCGACGACTTCGTCGACGTCCAGCCCGAGCGCGTCCACGTGCAGCTGCGCGTTGGGCCCGTACTTCCCGGTGACGACCAGCGTGCGCCCGCCCGCGGCGTGCACCGCGCGGAGTGACTCGGCCGCGCCCGGCAGCGCGACCGCACTCGGCACGACCACTTCCGGGTACATCGCGCGGAACCGGTCGACGAGCCCCGGGATGCGTTCCTCGGGCGCTTCGAAGCCGCGCAGGATGTCGTCGAGCGGCGGCCCCAGGTTGGCCGCGAACGCCTCGCCGTCCAGCGGCAGGCCGGATTCGGCGCCCAGCGCGTTCATCGCCGCGGCCATGCCCGGCCGGGCGTCGATCAGTGTCATGTCGAGGTCGAACCCCACGGTGATGCCCACGATCAACACGGTAACCCGAGACACCGACAGTTTTACACGTGAGCCGATCATGTACAGCGCCTTGACAGCGGAGTGATCTGTGTCAAGGTGGAGGTGTGACCAGCTTCACCGAACGGACGAAGGCGTCCCTGCGGGAGGCGCTGCTCGACGCCGCCGCCGACCTGCTGCCGGACCGTGGCCACGCGGGCCTGCGGATGGCCGACGTCGCCGCGAAAGCCGGCGTGAGCAGGCAGACGGTCTACAACGAGTTCGGGAACAAGGCGGCGCTGACCCAGGCGGTGGCGCTGCGCACCGCGTCGGAGTTCCTCGACGGGATCCGGCAGCGGTTCGAAACGGCGGACGGGCTCCTGGCGGGCATCCACCACGCCGTCGTCTACACGATCGAGCACGCGCGGGAGAACCGCCTGGTCGCGGCGGCGCTCGGCACCGAAGCCGGCGAGGACCTGCTGCCCCTGCTCACCACCCGGGGTGAGCCGATCCTCACCGCGGCCGCGGACCTCGCCGCCGAGCAGTACCGCGAGTTCGAGCCCGGGCTCTCCGCCGAGGCCGCGGCCCTGCTCGCGGAGACCGTCGTCCGGCTTTCCCTGTCCCACCTGGTGCTTTCCACGCACTCGGCGACCGAGGCGGCCGGCGCCGTCACCGCGGTCCTGGAACCCGCCATCCGCCAATTCGTCCACAATGGAGTGAAACGATGACCGACACGCTCCCGGAGCTCCGGACCGGCTTTTCCTCACTGCGCAAGGGCGGGCTGAACTGGGATTCCTTCCCGCTGCGGCTGTTCGTCAAGGGCAACAAGAAGTTCTGGAACCCGGCCGACATCGACTTCAGCCGCGAGCGCGAAGGCTGGGACACGCTCAACGACGAGCAGAAACGCAGCACGACGTACCTGGTCGCGCAGTTCATCGCCGGCGAAGAGGCTGTCACCGAGGACATCCAGCCGTTCATGCGGGCGATGTCGGCGACCGGCCGGTTCGGCGACGAGATGTACCTGACGCAGTTCTGCTTCGAGGAAGCCAAGCACACGGAGGTGTTCCGGCGCTGGATGGACGCCGTCGGGCTGACCCAGGACCTCCACCCGTTCGTCGCCGAGAACCCGCACTACCGCAAGCTGTTCTACGAAGAGCTGCCGCAGTCGCTGCGGGCGCTGGAGGACGATCCCAGCCCGCTCAACCAGATCCGCGCGAGCGTCACGTACAACCACGTCATCGAGGGCAGCCTGGCGCTCACCGGCTACTACTCGTGGCAGCTGATCTGCACCCAGCACGACATCCTGCCGGGCATGCAGGAACTGGTCCGCCGCATCGGCGACGACGAGCGCCGCCACATGGCCTGGGGCACCTTCACCTGCCGTCGGCACGTCGCCGCGGACGACTCCCTGTGGGACGCGGTGCAGCAGCGGATGGGCGAGCTGCTGCCGCACGCGTTGAACATGATCCAGTGGGTGCAGGACCAGTTCGAGGAGATCCCGTTCGACAACGACCCGCAGGAGATCATCCAGTACGCGGCCGACCGGGCGCAGCGGCGGCTGGGCGCGATCGAGTCGGCGCGCGGGATGCCGGTGGAGCAGATCGACGTCGACTATTCGCCGGAGCAGCTCGAAGAAACCTTCGGCGAAGAGGACGCGAAGGCGATCGCGGAAGCCGCTGCCGCGGTGGGCTGAGGACGCCCCCGGCGTGGGGCACCTCGACCGAGGTGCCCCACCCGGATCTTCACCAGTCCCAGCTCAGGATGATCATCGGACGCCTCCTTCCGCGGAATCGCGCAGGACCACGCCTGGCCGCCCGGAGCGGTTTAGCCGTGCTTCGCGGACACCGGTCCGTCAGCTCGCCGGCCAGTAGACGGCGTGCCAGCCGAAGGACAGGTCGGACCGGCCGATGATCGTCCCGTCGGCGGAGATCCCGGTCGCCCAGCTGTAGCCACCGCCGGGCAAGGCGCCGAGGATGGTTTCCGTGCCGTCCGCGGCCCAGCGGGCCGCCACCGATTCGACGTTGCCGACGGCCGTGCCGGAGTCGTTGAGCGCCACCGCCTCGGACCGCCGGGCGGGCTCCAGCACGGTGGCCCCGCGCGCGCTCCAGCGCACCGCCCGGTCCTGGGCGAAGTCGACGGACCCGTTGCCCACGACCACCCCGGCGCGGTTGATCGCGCGCGGCGTCGCGGAGGCCGGTGCCGCCGGCCAGTCGAGCCGGATCCGCTGCCCGTCCCGCTTCCAGGCCACCGGGGCCCGCGAACCCGCCTCGGTGACGCTCCCGGCGATCACGCCGAAGTCGTTGATCGCGGCCGCCGTGGCGCCCGGGTTGCCCACGTTGCCCGGCGAGAGGTCGGTGATCGCGCCCGTGGCCGTCCAGCGGACGGCGTGCTCGTTGCCGGCGGCGTCCGAGGCGCTTCCGCTGATCAGCGAGCCGTCCGCGGTGATCCCGGTGACGACGCCCTGCCCGCCGCCGGGCAGCGAAGCGAGCTGGGTGACCGAGCCGTCCGGGGCCCAGCGCAGCGCGACGTACGTCCCCTGCGGGGTGCTGCCGCTTCCGGCGACCACGCCGGACCGGCTGATGGCTTTCGCCTCGGAGGACCCCGCCCACGGCAACGCGGTGACGGAACCGTCCGGGGCCCAGCGGACCGCGTGCTCCGCACCGCTCGCGTCCTGGGCCCAGCCCACGGCCACCCCGGCGTCGTCGACCGCGACCGCCCGGCCCTGTTCGCCGCCCAGCGTCGGCAGGGCGCTGATCCGGCCCTGGCTGTCCCACTTCACCGGGTGGAAGCGCATCCGCACGTCGTACGGGAGCGACTCGCCGACCATGGTGCCGGTGGCGTTGATCGCCGCCACGGTGCTGAACGCGTCACCCGGCAGGGTGCCCAGGTCGACCGGCGCGACGCCGGCCGCGGCCGCCACGCCCGGCAGGCCCAGCGCGGCCGCCGCGAGCAGCGTTCCCACGGTGATCGGTTTCTTCAGGCAGGACAGCACGACTCCCCCTCCGCCGGCGGTCCCGTCGCTCCCGTGTCGGAAGCGCCCCCTCCGCCGCGAAGGAGCAACGCCCAGCCCGGCCGTCCGGTTTAGGCGTGTTTCGTCGAGGCGGCCTGTTCCAGCCCCAGCAGGCTGATCGACTTCTCGCGCATCTCGACCTTGCGGACCTTCCCGGTCACCGTCATCGGGAACTCCTCGACGACATGCACGTACCGCGGGACCTTGTAGTGCGCCAGCCTGCCGCTGCAGAACTCGCGCACCTTCTCCGCCGTCAGCGGTTCCGCGCCCTCGCGCATCCGCACCCAGGCCATCAGCTCTTCGCCGTACTTCTCGTCCGGGACGCCGATCACCTGCGCGTCGAGGATGTCCGGGTGCGTGTAGAGGAACTCCTCGATCTCGCGCGGGTACAGGTTTTCGCCGCCGCGGATGACCATGTCCTTGATGCGGCCGGTGATGTTGAGGTAGCTGTCACCGTCCATCACCGCCAGGTCGCCGGTGTGCATCCAGCGGGCCGCGTCGATCGCTTCGGCCGTCTTGTCCGGCTGCTCCCAGTACCCGAGCATCACCGAGTAGCCGCGGGTGCACAGCTCGCCCGGCTCGCCGCGCGGGACCGTCAGGCCGGTTTCCGGGTCGACGACCTTGACCTCCAGGTGCGGCCCGACCCGCCCGACCGTCGACACGCGACGCTCGATCGAGTCGTCCGCGCGGGTCTGCGTCGACACCGGGGACGTTTCGGTCATGCCATAGCAGATGGACACCTCCGCCATCCCCATCCGGTCGATGACCTGCTTCATCACCTCGACCGGGCAGGGCGAGCCGGCCATGATCCCGGTGCGCAGGCTGGACAGGTCGAAGCTCTCGAAGTCCGGGTGGTTCAGCTCGGCGATGAACATCGTCGGCACGCCGTAGAGCGACGTGCACCGCTCGGCCGCGACCGCTTCGAGGGTGGCCTCCGGATCGAACGCGGGGGCCGGGATGACCATGCAGGCGCCGTGGCTGGTGCAGGCCAGGTTGCCCATCACCATGCCGAAGCAGTGGTAGAAGGGCACCGGGATGCAGACCTTGTCCGCTTCCGTGTAGTTGCAGAGCTCGCCGACGAAGTAGCCGTTGTTCAGGATGTTGTGGTGGGACAGCGTGGCGCCCTTGGGGAAGCCCGTGGTCCCGGACGTGTACTGGATGTTGATCGGGTCGTCGGCCGACAGCCCGGCCTGCAGATGCGCCAGCTGCGCCGGGTCACCGCCGCGGCCGGCGTCCAGCAGCGCGTCCCAGTCCCCGCCGCCGAGCACAACGACCTGTTCGAGCGCCGCGCACTTCCCGCGCACCTCCTCGGCCATCGCGGGGTAGTCCGACGTCTTGAACTTGTCCGACGCCACCAGCAGCCGGATGCCGGCCTGGTCGAGGACGTACTGGAGCTCGTGCACGCGGTAGGCCGGGTTGATGTTGACCAGGATGGCGCCGATCTTCGCCGTCGCGTACTGGAGGAACGTCCACTCCGCCCGGTTCGGCGACCAGATCCCGACCCGGTCGCCCTTGCCGATGCCCTGCGCGACCAGCCCCAGCGCCAGCGCGTCCACTTCGGCGGCCAGCTCCCGGTAGGTCCACCGCTTGCCCGCGGCCCGGTCGACGAGGGCGTCCCGGTCCCCGAACGCGGCCACCGTCCGGTCGAAGTTGTCGCCGATGGTGTCCCCGAGCAGCGGGACCTCCGAGATTCCGGAGGCGTAGCTCGGCATGGCGGGCGCGTCAGGCATGGTGCCTCCTGAAGTCGGCGGTGACTGGGGCCGAGTCTAGGAATCCGGTGCCGGGTCGGCCAGCACGGTGGCAGGATCCCCCTGGGAAGAGGGAGGGAACCGATGCGAAGAATCCTGGCTCTGGTGTCCGCTGTCCTGCTGCTCGCGGTGGCCACCCCGGCGTCGGCGGCGACGAAGGTGATCGTGCTGCCCGGCGCCACGTCCGCCGAAGGGATCACCGCCGCCGGCGGCGGCACCTACTACACCGGCGACCTCATCGCCGGCACGATCTTCCGCGAGGACGTCCGGCGCGGCACGGCCGAGCGCTTCATCGAGGTACCGCCCGGCACCATGGCGGCCGGAGTGGACTTCGACCGGCGCCACGACCTGCTGTTCGTCGCCGGCGCGATCGGCGGCAAGGCCTACGTCTACGACGTCCGCACCAAGGCGAAGGTCGCGGACTACACCTTCGGCGACCCGCAGACGTCCTACGTCAACGACGTGGTGGTGACGCCGCGGGGCGCGTGGTTCACCGACTCCTACCACCCGCAGCTGTTCTTCGTGCCGTTCGTGGCCGGCGGGCTGGGCACCCCGCGCACCCTGGCGCTGAGCGGGCCGGGCGCGGGCGGAGCACCCGGCGACTTCTTCATGAACGACATCATCGCCACGCCGTCCGGCGACACCCTGCTCGTGGCCGCCACGATTCCCGGCGAGGTCTTCACGATCGATCCGCGCACCGGGGTCAGCGAGGAGATCGCGGGCGTGAACGCGCCCAGCGTCGCCAGTCTCGTGCTCGAAGGGAACCGGCTCTGGGCGGTGCAGCTCGACGACAAGATCACCCGTTGGTGTCTCGCTGGTGACCTGAGCCACGGCACCTCGGCCGGCACGATCACCGACCCGCTGTTCGACCAGCCGGTCTCGGCCATCAAGATCGGCAACCACCTCGCCGTGGTCAACTCCCACATCTACAGCGGCTACCCGCCCACCAGCCCGACGTACGAGATCCTCGTCGTCGGCGCCTGAGTTGGTAGGGTCCGAACGGACTTCGAGGGGGCGATCGATGGCCGGGTTCCGCGACGAACTGACCCAGCTGCTGCAGGCGCGCTACCCGCTGCTCGTCGTCGAAACGCACGAAGAGCAGCGGGTGCTGCGAGAGATCCGCGCGGTCGCGGAAGACGCCCACCGGCTGCGGACCCCGCGGCGCGTCTACGTCTGGTCGTCGACCACCGGGCTGGCCCCCGCGGGCGGCCCGCCGATCAGCGAGACGCGCACCGCGGCCGCCGCGCTCGAGCGCGTCTACGGCTGGGGTGAGCCCGCCGTCTTCGTGTTCGCCGACCTGCACCCGTCGCTGGTGTCCGAGGGCGGGCACCGGCCCGATCCCGACGTCGTGCGCCGGCTGCGGGAGCTCGCGGCCGCGTTCAAGACCCGGCCGGTGCCGCTGAGCCTCATCCTCGTGTCGCCGTCACTGCCGGTGCCGCCGGAACTGGAGCACGACGCGACCGTCGTCGACTTCCCGCTGCCCGACCAGCGCCAGATCGGCGAGCTGCTGGACAGCATGGTCGCCGCGCACCGGCAGAACGTCCGGATCAGCATCGACCGCGACGACCGGGACATGATCGTCGCCGCCGCGCGCGGCCTCACGCTGCCCGAGGCCGAAAACGCGTTCGCCAGGGCCCTGGTCGAAGGCGGCGGGCTCGATCCGAGCGACCTGGAGCTGATCCTCGCCGAGAAGCGCCAGGCCGTGCGGCGCTCCGGGATGCTCGACATCGTGCCGGCGGAGACGAGCTTCGACGCCGTCGGCGGCCTCGACCGGCTCAAGCGCTGGCTGACCAAGCGCACCGGCACGTGGACGCCCGCGGCGTCGGCGTACAACCTCGCGGCGCCGAAGGGGCTGCTGCTCACCGGCGTCCCCGGCTGCGGCAAGAGCCTGTCCGCGGTGTGCGTCGCGAACATGTGGCGGCTGCCGTTGCTGCGTCTGGACCTCGGGCGCGTCTTCGCCGGGCTCGTGGGTTCCAGCGAAAAGAACATCCGCACGGTCATCCGCACCGCGGAAGGCATCGCGCCGTGCGTGCTGTGGGTCGACGAGATCGAGAAGGGCCTCGCCGGCGCGGGCGGCGGCGGTGACGGCGGCACCGCGCGGCGCGTGTTCGGCACGTTCCTGTCCTGGATGCAGGAGAAGTCGGCGCCGGTGTTCGTGATGGCAACGGCGAACCAGGTCGGCTCGCTGCCGCCGGAGTTCCTGCGCAAGGGCCGGTTCGACGAGATCTTCTTCGTCGACCTGCCCTCGGCGCCCGAGCGCGCCGCGATCTGGCGGATCCACCTGCGCAAGCGCGTCACCGATCCGTTCGTGGGCAGCGAACTGGGGCTCGACGACGCGCTGTTCGCCGAGCTCGCCGACGTCAGCGCGGGTTACAGCGGCGCCGAGATCGAGCAGGCCGTGCTGTCCGGGTTGGTCGACGCGTTCGCCGAGAAGCGGCCGCTGCGCCGCGACGACCTGGTGCGGGCGGTGAAGTCGACCGTGCCGCTGTCGGTCACCCAGGCCGACGAGATCCTGGCCATCCGGAACTGGGCGGAGACCAGGGCCGTGGCCGCCACGGACACCGGCGATCCCGAGCCCGTCGCGCCGCCACCGGCGTCACCGAGTGGGAGGACGATCGACGTATGACGCATCGCGTGACCGTGACGATCGGCAAGGACGGCTCGATCAGCGCCGAGACCCACGGCGTGACCGGGTCGAAGTGCCTCGACTACATCCCGCTGCTGGAGGACCTGCTCGGCGCGGAGACCGAGACGTCGGAGTTCACCGAGGACTACCGGCGCACGTCCGCTTCGGTTGAAGACACCGCTTCGCAGCAGCAGTCGCAATGGAACTCCTGAACCTGCACCGGATCGTCGACGTCACCCTCGCCGAAGGCCCGGGTGCGCGGTGTGCCGTGTGGACGCAGGGGTGTTCGGTCCGCTGCCCGGGGTGTTTCAACCCGCAGACGTGGACGACCCGCGGCGGGTTTTCCCTGTCGTGGCCGGATTTGGCCGCCCGGGTGCTGGCTGTCTCGGGGATCGAAGGCGTCACGCTGCTCGGCGGTGAACCGTTCGACCAGGCCGAGCCGCTGGGTCGGTTCGCCGCGGCGGTCCGGGCCGAGGGGTTGTCGGTGATGACCTTCACCGGACACGTCCTGGAGGACCTGCCGCCGTCACTGCTGCTGGAGTCGACGGATCTGCTGGTGGACGGGCCCTTCCTGGCGGACCGGCCCGAGCCGTCCCGGCCGTGGGCGGGCTCGGCGAACCAGCGGTTCCACTTCCTGACCGACCGCTACGACGAGTCGATCTTCAGCACCCCGAACCGCCTGGAACTGACGATCGCCCCCGATGGCGCGATCGAGCTGAACGGGTTCGCCACCACCGAAGTACTCGAAGCGCTGCTCGAAGGGGAACGCCGATGAGTGTCACGCTCAAGCTGCGCAGTGCGGCACTGGCCCAGCTCGACGCCGCCACGATCGCCGCGCACGCGCAGGCGCGGCCGGGGGTCGTCACCGTACGGACCCGGATGCGGCACCGCGATCTGCTCGCGCGCGCTTTGGCCGGGCTGCGAGCCCAGGTGACCGACGACGGCACCACCGTCATCGCCGCCTGGGAAGGGCGGCGGATCACGTTCGGCTACGGCCCCGAAGGCGTCCAGGTGGCGCACGTCGACGGGCCTGGCCTGGTGCCTGCGGAAGCTTCGCGGCTGGTGTTGTCGGTCGACGAGGCGTACGCGGCCGAAGTGCAGCGGGCGGTGCTGGCCCGGCTGAAGGAGCGGGCGGGGCAGGCGGGGATGCGCGTCGAGTCGGAGCGGGTCAACGCCGACCAGTCGATCAGCGTCACGCTGGCCGCCACGTCGTGACCGAGACCAGGGTCGGGCTGATCGAGTTCGGCAAGGCGATCCACGACTCGGTCACCGTCCCCGGCCTCGGTGAGCTGCCCGGAGGGCAGGTGAGCACGGGGCGCGCGGTCCGCGGCGCCCGCGCGCGGCTGGTGCGCGGTGACCGGGTGCTGGAGGAGAACCTGCGCCTGGGGATCATGGTGCGGAAGAAGTTTTTCTCCAGCGAAGTCGAGCCGGTGACGGGCGCCGGGTTCCTGAAGGACGTGTTCGTCGCCGTCGGGCGGCGGGACCTCGGCAACGGCGACGCGCTGGAGCTCTACACGGACGACGTCGTCGGGCCGGACCTGAGCCGCCCGGAGGGGGTGGCGACGGTGGTGGCGCCGGCTTTCGAGCCGCTGACGGGGTTCCACGCGCAGGTGGCCGTCCGGGAGGGCGTCCTGCGGTTCGGTGCGCTGTGTGCGTCGTCGCGCGGCGGCCAGCCGATGCGGGTGCTCGGGTTGTTCGGGCCGGCGGGACCGCTCGACGAACTGCGGGCGGGCCGGCCGGCGACGGTGTTGCTGGGCTTCCAATGCGACGTACCGCCGTTGGCCGGGGACACGCTGACGGCGTTCCCGGCCGGCGACGCCGGGGAGCAGCGCGCCGGGACCGCGGTGGTGCACGGCGTCACCGAACTCGGCACCGGCGCACAGGTGGCGGCGGTCGAGGTGCCGGAGGGGCGGAGCGCGGCGTTCACGGTGGGGATCGGGGTCCGGGTCCTGCGCCCGATCGGGACGACGTTCAACGAGCGCCACACGGTCATCGCTTCGGGGCTGCCGGTGCTTTCGCTGGCACGGGACGGGATCGCGGTTGCGTCGTCGGCGGGGTCGCGGGTGTTCACGGTGGGGCTGGGGACGCGGGAGCTGCGGCAGAACGACGTCCTCGAGGCTTATGAGCTGCCGTTGGCGCCTCCTCCGGCTCCTTCGGTGGACGTCAATGTGGCCTCGGAGCCGGATCTGGCGGGCCTGCCGGGGATGACTCCGGAACGCGCGGCTTCGGCGGTGGAGCTGCGCCGGCGGCAGGGCGGCTTCCCGAGCGTGGAGGCGTTCGGAGTGGCGATCGGCTTGCAGCCACACGAAATAGTCCGCCTCCGCGGACGGGCGACGGGCGGCCGGGTGACGTTCCGCGAGACGGGCGTTCGTCAGCTCGACATCTGAGGAGTTCCGCTACGCTCGCGGACGTGCCGGAGGAATTCTCGCTGGGCTTGACGGAGGTCGCCGCCGCGATCCGGCGCACGGGCCTCCCGGCGAACTGGCACCCGTTCGAGATCCGCAGCCCGGGCCACACGCTGGAGGAGAACGAGCGCATCCTGGCGGCGGCGTGGGACGCGATGCGCGAGCGCGGCCTGGCGGGGCCGGAGAAGCTGGACATCGAGGTCGAGCAGACACTCCGGGCGTGGACCCAGCCGGACGTGCTGATCATCGTCCGAGCGGCCGAGGTGACGGACGCCCGCCAGGTGTTCTACCGAGCAGCGATCGGCCACGGCCTGGGTGTGTTTTCGGAGCTGGCGGGTGAGGAGATCCTGTTCGCGCAGACGCGGCCGGACAGGCTGGTCGACCTGGTGGTCGGCATGCTGCCGAGCTACCGGCCGGTGCCGCTGGCGGAGCTGGCGTTCGTCGCGCCGGGCACCCGCGAAGACGCCGCCGCGGCGGCGGAGTTCTCAGCCTGGCCCCTGCACCGCTACGGCACGTTCGAGCTGTCGGCCCGCCAGGGCCAGGGCGCACTCCACCCGATCGGCGCAGCCACGTTCATCGACAACGACGGCGGCCGGTTCGTCATGTTCAACGAGCCGCTCCCGGGCCACGAAACCCGCGTGCGATTCACCCCTTCGGATGGTTCTCACCTGCGGAACTGGCTCCTCGACCGTGGCCGGAACCACTGACACCGCCGGTTCGTCACTAGTACAGTGCGAAGGGACCACGCAGGGTGGTCCCTGGACGACGGGGAGGGCGTCATGGGCGGATCGCAGTTCGGCGCACCGGGGTCGTTCACACCCCCACCGGCAGCCGGCGACGCCGGGACGAACTTCCTGTCAGGCCTGCTCGAGGGACCGGCGGACTCGGAAGCGGCACAGCGGGTAAGCGAGGGCGGCCACCACCTGAAGTCCCTCGCCGAGGGCGGCCAGTTCGCGGTCAACGAAGAGGGCTTCCAGGCGTACATGAAAGCCTGCGACTTCTTCCTCGATGGTTACAACAGCATGATCCGCGAGGTATTCGTCCTGGCCAACCCGGCTCGGATGGGGGGTGGCGAGTACGCCAAGGCCGTGGCGGAGTTCAACGTGAAGGTGGCGAACGGCGACGAAGAGTCGCTGATCCCCAATCTCATCAAGATGCGTGACGGTGTCCAGCAAGCACGCGAAGCCATGATCATCGCTCGCAAGAATTACCGCGAGACCGAGGAAGCGCACAGCATGACGTTCGCCCAAATGAACAAGGGGCTGCAGGAGTAGTGACCGCGCGAGGCATCAAGATAGTTCTTGCCATTGCGGCTCTCGCCGGAGGCCTCGCGGGCTGTGCGAGCGAGGTCGGAGGCCAGGCGGCTCCGAGCTCGCAGGCAGCGGGAACGACCACGCCCGCGACCGGCGACCCGGACAATCCGTTCGCGGGCCTCAGTCCCTGCGCCATTCTCGACCAGGTTCTCGCGGAGCAAGGCTTCCCTCCGGCGACTCCGACGCTCGCGGACTCCAAAAACGGCTGCGGTACCAAGAAGCCCACGTCCGGCAACGTCCAGTCCGTGGATGTCGCACTGGTCCTCCAACCCGGCGGGAACTACAGGGACAATGTGAACAACCCAGGCCAGGCCAGCGAGGGGAAAGTCAACGGGCGCCCCGCAATCGAGGAGCAAGAGCCGCAGCACTCGTCGGGCCAATGTTCGATTCGCTTCCAGGTGAAGCAGAATTCCCGGGCTCTGCTGGTGCTCAGCTCGGATCTTGATACTGCGAGCGCATGCAAGCAGGTCGAAGACATCGCTGCGAAGGTCGAACCGCTACTGCCGAAGAACTGAGACGGAGTCCAGCCATGAGTCAGCCGCACCGGGCGCAGCACCGCCAGTCCGAGGGTGACTACTACGCGGCCACCGAGCAGAAGCTTCAAGGCAACGAGGACGCACAACACCTCTCGCAAAAGGCCGCGTCGGACTACTCGGTCGCGCAAGGGAAACTCCTGCAAGAGGGACAGACCTTGCGGAGTGATTCACCGGCTCCTGGCGAGAACTACGCGAACAGCCCGCACGAAGTGCTCTACGACATGGTCCACAAGGACCTCGACATCGAGGGCATCAACGACCGCAGCCGGGTGGCCAATGTCTACGGCAACTGGCTTGCCGATGCCTCCAACCAGTTCCGCGATGCGGCGACCGCCGCCGGGGGGTCTTGGCAGGGGCCCGCGGCCGAGCAGGCGAACACCTTCTTCCAGAGCACCGCCGGCCACACCGAACAGACCGGCAACGCCATGCAGCTGGTCTCCAACCACTACTCGCAGCAGTCGGCGGCGGCCCACTACGCCAAGACCAACATGCCCGAGCCCACCGGCTTCAACCAGCAAGCCGAGATGGACAAGGCCCGGCAACAGTACGAATCCGGCAACCTCATCGGGATGAACACGACGATGGTCGGCATCCAGGCCAAGCAGCAGCAGGCCGATGCCGCTCATCAGCAAGCCGTTCAGGTCCTGCAAGGTCTTGACTCCACCTACCACGAGACCGCCAGTACCCAGCCCACCTACACCCCGCCTCCTCAGCTCGGGCAAGGTGACTCCACCTCGGTCAGCGGGTTCCACGGCACCGGCAGCGCCGGCTTCACCGGCACCCCCACCATCGGCGGCGGGACCGGCGGGACGACCGGCACCTTCGTCCCCGGCGGACCGGCCGGCACCGGCGGGGCAGGAGTGCCGGGAGGGCCGGGCGGTCCGGCACCCACCCCACCGCCCACCTACGTGCCCCCCGGGAGCAGCAGCGGCACCGGCACCTTCAGCGGCAACACCAACTTCCGCGTCGCCCCCGCGGCCGGCACCTTCGGCCGGGTGACGCCCGACGGGCTCGCCTTGCCCGGGACCACCGCCGGTGGTGGCTCGACGACCAGCGGGGACACCGTCCGCGGGAAGAGCGCCGGGCGGGCCGGCTCCGGGTTCGCCGGGTCGCGGGTGTCCGGGAGCGCCGGCAGCGCGGACAGCACCAAAGATGGCGCCAAGGAAGGCGCCAAAACCGGCAGCAAGACCGGCGAACGGCTCGAGCGCGGGGCGACCGCGGCCGCCGCGGCCAAGGGCAAAAGCGGCACCGGGGCCGCCGCTCCGGGGGCGGCCGGGAAAAAGAAGGAAGACGACAAAGAACACAAGAACAAGTACGCCGTCGACGACGAGGTCTTCGATCTCAAGCCCGAACGCGGGCCCGACGGCGAAAAGGTCGTCAAGCCGACCATCGGGGAGACCACCTAAGGGACAGACCCGAGGGAAACCCGAAATAGCCCGGCTACATTGGTGACATGCGCTTCTTCATCGTCGACGCCTTCACCGATCGCGCCTTCTCCGGGAACTCCGCCGGGGTCGTCCTGCTGGACGAGCCCGCCGACCCCGCCTGGATGCAGGCCGTCGCCGCCGAGATGAAGCACGCCGAGACCGCTTTCTTCGTCAGAAAGACGAAGTCGCTCCGGTGGTTCACCCCCGCCGTCGAGGTGGCCCTCTGCGGGCACGCCACCCTCGCCGTCACGCACGTTCTCGGCGGGGAACAGACCTACGTCACCAAAAGCGGCGAGCTGCGCGCCAAAGCCGAAAACGGCTGGGTCGAGATGGACTTCCCCTCCGACCCGCCGCGCCCCACCGACGACGACCTGTCCGAGATCCTGCCCGGAACCGAGCTCATGTACACCGGCCGCGGCGTCGAGAACCTCTTCGCCGTCGTGAAAGACGCCGAGACGGTCCGCGCCCTTGAACCCGACCTCGGCCGGCTCAAGGACACCTGGACCGGACGGCTCCTGGTGACCGCGCAAGGCGACGAAACGGACTACGTGAGCCGCTTCTTCGCCCCCGGCGTCGGCATCGACGAAGACCCCGTCACCGGCTCCGCGCACTGCATCCTCTCGCCCTACTGGTCCGAACGGCTGAGCCAGAAGGAACTCACCGGCGAGCAAGCCTCCTCCCGCGGCGGCATCGTGAAAACCCGCCAGGACGGCGACCGCGTCCACCTCGCCGGCCAGGCCGTCACCGTCCTGAGCGGGGAGCTGCACGTCTGATGCGCACGCTGCTGAACATCATCTGGCTCGTCCTGTGCGGCTTCTGGATGGCCGTCGGCTACCTGATCGCCGGCGTCATCTGCTGCATCCTGATCGTCACCATCCCGTTCGGGCTGGCGTCGTTCCGGATCGCGCGCTACGCCTTCTGGCCGTTCGGCCGCACCATCGTCGACCGCCGGGACGCCGGCGCCGCCTCGTGCGTCGGGAACGTCGTCTGGTTCGTCTTCGCCGGGTGGTGGCTGGCGCTCGGGCACGTCTTCACCGGCATCGCGCTCTGCATCACGATCGTCGGCATCCCGCTCGGCATCGCGAACTTCAAGCTGATCCCGGTGTCGCTCGTGCCGCTCGGCAAGGAGATCGTCGAGATCGCCTAGGACTCCGGCGAGAACGGCAGCTCGACCACCAGGCACGGCCCGCCGACGAACAGGCCGCCGTCGACGCCCAGCGCCTTGCCGCCCGCGTACAGGAACGGGCCCTCGATCTGGGTCGGGTGGATGCCCAGCTGGTCGGCGATGACGCTGTGCCCGTGCACGATCCGCGTGCCGCCGAGGGCGTCCATCAGCTTCTGGGCGTTTTCCTCGCCGTCCGGGCCGCGGAAGGCGTAGCGCGTCGTCATCCGGCGCCAGACGTCCCACCACGCCTCGATGTCGCTGCCCTCGAGGATGTCGCGAGCCGCCTCGTTGATCTCGTCGACCGACGAGCCCCAGTCGAGGTACTCCAGCGTGTCCGAGTGCAGGAGCAGGTGATCGGCGGCGACAGCGGCCAGCGGGCGCGCGGTCAGCCACTCGATGTGCTCGGGGGTCAGCCGGTCCTGGTCCGAGAGCAGGCCGCCGTTGATCTCCCAGCTGCGGGCGAAGCTGCGCGGGCCGAAGTCCGACGGGACCGGCTCGTCGCCGAAGTGGTACATCCCCAGCGCGAGGATCTCGTGGTTGCCCAGCAGCGTCTGGACCTGGCCGCCGGCCTCGGCCGCCTGCGCCTCGAGCCGCATGACCAGGTCGATCGCGCCGACGCCGTCCGGGCCGCGGTCGACGAAGTCGCCGAGGAACCACAGCTGGTCCTCGCCGCCGGACCAGTTGTCCTCCTCGTCGACCAGGCCTTCGGATCTCAGCGCGTCGGCGAGTTCGTCACGGTGGCCGTGGACGTCGCCGACGACGTACGTCGACTTGCTCATCCGCTGACGATATGCCCTGTGGCCAGCCGCCTCGCGGTCAGCCTTCGCCGAACGGGTCCTGGGTTCGCCCGATCAGGTCGGCGATCGAGTCGATCACCAGCGTGGGCCGGTACGGATAGCGTTCGGCCGACTCCGGGGTGGATATGCCGGTGAGCACCAGGATGGTCTGCAGGCCGGCCTCGATGCCCGAGTGCACGTCGGTGTCCATCCGGTCGCCGATCATCAGCGTCGACTCCGAGTGCGCGCCCAGCCGCCGCAGCGCCGAGCGCATCATCAGCGGGTTCGGCTTGCCGACGTAGTACGGCGAGCGGCCGGTGGCCTTCTCGATCAGCGCCGCGACGGACCCGGTGGCCGGCATCGAGCCCTCCAGGCTGGGGCCGGTCGCGTCGGGGTTGGTCGCGATGAACTTCGCGCCGCCCTCGATCAGCCGGATCGCGCGCGTGATGGCGCTGAAGCTGTACGTGCGGGTCTCGCCCAGCACGACGTAGTCGGGGTCGCGCTCGGTCAGCACGTAACCGACCTCGTGCAGCGCCGTGGTGAGGCCCGCTTCGCCGATGACGTACGCCGAGCCGTTCGGCCGCTGCGACGAGAGGAACTTCGCGGTCGCCAGGGCCGAGGTCCAGATCGACTCCTCGGGGATGTCGAGCCCGGTGCGCTCCAGCCGCGCCCGCAGGTCGCGCGGGGTGTAGATCGAGTTGTTCGTCAGCACCAGGAAGTCGATGCCGTTCGCCTTCAGCTCGGCGAGGAACTCGTCGGCCCCCGGGACGAGGTGCTCCTCCTTCACCAGGACGCCGTCCATGTCGGAGAGGTACGTCCAGCGGCGTTCGCTCATGGTGCGGAACCTATCACGCGCGCGAGACACCTGCGTGATACGCCGAAAAGGGCTACAGTTGAAATTGCCGGTATCGCGAGGGGAGTCGCGTTGCCGGCCACCGAGGGGGTTCGGGGGAATACTTTTCGACGTCGACGGCGTGCGCGCCGCCGCGCAATTCTTCCTGCCCCCGTTCCGAAGGGGGAGAATCATGACCGAAATCATCGAGTGCCCGGCAGCGGCCGAGCCGATCACCGGGCCGAACTGGGGACTCACCAAGTTCCTCGACCCACTCCGCATTCCACCAGTGTTCCGGCCACGCGGCCGGGAAACGATCACCATTCCGATGGTGACCAAGCGGCAGCGGCTGCACTCGGAATTGCCCGAAAGTACGTTGTGGACGTACGCGGGACATTTCCCGGGTCCGACGATCGAAGTGCGCAGCGGCCGGCAGCTGCGGATTTCGTGGTCGAACGAAATCGACGGCGCGTTCCCGCTCGTCGCCGTTCAGGGCCCGTTGGCGAGCGCGCCGACCAGCCGGCCGGGCCGCGAACTGGACAAGGAGGGCTATTCGATCGTCGAGGGCGTCGCCGACCTGCCCGCGTGGACGGTCGTCCACCTCCACGGCGCGCGCACCAACGCCGGCAACGACGGCTGGGCGCACAACGCCGGCCTCGAAGGGACGTCCCAGCTGGCCGAGTACCCGAACCGCCAGCCGGCGATGCCGCTCTGGTACCACGACCACGCCATGGCGATCACGCGCTTCAACGTCCACACGGGCCTGGCCGGGCTGTACCTCATCCGCGACGACGAGGAGGACGCGCTCGGCCTGCCGCACGGCGACCGCGAGATCCCGCTGATCCTGACCGACCGGAACCTCGACACCGACCCGGCGACCGGCGCGCTCACCGGGCAGCTGCTGTTCAAGTTCCCGGTCATCCCCGGTGGCCCGGCGATCCCGTTCTCGGGCCCGTTCAACCTGGTCAACGGCGTGATCTGGCCGCACCTGGAGGTCGACCCGCGGTGGTACCGCTTCCGGCTGCTCAACGCGGCAAACTCGCGGTTCTACACGCTGAACCTGGTCGACGAGGACAACAACCCGGTGAACGACGCCGTCCGCCTGATCGGCACCGACGGCGGCCTGCTGCCGGCACCGGCGCCGCTGCCCACCGGCGGTCTGGCCGTCGCCCCGGCCGAGCGCTTCGACGTCCTCATCGACTTCAGCCGCTTCCCGGGGCGGAAGCTCAAGCTGCGCAACGCCGACCCGCGGCTGGGCGGCGTCGAGCCGGACCTGATGGAGTTCCGGGTCGACGGCCGGCCCCGGCACGACCCGTTCACGCTGCCGGAGAAGATCTCGACGTCGTACGTCCGGCTGCAGCACGGCACGACGCTGCCCGAGGACCACGACCACGTCTGGGTCGCGCTGCTGCTCAACCAGGCGAGCCACCCGGAGATGTGGGACCTCGAGCAGGTCGAGGCGGACCCGGGCGGCGAGGGGATCATCCAGCTCCAGGACCCGAACGGCGGCCTGAAGACGTTCCGGATGGTGGGGCGGATCTTCGACGACACCACCGGCGTCTTCATCGACCACGACCGGTGGGCGGTGTGGAACATCCTGCACGTGGCGAACGGCGGGCCGGCCCACCCGATCCACATCCACCTGACGGAGTTCCAGGCGCTGTTCCGGCGGCGCTTCACGACGACGTTCGACCAGGCCGGCGCGCGGACGACGACGCCGATCGACGGCTTCACCGACGTCCCGCTGGAGAAGTACGAGGAGGGCTGGAAGGACACGATCATCGTGAACCCCGGCCAGTGGGTGAGCGTCGCCGGGCAGTTCGGCGGTGGCACCGGCGAGTTCATGTACCACTGCCACATCCTCGACCACGAGGACGAGGGCATGATGCGGCCGTTCGTCGTGCACCCGCCGGCGGTGGCCAAGTTCCACGTCCACCCCGGCGGCGGCCACCACCACGACGACGCGGCCTGATCCCCGCCGGTCAGGAGGCCGCGGCCGGGTGGATCGCCACGGTCGCGGCCTTCACCGAGAGCGTCACCGCCGAGCCGGGCTCCAGGGCGAGCTCGGCGACGGCGGCCGGGGTGAGGTCGGCGGTGAGGCCGTGGGCCCAGCCGCCTGCCTCGGCCCGGACCCGGATCACCGGCCCGTGCGGCTCCAGGGCCGCGACGACGGCGTCGGCGGTGTTGCGCGGGCTGCCGCGGTGCTCGCCGTCGTGCGGGTAGACGGCGACGGCGTTCGGCGCGAACACCGCCACCGCGGGCTCGCCCGGCACCACGTCGGCCGCCGGGAGGCCGCTGACGACCTCGCCGGACGCCGTCCGCAGCCCTTCGGTCACCGCGGTCCCGGCCACGAGGTTCAGGCCGGCGATCCGGGCGGTGAACGCCGTCCGCGGGGCCGAAAGCACCTCCCGGGTCGGGCCGCGTTCGACGATCCGGCCGTCGTTCAGCACCGCGACGTGGTCGGCGAGCGCGAGCGCATCCAGCGGGTCGTGCGTGACGAGCACGGTCGTCGGCCCGGTCTTGAGCACCCGCCGCAGCAGGCCGCGGATCGCCGGCGCGGCGTCGACGTCGAGGGCGGCGAAGGGCTCGTCGAGCAGCAGGAGATCCGGTTCGGCGGCCAGGGCCCTGGCGATCGCGACGCGCTGGGCCTGCCCGCCCGACAGCTGTCCCGGCCGCCGGTCGGCCAGCGCGACGGCGTCCACTTCGGCCAGCCAGTAGAAGGCGCGCTCGCGGGCGGCGCGGCGGCCGGCGCCGGTCGAGCGCGGCGAGAAGGCGACGTTGTCCGCCGCCGAAAGGTGCGGGAAGAGCAGAGCGTCCTGGGAAAGCAGGCCGATCCCGCGGCGGTGCGGCGCGACGCCGGCCAGCGCGCGGCCGGCCACGGTGATTTCCGCCGCCGCCGGCGTGATCAGCCCGGCCAGGCAGCCCAGCACCGTCGACTTCCCCGAGCCGTTGGGGCCGAGCAGGGCCAGCACGGTTCCGGCGGGCACGTCGAGGTCGACGTCCAGCGAAAACGAGCCGCGGACGGCGGCGATCCGGGCGGTCAGGCTCACCGGAGGCCGCCTTCCCACGAGCGCGGCCGCGCGACGGCGATCACGACCACCGCCACGACGATGAGCAGCAGCGAGAGCGCGACGGCGCTGTCGATGTCCACTTCGGCCTGCGTGTAGACCTCGAGCGGCAGCGTGCGCGTGACGTCTTCGAGGCTGCCGGCGAAGGTGATCGTGGCGCCGAACTCGCCGAGCGCGCGGGCGAAGCTGAGGACGACGCCGGAGCCGAGCGCGGGCAGCAGCAGCGGCAGCGTGACGCGCCGGAAGACGGTCCACGGGCGCGCGCCGAGGGTCGCGGCGACCTGCTCGTAGCGGTCGCCGGAGCCGCGCAGCGCGCCTTCGAGGCTGACGACCAGGAACGGCATCGCGACGAACGTCTGCGCGATGACGACGGCGGTCGTGGTGAACGGGACGGACTCCCCGGTCAGCGCGGTGATCAGCGCGCCGAGGAAGCCCTTGCGGCCGAGCAGGTAGAGCAGCGCGAGGCCGCCGACGACCGGCGGCAGGACCAGCGGCAGCAGCACGATCGAGCGCAGCAGCCGGACCCCGCGGAAGCGGGCCCTGGCCAGCACGACGGCCAGCGGCACGCCGAGCAGCACGCAGGCCAGTGTGGACAACGCGGCCGTGAGCAGCGACAGCCGCAGCGCGTGCCACGACGACGGCGTGGCGATCAGCGACGGCAGCCGCGTCAGGTCCGAGCGGACCAGGAGCCCGACGACCGGGAGGACGACGAGGGCCAGCGCGAGGGTGGCCGGGACGGCCAGGACCCACGGGACGCGCGAACGGCCGGCCGGGACGGATCCCGGCCGGCCGTCGGAGGACCGCTTACTGCGCAGGGCCGAACCCGACCTTGCTCAGCTCGGTCTTGCCTTCGGCCCCGAGGACGAAGTCGTCGAACTCCTTGGCCAGCGCGCTCTGGCCGCCCTTGACCACGGCGATCGGGTAGCTGTTGACCGCCTGGGCCGCCTCGGGGAAGTCGACCTTGTCGACCTTGCCCGCGGCCGACGTCGTGTCGGTGACGTAGACCAGGCCCGCGTCGGCGTCACCGGAAGCGACCTTGTTCAGCACCTGCTTGACGTCCTGCTCTTCGCTCTTCGGCTTGAGCGTGACGCCGGTCGCCGTCTCGACCTTCTTGGTCGCCGAACCGCACGGCACCTGCGGGGCGCAGGTGATCACGGTCAGGCCGGCCTTGTTCAGGTCCGCGAAGGACTTGATCCCCTTGGGGTTGCCCCGGGCGACCGCGATGGCGAGCTTGTTGGTCGCGAAGACCGTCGGCCGGCCGTCGATCACGCCGCCCTGGACGGCCTTGTCCATGTTGGCCTGGTCGGCCGAGGCGAAGACGTCGGCCTTGGCGCCGTTGGTCAGCTGCTGGACCAGGCCGGACGAGCCCGCGAAGCTGAACTTCACGGTGGTGCCGGGGTGCTTGGCTTCGAACGCCTTGCCGAGCGCGGTGAACGACTCGGTGAGCGACGCGGCGGCGAACACGGTCAGCGTGCCGCCGCCGGCGTTCGCGGCCCCCTTCGGCGCGGGCGCGGTGACGGACGACCCGCCGGTCTGCGTGCTGGGCTCGTCCGAGCTGCTGCACGCGCCCGCGAACAGGGCGACGGCGGCCACAGCGAGGGCAAGTTTCTTCATCGACTTCCTTCCGGTGTTTCCACCACGACAGTGGTCGCCTTGACCACCGCGACCGCGAGCACGCCGGGGCGCAGGCCCAGCTCGCGGACGGCTTCCGTACTCATCAGGGACACCACGCGGTGCGCCCCGCACTGCAGTTCCACCTGGGCCATCACCTTGTCGGCGATCACCTCGGTGACCAGCCCCACGAACCTATTGCGGGCGGACCGGCCGACCGCGGACGGGTCGTCGGGCGCGGCGGCCTGTGCGCGGGCGAACCCGGCGAGCTGGGCGCCGTCCACGACCTTGCGGCCGGCGGCGTCGTCGGTCGCGGTCAGCTGCCCCGCGCGCACCCACCTCCGGACGGTGTCGTCGCTGACGCCGAGCAGGCGCGCGGCCTCGGACAACCGAAATTGCGGCATGCCGCAGACATTATCTCCGCAGTTGAGGAAAAGCTATGCGGGGCGCGAATTGCCCATGACTTCGGCGCGCAGCTGTTCGAGGATGACATTCTGATAACGCTCGATGGCTTTTCGCTCGGCCGGGGAGAACTGCGCGAGCGTCTCGCGGAGGGTGTCGAAGGCCGACTCGAAGAGCGGCGCGAAGCGCTCCTCCGCTCCCGGCACCACCTCGACGAGCACCTTGCGGCGGTCTTCGGGGTCCCGCACGCGGCGGACCAGGCCGACCTTCTCCAGCCGGTCGACGACCCCGGTGACCGCGCCGGTGGACAGGCCGGTCAGCCCGGCGATCCGGCCGGCGGTGAGCGGTCCGCCGGCCTGGATGACCAGGTCGAACGTCTTGTGGTCGGTGCCGGACAGGCCCATCCGCTCGGCGATCCTGGCGTGCCGCAGGACGGTGAAGGTGCTGCCTTGCCTGCCCAATTCCGCGAAGCGGAAGAGTTCCTCTTCGGTGACCGGGTAAGTCTTTTCCGTCACGAGCCCTCGTTAGTTCGTCCACTGAACCACTCACTGCGCAAAGTATCCTAGTCGGCGTTCGGAGAGCTACTCTGTGCGTAATGACAGCAGTGGATCTCGGGTTTCCTCGCGTCCCCGGTACACGAGGGTCATCTCGCGTGCCCAGGCCCGAGAACCCCCATCTCATCGACACCTTCGGCCGGGTGGCCACCGATCTGCGGGTTTCCCTGACGGATCGGTGCAACCTGCGCTGCACCTACTGCATGCCCGCGGAAGGCCTCGACTGGATGCCGGGCGAACAGGTGCTGACCGACGACGAACTGGTCCGGCTGATGCGGATCGCCGTCGAGCTGCTCGGCGTCACCGACATCCGGCTCACCGGCGGGGAACCGTTGCTCCGGCCGGGCCTCGAGGACCTCGTCGCGCGGATCACGGCGTTGTCGCCCCGGCCGCGGTTGTCCATGACCACCAACGGGATCGGGCTGGCCCGCCGCGCCGCGGGCCTCGCCGAGGCGGGGCTGGACCGGATCAACGTCTCGCTCGACACGGTCGACCCCGAGCTGTTCAAGACGATCACCCGCCGCGACCGGCTCTCGCACGTGCTCGCGGGCCTCGCGGCGGCGCGGGACGCCGGGATGTCGCCGGTCAAGGTCAACGCCGTGCTGATCCGCGGGCTCAACGAGACCGAAGCCGTGCCGCTGCTGAAGTTCTGCCTCGACGAGGGCTACCACCTGCGGTTCATCGAGCAGATGCCGCTGGACGCCCAGCACGGCTGGAACCGCGGCGAGATGATCACCGCGGCCGAGATCCTCTCGATGCTGGCGTCGTCGTTCGAGCTGACGCCGGCCTCGGAGGCGCGCGGCGGGGCGCCCGCCGAGCGCTGGCTGGTCGACGGCGGCCCCGGCGACGTCGGCGTGATCGCGTCGGTGACCCGGCCGTTCTGCTCGGCCTGCGAGCGGACGCGGCTGACGGCCGACGGCGCGGTGCGCTCCTGCCTGTTCAGCAACGACGAGACGGATCTGCGGTCCCTCGTGCGCGCGGGCGCGCGCGATGAGGAGGTGGCGGACGCCTGGCGGGCGACGATGTGGGGCAAGCTCGCCGGACACGAGATCAACGACGCCGGGTTCGCGCAGCCGATCCGGCCGATGAGCGCGATCGGCGGTTGAGGTGGCGACGGTGACCATCGTAGTGCGGTACTTCGCTTCGGCGCGGGCCGCGGCGGGCGTGGACGAGGAGAAGGTCCAGCTGCCGGACGGGGCGTCGGTCGCCGACGCGGTGGCCGAGCTGGCCCGCCTGCACCCTTCTTCCCTGCCGCGGATCCTCGACGCGGTCAGCTACCTCCTGGACGGCATCGCGGTCCGCGACCTCACCCGCCCCCTGCGGGACGGCGCCGAGCTGGACGTCCTCCCTCCCTTCGCCGGCGGCTGACCCGCCCGCGGACCCGCGTGATCGCAGGGTCGGCACGCGTGATCGAGCAGCCGACACGCGTGATTGAAGGGTCGACACGGCCCAGGCAGGCCGCCACGGCGTGTCGTCCTCCTGATCACGCGTGTCGTCCCTCTGATCACGCGTGTCGACTCTCCAAGCACGTGGGCCGGGGGGTTGGTCCATCCGGCGGAGGGCCGCGGACTTCGGCTTCCCTGTAAAACGGCGACCGCTCGGGTACGGCGGCCGACCGCTCGGCGACCGGCTTTCCGGCGCCCGGCGTGGCGCGTCACCGATTCCGGGCGTTCGCGAGAAGCTGACCGCGACCGGCCACCACGCCTTCCGGTGACCTGTTTCACCTGGTCCGTCGCCCTGCGTCGGTGTCGGCTCGGGGATGTGGCCGCCGTCACCGCTCCGACCGGGTCGGGAAACCCCACGAACAGGTGGGACTGCTGTGACTCTTGGGGCAACTGAGGCAGGATTGTCAAGTCTGGCGACCTGCCGGTCAGGCCCATAAGATGCGCGCTCCAATCGCGATCCGGACCGCGCGAATGGCCCATTCGCTGCCCGAAACACGTGATGCAAGCCTCACGATCCGTGTTTTATCTCGGGGAGGAAACGGGCAGATAACGGCCGCCTGACCTGCACAAACAGGCATATCGACAGGGGTTGCGTGCCGTTACTGTGACGTAGGTCACGCCCCGAATAATTTCCGATCACGGCCATCGTTACGTACCGTCGCTTTTCGGTTGGCCCCGACCGACCGAAGCAAGACCGGGAATCCGTAGCGCCTAGCCCTGTCCGACGGATCCCCGGACCCATACCCCGAGCGAAAGCATTTCCGGACAGGGACGAGGGGACGACGAAGACGCGCCGTGCGTCGGACTCGCCTGCCGGCCTGGGATGGCCGGCGCCAGGACCCCGATCCTGACCCTCACACCGGTTCGTAGGCGCTGGGAAACCGAGAAGCATCCAAATGTCTTACCGAGGCAAGCACCGCAAGATGTCCGCTGCCACCCGCACCGTCGCTCGCGTCGCCATCGCGGGCATCGCGGTCGGCGCTCCCCTCGCGATCGCCGCGACCCCCGCGTCGGCGACCAACTGGGACGCCATCGCGCAGTGCGAGAGCAGCGGCAACTGGAGCACCAACACCGGCAACGGCTACTACGGCGGCCTGCAGTTCTCGCAGAGCACGTGGAAGGCCTACGGCGGCACCGGCAGCGCGGCGAACGCTTCCCGCGAGCAGCAGATCGCCGTGGCCGAGCGCGTCCTGCAGGGTCAGGGCATCGGCGCCTGGCCGGTCTGCGGCAAGAAGGGCGGCAGCGGTTCGTCGGCCCCCAAGGCCACCGGCAAGGTCACCAAGAAGGTGACCCCGAAGAAGAGCACCTCCGCGCCCGCCCCGAAGAAGGCGGCCCCGGCTGCCCCCGCGGCGACCGGCGTGAGCAGCTCCAACCCGGCCGGTGACTACACCGTCGTGGCGGGCGACACCCTGTCCAAGATCGCCAAGCAGTTCAACGTCCAGGGCGGCTACCAGAAGCTGCAGGAGCTGAACGCGAAGTACATCCCGAACGCGGACCTGATCCTCGTCGGGCAGAAGATCGCCACCAAGTGACGATCACGCAGTGATGCGCGAGTCCGGCCTCGAGCCGTGACCTGAAAGGGCTCCCACCGCCGATCCCCCGGGCGGTGGGAGCCCTTCACGCGTTTCCGGGGCGCCGGAACTGTCGGTCCCCGCCGGTAAGCTGGATACCGGGGGCCGGAGGCCAAGCCTCCTGTCACGCAGGCGCCCCGCCGCGGACAACTCGCTGGGTCAAGCCGGCTGCCGCAGGGTCGCCCCGACGCGGACATGCTCGCCGCCGCACAGCCGCCTCATCTCTTTCAGACTGGCCGGGAACCCTTCAAGGCGCTCAGCGCCCTCTCAGCGCCCCTCAAGGGTGCGCAAACCGGCCTCAGCCCGGCGAACCGGACAGGACCACTCAAAGGCGCCCTCAGCGCGTCCGGATCACGGCGAATTGACCCACTCGTCCGTGCCGTCGGTGAAGTGCTGGTGCTTCCACACCGGCAGCCGCGCCTTGACCTCGTCGACGAGCTCCGAACACGCCGAGAACGCCTGCCCGCGGTGCTCCGCCGCCACGGCGCAGGCCAGCGCGACGTCGCCGATCGTCAGCGCCCCCAGCCGGTGGCTCACGGCCACCGCGCGGACGCCGGTCCAGCGCGCCGACAGGTCCGCGACGACGTCGGCGATCACCTGGCTCGCGCTCGGGTGGCCCTCGTACGTCAGGTCGCGGACGCCCTTGCCGCCGTCGTGGTCGCGGACCACGCCCGCGAACGTCACCACCGCGCCCGCCGCGTCGTCCTCGACCAGGCGGGCGTGCTCCTCGACCGACAGCGTCTCCTCGGTCACCAGCGCCCGCGCGACCCGCACCTCGGGCGCCGGAGCGGAGGTGCGCGGGTGGTCGCCGCCCGCCAGCTGGTCGACCGCGTGCTCGAGGATGCCGTCCAGCACGCCCAAGCCGTCCTTGACGCCGCCGCTGGAGCCCGGGAGGTTCACCACCAGGGTCCGGCCCGCCACGCCCGCCAGGCCGCGCGAAAGCACCGCCGTCGGCACCTTCGGCAGGCCGGCCGCGCGGATCGCGTCCGCGACGCCCGGCAGCTCGTGGTCGAGGACCGCGCGGGTGACGTCCGGGGTGCGGTCGGTCGGCGAGATGCCGGTGCCGCCGGTGGTGAGGACCACGGCGACGCCGTCGGCCAGCGCCGCCCGCAGCGCGACGCCCACCGGGTCGCCGTCCTCGACGACGACCGGCGCCGGCACGTCGTACCCGCGGTCGGCCAGCCAGTCGGCGATCACCGGGCCGGTCTTGTCCTCGTAGACGCCCTTCGCGGCGCGGTTGGACGCCACGATCACGCGCGCGCTGCGCTTCACGGCCGCTCCCAGGTTCCGGTCTTGCCGCCGTCCTTGCGGAGCAGGCGGACCTCGTCCAGCGTCGCCGCCGGGTCGACGGCCTTGATCATGTCGTGCAGCGTCAGCCCGGCGACGGCGACCGCGGTCAGCGCCTCCATCTCGACGCCGGTGACGTCGGTGGTCTTCGCCGTCGCGCGGATGCCGACCTCGGCCTCGCCGAGGACGAACTCGACCTTGACCCCGGACAGCGCGATCTGGTGGCACAGCGGGATGAGGTCGGGGACGCGCTTGGCGCCCATGATCCCGGCGATGCGCGCGGTGGCGAGGGCGTCGCCCTTGGGGAGGCCGTCGGTGGCCAGCAGCCGCAGCACCTCGGCGGTGGTCCGCACGGTGCCGGCGGCGAGCGCGGTGCGCGCGGAGGCGGTCTTGCCGGAGACGTCGACCATGCGGGCGGCGCCGGTCTCGTCGACGTGGCTGAGTTCACTCACGAGCCGAGGCTACTTCCACCATCGGGGGACAATGCGGCGGCGGCGGTGTTCAGAACCCCGGAATCTGATAATCTGATTCCGTGATCGAACTGACGGCATCGGAAGCTTCCCGGTCGTTCTCCGCGGTGCTCGACGAAGCGGAGAAGGGCGAAACGGTCGTCGTCACCCGCAACGGCAGGCGGGTGGCGCTGATCGTGCCCGCGCCGCGCGCGAACGGCGCCGAGGTGTGCGCGGTGTTCCACCGCTGGGCGGGAAAGCTCGAGGTCGGCGGCGAGTTCGAGGAGAACGTGACGAAGGTCCGCGAGACGGCGTCGGCGGAGCTGGACGGTGACCCGTGGCGCGACTGATCCTCGACACCGGCATCCTCGTCGACGCCGCACGGCAACGGCTGCCCGCGGGAGCGATCGGCGACGAGGACGACGTCGCCGTACCGGCCCTGGCGATCACCGAATACGAGGTCGGGCTGCGGCTCGACCCGAACCCGGCCCGCCGGGCGGCGCACAGTGCGTTTCTGGCGGAGTTCTTGGCGGTGACGCCGGTGGTGGACTACACGACGAGTGTCGTCGAGCACCACGCCGAGCTGCTGACCCACCTCCAGCGCACGGGGCAGGCCCGCGGCGCCCACGACCTGATCATCGCGGCGACCGCCCGGGCCACCGGCCGCACGCTGGTGACCACGGACGGCCGGGCCCGGTTCGAGGAACTTCCGGAGGTCGAGGTGAGGCTGTTGGAGCGGATCAGCTGAGGCTCGGCGCTCCGCGAGTGCGGCATTCCCGGGGGACGTCCGTCGGTCAGCGACGGCGGGTGCGGGTTCGCGGCGGTCAACGCTCGGCGGGCACGGCCGCCGGGAGGGCGCGCGCCCGGTGGGGCATCCGCCGAAACGCACGCGCCCAGGCCCCGCGGCGGCTGGCCCACCACCAGGTGACGACCGCGGCAGCCTGCCCACCGACGGCCAGCCCGCCGCCGGGGACGCCACCTCCGGCAGCCGCCCACCACCGTGCAGCGACAGCCGCCTGCCGCCGAGCAGCCGGAGCCGCCCACCGGCGTGCCGCGGCAGCCGCCCACCGCCGTGCCGCGGCAGCCGCCCACCGCCGTGCCGCGGCAGCCGCCCACCGCCGTGCTGCGGCAGCCGCCAACGGGCGGCAATCGGAACCTTCTGCCGGGAGCCGCCACCGCAGCAGCCGCCCCGATGCCGGGCAGCCACCACCACCGTGCAGCGGCAGCCGCCCCGATGCCAGGCAGCCACCACCGTGCAGCGGCAGCCGCCCCACCGCCGGCAACCGGAGCCGCCTGCCGACGGGCAGCCACGCAGCAGCCGTCCCGATGCCGGGCAGCCGCCACCGCCGAGCAGCCGGAGCTGGCAGCCGCCCGATGTCGGGCCGCCGCCGCGGGCGCGGATCACCCCGAGGCTCAGCGCTCCGCGAGCACAGCCTTCCGGACCGCCTCGGCCACCGCGGGCGCCACCGCGCTGTCGAACACGCTCGGCACGATGAACGACGCGTTCAGCTTGCCGTTGTCCACCACGTCCGCGATCGCGTCCGCCGCGGCCAGCAGCATCGAGTCGTCGATGTTGTGCGCGTTGGCGTCCAGCAGCCCGCGGAACACGCCCGGGAACGCCAGGACGTTGTTGATCTGGTTCGGGAAGTCGCTGCGGCCCGTCGCCACCACCGCGGCGTGCTTCTGGGCCTCCAGCGGGTCGATCTCCGGGTCCGGGTTGGCCAGGGCGAAAACCACCGCGTCCGGCTTCATCGTCGCCACCTGCTCGGCTCCGAACAGGTTGGGGGCCGACACGCCGATGAACACGTCGGCGCCCACCAGTGCCTCGTGCAGGGTGCCGCTGACCTGCTCCTTGTTCGTGTGCGACGCGATCCAGGCCAGGTTGTCGTCGAGGTTGCCGCGCGCCGGATGCACGATGCCGTCGATGTCCGCCGCGACGATGTCGCCCGGGTTCTTCTGCAGCAGCAGGCGGATGATCGCCGAGCCGGCCGCGCCGACGCCGCTGACCACGATCTTGCAGTCCTCGATGCTCTTGCCCACCACGCGCAGGGCGTTGCGCAGCGCCGCGACGACCACGATCGCCGTCCCGTGCTGGTCGTCGTGGAACACCGGGATGTCCAGCTGCTCGCGCAGGCGCTTCTCGATCTCGAAGCAGCGCGGGGCCGCGATGTCCTCGAGGTTGATGCCCGCGTACACCGGGGCCAGCGCCTTGGCGATCAGGATGATCTCCTCGGTGTCCTGGGTGTCCAGGCACACCGGCCACGCGTCGACGTCGGCGAACTTCTTGAACAGCGCCGCCTTGCCCTCCATCACCGGAAGCGCCGCGGCCGGGCCGATGTTGCCGAGGCCGAGCACCGCCGAGCCGTCCGTCAGCACCGCGACGGTGTTGCGCTTGATGGTCAGCCGGCGGGCGTCCTCGGGGTTGGCGGCGATCGCCTGGCAGACGCGGGCCACCCCCGGGGTGTAGGCGCGGGAGAGGTCGTCACGGTTGCGGAGCGCGACCTTCGGCGTGACCTCGATCTTGCCGCCGAGGTGGATCAGGAACGTCCGGTCCGAAACCTTGCGGACGCGGACGCCGGGCAGCGAGTCCAGCGTCTGGGTGATGTCGTTCGCGTGGTTCTCCGACAGCGCGTTGGCGCTGATGTCGACCACGATCGAGTCGGAGTGGGACTCCACGACGTCGAACGCGGTCAGCACGCCCCCGACGCGCCCGACGGCCGCGGTCAGGTCACCGGCCGCCGTGACCGAGGCCGGGGCCTCCACCCGGACGGTGATCGAATATCCGGGACCGGGAACCGGCATGGTACTACCCCCGTGGTGGGAAAGGTGGGCTGGGACGGGAGGAAACCTACTCCCGTGACCGCCCTCACGAGGGGCCGATACCGGTACTGACCAGTAACTATGCGGTCAGCGGTTGATCTCGGTCTCCGGGTGCACGTAGGGCACCGTGTCGAGGGGGAAGGTGATGTCGCCGAACGGCGACAGCGCGCCCTGGCGGTCGGACGCGAGCTCGGTCACCGGGTGCTCGCCGGCCTCGCCCGGCCAGGTCGGGTCGACGCCCTTGTGCTTCTTCTCACCCTTGGCCACAACGTCCTCCACAGCCGCACGACGGTCTTACGCAGACAGTCTGCCTGAGGCCCGGCAGCGAAGCGCAACCGCCCGGTACCCTGGTCTTCTATGCCCGCGACCTCTTTGGCGGACTGGCTGCGTGCGGAGTCCGACGACGCACTCGCAGAGCTGCTCCGCACGCGGCGCGACCTGTCCACGCCCCCGCCCTCCGACAGCACGGTGCTGGCCACCCGGGCCGGCACGCCGGGCTCGGTCGCGCGCGCCTGCGAGGACCTCGACACCTTCACCCTCGCCGTGCTCGAAGCCTGCCTGCTCGCCGGCGCGGACCGCGACCCGGTGCCGGTCGAAGACGTCGCCAAGCTCGTCGGCGCCGACATCGCCGCGCCGCTGGCGTGCCTGCGCGCGCGGGCGCTGACCTGGGGACCCGACGACGCCCTGCGCGTGCCGCCCGCGGCCCGGGAGGCGCTCGGGCCGTTCCCGGCCGGGCTGGGCACCTCTTCGCCGGCGCTGGCCGGTGAGGACCTCGGCGCGCGGCTCGCCGAGCTGTCCGACGACGAACGCGGCGTGCTGACCGCCCTCGCCGCCGGCCCGCCGATCGGCCGCACCCGCGACGCCGGCCTCGACCTCTCGCTGGAGAAGGCCGAGACGCCGGTGCAGAAGCTGCTCGCCCGCGGCCTCCTGCTGCGGCGCGACGACCAGACCGTCGAGCTGCCGCGCGAACTCGGCATGGCGGTGCGCGGCGGGGCGTTCGCGCCCGGCACGCTCACCGAGCCCGAGCTGCCGGTCCACCCGCACCAGCCGTCCACTTTGGACGAGGCGGCGGCCGGTGAGGCGATGGAGTTCCTGCGCCACACCGAAGCCCTGCTGCGCGCGTGGTCGGCCGCGCCGCCGCCGGTGCTCAAGTCCGGCGGCCTGGGCGTGCGCGAGCTGAAGAAGCTTGCCAAGGACCTCGAGATCGAAGACACGCAGGCGATCCTGGTGGCCGAGCTGGCCGTGGGCGCCGGGCTCGTCGCCGACAGCGAAGCGTCCGTCCCCGAGTGGGTGCCGACGACGCTGACCGACTCGTGGCTCGCGTCGCCGACCGCGCAGCGGTGGATGACGCTCGCCCAGGCGTGGCTGGAGCTGCCGCGGCTACCCGGGATGGCCGGCGGCCGCGACGCCAAGGACAAGCCGATCGCGCCGCTGTCGGAGGACCTGCGCCGCCCGCTGGCGCCGGTCGCGCGGCGGCGGATCCTCTCCGCGCTGGCCGACCTGCCCCGGGGCGCCGGCGTGAAGAGCGTCGACGAACTGGTCGCCGTGCTGGCCTGGCGGGCGCCGCGCCGGGGCGGGCGGCTGCGGGACGAGACCGTCCGCTGGACGATGGCCGAAGCGAGCGCGCTGGGGATCGTCGGGCTCGGCGGCGTCACGACGGCGACGCGCGCGCTGCTCGCCGAGGACCGGCCGGGCGCGGTCGAGACGATCCTGGACGCGCTGCCCGCGCCGGTGGACCGCGTGCTGCTGCAGGCCGACCTGACGGTCGTCGCGCCCGGGCCACTGGAACCGGAGCTGGCGGCGGAAATCTCCGCCACCGCCGACGTCGAATCGGCCGGGCACGCGACGGTCTACCGGATCACCGAGGCGTCGGTGCGGCGCGCGCTGGACACCGGCCGCACCGCCGACGAGCTGCACGCGCTGTTCAAGACGAAGTCGGCGACGCCGGTGCCGCAGGGGCTGAGCTACCTGATCGACGACGTCGCCCGGCGGCACGGACGGCTGCGCGGCGGCGTCGCGGCGTCCTTCCTGCGCTGCGACGACGAGGCGCTGCTGGCCGAGGTGCTGGCCCACCCGGTCGCGGCGGAACACGCGCTGCGGCTGATCGCGCCGACCGTCGTGATCAGCCCGGACCCGCTGCACGAGGTCCTCGCCGCGCTGCGCGGCGCCGGGTTCGCCCCGGCGGCGGAAGGCCCGGACGGCCGCGTGGTCGACATCCGGCCCGGCGGCCGCCGCCTGCCGGCCAAGGCCCGGGCGGCCCGCCGCAGCCCGGGCGAGCAGGCGGTACTGACCGAGGACCAAGCGGCCCGGATCGTGTCCAACCTCCGGGCGGGCGACGCGGCTTCGGCCCGCCGCCGCGGTTCCGCGGTGCGCGCGCCGGTCGGCGGCGGCGCGGACACGTCGGCGACGCTCGAACTGCTGTCCCGGGCGACGCTGGAGCGCCGCGAGGTGTGGATCGGGTTCGTGGACTCCCGGGGCACGGCGAGCCAGCGCGTGGTCCGGCCGGTGCGCGTCGGCGGCGGGGTCCTCGAAGGCGAGAACAACGAGCGCTACTCGCTGCACCGGATCACGTCCGCGGCGCTCGTGGAGGACTGACGCCGGATCCGGTGAATCCCCCGCCGGACCGTCCGGGCCGGTGGTAGGCCTGGATCATGAAGCAGGGAACGCGGGTCACGGCGCTGGTGGCCGCGGCGGTGGTGAGCGGCACGGGCTTCGCCGTGGCGGGCCACTCGGCGTACACCGTCCGCGGGACCACGCACATCGCGAAGCCGGACGTCGATCTCGAGCTCGGGCCGGGCCGCGCCGAGCTGGACACCGGGCCCGGCACCTTCTCCGGGACGATCACGCTGCCGCCGGTCGAGGTGACCCGGTCGCTGCCCGGCGTCGGCCGGGTCAGCGGGACCGTCACGCTCGGCCCCGGCCACGCCGACGGCTCACTCTCCGGCGGCTTCTCCGGCGCGGCGACCTGGGCGGTGGCGCTCTCCGACGTCCGCGTCGGCGGCGTGGCCTACGACGTCGGCGACGAGTGCCGGACGGCCGAGCCGCTCACGACCGAACTGACGTCGGACGACTTCGCGGTCGGCACGGGCGGGCGTCTCGAAGCGACCTACGCGATCGGGGCCTTCGAGAACTGCGGCTCGGCAACGCCGATGATCAACGCCGTCATCCCGGGTCCGGGCAACACCCTGGTCCTGGACCTCGCCGGCGGTTAGAGGGCGCGCAGGCCGGCCAGGACGCGTTCCATGAACTCGCGGGACGACCGGTCGCCGAGGATCAGCTCGGTCTGGTGGATCAGCACCAGGCCGATGTCGGCCATGTCGCCGACCAGCACCTTCACCACGCCGAGGGGCAGCCGCAGGTGCGCGGCGATCTCGGCGACGGACCGGGTGTCCAGGCACAAGTCGCAGATCCGGCGGTGCTCGACCGAGCGGACCCCGCGGTAGCGGCGCCCGTCATCGGACGTCGAGACGAGGGCCTCCAGCGCCAGGTTGTGGTCGGACCGGGTGCGGCCGCCGGTGCGGGTGTACGGGCGGACCCGCGATCCGGGGGACGCGACGGGCACCGGGCTCACCACCCGGGCCGGCTCGTTCCAGGCCGGGTCCTCCCACGGTTCCGGGTTCGGGATCCAGCGGGTCTCCGGGTCCGGCGGCGGCGTCCAATCGGCGGGCGGCGGGGCCCACGCGGGCGGGGGTGCCGCCTGCCGCGACACCGGCGGGGCCACCGGGTGCGGCCGCGAGACCGGGGCCGGTGGCCGCGGCGCGGGCGGGCGGGGTGCGGGCGGCCGCGGGCCCGACCGCTGGTGGCTCGGCGGAGCGGGCGGGCGGGCGCCGCGCGGCGGAGTCCACGCGGGCTCCAGCGGCGGGGGTTCCGGTTCGAACCGCTCGTCGTCCTGCCACTCGGGCTCGACGGGGTCGTAGCCGTCATCGGCCACGACGGGCGAGTGGGTGCCCTGGTAGCCGAAGGGGTCCGGAAGGGGCGGCTCGTCGCCGGACTCCGGCGCGCGGCGGTTCTGGTAGCCCCCGAACGCCGGGCGGGCGGGCTCGTCGCCGGAGAAGTCGGGCGCGCGCCGGGTCGGGAAGCCGCCAGGCTCCGGGCGGGCGTAGTCCTCGCCGGCCTCCGGAGAGCGCTTGCCGTGGTAGCCCGTGGGGTCGCGGCGGTCGTCCTCACCCGCGTACGAGCGCGAACGCCTGGCCCGCCGCCCCGTGGGCTCGTCTTCGACAGGTTCGGGGGCGACGTACTCTTCCTCGTCGTCGGCCGAGGAGCCCCACTCGCGGGTGTCCTCGTCCGTGTAACCCTCCGCGTCCGGCTGTGGGCGCGACGGCTTGCGCTTCGGCATGATCATCGACAGCGTCGACATGTCGAACTTGCTGGGCGAATCGAAACCCTCGCGCTCGGTGCCGCGGTGCAGTGCGTCCCAGCCGCTGGAGTCCGGATCGTCGAATCCCGAAATCCTCATCTCGCCCTACCCACGCACGCCACCCTGCAGCTGGGCGCGCAGCTCGGGGGTGATCTGCTGGCCGACCCGCTCCACGAGCAGGGTCATCTCATACGCGACCGTGCCGATGTCGCACGTCGGCGCGGCCAGCACGGCCAGCGACGAACCGTCCGAAACGGACATCAGGAACAAGTAGCCGCGCTCCATCTCCACCACGGTCTGGTTGACGCCGCCCGCTTCGAAGCAGCGCGCGGCCCCCGCGGTCAGGCTGATCAGCCCGGACGCCACCGCCGACAGCTGTTCGGCGCGTTCCTGGGGCAACCCTTCCGACGGCGCCAGCAGCAACCCGTCCGCGGACACCAGAACGGCGTGCGCGGCACCGGGTACCCGGCGGACGAAGTCCGTGATGAGCCAGCCGAACGAACCCTGGCCGGAAGCCGTCACTCCTGCTCCTCCTTGCTCGTGCGGCGTCGCCCGCCGCACCCCGGAGCGCCCGGCACGGCCGGTCGGCGACGCCACGGTAAAGCGTATTCGCACCGCCGGTGGTGTCGAGTCCGCCACCGGCCGGCCGCTGCGCACCCTACGTGTGCACCCGGCCGAGTTCGGCGGCAGCCCGCCCCGCCTCCCCCGTCCGGGGGACACCCCACGGCTCGCACCCGTGCGGCATCGACGCAGGTCAGACCCAGCGCGGCCGGAAGGCCGGGGCCTGGACCGGCCGGCTGCTCCTGCGGACGGTGACGGCGCTCCCCGAAGTGGGTGAAGCCCGCGGAGTTCACTCCAACGGCCGCATCCGGATCGGGGCGTCATGGGCTATCCCGCGCGCAACGCCGAATCGTGCGCGATCGCGTGCTGGACGACCGAGATCAGCACCTGCTTCGCGGACTCGCGCTCGCGCGCGTCGCACGCCATGATCGGGACCGACGGCGCGATGGTCAGCGCGTGCCGGACGTCCTCGATCTGGTGGTGCAGCAGCCGGTCGAAGCAGTTGATGGCCACGACGTAGGGCAGCTTCCGGTTCTCGAAGAAGTCGATCGACGGGAACGCGTCGGCCAGCCGCCGCGTGTCGACCAGCACGACCGCGCCGATGGCGCCGACCGCGAGGTCGTCCCACATGAACCAGAACCGGTGCTGACCCGGGGTGCCGAACACGTACAGCACCAGGTCCGAGTCCAGCGAGATGCGCCCGAAGTCCATCGCCACGGTGGTGGTGGTCTTGTTGGGCGTGGCCGAGGTGTCGTCGTGCCCGACGCTGGCCTCGGTCATCATGGCCTCGGTGGTCAGCGGGTCGATCTCGGAGATCGCCCCGACCAACGTTGTCTTCCCCGAACCGAACCCGCCGGCGACCACGATCTTGGCCGACGAGGTCGGACCCGTCACCTGCGGCGCGTTCGCGTCGGAGTCAAATTCTCCGAAGCCCACTGAGCACCCTTTCCATGAACTCGATACTCGGGCGGTCGCCCACGGTCGGGCTGCTGGAGTGCACCAGCACCAGCCCGAGGCCCGCCACGTCACCAATCAACACCCGCACCACGCCGAGCGGCAGGCGCAGCAGCGCCGCCACCTCGGCCACCGACCTGGTGTCGAGGCACAGGTCGCAGATCGACCGGTGCTCGGGCACCCGGACCCGGTCGAGCATCCGGCCCTGTTCGCTGGTCGAGATCAACGCCTCGATGGCCAGGTCGAGCGTCGCCTTCGTCCGGCCGCGGGTCCGGAAGTACGGCCGGACCAGGCCGGACGTCTCCATCTCCGTCGCCGGCGGCGTGTCCACGTACTCCTGGTGGGCCTGCTGCGGCAGGGCCGCGGCGAACTCACTGGAGTCCGGTCCCGACGAGAAGTCCCGTTCGGCGCTGTACGCGGCGAACTCGTGCGCGTCGTACAGCGGCCCGCTCGAACCGCCGAACAGCTCCGCGCCCGGACCGCCGAGGAGGCGGTCGCGGTACTCGGTGCCGCCGGCGATCGGCCGCAGCGGTTCCTGCCCGGCATTGCTGTCGGTCAGCCAGTTCGGCGGCTCCCGCACGGGGTCGCTGTCGGAGGCCTGCACCCGCCGCGCGCGCCACTCGCGGTCGACGCGATCCCGGAACGACTGCCAGTCCTCGCGGCTTTCGTCCGATTGGTCGGACCACCCGCCGGAGAAGTCGTCACCGAGCCGGCCATCACCCCTCAAGCGCCCGTCGTCCACGGCTCTCTCCTCGGTTCCCAGGTCCTCAGCGGCGGACGGCCGCACCCTGCAGTTGGGCCCGCATCTCCGGAGTCAGCTGCTGGCCGACTCGCTCCACCAGCAAGGTCATCTCGTAGACGACCAGGCCGATGTCACTCTCCGGCGACCCCAGAACCGCCAGGCACGAACCGTCGGAAACCGACATGAGGAAGAGGAAACCGTTGGCCATCTCGACCACGGTCTGCGCCACCGTGCCGCCCTCGAACACCTTGGCCGCGCCGCGCGCGAGGCTGGTGAGCCCCGAAGCCACGGCCGCCAGCTGGTCCGCCCGGTCCTTCGGCAGGCCTCGCGAGGCCGCCAGGAGCAGGCCGTCGGCCGAAACCACGACCGCGTGGGCCGCGCCGGGCACCCGGTGCACGAAATCCGTGATCAGCCAAGCGAAGCTGCCGGCATTGTTCGCCTTGGCATGCGCCTGGCCGTTCGGCACGGAGCCACCCGGCTGCATTGCACCCGCCCGTGTCACTTTCACTCCTCACTGCTGTCTGTGGTGTTGCCACGCCCCGGAACCCTGCTGTCCTGCAGCTGCTCTTCGGCCGGGAGTTCCTTCAAGGCGTGCCGTCCCGAGGTGTAGCCCCGTTGGAAGCTTGCCATCCGGCTCCGCGCCGCGGACGCCGAGCGGGTGATCGCACCCGTTCCGGGCATGCCCGCCGTGTTGTCCGCGAAGCTGTTCTGGGGCGGCGCGTCGACCGAAGGACTGCTGATCGACCCCGGCACCAGGTAGGCGTTCGGGACGCGCTTGGGCAGCCCGGCCGGGGTGATCTCCTCGTTCTTGGACTCCAGCAGCGACTGCGCCGCCTGCCAGCCGTCGTCGGAGGCACTGTGCCAGCCGTCGTCGGCGGGGAGCAGCGGGTGCCGGGTCGCCGCGGTCGGCTGGAGCTCGTCGCGGGACGGCTCGGCCGGCACGGGTGCCGCGGGCGGCTCGCCGCTACCGGTGAGCGGCGGCAGGTTGGGGTCTTCGCCCTCACTGCCCTGCGGCGGCACCGGGTCGGCGGCCGAGTCGTCACCCTCACTGAACCAGCGTGACAGCACCGACTGGTAGATGGGCAACCGCCGGGTGGGTACATCGTCCTCGAGCGCCGACGAACCGACCTCGGCCGCGGGCGGCGGTGCCGGTGGCGGCTCCTCCGGCGGCACGTACTTCGGCTCGCGCTTGGGCAGCACCAGCGGCGCGAACTGCGTGTCGGCGGCCCGCGAGCTGGCCCCGTCGCCGTTCGACGACGGCGTCAGCGGCGCCAGGTCCTCGGCGGTCGGCCAGGCCGGCGTCTCGGGCTTGGGCAGTTCCGGCGAGAGGAACGGGCCCGCCGCGCGGCCGCCGCTGACCAGGTCGTCCAGGCTGATCGGCTGGTCGAGCGGCACCAGGCCGCCCTGGTTCGCCACGGGCTCGTGCACCGGCGGCGGCGGTGGGGGCGGCGGTGCCGAGGGTGCCGGCGGCGTCTGCGCGAACGACTGCGTCTGGTCGAAGTCCGAGCGCGCCGCCGGGATCGGGATGCTCGGCATCGACATGGACGTCTCGGAGCGGTTCGCCGGCGGCGGCGTCTGCCGCTGCATGCCCGGGCGGAGCTGGGTGAGCAGCTCGGCCGGGACGACGACCCGGGCGATCACGCCGCCTTCGATGTCCTCGTTCTCGCGCAGCCGGACCTCGATGCCGTGGCGCTTGGCCAGCCGCGAAACCACGTACAGACCCATTCGCCGGGTCACCGACACGTCCAGGTCCGGCGGGTCGGCCAGGCGCGCGTTGACCTCGGCCAGCCGCTCCTCGCTCATGCCGACACCGTGGTCGGTGACCTGGATGGCGAGCGCCTTGCGGCGGGTCACCACGGCCCGCACGATGACCTTCGTTTCCGGCTCGGAGAAGTAGGTTGCGTTGTCGAGCAGCTCCGCGAGGACGTGCACGAGGTCGTGGATCGCCAGGCCCTGGACCGCGACGTCGGGCACGATGCCGACCTCGATCCGGGCGTACTGCTCGATCTCGGACACCGCGGCGCCGATGACGTCGGCGGCGGGCACTGGCTTGGGCACCGACTTCGCCAGGCCGGCGCCGGAGAGCACCAGCAGGGACTCACCGTTGCGCCGCAGCCGCGTCGCGAGGTGGTCGAGCTCGAACAGGCTGGCCAAGTGGTCCGGGTCCTGCTCGTCGGCTTCCAGCCGGTCGATGACGCCGAGCTGGCGTTCCACCAGCCGCTGCGACCGGCGGGACAGGTTCACGAAGATGCCGTTGACGTTCTCGCGCAGGAGGGCCTGCTCGGCGGCCATCTTGACGGCTTGTTCGTGGACGATGTCGAACGACCGCGCGACCTCGCCGATCTCGTCGCGGGAGGTGACGGGCACCGGCTGGACGGCCTTCTTGGAGGCGCCGACCGGGTCCGGGTCGTCCAGGATCGCCTGCACGGTTTCCGGCAGCCGGGTGTAGGCGACGTCCAGCGCGCTCTTCCGCAGCACCCGCAGCGGGCGCAGCATCAGGCGGGCGACGATGAGCATCAGCACGACCGCGAGCGCCAGCGCGGCGAGCACCACGGCACCGCCGATCCACGCCGAGTTGACCGCCTGCGTGGCGAGGTCGTCGGCGCGGGTCTTCAGCTGGGCCAGCAGGTTCGACTCGACCGCGTGCAGCTTGTCGGCCGACACGGTGCTGTCCTTGCCGAGCGCGGTGGTGTCGATGTTCGGCGGGTCACCCAGCTGGGCGAAGGAGAACGCCGAGGTCTGGATCCGCCGGCGGTCGTCGACCTCCGGGCCGGAGTAGGTGTCGTTGTAGAGCTGGCGCTGGTCGTCGTCGGCGTTCGCGAGGAAGGCCGCGACCGAGGCGTCGGCACTGGACGCCGACGCGCGCGTCTGGTCCAGCAGGTCGCCGGGGAAGTTGCCGCGGAACGCCGCGATCTGCAGTTCGGCGTCGGAGCGGGTGGTGAACTCCTTGGCCTCGCTGATCGCCTGCGTGCTCGTGCCGAGGCGCAGCACGTCCCGGTCGGTGACCGCGGTGGTGACCTCGCGGCCGAGCTCGATGAGCGAGTCGATGACGCCCGAGTAGGCGGTCAGCACCGTGATGTCGGGCAGGCTGTTCTGGGTGTTGAACGCCGCCCGCAGCGGACGCAGGGCGTCCAGGCGCTGGAGACCGCGGGTGTAGCGGTCGTTGGTCGCCTGGTCGTCGTAGTCGAGGTTCTGCTTCGCAGCGCGCAGGTCCTGGACCTCGCGGTCGACCTTGGCGATCTGCGCGTCGAGCCCGGTCTGCAGCAGCTGGTTCTGCGAGGAGATCCGGGCGACCGCCAGCGACCGCTCGTTCTGCAGCTCGTGCACCACTGTGGTGACCTTGACGGCGAACGCGACCTGGTCGGCGGTGCGCTGGAACTCGGCCGCCTCGCGGGCGTCGTCGATCACGCGTACCGCGCCCAGTGCGAGCGCCGTGAGTGTCGGGATGATCAGGACCGCGGCCAGCTTGGACCGCAGCCGCCAGTCGCGCATGCCGGAGAACAGCCCGGCCTTCCGGCCCGGATCCGCTCCGGGCGACTGCGCGGGGGCCCCTCCCACCCCCGCGGCGTCTTCGTTCGGCACCGCCGCTCCACCATCATCGTTCGTGCTCGGGAAACCCTGGTCGGTCCAGCGCCCGCCAGGGCGCATCGCGTTCTCCTCAGCCACTCGTCTGCACGCTCCCGGCCTTCCGGCGCTCCGGCCCATCGGAAGGAGCCCAGCGCCAGACGCTACCCGTACGGGTGAAAAGATCGTCTTCAGTGTCGCCACTGGGGGTTCCTGAACCCCGTCCGTGCGGACGGAATCGGTTCAGCTCGAGCATCACGGTCGGGTCCCTGCGCTGGTCCTGCATCGGTCTGTTGGTCGGCCTAACCCACCGGCGCGGCGGTTGTGCCCGGCCAGGCAGTGGTCTTCGCGGGGAAGATTCTCTCAGGAAAAGCACAGTGTGTGCTGGTACACCGAAGTGGAACTTCTTGATCGGCCATCCAGGCACTCTCTCTCACTACATCGGAGGTTGATACCTCCCCGCAGGTGCAGAGGGTAGCGAACGGCAGGGGAAGATGTAACCCTCCCGACAGGACCCGCTCAATCTTGCACAGCGTTCGCTCAGTCGACGCACAGCGGACGTCGCCGATTCAAGAACCTCACCCTACGCTGGGTGAACGGCTACGGCGAGTGGAGCAGTGGGTCTAGACCAGAGGCCGAAAGAGTGACGTGCGCCACTCGGTTAGGTAGTGATTCCACCCATTGTGAGCAAGCTGTCACGTTCTCTACAGTGGCCCGGGTGGTTCCGAGAATGAGTCACGCACTTCCATCGGAATCGGTTCCTCAACCGTCACTTTTCTTCAAGGAGCAGGCCTTGCTTGGAAACGCCATGAGCAGTGGCCGGGTTCGCACTCGCCGCGCCGCGCTCGGGCTCGCCCTCACCGTCGCAGCAGCCACAGCCCTCACGGGCTGCAGTGCGCTCGGCGCGGACGGCTCGAACGCCTCGTCGAACGGGGGCAGCCTGGAGAAGTCGAAGATCAAGGTCTCGATCATGCCGACCACGGACCTCGGCCCCTTCTGGCTGGCGCTCGACGGCGGCTACTTCAAGGCCGAGGGCCTCGAGGTCGAGCAGGTCGTCGCCAAGAGCGGCCAGGAGTCGATGCAGAAAGCGATCTCCGGCGAGGTCGACATCGCCCTCTCGACGTACACCCCGTTCTTCGTCGCCAAGAGCAAGGGCGAGGACATCCAGCTGGTCGCCGACGGCACGTCGGTGAACGCGAAGAGCAACGCCATCGTCACGGTGCCGAACTCGCCGGTCAAGACGGTCAACGACCTGAAGGACAAGCGGATCGCGATCACGGCCAAGAACACCGCGTCCGACATCCTCACCAAGTCCGTCATGAAGGACCACGGCGTCGACTTCAACGGGGTCAACTGGGTGCTGGTCCCGCTGCCGAACATGGCGGCGGCGCTGAAGGACAACCAGGTCGACGCGGCCTACATGCCGGAACCGATGCTCACGCAGGCGGCCAAGACCGTCGGCGCGACGCCGGTCATCGACATCAACACCGGCGCCAGCCAGGACTTCCCGCTGACCGGCTACGGCTCGACGACGAAGTGGGTGCAGGGCAACCCGAAGACCCTCGCGGCCTTCCAGCGGGCGATGAAGAAGGCCACCAGCGACGCGATCAACGACCGCTCGAAGGTCGAGCCGCTGCTCGTCAAGTACGCGAAGATCGACGAGGACACGGCCAAGCTGCTCACCCTGCCCGGCTACGGCTCCGTCCTGGACGCCCGGCGCCTGCAGCGGGTGCCCGACCTGCTGCTGCAGATGGGCGTCATCACCAGCAAGGTCGACGCCGCGCCGATGATCGCCCCGCAGGCGACCAGCTGACGCGCTCACCGTGAAAAAACTGCTCCGCGGCCTGGTCGGCCTGGCCGGCTTCCTCCTGCTCTGGGAGGTCGTCGTCCAGGTCGGCCTGGTCGATAAAACGTTCACCCCGCCGCCCAGCGTCGTGCTGGGCACCGTCGGGAACCTGCTGGGCGACCCCGAGTTCATCCGGGACATCATCGCCACGATGCTGGCCTGGGTGATCGCCATCGTCGTCGCGATCGCGATCGGCGTACCCGCCGGGCTCCTGCTGGGCAGCATCCCGGCGTTGCGCACGGCCACCGCCGCGATCGTGGAGTTCCTGCGGCCGATCCCGGTCACCGCGCTGGTTCCCCTGGTGCTGCTGGTGATCGGCTCGGGTCCCGACGCGAAGATCACCCTCGCCGCCTACGCCTCGCTGTGGCCGATCATGTTCAACACGATCTACGGCATGGGCGAGATCGACCCGGTGCTGATGGAGACCGCCCGGGCGTGCGGGACCAGCCGGTTCCGCATCCTGTCGTCGGTCGCGCTGCCGCAGACCGCGCCGTTCGTCTTCACCGGCGTCCGGCTGTCGGCGACCATCGCGCTGATCGCCGTGGTCAGCGTCGAGTTCCTGGCCGGTTCCCAGCTCGGGCTCGGCAGCTTCATCATCGTCGCCAGCACCGGTTCGGTCCGGTTCGACCTGGTCCTGGCGGGCACGGTGGTCGCCGGGACACTGGGCTACCTGATCAACGAGGGGCTCGAACAGCTCGGCAAGCGGCTGTTCCGGTGGAGCACGGTGGACCGGGAGGCGATCGCGTGACGGCGGCGACCCTCTCGGGCCGGGTGGGCCGGCGCGCGGCGCGCGGCGCCACCGCGGTCCTGCGCAACTGGCTGCTGTTCGCGATCCTGGTGGTCGTGTGGGAGTTCGCCGCCCGGGCCGGCGGCAGCAAGTACTTCCCGCCGCCCACGGAGATCGCGGCCACGGCGGCGAAGCTGTGGTTCACCGGGCCCGCGTCCCACCTGTTCCTCACCGACGCGGTGTTCGACAACGTCTTCCCCAGCCTCGGCCGCACGCTCGGCGGCTGGGGAGCGGCCGCGGTCGTCGGCATCGTCCTCGGCGTGCTGCTCGGCCGGTCGGCGACGGCGATGGACTACGTCGGCCCGCTCTTCGCGTTCTTCCGCTCGATCCCGCCGCCGACGCTGATCCCGGTGTTCGCGGTGCTGTTCGGGCTGAGCTCGGGCATGCAGATCGGGTCGATCGTCTTCGGCGTGGTGTGGCCGGTGCTGCTCAACGCGGTCGACGGGGCCCGCTCGGTCGACCAGGTGAAGGAGGAGACCGCGCGGTCGTTCCGCACGCCCAAGGCGTACTGGCTCGGCATGGTCGTGCTGCCGGCGGCGGCGCCGAAGATCTTCGCCGGGCTGCGGGTCAGCCTGTCGATCTCGCTGCTGCTGATGGTCGTCTCCGAGCTCGTCGGGGCGTACAACGGCATCGGGCGGTCGCTGCTGAACGCCCAGCAGGACTTCGAATTCCCGACCATGTGGTCGTGGCTGGTGCTGCTGGGCATCCTCGGCTACGTCTTCAACACGATCTTCCTGGCCGCGGAGCGGCGGGTGCTGGCCTGGCAGCCGGCCCGCCTCGGCCGCGACTGACGCTTCGAAAGGCCTCTCCCCATGTCCACCATGCTCGAAGTGTCCGGCCTCAGCCACACCTACGGCGCCGGCGCGAAGGCGCACACCGCGGTGAACAACCTTTCGTTCACCGTCGAGGCCGGGCAGCTGGCCAGCATCGTCGGCCCGTCGGGCTGCGGGAAGTCGACGCTGCTGCGCTGCATCGCCGGGCTGACCCGGCCGACCGCCGGCACGGTCAGCCTGCACGGCGACCGCGTCTCCGGCGTGCCGGACGACCTGGCCGTCGTGTTCCAGGACTACAGCCGCTCGCTGTTCCCCTGGCTTTCGGTGCAGAAGAACGTCGAGTTCCCGTTGCGGTGGCGGCCGATCTCGAAGGCCGAACGACGTGCGCGGGCGGCCGAGGCGCTCGAGCAGGTCGGCCTGTCCGGCGTCGGCGGCAAGTACCCGTGGCAACTGTCCGGCGGCATGCAGCAGCGGGTGTCGATCGCCCGCGCGCTGGCCAGCCGCCCGGCCCTGCTGCTGATGGACGAGCCGTTCGCCTCGGTCGACGCCCAGACCCGCTTCGAGCTCGAGGACCTGACCCGGCGCGTGCAGCGCGAGCAGGGCAGCACGGTCCTGGTCGTCACGCACGACATCGACGAGAGCGTGTACCTGTCCGACCGCGTCCTGGTGCTGTCGAAGTCACCGGCGTCGATCGTGGCGGACCTGCCGGTGGGCCTGCCCGCCGCGCGGGACCAGATCACCACGCGCGAGTCGGCGGAGTTCGTGACCCTGCGCGGCGAAGTGGCCCGGCTGCTGCACGGCGGTTCGCCGGAAGAGGCCGCCACGGCCGCGTCCGACGCCGCGGAGTGGGAACTGGCCGAGCGGGCGTCCGACGACGTCCGGGAGACCAAGACCCGCAGCTGACCGTCGGTGGTCCACAGTGGATGTCCACTGTGGACCACCGACGGCTCAGTACAGCGACTTCGACGACGCCGCCACCCGGACGTGGACCAGCGTCGGGCGCGGGTCGGCCAGTGCCGCCGTGAGGCCCGGGGCCAGCTCTGACGGCTCGGTGATCGTCACGCCGTGGCAGCCCATGCTCTCCGCCAAGGCCGCGAAGCCGATGCCGCCCAGTTCGGTGCCCGGCAGCTTCGCACCGCCGATGGCGTCGCCCAGGATGCGCACCGCCGCGTACTCGGAGTTGTCCAGGATCACGAACGTCACCGGCAGTTCTTCGCGGGCCGCCGTCCAGAGGGCCTGGATGCCGTACATGCTCGAGCCGTCGCCGATCACGCCGACGACCTTGCGGTCCGGGCGGGCGAGCGCCGCCCCGACCACGCCGGGGACGCCGTAGCCGAGCGTGCCGGAGGCCATCGTCAGGAAGCCGGTGTCGGTGGCCGTGATCGGCAGGTGGTCGTGCAGGATCCCGCGGTGGCTGGGTGCCTCTTCGACGACCAGGGCGTTGTCCGGCAACAGTTCCGCGAGCGTCGAGTAGACGAGTTCGCCGGTCAGCGCGTCACCGCTCGGCTTGGCCGGGCGCTGCCGCGGGGCCGGCGCGGGCCGGGTGCTGCGCTCGACGACGTTGAGCAGCGCGCGGATGCCCAGCTTCGGCGTGGCGCGGATGCCGGTGCCTTCGGAGGCACGGGCGAGGACCTGCTCGTCGTCGCTGACGATGAACAGCGGCGGCAGCGGGGCTTCCCCGCGCCCGCGGTCGACGTGGTAGGTGAAGGCGGGCGCCCCGAGCACGACGACGAGGTCGTACGGCGCGAGCGTGTCGGCGACGGCCCCGCGTTCGGGATCGAGGAACCCTTGGAACAGCGGGTGGTCTTCGGGGAACGAGCAGCGGTAGGACATCGGCGCGACCCACACGGCGGCGTTGAGCCGCTCGGCGAGCGCGACGGCTTCGACGACGGCACCGTCCTGGTCGACGGCTCCCCCGACGACGATGGCCGGCCGTTCGGCGGCTTCCAGCGCGGTGTGGAGCTCGTCGACGGCTTCGGGATCGGGGGCGTAGCCGCGGATCCGGGGCCGCGAGACGATCGGCCGTTCGGTGGCGACGGACCAGTCGTCGGCGGGAACGGACACGAAAACCGGGCCGGACGGCGCCTGCGTGGCCACGTGGTAGGCCCGCGCGAGCGCGGCCGGGACGTCCTCAGCAGAGGCGGGCTCGATCGACCACTTCACGTACGGCTTCGGGAATTCGGGCGCTTCCAGGGCCCCGAGGAAGGGCTCGTGCGGGATGAGCGACCGGATCTGCTGCCCGGCGACGACGATCATCGGCGTCCGGTTGCGGTAGGCGTTGAAGAGGCTGCCGAGGCCGTGCCCGACCCCGCCCGCGGAGTGCAGGTTGACCAGCACCGCCTGGCGGGTGGCCTGCGCGTAGGCGTCGGCCATCGCCACGACGGCAGATTCCTGCAAGCCCAGGACGTAGTCGAAGTCGTCGGGCCAGTCGGTGAGGAAGGGCACCTCGGTGGTGCCGGGGTTGCCGAACACCGTGGTGAGGCCCAGTTCGCGGAGGAGTTCACGGGTGGCGTCCAGCACCGTGCGCTTGATCATGCCGCCCAGGTTAACGCTTAGTCTTGCGAAGCAAAGTCCCCCAAGCGGCGCAGTGCCGGGCGGGCCGGCCCTGCGCCGCTGGTCACGCACTCAGCCGAGCAGGCCGGACAGCCCGGTGCCCTTGAAGGAACCCCAGCCGGTCACCTGGTCGTACCCGGTCCCGGCGGTGAAGCCGGTCGTGCCGTGCAGGGTGTTGTTGCCCGAGGTCACGTCGTGGAACCCGGTGCCGTACGAGGAACCGTTGCCGATCGAGTAGAACTTCGGGTTCAGGTTGCCCAGACCACCGCCGTGCACCTGGTTCTGCAGCGTCGCGAAGGCCGCCCACAGCGGAGCCGCACCCGACGTGCCGCCGACCGTTCCCCAGCTGCCCGCGCTGTAGATGTAGTACCCCGAGGTCGGTGAGGCGTCCGCGGACACGTCCGGCACCTTGCGGTAGGTCGTGCTCTGCGAGGACTGCCACGACGGCGCCGTGAACACCGTCGAGATGCCGCCGCCGGTCGAGCCGCCGCTGTTGCCGTCGTTCCAGGTCACTTCGCTGCTGTAGCCGTTGGCCGACGTCACGCTCAGCTTCGTCCCGCCGACGCCGGTCACGTTCGGGCTCGACGCCGGGAAGTCGACGCCCTTGGCCGCCGAGCCCGTCTGGCGGTAGCAGTCGGTCGTGCCGTCGTCGCCGGCCGCCGCGAAGTACGAAATGCCTTCCGCGGTGCCGGTCGCGATCGCACTGCTGACGCTCTTCGCCGCGCTCGAACCTTCGGCCGCTTCGCAGGCGCCCCAGGAAATCGAGACGACGTTGACCTTCGCGTCCGAGGCGATCTTCTGGTACATCGCCAGTTCGCCGGCGCTCGAGTTCGGTGCCTCGTAGACGTAGTCGTTGGCCGCCGCGGCCAGCGCGTGCACGACCTCGATGTCGAGCTCGACCTCGATCTGGCCGTCGCCCGGCGACGAGTCGTAGTTCGCGCCGCTGACGCCGACCGTCGTCACCGTGCCCGCGGACAGGCCGTAGGTGCTGTCGTACTTGGTGATGTTGGACTTCTGGTAGCCGTCGAACTCGACGAAGCCGACGTTCACGCCGCGGCCGGTCGCGGACAGGCCGCTGGTGCCGTACGCGGTCTTGAGCACCGGCGGGGTGACGGACTTGACGACGTTGGGCTGGGCCAGCGGCTTCGCCGAGTGCGTGCGCACCGCGTGGTCGTCGAGGCCGACGACACCGCCCACGACGTCCGAGACGCTCGCCGGCACGGCCGGGACGGCGTCGTTGGCGAAGAAGTCCCGTCCGGACGCCTGGTCGTGGTAGGTCCCGATCCGGGTGCGGAAGGCCGACTCCAGCTGCGCCGCCGAGCCGGTGAACGTGACGGCCTGCCGGTTGCCGGAAACCTCGATCCCGCTCAGCCCGGCTTTCCCGAGAAATGAGACGGCCTTGTCGACATCGGCTTGGGTCGGGCCGAACCTGGCATTGAACTGCGCCGGGGTCAGGAACCGGTGGTATTGCGGCGAAGCGGGATTCTGTACGTTGGCGAGGAACTTTTCGAGCGCCTGCTGGTTGTGCAGTTTCAGCGAGAGCGCGGCGGTGATCGGCCGGTCGGCCGGGACGTCACCGGTGCGCGCGCTGTTGATCAGCGGCGCGGCGTTGTCGGCCAGCGTGACCAGGGGTTCCGACGCCGCGGCGGCCGGGACGGCCACGGCGAGGCCGAGCAACGCCGGCAGCGGCACAGCGGCCGCGACGAGCTTGCGCAAGCGCATGGGGAATTTCCTCTCGGCGGTGGGGACCGGGCCTGCGCGGAATGCTCGCCGCAGGTTGCCGAGAAGCATAAGAAGCCGCGATCACGCCGAGGAACCTACTTTTGGCCGGTCTTCGACGGATCCCATTTTCATTTTCCGATACGTTTACCTTTGGCTGATCATTCGATTAGCGTCCGGAATGTCCGAGACGGTCGACGCGGTCGACGATCTCCCGAGCGTCGGCATTGCCGGAGAACCGGCGGGCGGCCGCCGAAAGCGAGTGCAGCCGCTGTCGCACCCGTGGCGACCGCAGCGCGCCGGCCAGCTCGACGGCCTCCTCCCCGACCGTGATGGCGATGTCGAGGTCCCCGTCCAGCGCGTGCACGGTGGCCAGCCAGATCAACGTCAGCGAGCGGCTGCGCGTCATGCCCCGCTGGTACCCCTCGATCGCCTCGGCGAGGGCGGGGATGCCGTCGCGGCCGTGGCGGACGTCGACCATCTGCGCCAGTTCGCCGTGCACCGTCCCGACCATCGCGGCCATGTCGGTGGGGCCGAAGAACGCCGCCCACGGCGACGGTTCGCGGCCCTCGGCCTCCGCGAACTCCTGGCGGGCGCGGCGCAGGTAGGTCAGCGCGCCGGTGACGTCGGCCTTCCGGGCGTGCGCCCACGCCTGGTTGGCCGACAGGATCGCCTGCGCGAGCTTGGAATGGGCCGAGACGGCCGCCTCGCGGCCCCGCGCGAACTCGACCAGCGCCGCGTCGACCGCGTCGTAGTGCAGGTGCAGCCGCCCGACGCGGTACCGGATGTTGGCCTGCAGGTCGTCGTTCCCGGCCTCGACGGCCAGCTCCAGCGCCCGCGCGAACGCCTCCAGCGCGGCGGCCGGACGGTCCTGGTCGAAGTTGGTCCAGCCGGCCAGGTTGTAGAGGTCGGCGACGGCGGTGTAGAGCCGCGCCTGGACCACGGTCTTCGCCTCGCCGTCCAGCAGGGCCACGGCCGCGGGCAACCGCGACTCCACGGCCGCCCGGCACGAACCGCCGCCGTACCGGTAGTCCAGCGCCCTCAGCTCGGCGACGCTGTCTTCGAGCTGCCGCACGTCGGCGAGACCCACGCGCGTACCGCTCCGTTCGTCCCGCCCGTCACTGCCGGTCATGGCAGCCCTCCGTCCGTAGAGAGCTGCCGATCGGGCAGCCCCGCTCATTCCCCTCCCGGCCAGGCCGGAGCCCGCTCCTTCGAGGGACTGGCACCGGGCAGCACCCCGGTGGCGGTCAGCACCACACCCGTGGCGGTTTCCGCGATCTTGACGACGGCCAGCAGCCCGGTCAGGGCGAGGGAGCCGCCGAGCCCCAGTTTCGCGAAATCGTCTTCGGAGGTTCCGGTTCCGCGTTGGCGCGGTATCGCGCTGGTCACGATTCGGCCTTCCGGCTCGCCGCGGCCGCGCCCGGGCGGCTTCCGCGGGGAATCAGCCGTCCCCAGGTGACGGAAATCCACCTGATCGTCGGCATCCTGGTTTCCTGTTGTCCTCGCAACGAGTTCTCGAACTGAATACGCGCGCACACGGCGCCGCCTCCCGCACTGCAGATCGATTCCTTGAAGATCGGCCGGATCGCGAAATGCGGGACAACCGTAGCCAGCCGATCACCGTAAAATCAGCCACCAACCAGGTCAAAGCTGGAAATGCTCGTGCAGCGGCACGCGCAACGCCCAGCGCGACACTGCACGCGGCGGATGCAATTTCGCATGCCGGTTCACGATTGCCGCGGGCACGCGAAAACAACGGAAGAAATCGTTCTACTCCGCCGATCCTGCGCGAGAACGGCGTAGTCGATCAGGATTTGACGAGCTCGACCCAGGTTTGCACGGCCGCGGCGTCCACCGGCGCCTGCCAGCCACCCGGCCGCACCGCGCTGCCGACGTGGAATCCGCGCACGCCGCCCGCGCGCAGGAGGTGCACCTGCTGGGCACGCAGACCGCCGCCCACCAGCAGCTCCGGGCCGCCGTCGCGCTGCGCGAGCCGCTGCAGCACCGAAAGGCCGCTGGCCACGCCGTTCGGGTGACCGGCGGCGAGCACGGTGTCACACCCGAGCGAGGCCAGCTGGTCGTAGGCGCGCACCGGGTCGCGCGTGCGGTCGATGGCGCGGTGGAACGTCCACGGCAGGCCGTCGACCTCCTTGATCAGCGCCTCGCAGGCGTCGACGTCGATCTCGCTGTCGACGTTGAGGAAGCCGAAGACGAATTCCCGCGCGCCCGCGTCGATCAGCCTGCCGGTGTCCGCGCGCAGCCCTTCCAGGTCGCCGACGGCGAAGGAACCGTTGTCCCGCAGCATGACCCGCACCGGGAGGTCGGTCGCCGAGAGCACGTCGCGCAGCGTCTCGACCGACGGCGTCAGGCCGTCCTGCGCCATGTCCGCAACCAGTTCGAGGCGGTCGGCCCCGCCCGCCTGCGCGCTTTCGGCGTCCGCCGCGTCCAGCGCGATCACTTCCAGCAGGGGCGTCTTCGAGCTCATGCCTCAATCCGTTTCACTGGTTCCGGGTGTCGTCCCCCCTCGCATGCCGCCCTCGCCGGAAGCCGCCTTGAAGGCTCGTCATCCGCTCGCGCACCGCTTCCGGGGAAAGAGAGAGTATCGGCCGCTGTTCCGGCACCGCTCCCGGGCTGGCCGCGGAATCCAGCGGCTGCAGGAACGGCCAGGTGTCCTCGGCGCCGTCCTCCTGCTCCAGTTCGGCGGGGGTCGGCCACTCGTAAGCGGGCTCGACCGCGGCGGGCGGCGCGACCGGCGTCAGCCGTGGTTCGGTGTCCTCGTCGTCCGGCCTCGGCTCGCCGATTTCCCGCAGAAGCGGTGAGTCGACGGGCTCGGGGGCGAAGCTTCCGCCGGAAATCGGCGCCTCGGCCGGGGTTTCCCGGGAAAGCGGCGCTTCCCGCGAAGGCAGGGGCGGAGTCTCCCGGGCAGGCAGCAGCGGCGGAGCTGGAGCTTCCCGGGCAGGCAACGGCGGGGCCGGAGCTTCCCGCGAAGGCAACAGCGGCGGGGGCGGGGCTTCCCGGGACGGCAGCGGAGGTGGCGGGGCGGCGAGCGCGTGCCGAGGCTGGGGCTCGGCCGGACGTGGCTGGGGCTCGGGCGGCCGCGGCGCCTCGGCGACCGGGAGCGGCTCCGCAGGCTTCCGCGGCTGTTCGGGCGCGGCGGAGGCGTCGAACCAGCGGGACAGGACGTCGCGGTAGGCGGGCATCCGCTCGGTCGGGGCGTCGAGGTCCAGGTGGGCCTCGTCGTCCACGGTCGGCCACTCCGGCGGGTGGTCGCGGGCCACCACCGGGGCCCGGCGCGGCGGGCCGGCCTCGATCGACGGCGGCGACAGCTCTTCCGGCTCCGGCTCGGGTTCCGGCTCCGGCGGCGTCAGCGGGGCGAGCGGTGCCAGCAGCTCCGGTTCCGGAACAGCGGCCGGCTCGGCGGGCGGCGGTGGCGCCGGCATCGGCGGCAGCTCGACGATCAGCGCCGCCGGCACCAGCACGGTCGCGACCAGCCCGGAGTCCGCGCCCGCGCTCAGGCTGACGTCGATGTGGTGGCGCGTGGCCAGCGTCGCGACGACGAACAGGCCCATCCGGCGCGACACCTCGACGTCGACGTCCGGCGGGTGCGCGAGCCGCGCGTTGGTGCGGTCGATCTCCGCCTGCGGCATGCCGGCCCCGTGGTCGACGATCTCGATCTGCCAGTCGCCGTCGTGGGTTTCGGCGCTCGCCACGGTGACCATCTCGTCGCCGGAGTAGCGCGTGGCGTTCTCCAGCAGCTCCGAAACGACGTGCACGAGGTCGTTGACGGCCTCGCCGCGGACCGCGACCTGCGGCGCCGGTCCGAGCTCGATCCGCTGGTAGTGCTCGACCTCCGAGAGCGCGGCGCCGATGATCTCGTCGGCCGGCACCGGGCCGGCGTCCTCGCGCGCGGAGTCGTTGCCGGACAGGACCAGCAGGTTCTCGCTGTTGCGCCGCATCCGCGTCGCCAGGTGGTCGAGCTCGAACAGCCCGGCGAGGGTGTCCGGGTCCTGCTCGTCGGCCTCCATCCGGTCGAGCACCGAAAGCTGCCGCTCGACGAGGTCCTGGCTGCGCTGCGAGAGGTTGACGAACATCGCGTTGACGTTCTCGCGCAGCATCGCCTGCTCGCCGGCGAGCCGGACGGCCTCGCCGTGCACCGCGTCGAACGCGCGCGCCACCTGGCCGAGTTCTTCGCGGGTGAACACCGGCACGGGCGCGACGGCGAGCCGTTTCCGCAGGTTCTCCGGGGCGGGCTCGGGATCGGTGAGCAGGTTCTGCACGGCCGCGGGCAGCCGGTGCTCGGCCACTTCCAGCGCCGTCCGGCGGAGAATCCGCAAGGGGCGCAACAGGGACCGCGCGATGACCACCGACAGCACGCCGGCGACGAGCAGGACGCCGAGGACGACACCGCCGTCCCACAGCGCGGCCGTCCGTGCTTGCGCCGCAAGGGCGTCCGTGCGTTCCTGCAACTGGACCAGCAGTGCCTGCTGCACCTGGTGGGCGAGGTTCACCGTGTGCGTCGCCGAAGTGTCCCACTGGTTCGGGTCGAGACCCGAGAGGTTCTGGCCGTTTTCGGTGCGGGTGAGCGCGGATTCGACCATGTCGTTGCCGATGTCGACGACCAGGCCGATCACCGTGTCGTCGAACATCCGCTGCTGGTCGGGGGTGGCGAAGGTGCGGTAGTCGCTGCGCGCGGCCGCCAGTTCGGCTTCCGCGCCGAGCAGCGCGCGTGTGCGGTCGCGGTTGAGGGTGCCCGACGCCAGCGCCTCGGCCATCACCGCCCGCTTGACCGACATCTGGTCCTTGATCCGGGCGAGGGCGTTGCCCGCCAGCCGCATCCGCGCGAGTTCCGGGTCGGCGACGTCGGCCGCGGCGGAGTCGCTGATGTCGAGCAGGCCGGAGATCAGCTCGCTGTAGGAGCGCAGCACGGCGTCCGCGGGGAAGGCCGAATGCTCCGCGGAAAACCGCAGGCCACCGAGCACGCGCAGCCGGTCGTCGGTCTGCTGCAGGCTTTCCGCGGCCTTCGCGTCGAGCCGCGGCTTGCTTTCCGCGAGCGTCCGTTCGAACGTGCCGATGCCCTTGTCGACGCGGGTGCGCTGGGCGGTGAGGTCCGCGGTGTCGCCCTGCCGGTTCTGGGCGACGAAGCGCACGGTGAGGTCGCGCTCGCGCTGCAGCTCGTGCAAGGCTTCGGCGACCGTGCTGTCGACCCGGCCGCGCGTGGCGAACTCGGCGAGCTGCCGGGCGTCGCGCAGGTCGGAGCTGATCCGCAGGCCGACGAGCGCGATCACGGCCAGCGCCGGGATGAGGAGGACGGCGAAGAGCTTCGTGCCGAGACGCCAGTTCCGCAGCCGCCAGCGGCCACCCGCCGGACGCGGGTCCGCCGCGTCGCCGCCCTTGCGGGGACGCTTGTCGCGACGGGTCACCTGGTTTCCTTTTCCGCCGCGGGCGGGAACCCGCGGATCGAACGACACTCGAACCTACTGAACGGTAGCCCGCCCCATGAAGATCCGAAAGCCGCGCTGGCACGATACGGCCCTGCCCGCGATCGTATGGGGCGCGGACCATACGATCCAGCACGAGAACCAGATTCTCGCGGTAGGTGAAGGTTCATGAACAGACGCGGACGACTGATTCCGCTGGTAGCGGCGCTCCTGGCGACCGCGGGGTGCAGCGTGTTCTCTTCCGGTACGCCCGCGCCTCCGCCGCCGCTGGAGCGGACCACGCTGCGCGTCGGTGTGGGCAACGCCATCGACACGGCCCCGCTGCGGATCGCCGTCGCGGCCGGGAAGTTCGGGTCCGCCGGCCTGAACGTGCAGCTCGTCGAACTCGGCGCGGACGACGGGCTCGCGAAGCTGGCCGCCGGCGACCTCGACGTCACCTTCGCCTCCGACATCGCGATGTTCCGGGCCGCGGCCGGGGGGACGGCGTTGCAGCTGCAGGGCGAGGCCTACACGTCCGGCCCCAACACGATGGCCCTGGTCACCCTGCCGGACTCGGACTACACGGTGCCGACGGCGAAGAGGTCACCGAAGATCGCGGTGAACATGCTGGACGACGTCGGCGCGCTCGTCGCCCGCTCGGTGCTGGGCACCGCGGGCGTCGACGAAGCGAAGATCAAGTTCCAGGCGGTGCCGTTCGACCGGATGCCGCAGGCCCTGCAGGCGGGCGACGCGGACGCCGCGCTGATGATCGAGCCGTACATCACCCGCGCCGAGAAGGACCTCGGCGCGCACATCCTGGCCGACGGCGCCCGCGGGTCGACGCTGGACTTCCCGCTGTCGGGCTACGCGGCGGCCAAGCCGTTCGCGCAGGCCAACCCGCGGACGCTCCATGCGTTCCGCACCGCGCTGGGCACGGCCCAGGAGAGCGCGACCGACCCGGCGATCGTGCGCGACGCGCTGCCGAAGTTCTCCGACATCGACACGACGACGGCCGCGCTGATCTCGCTCGGCTCCTACCCGGCCTCGCTCAACGGCATCCGGCTACAGCGCGTCGCCGACCTGATGCACAACTCGGGTCTGCTGGCGAATCGCCTCGACGTCCAGGGCCTGCTCCCCGACCAGACCGGTTACTGACGGTCAGATGTTCTCGCCGGTCTTGATCAGGCACACCGTGCGGGCCGGCGGGCCGGAGTAGCTGAACACCATGTCGGCGCCTTCGCACTTGTCGTCGCGGCCGTAGCCGGAGAGGATCTCGACCCGCTCCTGCGCCGCCGGGTCGGTGCAGAGGACCTTGCCGATCGTGCTCTCGTCGTCGACGTCACGCAGGCAGTCGCCGGCCTTGACGTTCAGGGCCAGGCACAGCGTGCGGCCGGAGGCCGAACCGGAACCGAGCCGGAACCGCACGTAGTCGCCGGAGCCGCACGCGATGCCGCTGCGGTAGGTGTTTTCGACCTTGTACGTCGCGCTGTCCGCGCTGCAGCCGACGCGGTGGTAGGCGAGCTTGCCCGCCCCCTCGCGCGTCAGGTACAGGCAGTCGCCGTCGGACGGCGGCCCGCTGCGGTCGGCCCAGTAGATGGCCATCGCGCCCAGCGCGCCCAGGCCCAGCGCGACGACGACGCACGCGACCAGCGTGATCCGCACCTTCGTGGTGAACCAGTGCGGAATCGCCTGCTGCCCCGGAACCGGCGGCATCGGCGCGGACTGCGCGTAGCCCGGCGACCGGAACGGGTTGTCGTCGAACGGCGGTGTGGTCAACGTGCCCTCCAGTGATCCCCTCGGCACCTCGTCCCACCGGCGGACCCGCGAGCGGAGCGGGCCGGAGCGAGGCACGTATAACAGTAGTTGTGACTGATGGCCCGTTGATCGTCCAGTCCGACAAGACCGTGCTCCTGGAGGTCGACCACCCCCAGGCCGATGACGCGCGGGTCGCGATCGCGCCGTTCGCCGAGCTCGAACGCGCACCCGAGCACGTCCACACCTACCGGATCACGCCCCTGGCCTTGTGGAACGCGCGTGCCGCCGGCCACGACGCCGAGCAGGTCGTCGACGCGCTGACGACGTATTCGCGCTTCCCCGTGCCGCAGCCGCTGCTGATCGACGTCGTCGACGTCATGGGCCGGTTCGGGCGGCTGCAGATCGCCAACCACCCGGCGCACGGGCTGGTGATGTCCACCACCGACCGCGCGGTGCTGGCCGAGGTCGTCCGGAACAAGAAGATCAGCCCGATGCTGGGCGCCCGGATCGACGAGGACACCGTCATCGTGCACCCGTCCGAGCGCGGGCGGCTGAAGCAGGCGCTGCTGAAGGTCGGCTGGCCGGCCGAGGACCTGGCCGGGTACGTCGACGGCGAAGCCCACCCGATCGCGCTGGACGAGCAGGACTGGCACCTGCGCGACTACCAGCGGATGGCCGCCGAGGCGTTCTGGGCGGGCGGCTCCGGCGTCGTCGTGCTGCCGTGCGGCGCCGGCAAGACGCTGGTCGGTGCCGCGGCGATGGCGCGTGCCCAGGCGACGACCCTGATCCTGGTGACGAACACGGTCGCCGGCCGGCAGTGGAAGCGCGAGCTGATCGCGCGGACGTCGCTGACCGAGGAGGAGATCGGCGAGTACTCCGGCGAGAAGAAGGAGATCCGGCCGGTCACGATCGCCACCTACCAGGTGATCACCCGCAAGACCAAGGGCGAGTACAAGCACCTGGAGCTGTTCGACTCCCGCGACTGGGGCCTGGTCGTCTACGACGAGGTCCACCTGCTCCCGGCCCCGGTGTTCCGGATGACGGCGGACCTGCAGTCCCGCCGCCGCCTGGGCCTGACGGCGACATTGGTCCGCGAGGACGGCCGCGAGGGCGACGTGTTCTCGCTGATCGGCCCGAAGCGCTACGACGTCCCGTGGCGCGATATCGAGGCCCAGGGCTGGATCGCCCCGGCGGAGTGCACGGAGGTCCGCGTCACGCTGACGGACGCCGAGCGCCTCGAGTACGCCACGGCCGAGGCCGACGAGCGCTACAAGCTGGCGGCGACGGCGTTGACGAAGACCCCGGTGATCAAGTCGATCGTGGCCAAGCACGCGGGCGAGCCGACCTTGGTGATCGGCGCGTACCTGGACCAGCTGGAGATGCTCGGCGACGAGCTCGACGCCCCGGTGATCCAGGGCGCGACCCGCAACAAGGAGCGCGAGGAGCTGTTCGACAAATTCCGCCGCGGCGAGATCCGCACGCTGGTGGTCTCGAAGGTGGCGAACTTCTCGATCGACCTGCCGGAGGCATCGGTGGCGATCCAGATCTCGGGCACGTTCGGCTCCCGCCAGGAGGAGGCCCAGCGGCTGGGCCGGCTGCTGCGCCCGAAGGGCGACGGACGGCAGGCGCACTTCTACTCGATCGTCTCGCGCGACACGGTGGACACGGAGTACGCGGCCCACCGCCAGCGGTTCCTGGCGGAGCAGGGCTACGCGTACCACATCGTGGACGCGGACGACCTGCTCAGGCCGCTGTGAGCCGGTAGGCGCCCGGGTCAGTAGAAGGGTGAGGGTCACGCCCCCTCGACGTGGCCCTCACCCTTACCCCGGAACCAGCGTCTCCCACCACGATCAAAGAAACCTAAAACGCTCTGGCCAGCGGAAACGATCAGTTCCGAACGGTAGGAGAGCTCTCCGCCGGGTTCGGAAGCCGGAGCACCGGCCGGGGCTCCCGCGCCTCGCGGCTGCCGTGCAGCCGGAAGATGCCCACGGCCTCCGTCCACGCCGCTTCGGCGCCCGCGGTCTCGCCGAGCGCGTCGAGGGTCGTGGCGAGGTCCCGCAGGGCACGCGCCCGCCACACCGGGAGCAGCAGCGCGTCCCACCACTGCACCGACCGCTCGAGGTGGGCGCGCGCGTCGAGGAAGCGGCCGGCGGCGAGCTCCAGTTCGCCCAGGGTGCGCAGCATCAGTCCCTGGCCGAAGCCGTCCTGCATCTCGTGGCAGGTGGCGAGGCAGGCGAGCATCGCCTCGCGCACCTCCGCGCCCCGGCCCTGGCGGATGCGGACCTTGGCGAGCGCCTGCACGGCGTAGGCGGACATCAGCGGGTCGTCGGCGGGACGCAGCAGGTCCACCGCCTCCTGGCTGCACCGGGCCGCCTCGGCGAGCCGTCCGGCGGCTCGGTGCACGAGGCTCACCGAGCGCAGGGCGAGCGCGTGGCTGCTCTTGTCGCCCGTCGACGCGTACCCCGCCACGGCGAGTTCGGCGGCGACCAGGGCCTCGTCCAGCTCGCCCTGCTCGGCGAGGACGCGGCCGAGCCCGTGCAGCGCCTGGATCTCGGCCTGCTTCTCGCCCAGCTCCCGCAGCGCGGGCAGGGCGAGGTCGAGCGAGTGCCGCGCCTGGGCGAACTGGCCGTATTCGCACTGCACGACGCTGAGGTCGAGCCGGCTCATCGCCTCCCCGCGCCGGTCGCCGTCCAGCTCGTAGGCGGCGAGGGCCTGCTCGTGGTAGGCGATCGACTCGTCGAAGCGGTCCTGTTCGTAGCGCAGCCAGCCCAGGCCCGACAGCAGCCGCGCCTCACCGATGCGGTCGCCGGTCCGGCGCGCGGCCGCGAGCGCGGCGTTGTGCGTGCGCCACCACTGCCCGAACAGGTTGCGCACGGCGAACACCGACGAGCACAACGCCGCCGCCAGCCGGGTGGCGACGTCGGTGAGGTCCAGCCCGCTGACGCGCTCGACCACCCCGACCAGGCCGGTCTGCTCCGCGTCGAACCACGCCTCGGGGTCGGTGAGGATTTCGTCGACCTGCGCCGGCGTCAGGTACCGCGCCAGCGTGCTGCCCTCGGCGGGAGCGTGCGGCGCCCGGCTGCCCGCGAGCTCGACGAGGCCGAGCCAGCACTCGGCCGCCCGCTCGGCCGACGCCTTGGCCTCGTCCGCGGTCTCCTCCGCCTCACCGCGTTCCCGGGCGAAGGCGCGCGTCAGGTCGTGGATCTGGTACCGCAGGGCGCCACCACTGTCGTCCACAATGGACACATCGAGCAGCTGGGCGTCGACGAGCCGCTCGACCACTTCCTCCGCTTCGTGGCCGTCGCAGCCGAGCAGGGGCGCCACCACCCACGCGCCGAACGAGGAGACGTCGAGGAGGCCGAGCCGGCGCAACGCGGTCCGTTCCCGGTCGTCCAGGCCGTCGTAGCTGAGCGCGAGACTGCCGCGGACCTCCAGGTCGCCGAGGGTGAGCTCCTGCAGGACCCGGTGCTGCACGCGGAGGCGTTCGGCGAGCCGGCCGACCTTCCACCGCGGCCGGGCGGCGAGGCGGGCCCCGGCGATCCGGACGGCCAGCGGCAGGTTGCCGCACAAGCGCACCAGCTCGCCGGCGGCTTCGGGTTGCTCCGCCACCCTGGCGTCGCCGATGACCCGGCCCAGCAGGTCCAGCGCCTCCGCTTCGTCCAGCACGGGCAGGTGCAGGTGGGCCGCGCCGCCGAGCGCGCCGAGGCGTTCCCGGCTCGTCACCAGCGCCGCGCCGGTGTGGCCGCCGGGCAGCAGCGGGCGGACCTGGCGTTCGTCGGACGCGTCGTCGAGCACCACGAGGATGCGCCGGTCGGCGAGCAGGGTGCGGTAGAGCTGGGCGCGTTCCTCGAGGCGCGCGGGGATGTCCGCGTCCGCCACGCCCAGCGCGCGCAGGAACCCCGCCAGCACCTCGGCCGGATCGGCGCGGACGGCCTGCACCCCGCGCAGCGAGACGTAGAGCTGGCCGTCGGGGAACTGCCCCCGGACGCGGTGCGCGACGTGCGCGGCGACGGTGCTCTTGCCCGCGCCGGGTTTGCCGTAGACCGCGCACAGCCGCGAGCCGGTGGCCTCGCCGTCGGACAGCCGGCGCGTCAGCTCCGCCACTTCGTGCCCGCGGCCGGTGAAGTCGGCGATGTCGAACGGGAGCTGGCTCGGCACCGGCACCCGCAGGTCGGTTCCCGGCCGGGACGCCGGCGCTTCGGGTTCGTCACGCAGGACGCGCTCGTGGGCCGCGAGCAGCACCGGGCCGGGCTCCAGGCCGAGCTCGGCGAGCAGCGTCTTCCGCCCGTCCTGGTAGCAGGCGAGCGCGTCGCCCCGGCGGCCGCTCTGGTGCAGGGCGAGCATGAGCTGGGCGCGCAGCCGCTCGCGCAACGGGTGCTCGGCGACGGCCGACGTCAGCTCCGAGACGAGCGATTCGCCTTCGCCGGTCTCGAGTTCGACGTCGACGCAGTCCTCCAGCGCCGCGATCCGCAGTTCGTCCAGCCGGGCGCGTTCGTTCTCGGCCCACCGGCCCTGCGTCCCGCCGAGGGCGTTCCCCCGCCACACCGCGAGCCCCTGCCGGAGGTGGGCAACGGCCCGCCGGGGTTCGCCGGCCGCCTTGGCGCGCCGGCCCGCGGACGCCTCCCGCACGAAGGCGTGCAGGTCGACCTGGTCGAGGTCGGCGGCCAGCCGGTAACCGCCACCACTCCGCGCGATGACGTCGGGGTCACCACCGTCGGCCAGCGCGCGGCGCAGGGCGGAGACGTAGGTGTAGACGGCGGCGCGCGCCTGCTCGGGCGGATCTTCGCCCCAGATCGCGTCGATCAGCTGCTTCAGCGGGACGACGTGCCCGGCGTTCACGGCCAGGAGGGCGAGCAGCGTGCGCGGTTTCGGGCCGCCGAGGCCGGCCGCCGTCCCCGCGACGACCACCTCGACCGGGCCGAGCACGTGGAATTCCATACACCCCCTCCGCCTGCGTGTCTCTTAGACGGAGAGCCTGGCAACCGATCACCGGCTAGGCAAGATCCGCACAGGTGACCGGTCTGTCGGGTTCGTCTCGTGTCGGTTGCGCCACCCCTTCGGCGCAGTGGCGTGTCTCAGCAACATCTTGCGTCACACGCGTATCAGCAAGGCGCTGACCTGCATGTTTGCCGATTCACTCGAACGGATGAGCGGCCGAAACGCTGGAAATTGTCGGACCCTCGAACTACTGTTCGAGATGCAGGAACCGAACACAAGTTCGAGGGGACGTCCATGACGATCGCACCGCTCCGCCCCGGTACGCCCGCGCCGCCGGTCCAGACCCTCCCACCGGGGTCGTGGCACGGCCGGCTGTGGGTGTCCGACCTGCCGCTGACCCGGCCCGAGCGCTACCTCGGCTGCGTGGCCGAGTTCGAGCGATCGGGGCTGTGGCCGGTGCTGATCCCCCACGACCAGCGCTTCGCGGCGAACGGCGAGGACTGGATCGACGACCGAGGCCGCCTGGCCCCGGCCGGCCACCGGGTGGCCACAGCGGACCCGGCGGCAGCCCTGTCCCGCTGGTGGGACAGCTCCTGCTGCGACGGCGCGTGCCTCCGTCCGTTCGGCGCCCGCTTCCCGGGCCTGGCGAAGCGCAGCCCGCGCAGGTCCGACCCACTGGCCGAGGCGGGCAACACGGGTTCGATCCTGGCAACGCGCGCACCCCACAGGCTGGGCTTGGTCCAGACGGAGCGCCCGGCCGACATCCCGGCGTTGCTGGGCTGGACGGGCATGATCAAGTGCACGGACCAGGTGGCAGAGCTGTCGGCGGTGCTGAGGAGCTGGGAGGACCGCTTCGGGGCAACCCTGGTGGTGCTGGGGTTCGACGCAATGGAGCTCTCGGTGGCGGCCCCACCGAGGAACCAGGCCCGCGCACTGACGGTGGCGGCAGAGCACCGGGCATTCAGCTTGCCGACGTTCGCGGGGCAGCCGGGGAATCTGCGGGAGTACGCCTCGGGTCTGGTCCAGTCGCGGCACTGGAGGTTTTCCTGGGCTTGACGGGTTGAGTCGCGCGGCCAGGGCCGGGGACCGGGTCGGCGCGGGCTCCGGGCCGGAGCGGGCGAGGTTGCGCCCGTTTCGCCGCCGGGCGGCACGCCGCACCCGCCTGGCGGCGAGCGGGCGAGGGCGCGCGGCCGGGCCGGAGACCGGAGGCCAGCCGGGCGCGGGCGAGGTTGCGCCCGCTCCGCTGCCGGTCGGCGAGCGGCCAGGGTCGCGCGGCCAGGCCAGGCCAGGCCAGGCAGGCCAGGGCGGGTCGGGCGAGGGCACCCAGGCCGGGTCGGGCGCGGGCGCGGGCGCGGGCGAGGGCGAGGTTGCGCCCGCTCCGCTGCCGGACGGCACTCCAGCCGCTCCCGGACTGGCAGCGAGGGGCCCGGCGGCGAGCCGGCGACGGTCGCGCCGTTCCACCGACCGGACGGCCCCCGCCCGGCGGCGAGCCGGCGACGGTCGCGTGGCCGGCGCCAGAGGCCGGGCCGGAACGCCAGCCACCCCTGGGCGGCAAGCGGCCGCCAGGCCGCAAAGCCGCCCACCCAAAAGAAGCCGGGAGGTCATCCCGTCGCCTGAGGCCGTCGAATCACTTTGAGCCAGGCCCGCAACCACCCCACCAAGCCAAGCCGAAAACCCGAGCTTGCGGGCCTGGCTCAAAGTGATAGGCCTCGCCCAGGCGACGGGATGACCACCCGGCGACCCACACACAAAGGCGAGCCAAGAAGCGCCCCCGGGCTCATCCCAGAGCCTGCCCGTCCGGCGAGGACAGCCCTCGAACACAGGCAAGACGAGCGTCCACGAAACTGGGTCACCTGTCCCAACCCTCAGCCCGCCCGTCCGGCCGAGCCCGCGTTTGGAGCACCGGACGACCGGGAACCACCCGCCCAGACGGAAAGGCGGGTGAGCACGATCGCCGAGATCCGGATCGGGACCTCCGGGTGGCGCTATCCGCCGTGGCGCGGGGTTTTCTACCCACCCGGGCTCGCGCAGCGGCGGGAACTCGAATACCTCTCGCGGCGGATGAACGCCGTCGAAATCAATGGCTCCTTCTACTCCCTGCAACGCCCCGAGCGCTATCGCGCCTGGTTCGACGAAACCCCCGACGACTTCCTCTTCGCCGTAAAGGGTGGGCGCTTCATCACCCACATGAAGCAACTCCGCGGCGTCGAAACCGCGCTCGCGAACTTCTACGCCTCCGGCGTCCTCGCCCTCGGTGCGAAGCTCGGCCCCTTCCTCTGGCAGCTTCCGCCGCGACTCTCCTTCGATCCCGAACGGCTCGAGAACTTCTTCGCCCTGCTTCCCCGCACCACCACCGATGCCGCCCAGCTCGCCGCGAAGCACGACGACAAGCTCAAGGGCACTCCCCACCTCAAAGCCGGCGCGCGGAAACCACTGCAGCACGCCCTCGAAGTCCGGCACCCCAGCTTCGCCGAGCCCGCCGCCAAAAAGCTCCTCGAAAAACACGGCATCGCCCTCGTCGTCGCCGATACCGCCGGCAAGTGGCCGTTCCTCGAAGACCAGACCGCCGACTTCGCCTACGTCCGGCTGCACGGCGACGAAGAACTCTACGTCAGCGGCTACTCCGACCGGGCCCTGCGCAACTGGGCCGAAAAGATCCGGACCTGGCACGACGGCGGACGGCGGGACGTGCACGTCTACTTCGACAACGACGTCAAAGTCGAGGCTCCCCGGAACGCCGAATGCCTCGCCGACCTGCTCGGGGTGGCACCGATCACGAGACAGTGAGTGGACAGTGAGCGCCGCCCCTTCTAATGAACCCTGCGGGCCGGACGGCTTGCGTGCTGCCACTGGGGGTCGGCACGCGCGCCGTCCGGACCCGAAGATTCAGGCGCCCACCACCACCAGCGCCGCCAGTTTGGCGCGGACGTCGTCCGCGTCCGGGTGACCCAGCTCCGTCAGCAGGCGCACCGAGCGGAGCCAGCACTCGCGGGCCAGGGCCGCGTCGCCGTGACGCAGGTGGATCGTGCCCAGCTGGGCGAGGACGTCCGCCGCCTCGTACTGCTCGTCCATCGCGAAGAACATCTCCACCGAGTCGCGGATGCACGCGATGCCTTCCTCGACCCGGCCGAGGCCGATCAGGGCCAGGCCGCGCGTGTGCTGGGTGAACCGCGTGTCCACCGGACGCCCGTCCGGGTCCAGGATCGCCAGCGCCGCGTCGGCCAGGCGCAGCGCCTGCTCGTGATCGCCCATCGACGTGCAGATGTCGCCCAGCGCCCGCAGCACGCTCGCCTCGAAGTGCCCCAGCCCCAGCTCGCGGACGATCTCCAGCGCCTGCACGCCGTGCTCGTACGCCCAGGCGCAGTCTTCGAGGTTGTGCGCCGCCATCGCCAGGTTGTACTGCGCCCGCGCCTCACCCTCGCGCGCCCCGAGCTCGCGCTGGATCGCGAGCACCTGCTCCAGGTACCGCCGGGATTCCGCGTACTGCCGGGCGACGCCGTTGACGACGCCGAGCCCGCTCAGGATCCCCGCCTCGCCCGGCCGGTGGCCGCTCGCCCGCGCGGCTTCGAGCGCCACCGCGAACACCGACCGCCAGTCATCGAGCCGCGAGCGCGTCACGAAATAGCTCTGCAGCAGCCAGGCGAGCTTCCAGCAGACGTCGTCGCGGCCCCGGCGCCGCGCCAGGTGCACCGCCGCGATGAGGTTGCCGTTCTCCTCGCCGAACCAGTCCAGCGCCTCGCGGTACTCGGAGAACGCAAGGCCGCCCTCGAGGTCGTCGAGCTCCAGCAGCCGGTAGTAGCGCTCGGGCCGCATCCGCCGTGACGCGTTCAGGGCCGACGCCAGGTACCAGCCCAGCAACCGGTCCAGAGCGGCGTCGTGCTCCGAAGCCGAATCGACCTGCGAAGCCGCGTACGCCCGGATGAGGTCGTGGAACTGGTAGCGGCCCGGGCGTGGCTGGGCCAGCAAGTGCGCGGCGGCCAGGGTTTCGAGCATCGGCCGGGTCTCGGCGACGTCGAGCCCGGCGACCGCGGCCGCCGCCGGCGCGGTGAAGTCGACGCCGGTGTGCAGCCCGAGCAGCCGCAGCAGCCGGGCCGTCGACGGCGCCAATGCCTGGTAGGAGTACGAAAACACCGACCGGATGTTGGTTCCTTCGCCGTCGGCGAGGTCGAACGAGCCGAGCAGGTCGCTGTCGAGGGAATCGACGAATTCGTCGAGCGGCAGGTCGGGGAACTGCGCCGCGCGCACGGCAAGGATCCGGATCGCCAGCGGCAGCCCGCCGCAGTAGCGCACGAACCGTTCGGCCGCCGCCGGATCGCGGGCCACCCGGTCGTGGCCGATCGTCGCCGCCAGCAACGCGACGGCGTCCTCGTCGCCGAGCTCCTCCAGCGCGATCCGGCGCGCGCCGTGCGTCGCGACCAGCGCGCGCAGCTGCCAGCGGCTGGTGATCACGACCAGGCAGCCGGGCCCCGGCAGCAGCGGGCTCACCTGCTCGGTGCGGTTGGCGTTGTCGAGCACGACCAGGAGCCGCCGTCCCGCGGTGTGCGTCCGCCAGCTCGCCGCGCGGCCGTCGAGGTCGGCGGGGATCTGGTCGCACGGGACGCCGAGCGCGGTGAGCACGGCCTCCAGCGCCGCCGACGGCTCGACCGGCTCGCCGGGGCCGTAGCCGCGCAGGTTGAGGTACACCTGCCCGCCGGGGAACCGGTCGGCGATCTCGTGCGCGAAGTGCACGGCCAGGGTCGTCTTGCCGATGCCGCCCATGCCTTCGACGGACGCGATCGGCGTCGACGTGCCGGCGTCGACCGCCTCCGGCAGCAGCGCGTGCAGTGCCTTGAGGTCGCCCTCGCGCCCGGAGAAGGTCCGCAGGTCGGCGGGCAGCTGGTGCGGCACCTGCGGGTCGACGCCGGGCCGGTAGCGCACGGGGTCGCCGCCGTCGGCACCGGTCAGGATCGCCTGCCGGGTGCGCTGCAGCGACGGCCCGGGGTCGAGCCCGAGCTCGTCGGCCAGCACGCGGCTGATCCGGCGGTACACCTCCAGCGCCTCGGCCTGGCGGCCCGACCGGTACAGCGCGATCATCAGCTGCTCGTGCAGCCGCTCCCGTAGCGGGTTCTCCCTGGTCAGCCGGGCGAGCTCGGGGACGACGGTGCCGTACTCGCCGACTTCGACCAGCGCGTCCGCCCACTGCTCGCGCACGCGCAGCCGTTCCTCGGCCAGTTGGCCGGCTTCGTCGCGGTGCAGTGCGTCGGACTCGACGTTCAGCAGCGCCGGGCCGCGCCACTGCGCGAGCGCTTCGGCGAACAGCGCGGCCGCCCGGCGGCTGTCGCCGCGGTCCATCGCCGCCTTGCCGCGGACGGCGAGCGCGCGGAACCGGGTCAGGTCGAGCAGGTCGTCGTCGAGCTCGATCAGGTAACCGCCGCTCTCCGTGCGGATGGCGACCTGGTCGCCGAGCGCCCGGCGCAGGCGGAGCACGTACGTCTGGAGCGCGCCCTTGGAGCGGCGGCGGTCGTCGTTCCACAGCCAGCGGCCGAGCTCGTCGACCGGCACGACCCGGTTCGCGCGCAGCAGAAGGCCGGCCAGCACGATCAGCGGCCGGCTGCCCCCGAGCGGTACCGGGCGGCCGTCGGCCGTGACCTCGGCCGGACCCAGTACGCGGAAATCGAGGACCACGGAGTCATTCTTGCCGGAAACGCGCAGTTCGGCACCTGTTTGCGAGACGCGGCACGGTGGCATGATCGGCCTCGATGAAGGTCTACGCGATCCCCCTGCGCACCCGGTTCCGCGGCATCACCGTCCGTGAGGGCGTGCTGCTGCACGGCCCGGCGGGCTGGGGCGAGTTCTGCCCGTTCGCCGACTACTCCGACGCCGAAAGCGTCCCGTGGCTGCACTCGGCGGTCGAAGCGACCGACGCCGGCTGGCCCGCGCCGGTCCGCGACCGGATCGAGGTGAACACGACGGTGCCGGTGGTCGATCCCGCGAAAGCGCACGAACTGGTCCGCGCCTCCGGCTGCCGCACGGCGAAGGTGAAGGTCGCCGATCCGCGCGTCTCCCTGGCCGACGACTGCGCCCGGGTGGAGGCGGTCCGCGACGCGCTCGGCCCCGGCGGGGCGATCCGCGTCGACGCCAACATGGCGTGGGACGTCGACACGGCGGTGCGCGCGATCGCCGACCTCGACAAGGCGGCGGGCGGGCTGGAGTACGCGGAACAGCCGTGCCCGTCGATCGAGGACCTGGCCGCGGTCCGGCGCCGGGTGGACGTCCGGATCGCGGCCGACGAGTCGATCCGCCGCGCGGAGGACCCGCTGAAGGTGGCGGTCGCCGGAGCGGCGGACATCGCGGTGCTGAAGGTCGCCCCGCTGGGAGGCGTCCGGCGGGCCCTGGAGGTCGCCGAGGCGTGCGGGCTGCCGTGCGTGGTGTCGTCGGCGGTGGAGACGAGCGTGGGCCTGGCGGCCGGGCTGGCACTGGCCGGCGCGCTGCCGTCACTGGAATTCGCTTGTGGACTCGGGACGCTTTCGTTGCTGGAGGGGGACGTCTGCGCGGATCCACTGTCCCCTGTGGACGGCTATCTGCCGGTCCTGCGGGCCGCCCCGGAGCCCACGGCGGCCTACCCGGCGGCGCCCGGGGTCGCGGCGGCCTGGGCGGACCGGCTGGCCCGGGTGCGCACGCTGTCCTGACCCCGAGGGCAAGTTCAGGGTCGGGGTCGGGGCCGTTCCCGATGTGGCCGGGGTGCCCGGGAGCCACTATTGAGCCATGACGAACAGCGTGTACACCCCGGAAACCACCAAGAAGCTCCGCCGCAGCCGGACCGACAAGATGCTCACCGGCGTCTGCGGCGGCTGGGCCACCTACCTCGGCATCGACGCCAACGTCCTGCGGATCGGCATGGTCGCCGCCGTGTTCCTCTCCGTCGGGATCGCCATCCCGGTCTACGTCGCCGCCGCCATCCTGACCCCCGAAGAGGACTCCTGAACGCGGGCGGGCGCGGGCTCGCAGGGGAAGCCCGCGCCCGCCGGACACCGGGGGCGCGCTGAACAGACCCGCGCGGGGGCGCGGGTCTACCGGACACCACTCGCGCGGGGGTGCGAGTGAGGGAAGCAACCCGCGTGGGGAGCGCGGGTCGGGGGGATGCCGCCGTCGGGGGACGCGGCAGGCACGAAGCGAACGGCCCGGACGCCAGGGGACGTCCGGGCCGTTCGGCGTACCGGGCTCGGCCGAGCGGCCGAAAACCGCACCGCGAATCCCGTTCGAGGGGCTAGGGTTCGCGCTCGTGGATCACGGAAACACCGCCGCGAAGGTCGTCGTCGGGATCTTGGGCGGGTTGTACCTGATCGCCGGGCTGGGGCTGACCGCTTTCGCCGGTTATGCCGTGTTGTCCTCCGGTGACACCGGCGGGGTGAGGGCCGCCAGGACCGTGCTCTACACCGCCGCGGCGCTGGCGATCTGGGTCATGCTCACCGGCATCGGCGCCATCGTCGTCGGCCTGGAAGCCGACCGGAAGAGCACCGCCTGGCTCGGGGGCCTGGGCGTGCTCGCTCTCGGTGTCGTGATCGTCGGCGCCTACGCCGTCTGGTTCTTCACGAAGCCATAGAAAAAGCCCGGCCCGCCGAAGCGGACCGGGCTCTTTTCGAGCGTGGCTCAGAAGTCCATGCCACCCATGCCACCGGACGGGTCGGCGGGAGCGGCCGAAGCCTTCTCCGGCTTGTCCGCCACGACGGCCTCGGTGGTCAGGAACAGCGCCGCGATGGAAGCGGCGTTCTGCAGCGCGGAGCGGGTGACCTTCGTCGGGTCCGGCACGCCGGCGGCGAGCAGGTCCTCGTAGACACCCGTGGCGGCGTTGAGGCCGTGACCCTGCGGCAGGCCCTTGACCTTCTCCACCACGACGCCGCCCTCGAGGCCGGCGTTGATCGCGATCTGCTTGAGCGGGGCCTCGACGGCCACCTTGACGATGTTGGCGCCAGTGGCCTCGTCGCCCTCGAGCTTCAGGCCCGCGAACGCGGCCTCGGCGGCCTGGATCAGGGCCACGCCACCACCGGCGACGATGCCCTCTTCCACGGCGGCCTTCGCGTTGCGCACCGCGTCCTCGATGCGGTGCTTGCGCTCCTTGAGCTCGACCTCGGTCGCGGCGCCGGCCTTGATGACGGCCACGCCGCCGGCCAGCTTCGCGAGCCGCTCCTGCAGCTTCTCGCGGTCGTAGTCCGAGTCCGAGTTCTCGATCTCGGCGCGGATCTGGTTGACGCGACCCTGGATCTGGTCGGCGTCGCCCGCACCCTCGACGATGGTCGTCTCGTCCTTGGTGATGACGGCCTTGCGGGCCTTGCCCAGCAGGGACAGGTCCGCGTTCTCCAGCTTGAGGCCGACGTCCTCGGAGATGACCTGGCCACCGGTCAGGATCGCGATGTCCTGCAGGATCGCCTTGCGGCGGTCACCGAAGCCCGGGGCCTTGACGGCGACGGACTTGAAGGTGCCGCGCATCTTGTTGACGATCAGGGTGGCCAGCGCCTCGCCCTCGACGTCCTCGGCGATGATCAGCAGCGGCTTGCCGGACTGGATGACCTTCTCCAGCAGCGGCAGCACGTCCTTGACGGTGGAGATCTTGGAGCCGAAGAGGAGGATGTACGGGTCCTCGAGCTCGGCTTCCTGACGCTCCGGGTCGGTCACGAAGTAACCGGAGATGTAGCCCTTGTCGAAGCGCATGCCCTCGGTGAGCTCGAGCTCGAGCCCGAAGGTGTTGCTCTCCTCGACGGTGACGACGCCTTCCTTGCCGACCTTGTCCAGCGCCTCGGCGATCAGCTCGCCGATGGTGCGGTCAGCGGCCGAGATCGAGGCGGTAGCAGCGATCTGCTCCTTGGTCTCGATCTGCACGGCGGCCTTGTGCAGCTGCTCGGTGACGGCCTCGACGGCCGCCTCGATGCCCCGCTTCAGGCTGATCGGGTCGGCGCCGGCGGCGACGTTGCGCAGGCCCTCGCGCACGAGCGCCTGGGCGAGCACGGTGGCGGTGGTGGTGCCGTCACCCGCGACGTCGTCGGTCTTCTTGGCAACTTCCTTGACGAGCTCGGCCCCGATCTTCTCCCACGGGTCCTCGAGCTCGATCTCCTTGGCGATGGAGACACCGTCGTTGGTGATGGTCGGCGCGCCCCACTTCTTTTCGAGCACGACGTTCCGGCCCCGCGGGCCGAGGGTCACCTTGACGGCTTCGGCGAGGGTGTTCAAGCCGCGCTCAAGACCGCGGCGGGCGTCCTCGTCGAACGCGATCAGTTTGGCCATTGCGGTGTGGTCCTCCGGTATTGGGCGCCACCGCCGCGCTTGTCTTCAGCGGCGGCAGCAGGACTCTTTCCTCGGCCAGGCTCGGTGCCCGCGACGGACGACTGGACCCGGGTGGGGGTCAGCCTCACCGTCCCGACCTTTGGCACTCGACGGCGTCGAGTGCCAAGTTCGTGTTTAGCACTCTCGGGGGGAGAGTGCAAGAAACCCAGCTCAGCGTCGCACGATCAGGAACTCGGCTTGATGCTGATCGACGTCGGGGGCGCGTTCAGCGACGAGGGCGCGTTCGTCGACGAGCCGCCGTCGGGGCCGACCGGGATGTTCGGCGCGGGTGTCTGGCCGCCCCCACCGCTGCCGCCGTCACTGAAGAGGAAGATCGCGCCGACGACCAGGCCGGCCACCACGACCAGGCCCAGCACGACGAAGAGCCACTTCTTGCCGCCGCCGCTCTTCGGCTGCTCGAACGCGCCGGCGCCGCCCGCGGGCATCGGCGGGCGCAGCCGCATCGGGTCCTGGCCGTAGCCCGGCGGGGGCAGGCCCGGCTGCTGGGGGTAGCCGTACCCGGGCGGCGGGCCCTGGGGTGGCATCCCCTGCGGCGGCATCCCCTGCTGCTGCTGCTGCGGGTAGCCGTACCCGGGCGGCGGGCCCTGCGGCGGCATCCCCGGCGGCGGCCCCTGCGGCCCACCCGGACCGCCCGGCCCGTGCGGCCCCTGGCCGTAGCCGGGCTGCTGCTGTCCTCCGTACGGGTGCACGGGGGCCCCCTCTCCCTGCGGTGCGCTGTTCTGGTGCGGCCCCTGTTGTACCTGACCAGGACGCTGCGGCGCGGGGATTCCGCCCGAATGGGACCCGGGCGGACCCGGCGGGGTGTCCGACGTGGCGAGGGGGCCGAGCGCGCGGCGGGCGGCCGCGACCATCTCGACGCAGCTGGGGTAGCGGTCGGCCGGGTTCTTGGCCATGCCGCGCCGGATCACCTCGTCGATCGCCGGCGGCAGCGCAACGGCGCGGGAGATCGCCGGCGGCTCGCCGTTGAGGTGGCCCTTGATCACCGTCGGGACGTCGCCCTTGAACGGCGGGCTGCCGGTGAGGCAGGCGTAGAGGACGCACGTCAGCGCGTACTGGTCGGTGCGCCCGTCCAGCGGCTCCCCGCGCAGGTGCTCGGGGGCCGCGTACGTGGGCGAGCCGAGGAAGTCGCCGCCGCGCGTCCGGTGCCCGGTCGCGCCGCGCCGGGTCAGCCCGAAGTCGGCGACGTACACGTGCTCGCGTGCGGTCTCCTTCTTCGTCACCAGCACGTTCGCCGGCTTGACGTCGAGGTGGACCAGACCACGGTTGTGCAGCGTGTCGAGGGCGTCGGCGACCTGGTCGAGCATCGTCAGTGCGCGCGCGGGCCCGATGGCACCGCCCGCGATCAGCCCGGCGAGATCGCCGCCGTCGACCATGCGCATGGCGATGTAGAGCATGCCGTCGAGCTCGCCGAAGTCGTACAGCGGCACGACGTTGGCGTGGTCGATCGCGGACGTGTTGCGCGCCTCGTCGACGAACCGTTCGCGGAACTCGGCGTCGGCCCCGAGGTGGTCACCGATGACCTTCAGGGCCACCTTGCGGCCGAGCCGCACGTCCGTGGCCTTATAGGTCACGCTCATGCCGCCTTTGCCGAGCACCCCGTCGATGCGGTAGTTGCCCAGCCGGCGACCGGTGAGGTCCCCCGACACATCGCCTGTCACGCCCGCAGCCTAACGCCCCTGGTTCGGCGCCTGCCGGGGGTTCACCGATCAGCGGAGGAGCGTGTTACGAAACCTTTCGGACGTCGGCTGCCTGGCTACGGCCGTCCCGACCGGACTGCACTTCGAACTCGACGCGGTCGCCTTCGTCCAGAGTGCGGAATCCTTCGGACTGGATGGCCGAATAGTGGACGAACACGTCCGGCCCCTCCGTGGATTCGATGAACCCGTAGCCCTTTTCCGAGTTGAACCATTTGACGGTGCCGACAGCCACGGCGCCCTCCCTCAGCACAAAGGATCCGCTGGCCCGAGCGGAGGCCAGCGGCGGAAGTGCCAATCACGCTACCGGAATTATTCCCCTCGGCAATGGGCAATTCGTCCGAAGATCACGAACCCGAAAGGCGTCTGTTCCGCGCGTGCACGAGCACCGTCCCGGGGCCGGCGAAGTCGAGGGCGAGCCCTTCGCCCGTGCGCAACGACTGCGGCCCGCCCGGATCGAGGGCCCGCAACCGGCACTGGACGGTGTCGGGGTAGGCCAGCAGGTAGTCCGGCCGGACCGTGACGAGCTCGCCCTGGCCGAGCTCGAAGGCGTCCACCGGGCCGGGCGCGGCCAGCACCAGCGGCCCGGTTCCGCTGTAGTGCTCGAGGAACCCCGAGTCGGCGCCGAAGAGCTGCTGCAGCGGGCCCCAGCCGGTGTCGTGCCGGACCGACGACGGCCGCACCAGGACCGCGTCGCGGTGCACCGACCAGCCCGTGCCGCCGCCGACGTCGAGCGGGTAGACGTCGCCGGGGCGCAGCGGCGCGAAGTCGATCCAGCCGCCGTCGGAGGGCGCGGTGTAGACGAACACCGCGCTCTTGCCCGTGCGGGCACCGGCCCGGCCGGCCGGTGCCTCGGAGACGCCGAACCGGCTGGCGAGCAGGGTTTCCGGCGCGGCGCGGACGGCCTCGCCCGGGTCCAGCAGGACGCGGGCGACCCCGAAGGCGGGCGTGTGCCGGGTCTGGACGCGCATCAGCGAGACGGGACGTGGGAGACGATCCAGCTGATCAGCGCGGACGGGTTGCGCGTCTGCGTCATGATCTGGCCGGGACCGACGAAGTCGAACACCAGGCCTTCGCCGCTCTTCATCGACTGGATGATGCCCTGCGCGACCTTCCGGATCTGGTACTGCACGGTGTCGGCGTAGGCGACGACGTGCCCGGTGTCGATGGTCACCATCTCGCCCTGCTGCAGCGTGATGGTCTCGACCGCGCCGTAGCAGGAGACGAGCAGCTGGCCCTGGCCGGTGGCGTGGGTCAGGAAGCCGCCCTCGCCGCCCATCAGGTTCTTCACCCCGCCCCACTTGGTCTCGGTCTGCACGCCGTGCGACGACGCGAGCCAGCAGCCGCGGGTGACGGCCCAGCCGGTGCGGCCGTCGAGGGTGATCACCTGGATGTCGCCGGGCAGGTTGGCGGCGACGTCGACCCAGCCGCCGTTCGGCGGGGCGGTGAAGGTGGAGATGAAGAAGGACTCGCCGGAGAGGAACGCGCGGCCCAGGCCCTTCATGATCCCGCCCTGGGCCTGCGACTGCACCTGCACGCCGTAGCTGGTCGCCATCATCGCGCCGGACTCGACCTGGCACGGCTCGCCGGGCGCCAGCATCAGCCGGGCGACGGCGAACGAAGGCTGTTGACGGATTCCGACCTGCATGCGTGCTCCCCATCCGGCGTGCCTGTGACGGGGCAGAGTCTTGCACGCCCGCCGATGGCGGGGAGGATGGTCCGGTGATCTCCGTCGACGACTACCGCGACCGCGTCGCCGCGCTCCTCGGCACGGCCCCCGCGACCACGCTGCCCCTCGCCGCCGCGGCCGGCCTCGTCCTGGCCGAAGACGTGCGCGCCGGCGTCTCGCTGCCGCCCTTCGACAACTCCGCGATGGACGGCTACGCGGTCCGCGCGGCCGACGTCACCACCGCCCCGGTGACCCTGCCGGTCGCCGACGACATCCCGGCGGGCCGGGTCGACGTCCGGCCCCTCGAACCGGGCACCGCGCACCGGATCATGACCGGCGCGCCGCTGCCCCCGGGCGCGGACGCCGTCGTGATGGTCGAGGACACCGACGGCGGCACGTCGCAGGTGACCATTTCGGCGCCTGCCCGCGAAGGCGCGCACATCCGGCGCTCCGGTGAGGACGTCGTCGACGGCGACGTCGCCCTGCACGCCGGAACCGTGCTGGGCCACTCGCAGCTGGGCCTCGCGGCCGCGGTCGGCCTCGCCGAGGTGCGGGTGCACCGGCCGCTGCGGGTGGTGGTGGCCTCGACCGGCACCGAGCTGATCGACGCACCCGCCCCGCTGCGCCACGGCCAGATCTACGAGTCCAACAGCGTGATGCTCGCCGCGGCGATCCGCGGCCTCGGCTGCGAGGTCGAGGTGGTCCGCAGCGTCGTCGACGACGTCGAGGAGTTCCGCAAGGTCATCGAGCCCAGGCTGGCGGGCGCCGACCTGCTGGTCACCTCGGGCGGCGTCAGCGCGGGCGCGTACGAGGTGGTGAAGGACGCCCTCACCGGCCAGGGCGTCGAGTTCGCGAAGATCGCCATGCAGCCGGGCGGGCCGCAGGGCAGCGGGCGCTGGCACGACGTGCCCGTGGTGGCGCTGCCCGGCAACCCGGTCAGCGTGCTGGTGTCGTTCGAGGCGTTCCTGCGCCCGGCGATCCTGACCGCACTCGGCCACACCGACGTCTCGCGGCGGCGGGTGCGGGCCCGGCTGACCGAGGCGATGACCTCGCCGTCCGGGCGCCGCCAGTACCGCCGGGGCGTGTTCACCCCGTCCGACCGGGAGGTCACCGGCATCGTCGGCCCCCGCGGCGGCCCTGGCTCGCACCTGCTGGCCGCGTTCACCCAGGCCAACTGCCTGATCGTGCTCCCGGAGGACGTCACATCGGCTGGGGAAGGGGAAGAGGTGGACGTGCTGCTGCTCTGACCGGGAAGTCCCGCAGCTTCGCCAGCGGGATGAGCATCGCCAGCGCGGCGAGCAGCACCCCGGCCAGCACCCAGAGCGTCTGGCGAACGCCGATCGCCTCGCCCAGCACGCCGCTGAGCACCCCGGCCAGCGGGATGGTGCCGTAGTTGACGATCGAGGTGCTCGAGTTGATCCGGCTGAACAGCTCGGGCGGGCAATACTGCTGCCGGAACGTCGTGGTCAGCACGTTCGAGGCGACGACGCCCGCGCACACCCCGAAGACCGCGAGCACGAACAGCACGAGTCCCCAGCCGGGTCCGCTCAGCGGCGCGAGCAACAGCATCGGCGCGGCGAACGCCTCGCAGAACAGGAACGCGCGGGCGGTGCCGAAGCGCGCGCCGAGCCGCCCGGCCAGCACCGCACCGAGCACCCCGCCGCCCGCGGCGAGCGCCAGCACCAGGCCGACCAGACCGGGTGCGGCGGCGAGCGTGCGGGACAGGAAAACGATCTGGATCGCGCTGTACCCGGCGAGCGCGACGTTGGAGACGGCACCGAACACCATCAGCGTCCGCAGGTAGCGGTCGGCCACCACGAACCGCAGCCCTTCGGCGATCTGGTGGCGCAAGCGGGTGCGCGGGGGTGGCACCACGGTCTCGCGCGCCTGGATCGCCCGCACGCACAGCACGGAGACGCCGAAGCTGACCGCGTCCGCGAGAACCCCGCTGACCGGGCCGAACACCTGGGCCAGCAACCCGGCCAGGCCCGGCCCGGCGACCTGGGTCGCGGACTCGCTGCCCTGCAGCTTCGCGTTGGCTTCGAGCAGTTCGTGGTCGCCGACGAGCGCGGGCACGTACGCGCGGTAGGCGAGGGTGAAGAACACCTTCGCCACCCCGCCGAGCAAAGCGGCGGCCAGCAGGTAAGGCATGGTGAGCTCCCCGAACGCGGCCACGACCGGGACACTGCCGAACACCGCCATCGACACCGTGTTGCAGGCGAGCATCACCGGGCGCTTCGCCAGCCGGTCGACCCACGCGCCTGCGGGCAGACCGACCAGCAGCCACGGCAGCCAGGCCACCGCGTCCAGCAGCGCGACCTGGAACGTGCTCGCCTGGAGCGTGACCACCGCGACCAGCGGCAACGCCGTCGTCGCGACCATGCTGCCGAGCATGCTCGTGGTCTCGCCGGTCCAGAGCAGCCGGAAGTCCCGGTTCCCCCAGAGCCCCTTCACGGCTTGCCCAGCGACGCTCGCGCGGCGAAGAAGACCGGGCGGCGCTCGACGCCGTCCCCGGGTTCGGTGCGGTTCTCGAACTCGCTGATCAGGAGGAAGATCCGCTCGTTGAGCTCGTCGAGTTCGTCGCGCGACAGCCGGACCCACGTGTCGATGCTGAACGGCGCCCCGCGCCACTCCTCCGGGTAGGTCTCGCGGTTCGCGATCCATTCGCGGGCGACCGCCGTCTGGTGGTCGAGCACGAGGACCTCGGCGGCTTCGGCGACCGGGTCGCCCGGGAAGTCGGCCGCGGCCCACCGCAGTGTCCTCGCGCTGCGCTTCCACCAACGTTCTCGCTGGTCACGGGCCAGTTCCGGGGCTTCTTCGACCAGTTTCGCGGCGGCCAGCACCTTCATGTGGTGGCTGACGTTGCCGACCGCCTGGCCGGTCTTCGCCGCGAGCACCGACGCCGTCGCCGGGCCGTCGAGGTGGAGCAGTTCCAGGAGCCGGCGCCGCAGCTGGTGGGACATGGCGGCCAGCACCTTCGAATCCCGGATCTCCCGGATGTCGTCGCTCATGACGCACAAGAGTAGTTGTGCAAGAGTTCTTGTGCAATGGCGCTTGTACGTCTGCCCGGGTAAGCTTCGGTCATGGGTTTCGTCGCATGGGTGATCTTCGGCGCGATCGTCGGCTGGGCCGCGAACCTGGTCGTCGGCGGCCGCGAGCGGCGGCGGCAGGGTTGCCTGGTCAGCGTGCTCGTCGGGGTCGTCGGCGCCGCCCTGGGCGGGCTGCTCTACCGGCTCGCGACCGGCCAGGCGAAGACGTTCGACTTCGACTTCCCGAGCTTCGGCGTGGCCATCCTCGGCGCGGTCGTGCTGCTGGCGATCCTGCGGCTCGCGAGCGGTCTGGCCCGGCGTCCGAATGACCGTTGGTAACTTTCGCCGAACGAACGGTGATCATCGGGCCGTTCGCCGCTAAACTCTTCCCTCACGCGCATCTCCCGGTGGCCGGGTGCGTGCGCCGTCGGGGGGCGGATGCACCCGGCCCCGGTTCCTCGCCTTCTTCGCCTCGATGACGACGTCGACCGCCCGCAGCGGGTCGACGAGCGACGGCACCGGCACCTCGTCGATCTCCCGACGCCACGCGCCCAGAAGCTCGCGAAGCCGGGCTTCGGCGGGATCGTGGCGGTCGCTCATCGGTCCTCACAGGTCAGGCGGGGCAGCGCCCCGAACGGCGGCAACTACTCAGTGTCATCGGCGAAATCGACCATGTGTTACGACGCGGCGATCTTTCCCACCCGCCGCGGTGACCCCCTCCCGGAGGAGTCCGGCAGGGGCGCGCGGACACGTTCACCTGGGGCAGCGGTAGCGTGGGGGCGCCCGTACGCGGCCGCCGGACCCGGCGCCGATCCGTTCTTCCGACACGAAACCAGGGGACCCGACCATGAGCGGCACCCGGCCGGATTCCGCCGGCAACCCCGTCGCCCACGCCCTCCAGCTCGCCCGCGAGACGCTGCCGCCGATGCACTCCGCCGGTCGCCCGTTCGTGGCGGGCGGCGTCGCCGCGACCCTGCTCGCGCGCCGGTTCTCCAAGCGCCTCGGTGTCCTGGGCGCGCTGACGACGGTGGCCATGGCCGCGTTCTTCCGCGAGCCGAAGCGGGTCCCGCCGCCGCGTGACGGCGTCGCGCTCGCCTCGGCCGACGGTCTCGTGTCGCTGATCGAGGAAGCCGTCCCGCCCGCCGAGCTCGGCCTGCCGGCCGAGCCGCGGATGCGCGTCTCGGTGTTCCTCTCGGTGTTCGACGTGCACGTCCAGCGCGTGCCGGCGAACGGCGTGATCGAGCGGGTCGCCTACCGGCCGGGCAAGTTCCTGTCCGCGGACCTGGACAAGGCGAGCGACGACAACGAGCGCAACTCCGTGCTCATGCGCACCGAAGACGGCCACGAGCTGGTCGTCGTGCAGATCGCCGGCCTGGTCGCGCGCCGCATCCTCTGCGAGATCCGCGAGGGCGACAAGGTCGCCGCCGCGTCGACGTACGGCATCATCCGGTTCGGCTCGCGGGTCGACCTCTACCTCCCGCCGGGCTCGACCGTGCTGGTCAGCAAGGGCCAGCGCACGATCGGCGGCGAGACGGTCATCGCGGAACTCCCTGCCACGCCTTCGAAGGGCTGATCGATGGTCCGCGTGACCACCCCGGGCGTCCGGCTGCTGCCGAACGCCATCACCGTGCTGGCGCTGTGCGCGGGCCTGTCGGCCGTGCAGTTCGCGCTGACCAAGAACTACGCGATGGCGATCGCCTCGATCGGCATCGCGGCGGTGCTCGACAGCCTGGACGGCCGGATCGCGCGGCTGCTGGACGCGACGTCGAAGATGGGCGCGGAGCTCGACTCGCTGTCCGACGGCATCTCGTTCGGCGTCGCGCCGGCGCTGGTGATCTACGTGTGGCAGACGGGCGCGGACCGGATCGGCTGGGTGGCGTCGCTGATCTTCGCCGTCTGCATGATCCTGCGGCTGGCCCGGTTCAACACGCTGCTGGACGACACCGAGCAGCCGCCGTACGCGAGCGAGTTCTTCGTCGGCGTCCCGGCGCCCGCGGGCGGCCTCCTGGGGATGCTGCCGCTGGTGGCGTACCTGCAGTGGGGCGAGGGGTGGTGGTCGTCGCAGTACGTCGTGTGGGCGTGGACGGTCGCCATCGCGGCGCTGCTGATCAGCCGCATCCCGACGCTGTCGTTGAAGACGGTCAAGGCCCCGCCGAAGGCGATCGCCCCGCTGCTGCTGGGCGTGGCGCTGCTGGCCGCGGCGATCATCCAGTTCCCGCTGGTCGCGCTGCTCGTGGCGATGGTGCTGTACCTGGCGCACATCCCGTACTCGATCCACCGGCACCGCTGGCTGGCGGCGCACCCCGAGGCCTGGACGGTCCCCCCGAGCGAGCGCCGCGCGATCCGCCGCGCCCGCTCCACCCGCCGCCTCGGCCTGCGCCCGCCGCTGCGCCGCCGCGTCGCGGGCGCGGCCATGCGCGCCGTCCGCCTCCCCCGCGAGACGGTCCGCACCCCCCGCGTCACCTCGGAAAACGGCCAGCGCCGCCGCTCCTGGCGCCAGATCGGCCTCCGCCGCAAGTAAACCCGCCCGTGTCGTCCATCTGAGTACGCGTGTCGTCCGGCTGGGTACGCGAGTTCGCCATTCCGGTTCGGCGATCTCGTGACCGAACGGACGACACGCGTACTTGAACGGACGACACGCGTACCTGGATGGACGACACGGGTTCGGGCCTCCTCGGGGGGCGGCGGCTCGCTAGGGTGAACGGCGTGAGCCACCCGCAGATCACGCTGACCGTCCGGCACACGCCGTCGGCGCTGGACACCCGCCGCGGCGTCGTCCGGCTGCATCCCGAAGTCCTCGACGCGCTGGGCCTGCGGGCCTGGGACGCCGTCCACCTCACCGGGGCGCGGGTCAGCGCCGCGCTCGCCGCGCCCGCCGACGAGACCGGGGTGCCCGGGGTGGTGCTCACCGACGACGTCACCATGTCGAACCTCGGCGTCACCGAGGGCGCGGAGGTCGTCGTCGCGCCCGCCGACGTCGCGGCCGCCAAGACCGTCACCGTCGCCGGGTCGCGGCTGGCCAGCGTCTCGGTCAGCCCGCACATGCTGCGGCTCGCCCTGATCGGCAAGGTGCTGACCGTCGGCGACGCCGTTTCGCTGCTGCCCCAGGACCTCGCCCCGTCACCGGGGTCGGACCCGGCCGGGCTCCGCGGCCAGCTGTCCCGCGCGATCGGCGCGACCTGGACGAACGAGCTGCTCACCGTCACCGCCACCGAACCGGCCGGCACCGTCGCGGTCGGACCGTCCACAGTGGTCACCTGGCGGGACGGCGCGCGCCCGGCCGCCGAGCCCGCCGCGCCGCGGACGGCGACCGCGCTGGTCCGCGCCGAAGCCGTCACCGCGGCCGAGGAGTGGATCGACGCCGAGATCGTCGAGGACGAGGTCACCGCCGAAGAAGAGCCGGCCGTCCCGCTGGCCGACCTGGTCGGCGCCGAAGCCGCCGCGCGCAAGCTCGCCGAGTGGTTCGACCTCGCGTTCCACCGGCCCGAGCTGCTGGCCCGGCTGGGCGCGCCCGCCCACCTCGGCGTCCTGCTGTCCGGCCCCGAAGGCGTCGGCAAGGCGACGCTCGTGCGGTCGGTGGCCCACGACGCCGGGATCGGGATCATCCCGCTGGCCGCGCCGAACCTCGCGGTGCTGGACCCGAACGTCGCCGTCGCACGCCTGCGCGAGGCCATCCGCGGCGCCGAAGGCCCCTCGGTCCTCCTGCTCACCGACGTCGACGCGCTGCTGCCCGCGACGACTCCCCCGCCGGTGGCCACGGTCGTGCTGGAGGAGCTGAGGACCGCCCTCAAACGGGACCGGTTCGCCGTCGTCGCGACGACGGCCCGTGCGGAGTCGGCCGACCCGCGGCTGCGCGCCGCCGACCTGCTGGACCGCGAGCTCGGCCTGGCTCTCCCGGACGCGAAAACCCGCCGTGAGCTGCTGAACGTCCTGCTCCGCGACGTCCCGCTCGACGCCGGAATCGACTGCGGCGTCCTCGCCGAGCGGACCCCGGGCTTCGTCGCGGCGGACCTGATCGCGCTGCGCCGCGACGCGGCCCTGCGCGCCGCTCTGCGCCAGCGCGACACCGACGAGCCGCGCATCTCGCAGCAGGACCTGCTGGACGCGCTGGCCACCGTCCGGCCGGTCTCGATGTCCACTTCGGACAACCTGGCCACCGGCGGGCTGACCTTGGACGACGTCGGCGACATGGTCGACGTCAAGCAGTCCCTCACCGAGGCCGTGCTGTGGCCGCTGCGGTACCCGGACTCGTTCGCCCGGCTCGGCGTCGAACCGCCGCGCGGGGTGCTGCTGTACGGGCCGCCCGGCGGTGGCAAGACGTTCCTCGTGCGGGCGCTGGCCGGCACCGGCGCGCTGAACGTCTTCGCGGTCAAGGGCGCCGAGCTGATGGACAAGTGGGTCGGCGAGTCCGAGCGCGCGGTCCGCGAGCTGTTCCGCCGGGCCGCCGAAGCCGCGCCCGCGCTGATCTTCCTGGACGAGATCGACGCGCTGGCCCCGCGCCGCGGCCAGTCGTCCGACTCCGGCGTCGCCGACCGCGTGGTCGCCGCCCTGCTCACCGAGCTCGACGGTGTCGAGCCGATGCGCGAGGTCGTCGTCCTGGGCGCGACGAACCGGCCGGAGCTGGTCGACCCGGCGCTGCTGCGGCCCGGACGGCTCGAGCGCCGCGTCTACGTGCCGCCGCCGGACGCCGAGGCCCGCGCGGCGATCCTCGCGGCCAGCTCGAAGAACACCCCGCTGGCCGAGGACGTCGACCTCGCCGCGGTGGCGTCCACTCTGGACGGTTACTCGGCGGCCGACTGCGCGGCCCTCATCCGCGAAGCGGCGTTGACGGCGATGCGCGAGTCCCTGGAGGCCCGCGAGGTCACCGCGGCCCACCTGGAGACGGCCCGGAAGACGGTCCGGCCGAGCCTCGACCCGGCCCAGCTGGCGGCCCTGGAGGCCTACGCGAAGACCCAGACCGGTGACTGAAGGGTCGACACGCGTGACTGAAGGGTCGACACGCGTGATTGAAGGGACGACACGGGCGGAGCCGGCCGGCCACGGCGTGTCGACCTTCTGATCACGCGTGTCGACTGCCCAATCACGCGTGTCGGCTGCTCGATCACGCGTGTCGGCGTTCGGATCACGCTGGGCGCGGGTCAGCTGCCCTTGTGGCCGCTCTGGTATTCCTTCGTCACGATGACGATCACGCCGGGGCTTGCGTTCTGGATGCCCTCGAAGCGCGGCTCGGCCTTGATGCCGAACTCCTGGGCGAGCTGCTTGGCCGCGGCTTCCTCGTCGGTGCCCGGGCGGTAGAACGCCGTCGTCGTCGGGATGATGCCCTGGGAGTAGTTGCTGACCTCGTTGACGTTCCACCCGGAACCGCGGAAGTCCTCGGCCGCGCGGTCCGCCAGGCCCTTGACCGTCGAGTTGTTGAACACCCGGACGGTCACCCACTTGTTGGACGCCTGCTGGTCACCACCCGGCTGACCGGGCTGGCCGGGACCGGCCGACGTCGGCTGGCCGGGGGCCGGCGAGCTCGGCGACGGCGGCGTGGGTGACGAAGGGCTCGCCGAGGACGAAGACGTCGAAGAAGAAGCCGAAGACGACGTCGACGGCGGTGCCGAGGACGAGCCCGACGGCGTCGGAGAAGTGCCGCTCGGCCCGGCTTCGTTCGACCCGTCACCCCCGCCCAGCGCGGTGATCCCGCCGATGACGGCGGCGATGATGGCCACCCCGACCAACGCGACGCCCGCGGCCTTCATCGGCCGGGACATTCCGGAAAACACACTCATTTCAGCTCGATCCCCAGTCGCCGGGCGCCTCGCTTGCGCTGGCGGGCGGCACGCGTCTTGCGCAGCCGCTTCACCAGCATCGGGTCGGCTTCGATCGCCTCCGGCTTCTCCAGCAGCTTGTTGAGCAGCTGGTAGTAGCGCGTCGCAGACAAGTCGAAGCGTTCGCGGATGGCGTTCTCCTTCGCCCCGGCGTGCCGCCACCACTGGCGCTCGAAGGCGAGGATCTCGACCTCGCGTTCGGTCAGGCCGGGCACGGGCTTCGGCGGCGACGGCTGCGGCTCAGCCATCGACTCCGCGGCGTCCATCCGAGTCCCTCTCAATCGGGCGTCATGGCGAATCAGACCTAGCTCTTCCGCGGGCGCCATTCAACCACGGAAGCACGCACCGACGTGGGCATCGACGTCGGCGCGTCACGGTCTGATGCAGGTCTACCAGAGGGGTCCGACTAAACTGGCTCGCCGTGACCATCCACCCCATCGTGATCGCCGGCGAACCCGTGCTGCACCAGCCGACTCGGGAGATCACCGAGTTCGACGAGAAGCTGCGCACGCTCGTGGACGACATGTTCGAGACGATGTACGCCGCCGAGGGCGTCGGCCTCGCGGCCAACCAGATCGGCCTCGATCTGCGGGTGTTCGTCTACGACTGCCCGGACGACGAGGGCGTGCGGCACAAGGGCGTCGTCGTCAACCCGAAGCTCGAGACGTCGGAGATCCCGGAGACCATGCCGGACCCGGACGACGACTGGGAGGGCTGCCTCTCGGCGCCCGGCGAGTCGTACCCGACGGGCCGCGCGAAGTGGGCGAAGGTGACCGGCGCCGACCTCGACGGCAACCCGATCGAGGTCGAGGGCACCGGCTACTTCGCGCGCTGCCTGCAGCACGAGACCGACCACCTGGACGGGTACATCTACCTCGACCGCCTGGTCGGCCGGCACGCGCGCGCCGCGAAGAAGATGCTGAAGTCGAACAAGTGGGGCGTGCCGGGCAACTCGTGGCTGCCGCCGCGCACCCCCGAGGACGACGGCGCCGTCATCTGAGACCACGAAGGGCCCCTCGCGCACGAGGGACCCTTCGCCGTTTTCAGCAGCCGAGGAAGTGGCACCGGACGACGCGCGGCGTCTCCAGGACCGAGCCCGCCCGGACGTCCCAGGCGAGCCGGACGTACTGGGCGTGCGTCCAGGCCAGCGGGGTCGCCGAGGTGTTCGGCGTGCCGGCCGGGAAGCCGGTCTGCCCGGACGGCGGGTTCTCGTCCCACACCTGCTCCGGCATGGTCTCCGCCGAGCTGCTCACCCGGCCGAGGTCACGCAGCCGCCGCGCGGCCGACGACGGATCGCCGAGCGCCAGTTCGTACTCGCCGCGTTCGCCGGCGAGCAGCGGCCAGAGCCGGCCGAACGTGGTGCGGCTCTCCGCCGGGAAGGTGTAGTCCCACGGCGAGCCGTCGGCCTGCTCGCCGTAGCCGTCCTTCGTGTAGCGGTGCCAGAACTGGCCGGTCGGCGTGGTGAACGCGATGTCCTTGTCGGTCACGCGCACGCTGTTGCGGATCACCGGGTCGTCGGCGCGGTAGACGCCGAGCCGGACGAGGTCGAGGAAGCCCGCGTCGGTGACCGCGCGCTGGTCCATCGTCACGCTCGAGTTGCCGAGGTTGTACGTCGTCCCGTTGTTCGCGTTGGCGTCCTTCGTCAGCCGGACGAAGTACGGGTCCTTCGACAGCGGCCCGTTCGTGGTGATCGTCTGCTTCGGCAGGTCGGCCTTCATCTTGTCGGCCGCCGCGAGGTACCGGGCCGCGTCCGCCGAAGCGCCGTTGTGCGACGCGATGTCCGCGGCGCAGACGAGCCCGGCGATCACCGAGGCGATCGTCGACGGGGACCAGCCGTCCTGCTCCTCCCAGCGTTCCTGCTGCGTGTACGGCGACGGCTGCCCGTCCGGCCCCCGGTAGCCCAGGATGAAGTCGGCGGCCTTGCGGACGCCGGGCCACAGGTCGGTCCGGCCGAGCTGCTGGGCGAGCACGATCGGGAACGCGGTCTCGTCGAGCTGGATCGACGTCCAGTACGGGACGCCGTCGACCCGGCTGTTCTGCGGCATGTGCCCGTCGGCCTGCTGCTGCGTGCCGAACATGTAGGACACCGCGCGGTTCGCCGCCGCCGTGTCGCCGCCGGCGGCCAGGCCGGTCGCGATCTGGTAGAGGTCACGCGGCCAGACCAGGTGGTAGGTGCCGGACGGCGACCACTCCGGGTCGTTGTTCCCGAACCGCCACGGCATGCTCGGCGAGGCGATGAAGGCGCCCGGGTGGTGCTTGTCCTCGCTCGCCGCGAGGGTGAGCATCGACGCCTTGTAAAGGTCACGCTCGGCGTCGGTCTTCAGCGACGACGGCGGCTTGCTGACCCCCCGCAGGTACTGCTGCCAGCCGCGGTCGTAGGCGCGCGTGATGTCGCGGACACCGCGTCGCTGCGACGCCCGTGCACTGCCGAGCGCGTCGGCGGCCTTCGCGCCCATGCCGAGGGCGAGGGTGACGTGCCGGTTGCGGAGACCGTCGGCGTTCGTCTGGCCGGTCAGCACGACGTTGCCCTTCTCGGCCGTGTCGTACTGCGCCAGCTTGAAGGTCTTGGCGAGCTGGGTGTTCCCGTCGGACGCGCCCGCGTAGCCGACGCTCGTCTTCGTGAACGCGGGCTTCGCGGTGAGGGCGGCGGCGTTCGACGCGTCCTGCGCGGTGACGGCGTCGCCCTGGCGGGCGGCGGAGTCGTCCGAGCCGTCGTTGGTCAGGTCCGGGTCGGCGACCGCGTAGAGCTGGTAGGGCCGGCCGGTGAGCGACTGGAAGTCGACGTCGACCAGCACGGTCGTCGCGGCCGGGTCCGTGACGTAGGTCTTGCGGAGACGCCAGCGGTGCTGGTCGTCGGTGATGGTCTGCTCGTAGGTCAGGCTGTCGTCGTCGGTCCGCCGCACCTGCTGCGACTTCGCCGAGTAGTCGGTGACGGCGAAGCTGCGGCCGTCGGTGACGACGAAGTTCAGCGAGCGGACGCTGGGCGTGGACAGGTCCGGGTAGTAGACCTCGGACATCTGGCCGCCCTGGAGGGTGAACCAGACGTTGCTCGACCGGTCGTGGGCCGTGCCGAACCCGGTCTTGTTCGCGGGCAGCCAGCTCGGATGGGCCCCGGGTGCCCCGGGAGCCTCTTCCGCGGCCACCGCGGTCGCCGGGATCAGGCCGGTGACCAGCAGGCCGGCGAAGGCGCCGGAAATGAGTTTGCGCATATCAACCCCACAGAAGATCGCTTCTGCACCGTTACAGAAGCGACTTGGGAGTCTGCCGCCGATCCTTCACCGGCGCATGGTCCGATCCGGTGAACCACCGACCGTCACTGGTCCGGTGAACCGGTTCACGGACAGCGAACGGACTTCCCGCTCAAGCGGGCGCAAACTTGTATTACCTGCAACGGTGTAATCGAGGTGCACATGGACGACGCGATGGACGCCTACTCGCGCGTGGTCAGCACGGTCGCCGAGACCGTCACCCCGCACGTCGCCGGGGTGCAGCTCGCGCGCGGGAGCGGCTCGGCCGTCGTCTTCGCCGAGGACGGGCACCTGCTCACCAACGCCCACGTCGTCAGCGACCACCGGCGTGGGGTCGCCACCTTCGCCGACGGCAGCGAAGTGCCCTTCGACGTCGTCGGCGCCGATCCGCTGTCCGATCTCGCCGTGCTGCGCGCCCGGGGCGAGACGCCGGCCGCCGCCGTGCTGGGCGACGCCGACCGGCTCGTCGTCGGCCAGCTCGTCGTCGCCGTCGGGAACCCGCTCGGCTTCTCCGGGACCGTCACCGCCGGGGTCGTCAGCGCGCTCGGGCGGGCGCTGCCGGTGCGGCAGGGGCGCACCACCCGCGTGATCGAGGACGTCATCCAGACCGACGCCGCGCTCAACCCCGGCAACTCCGGCGGCGCGCTCGCCGACTCCGCCGGCCGGGTCGTCGGCGTCAACACCGCGGTCGCCGGGGTCGGGCTCGGCCTCGCCGTCCCGATCAACGCGACCACGCGGCGGATCATCGACACGCTCGTCGTCGAAGGCCGGGTGCGGCGGGCGTACCTCGGCGTGGTCGGTGTGCCCGCGCCGCTGCCGGACGACGTCGCCGAGCGCACCGGGCAGCGCGCGGGGCTGCGGGTGCACGAAGTGGTGTCCGGCGGCCCGGCCGACCGGGCGGGCCTGCGCGCCGGCGACCTCGTGCTGACCGTCGGGCGCACCCGCGTCTCGGACGCCCAGGGCATCCAGCGGCAGCTGTTCGCGGAGGTGATCGGCACCGCACTGCCGATCACCGTGCTGCGCAACGGCGCCATGGTCGACGTCTACGCCACACCGGCAGAGTTGGTCGGGTGACTTGAGTATCGCGCGCCGGCGTGGCATGGTCGGGGACACAACACCAACGCGGGAGCTCGCGCCATGGCGGGCTGAGAGGGTGACTTGCGTTTCGCAGGCGTCACCGACCGCATGAACCTGACCGGGTAATGCCGGCGTAGGGAGTGAAAGTCGTTGACGGCTTTGGAAAGCAATGCTGCGCTGAACGTCACGACCGGGCCGATCACCGGCTCGCGCAAGGTGTACCACCAGACCGAATCCGGGCTGCGGGTGCCCGCCCGCCGGATCGATCTGTCCAACGGCGAACACTTCGACGTCTACGACACTTCGGGCCCCTACACGGATCCGGAAGCGGCCATCGACGTCCACAGTGGACTACACCGGCTGCGCGCCGGCTGGGCCGACGGGCGTGAGCACAACACGCAGCTCGGGTGGGCCAAACAGGGCGTCATCACCCGGGAAATGGAGTACATCGCCGCGCGCGAACGGGTTTCCCCGGAGTTCGTGCGCGACGAGGTGGCCCGTGGCCGCGCGGTGATCCCGGTCAACCGCAAGCACCCCGAGTCCGAGCCGATGATCATCGGCAAGAACTTCCTGGTGAAGATCAACGCCAACATGGGCAACTCGGCCGTCTGGTCGTCGGTCGAGGAAGAGGTCGACAAGATGGTGTGGGCGACCCGCTGGGGTGCCGACACGATCATGGACCTCTCCACCGGCAAGCGGATCCACGAGACGCGGGAGTGGATCATCCGCAACTCGCCGGTGCCGGTCGGCACCGTGCCGATCTACCAGGCGCTGGAAAAGGTCAACGGGGAGCCGGAAAAGCTGTCGTGGGAGGTGTACCGCGACACGATCGTCGAGCAGTGCGAGCAGGGTGTCGACTACGTCACCGTGCACGCCGGCGTGCTGCTGCGGTACATCCCGCTGACCGCGCGGCGCGTCACCGGGATCGTCAGCCGCGGCGGGTCGATCATGGCCGCGTGGTGCCTCGCGCACCACCAGGAGTCCTTCCTGTACACGCACTTCGAGGAGCTCTGCGAGATCCTGCGGCAGTACGACGTCACGTTCTCCTTGGGTGACGGCCTGCGTCCGGGGTCCATCGCGGACGCCAACGACCGCGCCCAGTTCGCCGAGCTGGAGACCCTGGGTGAGCTGACGCACATCGCGCGTTCGCACGACGTCCAGGTGATGATCGAGGGTCCCGGCCACGTGCCGATGCACAAGATCAAGGAGAACGTCGAGCTCGAGGAAAAGCTCTGCGGCGAAGCGCCATTCTACACCCTCGGCCCGCTCGCGACGGACATCGCGCCGGCGTACGACCACATCACCTCGGCCATCGGCGCGGCGCAGATCGGCTGGTACGGCACGGCGATGCTGTGTTACGTGACGCCGAAGGAGCACCTGGGCCTGCCCAACCGCGACGACGTCAAGACCGGCGTGATCACGTACAAGATCGCCGCGCACGCCGCGGACCTGGCCAAGGGCCACAAGTACGCCCAGGAATGGGACGACGAGCTGTCCAAGGCGCGCTTCGAGTTCCGGTGGAACGACCAGTTCAACCTGTCGCTGGACCCGGACACCGCACGCTCGTTCCACGACGAGACGCTGCCCGCCGAGCCGGCCAAGACCGCGCACTTCTGCTCGATGTGCGGCCCGAAGTTCTGCTCCATGCGGATCACGCAGGACGTCCGCAAGTACGCGGAGGAGCACGGTCTGTCCACTGTGGAGGCCATCGAGGCCGGCATGGCTTCGAAGTCGGCGGAGTTCACCGAGTCCGGTGGCAAGGTGTACCTGCCCGTGGTGGGGCAATGACCCCTCGGACCGCCCTCACCATCGCCGGCTCGGACTCCGGCGGTGGTGCGGGCATCCAGGCGGACCTGCGCACGTTCTTCGCGCACGGCGTCCACGGACTGGTCGCGGTGACGGCGGTCACCGTGCAGAACTCGCTGGGCGTGCAGGGTTTCACCGAGATCCCGGCCGACGTGGTGTCGGCGCAGATCAAGGCGGTGGCGTCGGACATGGGCGTCGACGCGGCGAAGACGGGCATGCTGGCCACGGCGGAGATCATCCGTTCGGTGGCGAAGACGCTGGACGAGGTGGGTTCCGGCTTCCCGTTGGTGGTCGACCCGGTGGCGGCGTCGATGACGGGCCACGCGCTGCTGCGCGAGGACGCCCTGGAGGCGATCCGCACGGAGCTGTTCCCGCGCGCGACGCTGATCACCCCGAACCTCGACGAAGTCCGGCTGCTGACCGGGATTTCGGTGGACGATTCCGCTTCCCAGCGGGCGGCGGCCGACGCGCTGCTGGAGTTCGGCTCGCAGTGGGTCCTGGTCAAGGGCGGCCACATGCAGGGCACGGCCGAGTGCGTCGACCTGCTGACGGACGGCCGCGATTACCTCTCCCTCAGCGGGCCGAGGTACGAGACGGAGAACACCCACGGCGGCGGTGACACCCTGGCCTCGGCGATCACGGCGTCGCTGGCGAAGGGCGCTTCGGTCCCGGACGCGGTGGCGGCCGGGAAGAAGTTCATCGAGCGGTGCGTGGCGGAGGCCTACCCGCTGGGGGCCGGGGTCGGCCCGGTTTCGCCGTTCTGGGTGCTGGACAAGAGCTAACGGACCGGCTGCAGCTCCCGGCCGTCGTACTCCTCGCGCGCCGAGCGGATGCGGCCGAAGTTCGCCTGCGACCACGTGCTCAACGCGATCAGGTGCGCGCCCACCTCGGCGCCCATCTCCGTCAGCGCGTACTCGACCGTCGGCGGCGTTGTCGGGTACACCGTGCGCGTCACGAAGCCGTCGCGCTCCAGCTGGCGGAGGTTCTGGGTCAGCATCTTCTGGCTGATGCCGTCGACCGCGCGGCGCAGCTCGCCGAAGCGGTGCGGCCCGCGGGCCAGTGCGCCCAGGACCAGGGCCGTCCACTTGTTGGCCAGGAGGTCGAGGACGTCGCGGCACGGGCAGTTGCGGAGGTAGACATCCCAGGGTCCGCCCTGGTCACAGGTGGTATCCATCAGGTACCTACGATACCAACTAGTGCCTTCTGGCGAAAAGTGACCAAGCACCCGAGGATGGAGCCGACCCAAGACAGAAGGAGTGAAGCAATGCGCATCGTGACCCAGCAGGCCCTCGGCGGACCGGAGGTGCTCCGCGTCACCGAGGCACCGCGTCCCGAACCCGGGCCGACCGAGGTCCTGGTGCGGGTGAAGGCCGCCGGGATCAACCCGGTCGACTGGAAGGTGCGGCGCGGGGGCGGGTTCCTCGGCGAGCCGCCGTTCACCGTCGGCTGGGACGTCGCCGGCGTCGTCGAGCAAGCCGGCTTCGGCGCGACCGGTGTCGAAGAGGGCGACGAAGTCCTCGGCATGCCGTGGTTCCCGCGGCCGGCCAACGCCTACGCCGAGTACGTCACCGCGCCCTCGCGGCACTTCGTGCGCAAGCCGGCCGGGCTGTCGTTCGCCGAGGCCGCCGCCCTCCCGCTCGCCGGGCTGACCGCCTGGCAGGGCCTGGTCGACGTCGCCGGCGTCCACAAGGGACAGCGGGTGTTCGTCGACGCCGCCGCGGGCGGGGTCGGGCACCTCGCCGTGCAGATCGCCAAGGCCCGCGGTGCGCACGTCATCGGCACGGCCAGCGCGAAGAAGCACGACTTCCTGCGCGAGCTCGGTGTCGACGAACCGATCGACTACCGCGACCCGCGTCCGATGTGGACGTCTACTTCGGACTGGTCGGCGAGGAGAGCGACCTGCGCTGGCTGCCCGCCATCAAGGAGGGCGGCCTGCTGATCGGCGTGCCCAGCGGCGTGGCCGGCCGGGTGGCGCAGAAGGCGGCGGAAAACCACGTGCGGACGAAGAGGATCCTCGTCGAACCCGACCGCGGCGGGCTGACCGGCCTCGTCGAGCTGATCGAGGCCGGTCAGCTGAAGGTCCGCGTCGAGCAGACCTTCCCGCTGGAGGACGCGGCCAAGGCGCACGAGCTGGGTGAATCGGGCCGGGTGTCCGGCAAGCTCGTGCTGACCGTCTAACCGCGGGCGAGCACCTGGGGCAGCACCGTCGTGAGCCCGGTCCAGTCCGAAGTGACCACCGACGCGTGCTGCTTCGCCAGGTCGGCGACGCGCTGGTTGGCCTGGTCGACCGTCGGGTTGTGGGCGTCGATGGCCGGCGCGACGTTCTGCCCGTCGGTCATCACCACGTAGTAGTGGTTGGCGTCGTACCACCACGGCCCGGTCTGGGTGACCCACGCGTTCGCGTCGCCGTCGAACACCACGAACCACGGCTTGAGGTCGGCGGTGTACTTGTCCCGCGGGTCACCGCCGGCCGCGCCGTGCACGGTCGGGAAGATGTTCGCGTCGCCGAGCTTGCCCGCGTTCTTCAGGCCGACCAGGTACCGCGCGTATTCGACGTCGGTCTTCAGCGTGTCGGTCGGGTTCTGCTCCTCGACCGTGCCCGGGATGATCTCGGTGATCACCCGGCCCCGCAGCGCGTCCACGGACGGCCAGTTGTCCGCCTTGGCCGCGTCGTCCAGCGTGGCGTAGCTCCCGAGCAGCTCGGCCGGGCGGAAGGCGACGCTGCCGAGGTGCGAGCGGAACGTGGCGTCCAGCTCGTCGGGACCCATGCCGGTGTTGTCCGAGAAGCCGGTCTTCATCTCCAGCTTGAGCGTGATCGGCGTGTGCCCGGGGTGGGCGGCCAGCCAGATCCGGATGTCGTCGAGGCAGTACTCGAGGTTCTTGTTCTTCCCGCCGCTGTAGAGCTGCGACGCCGAGGTCGCCGCGACGCAGTTGTTGTTGTTGCCCAACGGGTTCGAGTGGCTGACCTTCCACTCGTGGGTGAAGAAGTCGGGCCAGACGTCGAGCTCGATCAGCGACGAGCCGGCGTCGAGCGCCTGGGCGAGGTAGCCGTACGCCGCCGGGTCGTAGGTGTTGTGCACGCCGACGGTCGTGACGTGGGACAGCTTGGGGCTGTCGGCGCTCGCGGCGGTCGCTCCGGAGAGCGTGAGCGCGGCCGCGAGGAGGGCCACCGAGAAGAGCTTCATCCAGGCTCCTTCGAACGTGAGTAACGTTCACAATGTCTCACCGTGGTTGACTGTTGATGAAGCAAAAGAGGCTGATTGGCCTAGACCAGAAGTCGGGAAACCACCATGATCCCTTCGGCATTGACCATCGCCGGGTCGGACTCCGGCGGCGCCGCCGGGCTCCAGGCGGACCTGCGCACGTTCCTGACCTGCGGGGTGCACGGCCTGGTCGCGGTCACCGCCGTCACCGTGCAGAACACCCTGGGCGTGCACGACCGCGCCGACCTGCCGCCGCACATCGTGGCCGGGCAGATCGAGGCGGTGGCGGCGGACATGGGCGTCGGCGCGGCGAAGACCGGCATGCTGGCCTCGGCCGAGATCATCCACGCCGTCGCCGCGGCGTGCGACAAGGCGGAAATCGGCCGGGACGCGCGCATCCCGTTCGTCGTGGACCCGGTCGCGGCGTCGATGCACGGCCACCCGCTGTTCGACGAGGCGGGGCTGCACGCGTTGCGCGACGAGCTGCTCCCGCGTGCGACGGTGCTGACCCCGAACCTCGACGAGGTCCGGCTGCTGACCGGGATGACCGTCGAGGACCGCGAGGGCATGCACACCGCGGCGGTCGTGCTGCACCGGATGGGCCCCCGCTACGTCCTGGTCAAGAGCGGCCACCTGCAGGCCGACCCGGAGTGCGTGGACCTCCTGTTCGACGGCTCGACGTTCGTGGAGCTCCCGGGCAAGAGGTATTCGACGCCGCACACGCACGGCGCGGGTGACACGATGGCGTCGGCGCTCACCGCGGGCCTGGCCAAGGGCATGTCGGTGGTGGAGGCGGCGCGGTACGGCAAGTGGTTCGTGTCCCACGCGGTCGAGCACGCCTACCCGATGGGGGCGAAGGTCGGCCCGGTCTCGGCCTTCTGGCGGCTGGCTCCCGAGGAGCGCTGAGTACCCGTCCGGCTACCATCCCTGCGTTTACTCATCCTTGACCAACGCAGGGGGCGGCCTTGACCGGACGCGAGCGGGTGGCGAAGGTCCTCGAGGGCCGCCGCTTCCAGAACTTCATCATCGCCGTCATCGTCTTCAACGCCGTCACCCTCGGCATGGAGACGTCGACGTCGCTCATGGACGGCTACGGCGGCCTCCTGCACGCCCTGGACCACATCGCGCTGGGCATCTTCGTCGCCGAGCTGCTGGCGAAGTTCTACGCCTACCGCGGCAGCTTCTTCCGCGACAACTGGAACGTCTTCGACCTGCTGGTGGTCGGCATCGCGGTGATCCCGGCGACCGGGCCGTTCGCCGTCCTGCGGTCGCTGCGGGTACTGCGGGTCCTGCGGCTGATCTCCGTGGTGCCGTCGATGCGGAAGGTCGTCTCCGGGCTGCTCGCCGCGATCCCCGGGATGGCGTCGATCGCCGCGTTGCTCGCGCTGATCATCTTCGTGGCCGGGGTGATGGCGACGAAGCTGTTCGGCGCCATCGACCCCGGCGACTTCGGCGACCTCGGCACGTCGCTGTTCACCCTGTTCCAGGTGATGACCGGCGAGGCCTGGCCGGACATCGCGAAGACGATCATGGAACAGGCGCCGCTGGCCTGGATCTTCTTCGTCGTCTACATCCTGGTGTCCAGCTTCGCCGTGCTGAACCTCTTCATCGCCGTCGTCGTCAGCGGCATGGAGGACGAGCTGCGCCAGGACATCCGCGAGGAAGAGGCCAAGCAGGCCGAAGCGCAGGCCGCCGCGAACCAGGAGATCCTCGACGAGCTCCGCGCCCTGCGCGCCGAGCTGGCCGAACTGCGGCAGGAGAAGGCGGCTTAGTCAGGCTTAGTCGTCCGCGATCAGGGCTTCGAGGGCCGGCAGCGCCGCCAGCAGCGCCTCCCGGTGGTCGGTCGAAAGGCGGTCGAGCCGCCGGTTCAGCTCCTGCACGCGCGTCGACCGGACGCCGGACACGAGCCGCTCGCCCTCTTCGGTCGCCTTCGCCAGCCACGCCCGGCGGTCGACCGGGTCGGACTCGCGGCTCACGTACCCCGCCTCGACCAGGGAGGCGATGATCCGCGACATCGTGGCCGCGGCCACGCCCTCCTTGGCCGCGAGGTCGCCGAGCCGGAGCTGGCCCGCGTGCACCAGCGTCGCCAGCGCCGAGATGGCGCCGTGGCCCGGGCCCGGCACGCCGGCCTGCCGCAGTGACCGGGAGAGCCTGCCCACGGCGAGGTACAACCTGCCCGAGACGTCCTGGACCGATGTGCTCGTCACGGCTGGCTCCTTCTGCCCTCGCCCCGCCGCGGGTGCGCCGGAAATTGCCGTCCACCTTACGGGTTCGAGGTCACGGTCGGCGTTAAGCCACCTTGGTTCACCTCGGTGGGCTCGACGCCTGCGCCCAGAAGCGCTGCGGCACCCGCCCGGCCTCCCGAGCCAGGTGCCCCGCGACGACGGCGGACCGCATCGCCGCGGCCATCCGCTCCGGATCGGCCGCCCTGGTGACGGCCGTGGAGAGCAGGACGGCGTCGCAGCCGAGCTCCATGGCGAGGGTCGCGTCCGAGGCCGTGCCGATTCCGGCGTCCAGGATGACCGGGACGCCCGCCCGCGAGACGATCAGCTCGATGTTGTGCGGATTCCGGATGCCGAGCCCGGTGCCGATCGGCGCGCCCAGCGGCATCACCGCGGCGCAGCCGGCCTCCTCCAGGCGCAGCGCGAGGACCGGGTCGTCGTTCGTGTAGACGAACACGGTGAACCCGTCGGCGGCGAGCCGCTCGGCGGCGTCGAGGGTCTCGATCGGGTCCGGCAGCAGCGTCCGGTCGTCGGCGTGCACCTCGAGCTTGATGAGGTCGGTCTCCAGCGCCTCGCGCGCGAGCTGCGCGGTGAGCACGGCTTCGGCGGCCGTCCGGCAGCCCGCCGTGTTCGGGAGCAGCTCGATGCCGAGCCTCTTCAGCAGTTCGAGGACGCCGGAGCCGCCTTCGGCGTCGGCGCGGCGCATGGCGACGGTGGTCAGCTCGGTGCCCGACGCCACCAGCGCACGCTCGAGCACGGCGAGGTTGGCCGCGCCGCCGGTGCCGATGATCAGCCGGGACGTCAGCTTGGTCGTGCCGATGACCAGTGGTTCTTCGTCCATTTCAGCCTCCCTGGACCGCGGTGAGCACGTCGAGGACCGCCCCCTTGGGCACCGGGGTGGCCGCCCAGTCGGCGCGGCGGACGACGACGCCGTCGACCGCGACGGCGATGCCCGGCCGCGCCCCGCCGGTCCGGTCGAGGACGTCGGCGACGGTGGCGCCGTCCGGGAACTCCGTCCACTCGCCGTTGAGCTTGATCTCCATCACACGTGCTCCTTCTGATGCAGGCGGGCGGGGGACGCGGCCGCCGTGCCCTCCGGCGGCTCGTCCCCGTCGAGCCAGGCGACCACGGCGTCCGCGGTCACCGGGGCCATCAGCAGGCCGTTGCGGTGGTGCCCGGTCGCGGCGAACACCCGGCCGTCCAAGGCACCGAGGTACGGCAGCGCGTCCCGGCTGCCTGCCCGCAGGCCGGCGGCGGTCTCGGTCAGCTCGTACTCGGTGATCGCGGGGAAGACGCGCTCGGCGCCTTCGAGCAGCTCGCGCACGCCGCGGGCGGTGACGGCCCGGTCGAAGCCCGCCTCGTACTGGGTGGCGCCGAGGACGAGCTCGGCGGCACCGCGCGGGACGAGGTAGATCGGGCGGCCTTCGACGACGGCCCGGACGGTGTGCGCCGGCGGCGGCAGGCAGCCGCGGCGGGGCTTGAGCCGGAGGATCTCGCCCTTGAGCGGGCGGACGGCGTCGGCGAGCAGCGGGTGCAGCCGCCCGGTCCAGGCGCCCGCGGCGAGCACGACGGCTTCGGCGTCCGGGAGTTCCTCGACGCGCTCGCGGACGAACCGGACGTTGCGCTTCACGCACGCCGCGTACAGCGCGTCGAGCAGCTTCCGGTTGTCCACCGCCAGGTCACCGGGCACGTGGAGTCCACTTCGGACGGATCCGACGCCGGGTTCGAGCCGCTTGACCTCCCGGCCGGTGAGCCGCTCGGCCGCGCGGCCGAGCGCGTGCAGGTGACCGGCGAGGATGTCGAGGTGGCCGGCGTCGGCGTGGTCGAAGGCGACGACGAGCGTCCCGTGCGCGGCCAATCCCGGGTCCATGCCGTCCCGCGCCAGGTCCGCGGCGAACCCCGGCCAGCGCTTCAGCGACTCTTCGCCGAGGCGGAGGACGTCCTCCTCGCCCGGCCAGGCCTCGGTGACCGGCGCGAGCATGCCCCCGGCCAGCCAGGACGCGCCGCCGCGGGCGGGTTCGGGGTCGTACAGGGTGACCTTCCGGCCGGTGCGCGCGGCTCGCCACGCCGTGGACAGGCCGATCACGCCGCCGCCCACCACTGCCAGGTTCGTCATGGAATCACGCTCCCTGCGCCGGCATGACCCGGATCAGGTTCCACGGTCGGAGCGGCAGCTCCCTCTCAGCCCGTGCCTCGGGCTCCCGTGCGGACGCCTCCACCCTAACGCGCGGGGTACGGTCGCCGCTATGCCCGCCCTCTCCGGTGACAAGATCCGCGCCCGCCTCGACTCGGCGCGCCTGTACCTGTGCACGGACGCCCGCACTTCGCGTGGGGACCTCGCGGCCTTCGCCGACGCGGCCCTCGCGGGCGGCGTCGACATCATCCAGCTGCGCGACAAGACCGGCGCCCTGGAGGCGGCCGGCGAGATCGCCGCGCTGGAGGTGCTCGCGGAGGCGTGCGCCCGCCACGGCGCGCTGCTGTCGGTGAACGACCGCGCCGACGTCGCGCTGGCGGTCGGTGCCGACGTGCTGCACCTGGGCCAGGACGACATCCCGGTGCCGCTGGCCCGCCGCATCCTGGGCGAGGACGTCGTGATCGGCCGCTCGACGCACTCGCTCGACCAGGCCCTCGCGGCGGCCGCGGAACCCGGCGTCGACTACTTCTGCACGGGCCCGTGCTGGCCGACACCCACGAAACCGGGCCGGCCCGCGCCCGGCCTGGACCTGGTGCGCGACACCGCGGCCTGGGCGCCGGAGCGGCCGTGGTTCGCGATCGGCGGCATCGACGGCGAGCGGCTGCCTTCGGTGCTGGAGGCGGGTGCGTCCCGGATCGTCGTGGTCCGGGCGATCACCGAGGCCGAGGACCCCGAGGCCGCGGCCCGCGAGCTACGAGCCGCGCTGCCCTGAGTCCGAACTCGCCGATGCCGCGAATGACTCATTCGGGACGTCCGAGGTCGCGAATGAGTCATTCGCGACGCTGCTAGGGGGTCGGCGTGGTCGCGGCGCCCTTGCTGGTCGGCGGGGTCGCCGTGGTCGCCGGGGCCGAGGTCGACGGCTGCTCGGTCGTCGTGCTCGGCGTGGTCGACGGGGACTCGGACGACGTCGCCGGCGGAGTCGACGTCTGCGTCGTGGTCGTCTCCGTCGGGGACACCTGGGTGTCGTCCGTCGAGGTCGGCGGGGTGGTCGACGGGGTCTTGTCCTCGTGGCCGGAGCCGCCGCCGAAGATCTTGCCGACGCTCGCGCCGGTGCCGCCCGCCACCTTGCCGCCCGTGGCCGCGTCCACCCCCACCATCGACAGGATCGCCACCGCGAACGCCACCACGCTCGTGCCGATGAGCAACGGCCAGCGCAGCTTCCGCAGCCGGGATTCCGTCGCGGGTTTCGCCAGCTGGACCGTGGGCTGGTCCGTGATCGACACCTCGGCCGGCACCGGCGGCGGCTCGGCGTGCCCGCGCCGCCGGATGCCCGACGTCGCCAGCTGGCGCGCCTTGAGCGCCGCCTCCCGGGTGCGCTCCAGCGAGCGCAGGTACAGCTCGCTGCCGACCGTCGAGACCACGCTCGCCACGCCGGCGCCGATCACCGTGCCCGCCACGCCCAGCGTCGAGCCGAGCAACGCCGCCGTCACCGCGGCCAGCGCCGCCGCCAGGACCTGCGCGATCCGCAGGCCCGACTTCTGTTCCTTCTCCTCCGAAGCCGCTGCTTTCTCCTTGGTCATGATCCCGATCTAGGTAGTCCGTGTTCTCCCCTGTCCAACGTCTAAGGCGTGTGAGGAACTCCCCTCGTTGCCACGGCGTGAGGAGGACCACTTCGTCTGTCCATAATAGACACTCCAGACCGAACGTTTTCTTGACATACTCGGCACATGGAACTGGTGACGATCTCTGACATCGAGGCCGCCGCGAAGCGCGTCGAAGATGTCGCCGTACGCACGCCCCTGCTGCTCCAGACCTGGGATCCCCGCGGAACCCTGTGGCTCAAACCCGAAAGTCTGCAACCGGTCGGGGCGTTCAAGGTGCGCGGCGCGTTCAACGCCATCGCCGCCCTCGACGACGCGGCCCGCACCCGGGGCGTCATCGCGTACTCGAGCGGCAACCACGCGCAGGCAGTCGCGTACGCGGCGCAGCGCTACGGCGTGCCCGCAGTGATCGTCGTGCCGGACGTCGCGCCGCGGATCAAGGTCGAGGCCACCCGCTCGTACGGTGCCGAGGTGATCGAGGTCCCGATCGGCGAGCACGAGGCCAAAGCGCGCGAACTGGCCGCCGAACGGGGACTGACCCTGGTCCCGCCCTTCGACCACGCGGCCATCATCGCCGGGCAGGGCACCGCCGGCCTGGAGATCGCCGAGGACCTGCCGGACGTCGAGGTCGTGCTCGTCCCGATCAGCGGTGGCGGGCTGGCCGCCGGCGTCGGCACCGCGCTCAAGGCCCGGTGCCCGCGGGCGCGCGTGATCGGCGTCGAGCCCGCGCTGGCCGCGGACGTCGCCGACAGCCTGCGGCAGGACGACCTCGTTCGATGGCCGCAGGCCGACCGCGCCCGCACGATCGCCGACGGCCTGCGCTCGCAGCCGTCGGAGCTGACCTTCGCCCACCTCCGGGAAGTCGTGGACCAGATGGTCACGGTCTCCGAGGACGAGATACGCGAGGCGATGCGCGTCCTCGCCCGCAAGGCCCGGCTGGTCGCCGAGCCCAGCGGCGCGGTGACGACGGCGGCATACCTGTCCCACGCCGAGGAGCTGCCGGCCGGCAAGACGGTCGTCCTCGTCTCGGGCGGCAACGCCGACCCGGCGCCGTTCGCCGAGATCCTCGCGGGCTAGGAGCCGGCGACCGGGGTCCCGCCGCCGCGGATGTGCGTCGGCGGGCCCTCGACGCCGCAGTGGTAGCACTCGCCCAGGTGGGGGCACTCGTCGTCGGGCTTGGCGTCGGGCGAAGACGAGGACGGTGGCGCGAGGACGCCGTTGTGGATGCCCAGCGCGATCAGGCCGCCCGCGATCGCCAGGGCCGCGCAGATGACCAGCGCCGTCCGCCAGCCCGCCGTGAGCGCGACCGGGTCGGCGTACGCCTCACCGGTCAGCCCGGCCGCCGCCGGCAGCACCGCGACCGCCAGCAGGCCGCCCGAGCGGGCGATGGCGTTGTTGACGCCGGACGCGACACCGGCGTAGCGGTCCGGGGCCGCGGCGAGCACCGTCGCGGTCACCGGCGCCACGACCGTCGCCAGGCCGAGCCCGAACACCACCACCGCGGGCAGCACCGTGCCGAGGTAGGACGCACCGGGCGCGATGCGCAGCATCAGCAGCATCCCGATGCCGACCACGATCGGCCCGACGACCAGCTGCAAGCGCGGGCCGATGCGCTGCGCGAGCGCGCCGGAGCGGCCCGAAAGCAGCAGCATGATCACCGTCAGCGGCAGCCCGGCCAGCCCGGACGCCGTCGGCGAGTAGCCGAGCGAGACCTGCAGCTGCATGACCAGCAGCATCATCACGCCGCCGAGGGCCGCGTAGACGACGAAGGTCAGCGCGTTCGAGAGGGTGAACGTGCGGTCGCCGAACAGCGACGGCGGCACCAGCGGCTCGTGCGAGCGGTGCTGGACGACGACGAACGCGGCCAGCCCGGCGATCCCCAGCAGGCCCGCGCCGAGCACGAGCGGGTCGCCGATGCCGCGGGCGGGCGCCTCGACCAGCGCACCGGTGATCCCGGCCAGGCCGAGGGCGCCGAGGGCGGCGGCACCGAAGTCCGGGTGCCCGGTGGCGTCGGGGTCACGGGATTCCGGGACGAACCGACGCGCCATCAGCACCACCGCGACCGCGATCGGAACGTTGATCAGGAACGCCAGCCGCCACGACCACACCTGCACGAGGAACCCGCCGAGCAGCGGCCCGGCGGCGGCCGCGATGCCGCCGAGGCCGGACCAGGCGCCGATCGCGCGGGCGCGGGCGTCGTGCGCGAAGGACGCCTGGAGGATCGCGAGCGACCCCGGCGTCAGGAGCGCGCCGCCGATGCCCTGCAGGATCCGGGTCGCGACGAGCATCTCGGTGGATTGCGCCGCGGCGCACAGCCCGGAGGCGACGCCGAACCAGATCACGCCGACGAGGTACGTGCGACGCCGGCCGTACCGGTCGCCGAGCGAACCGGCGACCAGGATGAGCGCGGCGAGGGCCAGCATGTAGCCGTCGAGGATCCACTGGAGCCCCGCCACGGAGGCGTTGAGCTCGGCGCCGATGCGGGGCAGGGCGACGTTGACGATCGTGCCGTCGAGCATCGCCATGCCCGAGCCCAGGATGGTGGTGGCCAGCAGGCCGCGGGCGGCACCGGTGCCCCAGCGGATCCCGGTGTCTTCGGTGGCAGTCACCCGGTCACCTTCACGCGACCGGGGACCCCCGTCAACCGCGCGCTTACGGCAGCAGCGTCGTCACGAACTTGTAGCGGTCGCCGCGGTAGACCGAGCGGGCGAACTCGACCGGCTTGCCGTCCGTGGCGAACGAGTGGCGGGTCAGCATCAGCACCGGCATGCCGACGTCCGCGCCGAGCATCTCCGCTTCCTGCGGCCCGGCCAGGGACGTCTCGATCGTTTCTTCCGCGCGTTCGAGTTCGACGCCGTAGTGCTCGCGTAGAACGGCGTACAACGAACCACCGGCCGAGACGTGCTTGCGCAGCCCGCGGAACCGGCCGAGCGGCAGGTGCGTCGTCTCGAGCGCCATCGGCTGCGAGTCCGCCAGTCGAAGTCGTCGAAGACGAAGGATTTTCGCGCCGGTCCGGATGCCGAGCAGCTTCGCGAGGTCACCCTCGACCGGCATTTCCTCGACTTCCAACAATTTCGACGACGGCTTCAGGCCCTGTTTGCGCATGTCCTCGGTGTAGGAGGACAGCTGGAGCCGCTGCGCGAGCTTCGGCTCGGCCGCGAAGGTGCCTTTGCCCTGCACCCGGTGCAGCCGGCCCTCGGCGGTCAGGTCGGCCAGCGCCTGGCGCACGGTGGTGCGGGAGACCGTGAACTCCCCGGCGAGCGCGCGTTCGGTCGGGATCGGCGATCCCGGCGGCAGCACGTCCAGCAGGTCGAGGAGGTGCTGTTTCAGCGCCCAGTATTTGGGCTCGCGCTGCCCGCGCATCCCGGCGACGGCGCCCGCCTCGCCCGTGGTGGTGGTCTCCAACATGCCCGGCTCCCTATGTCTTCCCTCATCGCACGCCACGTCCCCGTAAGAAACGTACCCTTTTCCCCAAACGCGCCGCCCCTATAACATTGGTCTAGACCTGACCGACGCCGCCTGAGTCCGGTACATAATGCCGGAGGTGGAGAGGAAAATGATGACCGAACAACGGCCCGGCGCGCACATGGCCGCGGAGATCGCCCAGCAACCGGACGTCCTGGCCGGACTGGTGGCGCGTCAGGCGGAAATCGCCGAAGTGGCGGAAAAGATCTCACAACGCCCCCCGCGGTTCGCTTTGCTCGCGGCGCGTGGATCGAGCGACCACGCAGCGTTGTACGCGAAGTACCTGATCGAGGTACTCCTCGGCCTTCCGGCGGGTCTGGTTTCCCCGTCCACGGCGACGCTGTACGGCGCCCGGCCGGATCTGCGGGACGTGCTTTTCGTCACGGTCAGCCAGAGCGGCGGCTCGCCTGACCTGATCGAGGTGACCGAAACGGCGCGGCGCCAGGGCGCGCTGACGGTGTCGGTCACCAACACGCCGGACTCGCCGCTGCGGGCGGCGTCCGAACTCGGCGTCGACATCGGCGCGGGTGTCGAGAAGGCCGTCGCGGCCACCAAGACGTACTCCGCGACGCTGATGGCGCTGTACCTGCTGATCGACGCGGTGCGCGGCGGCAAGGCGGCCGACGCCGAGAAGATCGGCGAGCTGGCGCAGCAGACCCTCGACGGCGCCACCGAGGGCGTGCAGCGCGCGGTCGACCGCTACCGGTTCGTGAACCGGGTCCTCACCGCCGCCCGCGGCTACTCGTACGCGACCGCGCTGGAGGCGTCCCTCAAGCTCGCCGAGACGAGCTACCTCGCGGCCCGCGCGTACAGCGGCGCCGACCTCCTGCACGGCCCGGTCGCCGCGGTCGACGACCAGACCGCGGTCCTCGCGGTGACCAGCGCCGGGCACGGCGCCGACGCGATGCGCGAGGTGATCGACGCCGTCGGCAAGCGCGGCGCGGACGTCGTCGCGGTCGGCTCGGCGTCGGCCCAGGCCCCGGCGGCGCTGCGCATCGACGTGCCGCAGACCGTCGAGGAGCTGGCGCCGATCCTGGAGATCCTGCCGATCCAGCGGATCGCGCTCGGCCTGTCGCTGGCCCGCGGCGGCGACCCGGACAGCCCGCGCGGCCTGCTGAAGGTGACCAAGACGAGGTGAGCTTCGCGATCGGCGTCGACGCCGGCGGGACGTCGACCAGGGCCGCACTGGTCGACGCCACCGGCGCGGTGCTGGGCACCGGGCGCGGCGAAGGGGCCAACCCGAACGCGCACGCGCCCGAGGTCGCCGCCGGCCGGATCGCGGACGCGATCACCGCGGCGCTCGGCGGCCACGACCCCGGCGCCGTGCGGGCGTGCGTCGTCGGCATGGCCGGGGTCAGCAAGCTGAGCGATCGCGGCGTGGCGGCGGTCTTCGACGCGGCGTGGACGCGAATCGGTCTCACGTGTGCCGTCCGGACGGTCGCCGACGCCGAAGTCGCGTACGCGTCGGCGACCTCGGCGCCGGACGGGACGGTCGTCGTCGCCGGCACCGGCTCGATCGTGGGCCGGATCCGCAAGCGGCGGCTCGCGGGCACGACCGGTGGCTACGGCTGGCTGCTCGGCGACGAAGGGTCGGCGTTCTGGCTCGGCCGCGAAGCCGTCCGCTCCACATTGGAGGCACTGGGCCGCGGGCGGCCGCTCGACGGGCTCCCGTCGGCGGTGCTGGCCGCGGCCCTCGGACTGTCCGCATTGGACGTCCGCGACGACGCCGGGCGGCTGGCCGCGTCCCGGGCGCTGATCACCGCGGCCAACGCGGAGGCACCGGTCCGGCTCGCCCGGTTCGCCCCGTTGGTGAGCGCGGCGCACGACGCGGGCGAGCCGGCGGCCCGGGAGATCGTCGCCCGCGCGGCCGGGCACCTGGCCGAGAACGCCCTCGCGGCGCGCGAGCCCGGCGAGTCGACCCCGGTCGTGCTCGTCGGCTCGGTGCTCACCGGCGCCAGCCCGGTCGGGGAGCTGGTGCGCCGCCGTCTGGGTGAGCTCGAGGTGCTGACCAGCTCGGATGGGGTGCTCGGGGCGGCCTGGCTGGCCGCCGTGGACGCCTTCGGCGAGGGGACGCCGCGGCCCCGGGCGTAAGGATCTCGAGCAAAACGCGGCGCAAAGACGCGAAAACGTCGACTGAACCCGGGAGTCCGGGTACCGTAGGCAGTGGCCCCCGGACCCTCCCCCCTCGCCGGGGGCCGCCTTATGCCCCCGGTACGTCGTCCGAGCGGGTTTCCGGCGCCAGGCGGAGGCCGGGGTGTTCCGGCGGCAACGCCCGGTAGAGCACCCAGCCACTGACCGCGACGGTGAGCGCGACGAGCGGCCAGGAGAGCACCGTCCGGGCCACGCCGAGCGCGAGCACCTGGCCGGCCCACCACAGCAGGCCGTAGACGACCACCCGCAGCGTGTACTGGAGCACCCACACCCAACTGGCGCGCGAGTAGGCCTTGAGCAGCACGGCGTCGCGGCGCCAGCGCGTCTTCTGGCCCAGCAGCAGGCCGACGACGACGCCGAGCAGCGGCCAGCGCACGACGATGCTGGCCGCCCAGAGCAGCGCGCTGGCCACATTGGACATCAGCTGCAAGAGGAAGAAGTCCTGGGCCCGGCCGGTGTGCAGGGCGATCAGCGCGGCCGCGACGACGGCGGCGAGGCTGACGACGAGCGCGCGCACCTTGCCACCACGGGCGATCCGGTAGACCCCGACCGCGATGGCGACCGCGACGGCGGCCCCGGCCCCCCAGGCGACGGACTGACCGGCCGCGAGCCACCCGGCGACGAAGCCGACGGGCGGGATGCTGGCGTCGAGCGCCCCCCGGCGGCCACCGAGGATCTGCGTGAGCGACTCACGGGGTTCTCCGGACACGTGTCCAGCCTGCCGGATCGCGTGCGGGACGCCCCGGGGAGGGAGATCTTCGCCACATCGGGTGCCGGGTTTGCCTCCGAGTGTGCGGTTTCACGGCATGCGGAAGGTGAAGACTGCGTAATAGAGAGGCGCGGAAGGCCGACAAGATAAGACACTGTTACCGCAGGCTGAACGCCCGGGGGTGGAGCGGGTTTGCGGCCGACGGTTAGTTGAGGTGTACAACTACATGTCGGGGTGTGTCGGTCGCAGGGATGGGAAGGGGACCCACGTGTACGGATTCGACAGCTACGTAGCCCTCGGTGACAGCTTCACCGAGGGGCTGAACGACGACCTGCCGGACGGCTCCTTCCGCGGCTGGGCCGACCGCCTGGCCGAGGTACTGGCGGCCGGCCGCAGCGACTTCCGGTACGCCAACCTGGCCCTGCGCGGCAAGATGCTCGACGAGATCCTGGACGAGCAGCTCCCGATCGCGCTCGAGCTGAAGCCGGACCTGGTCACGCTGTGTGCGGGCGGCAACGACATCATCGTGCCGGGCGCGGACGTGGACGCGGTGGCGGAGCGCCTCGAGGAGGGCGTGGCGAAGCTGCGCGAGGCGGGCATCCCGGTGCTGCTGTTCAACGGCCCGGACACGAAGGTCCTGTCGGTGATGTCGGTGCTGCGCGGCAAGGTGGCGATCTACAACACGAACCTCTGGGCGATCGCGGAGCGTCACGGAGCCCGCATGGTCGACCTGTGGACCATGGGCCCCCTCCACGACCGCCGCGCCTGGAGCGACGACCGGTTGCACTTCTCCCCGGACGCCCACCGCCGCATCGCCCTGAAGGCGGCGGAGGTGCTGGGGATCCCGGTGGAGTCGGATTGGCGCGAGCCGTGGCCCCTGGAGGAGACGCCGAACCGCTGGATCGACTCGCGCCGGTCGGACCTGACGTGGACGAAGGTGCACCTCCTGCCGTGGATCCGGCGGCAGCTGAGGGGCGAGTCGATGGGGGACGGGCTGTCCCCGAAGCGGCCGCAGCTGGCACCGCTGGTGCCGTTGGACGTACTCGAGGTGACGGACAGCACCCGGCGGCAGCAGGCGAGCTGAGCTTCGCCGGGGTTGTTGGCAGGGCTTTCGGCGCGGGCGAGGGGGGTGCGCGCGTTGGAGGTCCCCTGGGCTGCGCTCGCCGGGCTCTGCGCTTGCCCGGCCCACCCTCCCAGACAGAGCTCCGCCAAAGCCGAAGCAGCAGGCATTCCACCGCCCCGAACGAGACGCGGACGCCCAACCGGCACCCCACCCAGACCCCTCACCACCCCGATCCGAAGCCCGAACACGGCCGGTGGTGCCGGGTCAAGGCACGCTTTCCCGCCTTGACGCGGTACCACCGGCCGTAGTGACAATCCGGCTTCGGGGTGGTGGGCACCGAGCCTGTCGCCCCCAGCCAGGGGCCCGGCGAAGACCAGCCAGCAGACCCGCTCCCACCACAAAGCACCGACCGCCTCCGCCGGAGCCCAACCCGGCATCGGCAGGGGCTGGGCTGGGGCTGGCAGAGCCCCGCTGACCGGGCGCCCTCAAACGTCCCGAATGACTCATTCGAGACCTCCGACGCCCCGAATGAGTCATTCGCGACACCGCAGCCCGCCCGAAACCGCCCCAAAACACCCCCGGACCTGGCCCGCCCTCCCAGGGGGAACCACCCGTCTCCAGCCTACCGCCGCCCTCCGACAGAAAGTGCCCAACCGAACACAAAGCCTCGAGTTGTCCACATGTCGACTTGCCTGGGGACAACTTGTGGATGACCACCCGGATTCAGGTCGCCAAGCCGCCGCACCCGGCTTACAGTCCCTTTATGCGTCGGCGCTGGATCCTCGTGGTCCCGGTTGCGGTGCTGGTCACAGCGCTGCTCGCGGGGGTCGCCACCTGGACTCGGTCCGGCGGCATCGAACGCGACCTCACCGCCCGGGCCCAAGCCGCCCTCTTCCAAGCCGGCCTGCCGACCGGGGATGTCCGGTTCGACGGCCGGGATGCCACGCTCAGCGGGTTCCCGCCCGGCCAAGCGCTGCGGGCCCTCGAAATCGTGCAGAGCGTCGACGGCGTCCGGGCCGCCAAGGTCAACGGCGACGTCACCCCCGTGGCCCCCAGCACCACCACCGCAACCACGCCGGCCACCACGACGACGACGAGCCCGCCACCGACCACCAGCACCACCGCTCCGCCGCCCACCGACAAGGCCGGCGTCCAGGCCGAGATCGATCGGATGCTCACCGAAGCCCCGATCGCCTTCCAGCCCGACACCGCGAAACTCACCCCGGAGGGCGAGCAGGCCGCGCGAAGCATCGCCATCGCCCTCGCCAAGGCGCCCGCCGGGTTCCGGTACCGCGTCACCGGGCACGTCGCCCGCGGCCCCGGCGGGGAAAGCGCCGCCCTCAAGCTCTCGCGGGACCGCGCCCGGGCCGTCGCGCGGATCCTCACCACCAACGGCCTGACCACCAACCGCGTGACCTACCGGGGGCTGGGCGACACCCGGCCGGCCACCGGCGGCGAAGAAGACCGGCGTGTCGAGATCACGGTCGTTTGAGGGGTGAGCTGATGTTCTGGCTGTTCGGGCAGATCTGGCTGTGGCTGATCGTCGCCTTCGCCCTGGGCGCGCTGACCTCGTGGCTCGTCCTGCGCACCACCACCCACAGCCCCCAGCCCGCGCGCGAAGAAGTACCCGAAGCAGAACCGGCGTACGAACCCCCGCCCCCGCTCTCGACCGAGCAGACCCAGTTCATCCCCGCCGCCTGGGCGCAGCACCCGCCCGATCGCCGGGCCGGTGCGCCCGACGACGACGAACAGGATCCCGTCGGCCACCGCGAGGGCCACCTTCCCCTGCCCCCTCAGCGCGGCGCGCAGGCCGAGGACTGGCCCACCGAAGAAGAGCCCGCCTGGCCGGAGTCCGAAGAGGCCCCGCAGTGGCCGCAGCAGCCTGGGCGCGGTGGCTGACACCCATCCTGGTAAGTTCGGCTACGCACTGTGAGCGAGGGCTGAGGAGGGGGTGGCGTGGCGCTCCCCCATTGGACGGCGCAGCAGGTCCTGCCGCCGGGCCGGCACGCGGGTGACCTCGCCGACGTCTACGAACGCCTGGTGTTCGACGCCCCGCACCAGAACGAGCGCGAGATCCTGTTCAGCGCGCTCAACAGCTACCTCGGCGTCGCCCGGCGGATCATCCCGTCCGGCCGCGCCTGGATCGGCGGCGAGCTGATCACCCGGACCGCGCACCCGCCGCGCGGCCTCGACGTCGTCCTCATCCCGGACGAGTGGGGCGCGCTCAAGCGGCTCGACGACGCCGGCCGGTCCGCGCTCTACGGCCTGCTCACGCTCCGCGGCGTGATCGTCGGGCAGCCGGCGATGTACCTCGACCAGGTGCAGCCGGTCGGCGGCATGCTGGACGGCTTCCTGTGCCGCCCCGGCGACGAAGACGTGTGGGCCGAGGTCTGGGCCGAAGGCGGCAGGGGTTACCCGGAGATGATCTGGTGAGGAACGAGTTCCGGCGCATCGCCGACGAGATCCCCGGCGGCACGTGGCTCGACGACCTGGCCCGCGCCTCGGCGATGGCGGCCAACGCCAAGTTCGAGCGGACGTCCCGCTCCCCGCTGCTGCACGTCTCGGTGATCGGCGAGCAGACCATCGACGCCTACACCTTCTCCGACATCAGCCGCGCCCTGCAGGACGCGACGGCGAAGATCGGGCACATCATCCGCAACCCGTCCGGCGAGGTCACCCAGGTCCAGCAGACCGACCGGGACAAGGCGCCGCTGATCCAGCGCGGCCAGGCGGGCAACGCGATCTTCTTCGGCTTCCCGGAGCCGCTGGCCGACGACGCCCTGATCGTCGACGGCATCGAGACGCTGTCCGAGCGCGCGGTCAAGGAGCTCTGCGACTTCCTGCCGGCGAACGGCTCGGACGACGGCGCGCTCGACGCCGTGCTGCTGCAGCGGGACACCGTCCGCAACGCCGTCAGCGACATCGTCAACGCCGTCGCGAAGAACGCCGGCATCGGGATGGCGCTGACCCCGACCGCGGGCGAGCAGGTCACCCGCAGCATGACCACCGAGCAGGCGCGGATCCTGCAGGGCAGCCTCCGCGAGTCGCGCGAGGAGGTCGGCTACGAGACGGTCCGCGGCCGGCTCGACGGGGTCCGCACGCGACGCCGGATCTTCTACCTCGACCGCGAGTCGGGCGGCACGATCCAGGGCGCGGTGGCGCCGGACCTGCTCGACCAGATCAAGGAGAACCTCGACCGGCCGGTGACCGCCCGGTTGCGCGTCGTGCGCACGACGACGATCGACGGACGCCGCGGCCGGCCCGTTTTCGAACTCCTCGAAATCACCCCGGAAGTAAGCCTTTTCGACTGAAATGTCCGTTGTGCAACCTTCGTCTTGAACGCTGGTAACGACGGTCGTCGTGGGCCGAACGGCCACGAAAACCGTGGGAGCTCCGATATTCTTGCCATTGATCATCGGGCCACGTCATGCCCGCGATGTCAGGAAATATCGATACCCGACCCCAAATGGTGGGACAATGACTTTTTCCAGAATGTAACAATTTCGTTCTGGGCCACACTTATGGGTTAACGTCGTCGCACTCCCACCCGAAGGGGTTCGCATGATGACCGACCCGCAGTACCCGCAGGCTGCCGCGCGCCACGGACGGCCCGCGCCGCCGGTGACGGCCACGGAGCGTCGTCAAGCCAATGCGAAGCCCGCACGGAACATCCTGGCGATCGTCGGCCTGCTGCTCGGCGTGGCCGCCCTGGCCGTCACGTTCGTCCCGGATCTCGAGTTCGTCGCGTGGCCGCTGGGCGGGATCGGGCTAGTCCTGGCCGTGGCCGGGCTGGTCCAGGCCAAGAAGGGCACCGTGGGTGACCGCGGGGTGGCGATCGGTGCCACCGTCGTCACGGCCGCCGCGCTGCTCACCGCGGCCGGGATGCTGCTGTACTCGACCTTCTTCAGCGGCGGCGAGAGCGGGCTGCACCTGCCCGCGGTGGCCACCGACAAGCACGCCGTGACGTTCCAGGTCACCTCCGCCGGCGGCGCGACCGTGCGCTACGGCAGCCTCAACGACCAGCGCACCGAAAACGCGCCGGCCAGCACCGACGCGTGGCAGGGGCAGGCGTCCTACAACAATGGCTCGTACCTGCTGACGCTCACCGCGGACACCCGCAATGCGACGGTCAGCAACGAAATCAAGTGCGCCATTCTCGTCGACGGCAAGAAGGTCGCGGAAAACAGCGGGGCGACGATCGCGCTCTGCACGGCGAACGTCGGCTGACCGGGCGCGGCAACCCCGCCTGGCGACCGGCCGGCCTACCCCCAAGTCGGCCGGCCGGGCCGCCACGAGCCGCTCCTGGCGGCTCCGGGTCCCACGCGGAGTTTCCCGCGCGGGGCCTGGCACCGGCGTCTCCGCCTGCCCCTCCCCTAGGGCTCTGCCGGCACCGCCGAACCTACGCGGACACCGCCCGCGCCCACTAAGAATCCACTAAGGATTGAGCGTGCGGGCGGGGTCGTGACCCATTCGCAACGAAATTCCGGCAGAGCGAAACTGTCGGAATGCGGTTCACTGCAGATCGGCGAGTTCGGTGCGGACCTCACCGACGAGCTTCGGGTGCACGCGCTCGTAAATGCGCACCGACAACGCCAGTTGTTCCCGCGCGCCGTCGATGTCGCCGCGGGCCCGCAGCACCCGGCCCAGCGTCAGCCGCAGCGCCCCTTCCCGCGCGACGAACTCGCGGCTGATCGCCAGGTCGATCGCCTCCCAGGCGTACCGCTCGGCGGCCTCGTGGTCCCCGGCCCGCAGGTTCAGCTCGGCCAGCTTGTCGAGGGAGACGACGACCTGGTCGTCGTCCCCCAGTTCGCGGTCGATCCACAGGCCGGCGCGCTGGTGGGCGATCGCATCGGCCAGCCGGCCCGCCCGCTTCTCGGCCTGCGCGCAGCTGCTGAGCGCCGGCCCGCGCAGGGTGACGTCCGGCGCGTTCGCGACGGCCGTGGCCAGCCGCTCGATCGCCTTGTCGTGTTCGCCGAGGCGGCTCAGGGCGCGCCCGAGGTGCAGGTCCACCGACGTCCGCAGCCGCCGGTCGGCCGAGTCGGCGGCCAGCTGCGCCGCCCGCTCGGCGTCGGCGAGCCCGAACCCCGGCAGCTCGAAGGTCAGCGCGATCTCGCACCGCGCGAGCCGCAACCAGCACTGCCCCTCGACGTCGCCCGCGGCTTCGGCGGCGGCGACCCCGAGGTCGGCCGTCCGGGTCCACTCGTCCAGCAGCGGGCAGGTGACCCAGTAGGTGTGCGTCAGGCGGGCGAGGCGCCAGACGTCGTCGTGGCGGCCCGCGGCAGCCGCGGCGTCGAGGACGGCCAGGACGTTCGGCCACTCCGCGGCGAACCAGTCGTGGGCCTCGGCGGAGCCGGGCAGCGGCGGCATCGCGTCGTCGGCGAGCACCCCGGAGAAGTCGAGCGGGTCGGCGACCCGGCCGAGCCGGCGCCGCGCCCGGTCGGCCACCGCCTGGTAGTAGCGGACCGTCCAGCCGAGCGCCTCGTCGCGCTCCTTGTCACCGAGTTCCTTCTCCGCGAGTTCGCGCAGGTAGAGCCAGACGAGGTCGTGCGGCACGAAGACGTCGCGCTCGGTCTCGGTGATGAGGTTGTGCGCGGCCAGCGCGCGCAGCCGGCGCCGGGCCTCGGCCACCGGGATCTGCGCGACCGCGGCCATCACGTGCGGCCCGACGAGCACGCCGGGGATCGCGCCCAGCTGCAGGAACGTCTCGGCGACTTCGCCGGGCAGCCCGCGGAAGGAGACGTCGAACGCCGCGCGGACGCTGTCGTCGGCGCCGTCGACCTGCAGCCCAGCGAGCCTGGTGCGTTCGTTGCCGAGCTCGTCGACGAGTTCCTCCGCGGTCCGCTGAGCGCTCGCCGAGAGCCGCGCGCCCGCGATCCGCAGGGCCAGCGGGAGGTAGCCGCAGAGCCGCGCGAGCGCGTGGTTGAGGCTCGCCGGGCCGGCCAGCTCCTCGATGAGCGCCACGGCGTCGTCGGGCGCGAGCGTGCCGAGCACGCGCTGCCTGGCCGCGTTCGACACCGCGAGCCCGTCCAGGCGCGAGCGGCTGGTCACCACCGTCATCGTCCGCGCGCTCGGCGGCAGCAGCGGCCGCACCTGCTCGGCCGTGCGGGCGTCGTCGAGCAGCACCAGCATCCGCCGTCCGGCGATCAGCGACCGGTAGAGCGCGACGCGTTCGTGCAGCAGCTCCGGGATCTTCGCGGTTTCGACGCCGAGGCCGAGCAGGAACTGGGTGAGCAGCTCGGCCGGTTCCAGCGGCGGGTGGTGCGGGTCGAAGCCGCGCAGCGACGCGAACAGGACGCCGTCCGGGAACCGCGGCGCGACCCGGTGCGCCCACCACACGACGAGCGTGCTCTTGCCGACCCCGGCGGTGCCGCTGACCACGGCGATCGTCGTCTGCCCGGCCTCGGCCCGGGTGACCAGGCCGTCGAGCCAGGCCAGCTCCTCGGTGCGCCCGGCCAGGCTGGGCACCGCCGCGGGCAGCTGCGAAATCGCTTTCGCCGGCTCCGCACCGGCGGCCGGGGCGACGACGTCCCGCGCCGGGAGGTCGTCGTTGAGGACGCGCTCGTGCAGCCACCGCAGTTCGGCACCGGGCTCGACGCCGAGGGTGCGCAGCGTCGCGCGGGAGACGGTCCGGTACAGCTCGAGCGCGTCCCCGCGGCGGCCCGCGTGGTACAGCGCCCGCATCAGCTGGCCCGCCGTCCGCTCGGCCAGGGGATCGGCCCGGACGATCGGGCTGAGCTCGACGATCAGCTCCGCGTGCCGGCCGAGTTCGAGGTCGGCGTCGACGCGGGCGCCGTGCACGGCGAGGCGGAGGTCCTCCAGCTCGGGCGCCTCGAGGGAGTCGGGCACCCCGCCCAGCGCCGGGCCCTGCCACAGCGCGAGGGCCTCGGCCAGCAGCGCGGCGGCGACCTCCGGCGTGGCCACCGACGCGCGGTCCAGCAGCGTGCGCGCCCGGTGGACGTCGATCCGGTCGGGTTCGATGTCGAGCCGGTAGCCCGGCGGGGTGGTGAGGATGCGCGGGCCGTCGAGGTCGCGCAGGATCCGCCGCAGGTGCGAAACGTTGCCGTGGACGATGGTGCGGGCGGTCGCCGGCGGGTCGTGGCCCCACAGGGCGTCGATGATCTCGTCGAGCCCGACGACCTTGCCGGGCCGCAACGCCAGCAGCGCGAGCAGGCCGCGGACGCCGGGGCCGCCGATCGGGACGGGGTCGTCGCCGTGGAAGAGCTGAACGGGCCCGAGCAGCTGGAGCCGGGTCTGGGCCATGCTCGCGCCCACCTCCCCGGGTCCACGGTGTCCCCGGCGTCGCCCCCGCCGGAAAAGTCAACCTACCGTGATGACCGGCCGGCGAATACCGCCCCACCGGGCCGGGACCAGGAGGTTTCGTCACGCTGCGGATTCCGCGGCCCGGGCCGGGCCCGTCTGCGATTGGCGCGGACATGACGGAGCCCCGCACCACCGGTCCCGATCCGGTGGTGCGGGGCTGCCGTTGAAACTTCCGGCCGGGCCGCCAGGGGGCCGGTCCGCCCGTCCGCCACCGAGGGCGACCGGGCAGGTGAGCTCACCCCGAGCGAAGCACCCGCCGCCGGCCGTCGACGAAGACGTGTTGCACGGGCCACACACCCGCGCGGTGGCGACACGGTAACAGGGCGCACCGAGTCAGTCACGGGCGGGTCAGGGTCGGGCGCTTCGCGAAGCTTCCGGCCTGCGGGACGGCCCCGCGCGCCTCCCCAGACCGGGCGCAGCAGTGTCGCGAATGACTCATTGGGGACGCGGGAGGTCGCGAATGACTCATTGGGGACGCGGGAGGTCGCGAATGAGTCATTCGCGGCATCGGACGGGCGGACGACCGAGCCTCAGCCCGCGCTTCGCCGGTCCACGCCTGCCGTGGGGAGCTCGGCGGGCCGGGCCGCGACCTGCCCACGGCAAAGGGCCCGGCGCGGCGCAATCCGCCGGCCGGGCCCCCGTCAGAGCCGAAGCCAGGAGCCTCAGCGCGTGATCGGCGTCGAGTCGCGGCCGGCGATGAACGCGGGCCGCGGGGTGCTCGCCGCGAACGGCTCCTGCAGCGCGTTCTCCACGCTGTTGAACACCAGGAAGATGTTCGAGCGCGGGTACGGCGTGATGTTGTTGCCCGAGCCGTGCATGATGTTCGAGTCGAACCACAGGGCCGAGCCCGCCTGGCCGGTGAACTGGTCGATGCCGTGTTCGGCCGCCATCTTGGTGATGTCGTCCTCGCTCGGCACGCCGACCCGCTGGTCCTTGAGCGAGCTCTTGTAGTTCGCCTCCGGCGTCTCGCCGGCGCACTGGACGAACGTCCGATGCGAGCCCGGCATGATCATCAGGCCGCCGTTGAACGGGTAGTTGTCGGTCAGCGCGATGGAGCAGCTGACCGCGCGCGGCGACGGCATGCCGTCCTCCGCGTGCCAGGTTTCGAAGTCCGAGTGCCAGTAGAACCCGGTGCCCTTGAAGCCGGGCATGTAGTTGACGCGGCTCTGGTGGACGTACACCTCGGAGCCCAGCAGCTGCCGCGCCCGGTCCAGCACGCGCGGGTCGCGCACCAGCTCGGCGATCAGGCCCGAAATCTCGTGGACGTCGAAGATCGACCGGACCTCACCGGTCTTCGCCTCGGTGATCACGCGCTCGTCACGGGCCAGCTCCCGGTCGGAGGACAGCCGCACCAGCTCCTGCCAGTACGTCTGGACCTCTCCGACGGAGAGCATGTCCTCGACCACGGTGTAACCCTTGGTCTCGTGGTTCGCCAGCGTGGCGGCGTCGATCGGGCCGTCGGCTTCGGTACCCCACACCGTGGGGTGCACGCGCGGCAGGTGCGCCGGCGTACCGGTGATCCGGGTCGGGTAACCGTCGTCGACCCGGGTGTCCGTCAGCGTCACGGGCTTCGCCTCCTGTTTCCTCTCCGGTACTTACTCGGTGATCAGCGGGTACACGCCGTTCTCGTCGTGCACCTCGCGGCCCGTCACCGGCGGGTTGAACACGCACACGCACTTGATCTCGGTCTTCGGCCGGACCTGGTGCTTGTCGTGGTCGTTGAGCAGGTAGAGCGTGCCGGGCTTGAGCTCGTACACCTTGCCGGTGGCCAGATCCTCGATCTCGCCCTCGCCGGAGGTGATGAACACCGCTTCGATGTGGTTGGCGTACCAGAAGTCGTTGACCGTCCCCGCGTACAGCGTGGTCTCGTGCACCGAGAAGCCGACGCCCTCCTTGGCGAGGATGATCCGCTTGCTGCGCCAGTTCTCGGTCTTGATGTCGGCGTCGGTGTCGGTGATCTCGTCGAGTGTGCGGACGAGCACGGGCGAACTCCCTTACTTGGTCAGGACGGCCTTGACGGACTCGTCGATGATCGACAGGCCCTGCGTCAGCTCGTCGTCGGTCAGCGTCAACGGCGGAAGCAGCTTCATGACTTCGCCGTCGGGGCCGGAGGTTTCCATCAGCAGGCCGCGGGCGAACGCTTCCGCGCAGACCCGGCCGGCCAGGTCGCCGCTGGCGAACTCGATGCCGCGCGCGAGGCCGCGGCCCTTGGCGAGCAGGTTCGCTTCCGGGTAGGCCTCGACGATGCCGGAGAACGCGGCCGCGATGCGCTCGCCCTTGGCCTTGGTCGACTTCTCGAGCGCGTCGTCGCTCCAGTAGACGTCGATCGCTTCCTTGGCGGTGACGAACGCCGGGCTGATCCCGCGGAAGGTGCCGTTGTGCTCGCCCGGCTCCCAGACGTCGAGTTCCGGCTTGATGAGCGTCAGCGCCATCGGGATGCCGTAGCCGCTGATGGACTTCGACAGGCAGACGATGTCCGGCGTGATCCCGGCGTCCTCGAAGGAGAAGAACGGGCCGGTGCGGCCGCAGCCCATCTGGACGTCGTCGAGGATCAGCAGGATGTTGTGGCGCTTGCAGAGGTCGTCGAGGCCCCGGAGCCATTCCAGGCGCGCGGCGTTGATCCCGCCCTCGCCCTGGACGCCTTCGACGATCACCGCGGCCGGCTCGTTGAGCCCGCTGCCGGAGTCCTGCAGGAGCTTCTCGAAGTAGAGGAAGTCCGGCATCGCGCCGTCGAAGTACTTGTCGTACGGCATCGGGGTGGCGTGCACCAGCGGGACGCCGGCGCCGCCGCGCTTCATCGAGTTGCCGGTGACCGACAGCGCGCCCAGCGTCATGCCGTGGAAGGCGTTGGTGAAGTTGATGACCGCTTCCTTGCCGGTCACCTTGCGCGCCAGCTTCAGCGCGGCCTCGACGGCGTTCGCGCCGCCCGGGCCGGGGAACACGACCTTGTAGCCGAACCCGCGCGGGTCGAGGACCTTGTCGCGGAAGGTCTGCAGGAAGTCGCGCTTGGCCACGGTGAACATGTCCAGGGCGTGGGTGACGCCGTCGCGCTGGATGTAGTCGATCAGGGCCTGCTTCAGCTGCGGGTTGTTGTGCCCGTAGTTCAGCGCGCCGGCTCCCGCGAAGAAGTCCAGATAGGGCTTCCCGCTTTCGTCGTACAAGTGGCTGCCCTGCGCGCGGTCGAACACGACCGGCCAGCCACGGCTGTAGCTGCGTACTTCGGATTCGAGCTCTTCGAAGATGCTCATGTGTTTCTTTCGCTCCTAATCGCCCGGATTCGTCGGTATGGTCAGCGGCCCGATGCGGTAAAGCTCTTCCGGCAGGTGCCCCGCTTCGGGGAAATCCTCGCCGTCGAACAGCACACTGGTTTCCGTTGCGGCGTCCCACCGCTTCGCGAACGACGCGAACAGCCGGATGGACGCCTCGTTGTCCGGGGTGATGGTGGTCTCGAGGTAACGCACCCCCTCGCCGACCAGGCGCGTGTACAGCGCGTCGAGCAGGGCCCCGGCCAGGCCCTTCCCCCGCTGCGAACTGTCCACCGCGACCTGCCAGACGAGCGCCGAGTCCGGCGCGTCCGGCCTGCGGTAGGCGATGACGAAACCGACCGCCCTGCCGTCCTCACGCGCGACCACCGAAGACCCGGCGAAATCGCGGCACCACAGCATGTATGCGTACGGCGAGTTGAGATCGAGCTTGGCGGAATCACGCGCGATTCGCCACAGCTCCGCGCCGTCCGCCTTGGTCGGGCTTTCGATCAAGTGCGTTACGGACATACTCAGGAAACGTAACAGAGAATTTTCCGCCTGCCAGCGACGCAGCTCACGACCCCCGTGATGACCTGCGGGGACGCGATGTACCCGGTGAGCAGTCACACAAACATGTTTGAACCGGCCGGCTCATGGGCACACGCGCGCTCGGGGCGCGGACGCACAGCCCGTGCCCTATCCGCACGATGAACCCAAATCGGGATGATCGCAAGGCGACGGGCCGGAAACGCTCAGCGCGAACTCGGCTCCGGAGCGCGTTCCACCGTCTTCGGGGACGGCCGCCGGGCCACTTCGAGCACGACGGCCTTCGCTTCCCGGTTGCGGGCACGGCGATGGCCGAGGCGGCGCAGGAGAGCGCTCACCGGCGTCACGACCGCGGGCAGGATCAGCAGCCCGGAGACGAGCAGCCACCACACCGCGCCCTCCCCGCGGCGCCAGCCGGCCACGACGTCACCGAGCCAGCCGAAGAACGGCCGCGCGAGCGGCGGCAGGAACGCGGCCAGCAGCAGAGCCGCCACGACCAGCGCTCCCAGCGCGGTGAACAGCCAGCGCACTTTGTGGCCCGTCGTGAGCAGCGCCGTCGCCAGGTAGACGGCCGCGCCCGCGAGGACCGGGAGGCCGACCCACTGCAGGACAGCGCCGCCGTTGTTGCCGATCACCAGCCCGGCCAGCAGCGCCAGCACGCCGGCCACCAGCGAGCCGGCCGTACCGAGCCGGGACGCGCCTTGCGAGACCCTCGCCGTGCTCCTGGCGACCGTCCGCAGCATGCCCGCGACGGTCTGCGGCCAGCCGCCGGGCAGCCGGAACGCGACCGTCCCGGCGTTGACCGTGGCGGCGCCGAGCGCGACGAGCGTCCGGGTCAGCCGGGCGGTGCCCTGCTCCCCGGCGAGCTTCTCCGCCGAGACGCGGCAGGCCTGGAACTGGGCCTGCGCGGCGCCGACATCGATCCGGGGCAGGTCGCCGGCCAGCGCCTTCTCGATGCCCCGGCGGTCGTCGGCGTCGTAGCGCGACGCGAGGGTGACGACCGGGAGCTCCTCCGCGGCGACTTCGGCCTGCCGCGTCCGGGCCAGCACCATGGCCGTCACCGGCATGCTGATCGGCCGGTCGGCGTCCGGTGCGGCCACCGGCTCGAGATCGGCGTCGAGGCCGAGGAACGCCAGCTCGGCCGCCAGCTGGTCGCGAAGCTGCCCGGTTTCGGCCGGCGTGCACCGGTCGAGCTCGTCCGGCTTGCGCCAGAGGGGCTTCAGCGCGGCGACGAACTCCTCGCGGAACCGCTCGGGCCCGACGATGTCCCGCAGCGTTTCGAGGCGGACCGGGTCGAGCAGGCACTGGACCAGCCAGCCGGCGCCGTCGATGCGGCCCCACATCCAGTCGTTGGCCCGCCAGGACGCCTTGTAGAACGCGCCGAAGTAGCTCGCCTGCATCCCGGTCAGCTTGTCCCACGACCGGCGCCGCGTCATGTCCAGCAACGTCCGCGAATCGGCGCTTACTTGCACGAGGTCGACCCGCTGGTCGACCGACGGTGCCTGGGCGAGCAGCCCGCGCGTGGCGACGTGGAGGGTGAGCAGCCGCGCCTGGACGACCTCGTCGGTGCCCGCGGCGTCCGGGCCGAGCGCCAGCCAGTTCAGCAGGGTCGTGACGGTGCCGGACTTCTCGGGGTCGGCGTCGGCCAGCGCCCGCAACGTCGGAGCCGCCGCCCGCAGGCCCGCGACGACCTTCGGCCACGCTTCGGCGACGGCGGCCGAGCGGCCCAGCCCGGCCCACTCCTCGGCGAGCTCGCGGATCCACACCTCGAGGGTGCTGCTCGCGCCGGGCGCGGCGTGCGCGGCCACCCACTGCGCCAGCCGCACGCCACGGCCGGCGGTCCGGCGCGCCGCGTGCAGCTGGGCGCGCGCGTCGTTGAGCGTGGCCGCGCGGGCGGCGTCCGGCCGGAGCCGGAACCCGGCGTTGACCAGCTGGAGGCCGGTGGCGACGGCGTCGTCGAGCGCGGTCGTCCGGTAGCCGACCAGCTCCGGCACCTGCAGTCCGGCGGCGGGCGGCCCGGTGGGGACACCGCTGCTCAGCCCGGTCACGGCGATCGCGCGCAGCTGCCGCGACATCCCGGACGCCCAGTCGCGGTCGGAGGTGCCGGCTTCGGACAATGCGTACCGCCGGGCGGCGACCCGCACCAGCTCGGCGGCGTCCTCGGCGGTCCGGCGCTCGAGGTAGGCGGCCGCGATCCGCGCGTCGACCAGGCACTCGGGCCCGCCGCGCAGGCCGAGCGCGGCCAGCGAGACGCGGGTGTCCCGCGCGCGGAGCACGGCGTCGTTGTGCCGGGTGAGGTCGTCCAGCTCGGCGCTGATCGACTGGCTCATCACGGTGTTGACGACCTTGGCCATGGCGTTGGACAGCAGCGGCGGGTGCGCCGGATCGCACTCGACGGCGTCGGTCACGCCTTCACCGGTCGGCACGACGTAGAGCAGCAGCCGCCGCACGTCGGCGTGCGACGGGCGCTCGAAGATCTCGCGCAGCGCGGGCCGCAGGGGCTTGTTGAGCAGCACTCCGCCGTCGGTCAGCCAGTGCGAGCGGGTCAGTTCGGTGTAGGGCGTCATGTCGGGGTGCAGCCGGTCGGTGCCGCCGGTGCCGATCGGCATCCGCGACAGCTCGAACGCGCCGGGGAAGGACGCGGTGGAGCGGGCCGCCAGCGCGAGCGGCCCCTCCACCCCGATCGTCCACAGTGGACCGCAGAACCGGAAGAGCATCCGGTGTTCGGTGTCCCGCACCAGGTTCCCGAGCGCGTCGTCGAACCGGGTGGTCTCGCCGTCGATCATGGTGCCGGTGAGCAGCACGGTGATGTCGGGTTCGTCGACCGGCGGCGCGCCTTCGGAGGTGATCTGCCGCAGCGCCCGTTCGACGTCCCCGAGCAGCACGCGGTCCCCGTCGAGCACCGACCGCGGCTGCGCTTCTTTGGCGTCCCGGATCAGGTTTTCCAGCGAACCGGTGGTGATCCAGGTGTCCCGCAGTACCTGCGGCGTCGACCCGAAGGCCTCGGCCAGGCCGAGACAGGCGGCGTTGATCCCGCCGGCACTGGTCCCGGTGAGGACGTCGATCGACACGCTCGCGCGGAGGAGGTCGAGCAGTTTCCGGTAGAGACCACCGCCATCCGCGCTCCGCGACTCCCGCAGCAGCTGCGACGTCTCGGTGGCGACCCCGCCCATCCAGATGGCCAGGCTGGCCCCGCCGACCATGGTCAGCGCGAGCCGGATTTCCTGCCGCCACGGTTCCGCGGTCCCGTCCATGGGAGTTCTCCCGTCTTCCCGACGCAGAGTAGAGGCGAAGAGTGACGCCGGGGATACGTCCGGGGGTACGGCCGTTCGGGTGGAGTTGTTCACCCGCTCAGCGGCCCACGGTGACCACCACCTTGCCGAACTGGCCGTTCGCCTCGAGGTACCGGTGCGCTTCGGCGATGCCGCCGAGGTCGAAGGTGCGGTCCACGCGCGGCCGGAACGTGCCGGCCCGGACCCCGGCGCGGACGAAATGCGCCGCGCGGGCCAGGCGATCAGGGTCCAGCGTGAGGTCGAACGCGTTGAACAGCCGCATGGTCGGCACGAACCACAGCGGGAACGGGGTTTCCTTCGTGTCGAGCGCACCGTAGACGACGAGCGCCCCGCCCTTCGCGGTGGCCGCGGCCAGCTTGCGGACGCCTTCGCCGGCGACCGCGTCGAAGACGAACTCGGCTCCCCTCCCTCCGGTGATCTCCCCCGTGCGCTCGGCGATGTCCTCGTCGTCGGTGACGATCACGTGGGCGGCACCGGCCCTTTCGAGGCGGGCTTTCTTGGCCGCGGTGCGCGTGGCGGCGATCGGGATGGCGCCGATGTGGTTGGCGACGTCGATCGCGGCGAGCCCGACACTGCTCGACGCGGCGGTGATCAGCACGAAGTCGCCGGGACGCACGTGCCCTTCGTCGACGAGCGCGCCATAGGCGGTGAGGAACGGCCCCCACAACGCGACGGTCTCGACCGCGTCGAGCCCGTCCGGGCGGCGGAGAACGGCGGACGCCGGGACGATCGCCGCCTCGCCGTAGACGCCGTAGTCCCGCATCGAAAAGCCCGCGACCGTGCTGACCGCATCGCCGGCCTCGAAGCCGGTGACGCCCTCGCCGAGGGCTTCGACGATCCCCGCCGCCGAGTAGCCGAGCTGGGCCGGGAACACGCCGGGGCGTTCGAAGTAGGTCCCGGCGCGGAACATCGCCTCGGCCCGGTTGAGCCCGATCGCCTCCACCCGCAGCCGCACTTCACCGGGGCCCGGTCCGCCGAGGTCGACGTCCACGAGCTCCAGCACTTCCGGTCCGCCTTCGGTCGCGAACCGCACTGTCTTGGTCATCCCGGATCCTTTCCGTGGTGGGCGGAATCGATCGTGGACCGTCGGCGTTCCCGCAGGAAGACGGCACTTTTCTGGTACGACGGCACACGTCTGTTACGAACGAGGTCACGACGATGGACAACGGCGAAATCCCTTCCGCGGAGATGTGCTCCCTGCGCGAAGTCCTCGACCTGGTGGGCGACAAGTGGGCGATCCGCGTCCTGGTCCAGCTGGGCCCGGGCCCCCGCCGGTTCAGCGAACTGGAGAAGGCGCTCACGGGCGTGTCGCGGCGGATGCTGTCGCTGACCCTGCGCGGGCTGGAGCGCAACGGCCTGGTGACGCGGAAGGTGTACCCGGAGGTCCCACCGCGTGTCGAGTACACGATGACCGCGCACGCGGCGGAGCTGGACGAGCCGCTTCACGCGCTGTCGGCGTGGGCGGCGAAGCACCGGGAGAAGGTCGCCGAAGCGCGGCGGGCCTACGACTTCGCCTAAGCCGCCAGGTGCTCCAGGAGCAGCACCTGCGCCTCGCCGACCGCGAAGCCCAGCACCGCGCCCGTCGCGATCAGGATCCACTCGTCCTGCTCGAAAGCCGGCCGGAGCAGTCTCTCGAACTCCTTCGGCGAAAGCTGCTTCATCTTCGACACCAGCACGTTGCGGATGTCCATCGCGTCCGTCGCGTAGTCCTCGATGTAGCGCATCGTCTCCGGCAGGCGGGACATGATCTGGGACGAGATCGCCAGCTTCATGTCCTGGTACTTGCGGCTGCCGACCGCGAACACGAGCAGCGGCTTCGCGACGCTGCCGAGCTCGCGGTCGAGCTGGCGCTGGATCAACGCCAGCACCCGGTCCGACAGCGGGCCGTGCAAGATCGCCTCGATGACGTTGTGCGGGGTGATGATCTCTTTCGCGATCAACGACCCGTACGCCTCGGCGACTTCCGCGCGCCGCTTGAGGAACAGGCCTTGCCACTGCACGCCGAAGTACCGGCGGGGCTCGATCGGGTAGAAGATCATCCGCAGTGCCAGCCAGTCGGTGAACCAGCCGGTGAACAGGCCGAACACCGGCATGATCGGCGGGAACTTGAACAGCACCCAGGCCACCATCTGGACGACCCCGATCGCGCCGCCGAACACCAGGCCCGAGCGCGCGATGAACTTGAACTCCTGCGCGCCCGCCTCCTGGAAGATCCGGTTCAGCAGGCGCTTGTCCTTGACCAGGCTGGTGACCACCATGCCCTTCAGGTCGAACACACTGTCCACATCGGACTTGATCAGGTCGAGCACGGCCGCGATCATCCGCGGCGACTCGTGCTGGACGCGCTCGATCACCAGCCGCTGCACGCGGACCGGGAGAGACTCCCACAGCCCCGGCTGGTAGTGGCCCACCACCTCGCGGACGATGTCCTCGACCCCCGCCAGCAGCGGTTTCTCGATTTCCTGGGCGATGCGGGACGCGTCCAGCCGCGCGACCACCTCGGCCGGCTTGATCAGCTGCTCGGTCATCGTGTCGCAGGCGATGCTCGCCATCCGCGCCGCGCGCTTCGGGACGATGCCCTGCCAGCCCAGGAACGGCTTGACGCCGATGAACTCCACCGGCTGGAACATCATCCGGATCGCCACCAGCTTGGTGCCGTAGCCGATCAGCGCCGCGACGATCGGGATCGAGACGTAGAGGGGCCAGTGCTGGGCGAAGTCGCCGGCGATGCCGGCGAAGAAGGCCCCCATCCCGCTAACCCAAGCTCGGGTCGCAGGCCTGCCAGAACTGCGCGCCGAGGCGCGAGACGTGGATCGTCCGGCGGACGAACTTCGCGCGCCGGACGTGCTTCTCGGCCTCGCGCACCGTCTCGTCGGTCAGCAGGATCTCGTACTGCGTCTCCAGCGACGGCACCTCTTCGTCCAGGTCGACCAGGCCGAGCCCGATCAGCCGGGTGACGTAGCCGGGCACCTGGTCGGGCAGCGACACCCCGGCCGCTTTGCCGACCGTCGAGGCGTTGCGCAGCACGACCCGGCCGTTGCCGCCGAGGCCGGTCCGCTCGACGACGTCGACGGCGGGGAACGGCGAGCCGTCGGACAGCGCGGACAGGATCCGCGCCTCGTCCGGCGTCAGCTGGCGCAGGATGATCGCGTAGAAGTACTCGCGGGCGCGCTCGCGGCCGAAGCCGATGGAGTGGTTCAGCAGCTCGGCCATCGCCGCGCGCAGCGGCTCGGCGTGGTTGTCCCGCACCGGCACCAGCGTGACGGCGGCTTCGCGGGGTACCGTCGCGCGGTTCATCGCCGACGCCGCGGTGAGCGCCGCGTGGTACGGGTCGTCGACCTCGTCGAGCCGGCGGCGCAGCTCGGTCAGCAGCTGGCGCTCCACCTGCCGGACGCCGCGTTCGGCGGTCTCGACCCCGGGCAGCTTGCGGCCGAGCGCGAAGCCGGTGCGCGCGGCCCAGCCCGCCAGCTGGCCGGCGCGGCGAGCCAGGTCGGCCACGTCGTCGGCGGCACCCCGGCCGTTCGGTCGCTCTGCGTTCACCGGCGGACTCCCCTCTGCTTACGCGAGTGATGCTACCTGCGGGTAGGCCGAATGACCCCATCCCTCGGGGGTCCGGGTGGCGGAGCCCCCGGCCTGGGGCGAAGCCCCGGAACAACACGGTGTTTGGATGACCACATGAGTCCGACGCGCTGGGGCCCGCCGATCGACGTCCTCCCGTACTTCTCCAAAGAAGAACAAGCACTGATGACCTTGCTCGGCGCCCTCACCGACGAAGACTGGACGCGGCCGACGATGTGCACGGGCTGGACGGTCAAGGACGTCGCCGCCCACCTGCTGGGCGACAAGGTCGGCCGGCTGTCCCGCGGCCGGGACGGCCACCAGGCGGACACCCCCCGTCCGGGGGAGCCGTTCGCCCGGTTCATCGACCGGATCAACGAGGAGTGGGTCGTCGCGTGCCGCCGGCTGTCGACGGACGTCCTGCTCACCATGCTGTACGAGTTCATGGGCCAGACGACCGAGTACTGGGCCCAGCTGGACCTCGACGTCCTCGGCATCCCGGTGAGCTGGGCCGGTGACGAGCCCGCGCCGCGCTGGCTGGACGCGGCCCGCGACTATTCGGAGTTCTGGGTCCACCACGTGCAGATCCGCGAGGCCCTGGAGCACACGCCGCTGGAGGCGGAGTACGCCGAGCCGATCGCGGACACGTTCATGAGGGCGCTGCCGCACACCCTGCGGGACGTCGACGCTCGAGTCGGCAAGCAGGTCGGCTACACGGTGACCGGCCAGGGCAAGTGGCACGCGCGCCGCGAGCGCGACGGCTGGGTCGTGGACCGCGGCGCCCCGCCGTCCCGCACCCCGCTGGCCACCGTGACGACGGACCTGGACACGTTCTGGCGGCTCTGCACCCGCAACCCGGCGGACCTCGGCCGCGTCCGGACGTCCGGGGACGAAAACGTTTGCGCCACCCTGCTCGGGATGACGTCGATCATCGTCTAGCGGCGGCGCGCCTGCTTCCGCAGCTGCAGGATCCGGGCGCCGCCGATCAGCGCGACCAGCGCCGCCCCGCCGATGGCCGAGAACAGCATGGCGATGGCCAGCGGCAGGCTGCCCTCGCCGCCGAAGAAGTGCACGGTCACCGAGTCCAGGTTCTGCAGGATGAAGATCAGCAGCAGGACCAGCACGAGCAGGCCGGCGATGACCGCGACCCAGGTGCCGCTGATCCGGGTGCGCTTGATCTTCGCGGGTGCGGGCCGGGACGGCGCCGGCCGCACCGGCGTCACCTCCTCGGCGCCCGGGCGGACGTCGCCGGCCCGCAGCTCGGCGGGTTCCAGTGCGCCTTCCGGCACGTCGGTGCCCGGCAGGTCGTGGTGGGTGGGACCGGTGGGGCGGTCGGCCGCGCCCCCGCGCGCGTGCGTCATGTGCCCAGTGTCCGTCCGGCGTGCGGGGAGCGCTGCCTCAAACCCCCTAACGGGCGAAACCGTCGACCTCCCGCAGGACGCGGAGCGTGTTCCGGCCGGCCAGTTTCGCGCAGTCGTCCTCACTCCACCCGCGCTCGAGCAGGGCCGCGAACAACACCGGGTACTTGGACGTGTCCTCCAGCCCCTCCGGCAGCGAGCCGACGCCGTCGTAGTCGCCGCCGAGGCCGATGTGGTCGATGCCGGCGACCTCGCGAGCGTGCTCGACGTGCGCTACGACGTCCTCCACGGTCGCCAGCGGCTTCGTCGGCCCGTCCCATTCCCGGATGAACTTCCCGCGCAAGGCCAGGTTCCGGTACTCCAGCCCGGCCTCGGCCATCGCGGCCTCGAGCCGTTCGTTCCAGGCGGCGACCTTCGGCGAGACGAACGCGGGCACGAAGGTGATCATCGCGACGCCGCCGTTGCCGGGCAGCATGGCCAGGACGTCGTCGGGGATGTTGCGGGGGTGGTCGTTCACCGCGATGCAGGAGGAGTGGCTGAAGATCACCGGCACCGAGCTGACCTCGATCGCCGCCCGCATGGTCGACGGCGCGACGTGCGACAGGTCGACCATCATCCCGATCTTGTTCATCTCGCGCACGACGTCGCGGCCGAACTCGGTGAGCCCGCCGTGGGCCGGCTCGTCGGTGCCCGAATCGGCCCAGGTGGTGTTGAAGTTGTGCGTAAGCGTCATGTAGCGGACGCCGAGGCGGCGCAGGCTCCGCAGCACGCCGATCGACTCGGCGATGCTGTGCCCGCCTTCGGCCCCGAGCAGCGACGCGATCCGGCCGTCGGCGAACGCGGCCTCGGCCTCGTCCGCGGTGGTGACCAGCCGGAGCCGGTCGGGGTAGCGCTCGACCAGCTGGTGGACGACTTCCACCTGTTCCAGGACGGCGGTCACGGCACTGTGGCCCTCGAACTCGCAGGGCACGTACACCGACCAGAACTGCATGCCGAGCTTGCCGTCGGCGAGCTTCGGGAAGTCGGTGTGCAGAGCGGGCTGCCGCACGGTCAGGTCGAGGGACGCGGCCGCCTCGACCGGGTTCGGGCCACCGTGCTGCCGCAGCTCCCACGGCAGGTCGTTGTGCCCGTCGGCGAGGATGACGGCGTCCAGCAGTTTGGTAGCACGCTGTAGTGCCTCGTTAGTCATCGGCCGATCGTAGGGACGTCCGGTATACGGTTCGTACAAACGGGCTGACATCTTCCCAGGAAGAAATAATCCGGCGAAGTTTTGCGGTAAACTGCGGTGCGTGGAAGCCGACGACGACGAGATCGTCACCTGGTGGGGCCTGGTCATCGAGGGTTACCTGGCCACCCAGGACACGCTGATGGGCGAGATCGCCGAGCGCTTCGGGCTCGCGCCCGCGTCGTTCGACATCCTGCTGCGGCTGGTGCGCTCGCCCGAGCACCGGATGCCGATGACCCGCTTGGCCACCGAGGCGGCGCTGTCCAGCGGCGGCTTCACGAAGGTGGCGGATCGCCTGGTCGCGGCCGACCTGATCTGCCGCATCCCCAGCCCCGACGACCGCCGCGTCACGTTCGCGTCGCTGACCGACCACGGCCTGGACGTGGCGAACCGGGCCCGCGCGGCGGCGGCCGACATCCTGCGCCGGATCGTGCTGACCCCGCTCGGCGACGACGCCCCGGCACTGGCCGAAGCGATGCGGACACTGCGCGCGTTCAATTCCGACCGTTGAAAAAGTCGAGGTCACACCCGGTGCGGCTGACGGCGCACCATGAGAGCCATGCTGACCGAATCGACCATCACGACGATGCTTCCGGTGACCGACAGTGAACGCGCCGGCCACTTCTACGCGGACGCCCTCGGCCTGAAGCAGACGGGGAAGGGCGAAGACGGAACCCTCTACTTCGCGGCCGCCGGCGGCGCCATCGGCCTCCGCCCGATGCCGGAGGGCTCGCAGAGCGAGAACACGGCCCTGAGCTTCGAGGTCGGCAACCTGCCGGCGGAGGTCAAGACGTTGGAGGACCGCGGCGTGCGGTTCCAGGACTTCGAGATGGAGGGCCTTAAGACGGTGGACCACATCGCCCAGCTGGGCAACGAGCGGGCGGCCTGGTTCACCGACTCCGAAGGCAACGTGCTGTGCCTGCACGAGATCATGGGCTGACCCCCTGGGGGCGCGGGGGTGCCGGCCCGGTTTACCGGCACCCCCGCGTGCGACCTCCTACGCCAGCGAAGGCATCAGCCCGAACGGAACGCGGACGCCCGAACCCGGCACCCCACCCAGACCTCCCCACCACCCCGATCCGAAGCCCGAACACGGCCGGTGGTGCCGGGTCAAGGCACGCTTTCCCGCCTTGACGCGGTACCACCGGCCGTAGTGACAATCGAGCTTCGGGGTGGTGGGCACACGGGACTCACCCTAAGCCAGCGACGGCATCAGCTTGATCGCATTCCCCGAAAGCACCCCGCTCAACACATCCCCAGGCAACCCCAACCCAGCCAGCGTCCGGACGTTCGCCGCCACCGAAGGCACGCCCGGCCAGTCCGTCCCGAACACGAACTTCCCCGCCAGCCGCGGCAGGTCGAAGCGCTGGTAGTACTCCGGCAGCTTCTTCGGCGGCAGCCCGGCCAGGTCGAGCCACACGTTCTCCCGCGCCAGCGCCAGGAACGCCGCCACGTCGTACCACCAGCCGCGACCCCCGTGGGCGAAGACGAACTGCAGCGACGGAAAGTCTTCGACCACATCGGACAGCAGCTCGGGATTGCCGAAACTGGTGCGGGAGCCGGGGAAGCTCGACGTTCCCGAGTGGAGGATCACCGGTACCCCGCGCTCGGCGCACAACGAGTAGACCGGGTACAGCTCCTTGTCCGCCGGTGAGAACGCGCCGTGCACCGGGTGGATCTTCAGCGCCACCGCGCCCAGGTCCAGCTGCCGCTCGACCTCCGCCGTCGCCGGGTGGTGGACGTACGGGTTGACGTTCGCCACCAGGCGGAACCGCTCCGGGTTGCAGGCCACCAGCGGCAGGTTGTCCTCGATCGGCTGGATCCCGGTCGCGCGCGGGCTGTACTCGCAGAACAACAGGACCCGGTCGACGCCTTCGGACTCCATCAGTTCGTCCATTGCGGACGGAACCACCTCGCCCGACGCCGAGTACACCGAACGCCACGGGTACGACCCGGCGAAGTCGTGCGCCCACTGCAGCCACGCGGGTTTCAGCGTCGGTAGCCTCGGTGCGTGGACGTGGGCGTCGACCACGAAGTGCCCGTCGATCACGGGCTCGGCACCACCCGCAGCACGTCGCGGACCTGCTCGCGGATCACGTTCCGGCGGATCTTGCCCGTCGCCGTCTTCGGCAGCTCGGCCAGTTCGACCACGCCGCGAGGGCGCTTGAACGCCGCGAGCCCCTCGCGGCAGAACTCGATCAGCTCGGCCGGGTCGACCGCGAAGCCGGGCGCGGCGACCACGCACGCCACCGGCTTGTCGAGGCCGTCGGCGTCCGGCGCGGCGACCACCGCGACCTCGGCCACCGCCGGGTGCTGCCGCAGCCGTTCCTCCACTTCGGACGGTGACACCCAGATCCCGCCCGCCTTCAGCATGTCCCCGAACCGGCCCAGGCAGGAATACGTCCCGTCCTCGTTCCGGACGTAGCTGTCGCCGGTCCGCAGCCACTCGCCCTGGAACACGAGCTTCGTCGCGTCGTAGCGGGCCCAGTAGCCGGTCGCCGTCGACGGCCCGGCCACGAACAGCTCGCCCGGCTTCCCGGCGGCGTCGATCACCGCCCCGGCTTCGTCGCGGAGCTGTACCGAATACCCCGGCACGGGGACACCGGTGCTGCCCGGCCGCACCAGGCCCGGCTGGTTCGACAGGAAGATGTGCAGCGCCTCCGTCGACCCGATGCCGTCGAGGATCTCCAGCCCGAAGCGGGCGCGGAACCGTTCGAACAGCGACGCCGGCAGCGGCTCGCCGGCCGAAACCGCGTACCGCACCGAAGAGAACGAGTCGTCCGGGACGTCGCTGGCGAGCAACGCCGCGTAGAACGTAGGGACCGCGAAGAACAGCGACGGCCGCTCCTCACGAGCGCGGCGAGCGAACAACGCGGGCGTCGGCCGCGAAGGCTCCAGCAGCGTCGTGCCGCCCGCGCCGAGCGGGAAGAAGCAGGAATTCCCCAGCCCGTAGGCGAAGAACAGCTTCGGCACGGACAGGAACCGGTCCGCCGCCGTCGTCGCGAGCACCCCGCGCGCGTACGTCTCGCAGACCGCGCGGATGCTCGCGTGCCGGTGCATCGCGCCCTTCGGCTGCCCGGTCGTTCCCGACGTGTAGAGCCACAACGCCGGCGAGTCCTCCCACGTCCGTCCACTCGGGACCGCACCGGCGAGCGACGGCCAGTCGTGCGTCCGGACGCCGAACCCGGCCGGGTCGCAGCGGTCTAGCACGACGTCGGTGACCTCGGGAGCGAGCGAAAGAGCCGTCTGCGCCTGGCCGGCGAACTCCCCGGACACGCACAGCACGCGCGCCCGCGAGTCGGCGAGCACCTGGCCCAGCTCCGGCCCGGTGACCATGGTCGACACCGGGACGGCGACCGCGCCGGCCAGCATCGCGCCGAGGATGCCGGTGAGCAGCTCGACGTCGTCGACCATGCAGAACATGACCCGCTCTTCGGGCCGTACCCCGAGTCCGGCGAGGCCACCGGCCACCCGCCGGGACTCCGCCGCGAGCTCGGCGTAGGTGAGCGAGCGGCGGGGCGACACGACCGCGGTCGCGTCCGGGCGCCCGGCCTGCAGCAGGTACTCCGCGGCATTGAACCCTGTCGCCACCAGGCCTCCTACGTGAGGTAGACGTACTCGTAGTCGATGGGCCTGCCGTTGATGCCCTGCCGCGGCGGCGCGACCCAGCTCGCGATCTTCCCCCGCTCGTACACCGGGCGCATCAGCGAACGGACGAACGTGAGGTCTTCGGTCGTGGGCAGCCACTTGCGTTTGCCCGCCTCCCAAGTCGCCTCGTCGACGATCGTGCCGTCGGGAGTGACGTGGTGGCCGGAGTTTATGCCCACTTCGCGGTTGAAGCCAGGGTGCGGCAACCGGAACGTGTGCTCGATCCCGGCCTCGGCGAGGATCTTGTTCCAGCGGTTGACGCCGGTCTGGCAGTCGGCCACGTACTCGCTGCGCAGGTCGAGGTTGAGCAGCAGGATCGCCTGCTGCTCCTCGGTGGTCCAGGTGCCGTCGCCGTTCGGCCGCTCCAGCGTGCGGGCGTCCTCGGTGAGCTTGTGGTCGTCCTTCCGGCGGGTCTCCTGCCAGCGGCCCTTGAGCCCGGCCGTGTAGTAGTTCGCCGCGTTCGTCGACGTCTCGCTGCCGAACAGGTCGAGCGAGACCGTGTAGTGGAAGTTGAGGTACTTCTGGATGATGTCGAGGGGGATGCCGCCGTGCGGGCCGATGTCGTACGTGTCGTGCTCGCGGATCAGCTCGGCGCTGCGGGTCACCACGCGGTCGACCCCGGTGGTGCCGACCATCATGTGGTGCGCTTCTTCCTTCAGCATGAACTCGCAGGTGCGCGAGAGCGGGTCGAAGGAGGATTCCTTGAGCGTGCCGAGCTGGTACTTCCCGTCGCGGTCGGTGAAGTAGGTGAACATGTAGAAGGCCAGCCAGTCGGCGGTTTCCTCGTTGAACGCGCCGAGGATGCGGGGCGCGTCGGGGCTACCCGAGTTGCGCAGCAGCAGCCCTTCGGCTTCGTCACGGCCTTCGCGGCCGAAGTAGGCGTGCAGCAGGTACACCATCGCCCACAGGTGGCGGCCTTCTTCGACGTTGACCTGGAACAGGTTCCGCAGGTCGTAGAGGCTCGGCGCGGTCAGGCCGAGAAGTTTCTGCTGCTCGACCGACGCCGGTTCGGTGTCGCCCTGGATGACGATCAGCCGCTGCAGGTCGGCGCGGTATTCGCCGGGGACCTGCTGCCACACCGGCTCGCCCTGGTGCTCGCCGAAGGCGATCCGGCGGTCGGGGTCGCGCTCGGCGAGGAAGATGCCCCAGCGGTAGTCCGGGACGTTGACGTGGTCGAAGTGCGCCCAGCCTTCGCGGCCCACGCTGACCGCGGTACGCAGGTAGACGCCCTGCGTCTCCAGGGTCGGCCCCATCTCGCCCCACCAGTGCAGGAACTTCGGCTGCCAGCCCTCCAGCGCCCGCTGCAGCCTGCGGTCTTCGGAGAGGTTGACGTTGTTGGGGATCTTGGCGTCGTAGTCGATCTTCTCGGGCATCTGCGCTAGACCCGCTTCCTGTCGAAGACGGCCTTCTGTCCCGTACCGTAGCGGCGCAGCGCGCCGTCCGGCCCGGATGCGTTCGGCCGGGTGAAAATCCAGTTCTGCCAAGCCGCCAGCCGGCCGAAGATCTTGGTCTCGATGGTCTCGGGCCCGACGAACCGGTGGTTGGCCTCCATCCCGGTGAGCGCGTCCGGCGAGAGCGACGCGCGGCCTTCGAGGGCGAGCCGGATCTCGTCCTCCCAGTCGAGGTCGTCCGGAGCGTCGGTGACCAGGCCGAGTTCGAGTGCTTCCGCGGCGCTGAGCTCGCGGTTCTTCTCGCGCGCGAGCCAGGCGAGGTGGTCGTCGTCGCCGTAGAAGCGCGCTTGGAGGCGGGTCAGGCCGTTGCCCATCGGGAACGCGCCGAAGTTCGCGTCGGTCAGCTGGACGGACGCGCGTTCGTCGCTGTCTTCGTCGTCGATCGGCGGGCCGTCCAGGATGTACTGGCGGTCGGCGGCCAGCGCGACCTCCAGCAGGGCGCCGGTGAAGCAGCTGCCCGGTTCGATGAGCGCGATCAGGCTGCGGCTGGTGACGTCGAGGCGCTTGAGGGTGCGCTTGAAGTAGTGCGTGATCTCGTTGGCGAGCCAGTCCTTCTGCCCCAGGACAGCCTCTTCGTGCGCACGCACCTTCGCCGGGTCGCCTTGCGTCCGCAGGATCCACGTCCCGGCCTCGACCTCGTTGGTGCGCAGCCGCAGGATGGCGTCGTCGAGCTCGCGGGTCATCGCGAGGAACCAGCCGTCCGCGCCCTCTGCGTGCAGGTCATCGGGGTCCTTGTCGGGGCCCTTGATGGTGATCGTGGCCTGGTTCTTCTCGACCTCGATGTCGACATAGCGATGTTCGAGCGGGGTCAGCTCGATGCCTTGCTCCACCGGCTTTTCCGAGCGCCGGGCGAGTTCCCGCGCCTTTTCCAGGACCTTCTCGCGGAAGTCCTGGCGGGGCACCAGTTCGTCGACCAGCCGCCAGTCGACCGCCGTCTTGCCCTTGACGCCGTCCGGGCGCGTGGCGAAGACGTCGGCGAGGTCCCGGCGCACGCGGCGCTTGTCGACGACCCTCGTGAGGCCGCCGGTGCCGGGCAGCACGCCGAGCAGCGGCACCTCCGGCAGCGCGACGGTCGAGGAGTTGTCGTCGATCAGGAAGATCTTTTCGCAGGCCAGCGCGATTTCGTAGCCGCCGCCGGCGCAGGTGCCGTTCACCGCGGCCACGTACGTCTGGCCGGAGTGCTCGGTGGCGTCCTCCATGCCGTTGCGGGTCTCGTTGGTGAACTTGCAGAAGTTGACCTTCCAGTGGTGCTCCGACGCGGCGAGCATGCGGATGTTCGCACCGGCGCAGAACACCTTGTCCTTGGCGCTGGTCACGATGACCACGCGGACTCCGGGGTGTTCGAACCGCAGCCGCTGCGTGGCGTCGTACAGCTCGATGTCGACGCCGAGGTCGTAGGAGTTGAGCTTGAGCTCGTAGCCGGGGACCAGCCCGCCCTGCTCGTCGACGTCCAGCTCCAGCCAGGCCACCTCCCCGTCGACCCGCAGGCGCCAGTGGCGGTACTCGTCCGGACGGCGGTCGAAGGCGACCGGTGTGGTGGTGGTCACCCCTCGATTGTCTACATGAGTCAGACGGACGTCAACGTTGTGTAGAAACTTGATCTCGGGTGGTCACCCGGTCGAGCGTCGTCCACGCCCAGGTGAGGAACACCCACAATGTCAGGCCGGCGGCGGCGTCGGTGAAGATCGTCGCGAACCAGAACGCGGGGATCTGCGGGACACCGGTGAGGAAGTGGCCGAGCGTGACCATTCCGGCCAGCGAGTAGACCAAGAGGTACGCCAGCGCGCGGTGGTACCGGCCGTCCGCGTACGCGCGGTAGCCGAGCCAGCCGAACGCCGTGAGCACCACCCAGGCGACGGCGACCGTGATGCCGCCGACGAGCGGCGAGATGCCCTGCAGCTGTGGGTAGTCCGCGTACCGGATGGCGTTGTGCGCGTAATGGATGGCCGTGCTGACCAGCGAGAAGCCGAGAATCACGCGAAGCGGTGTCAGTCCTCTGTCCATGACGGCCCCCGATTTGATAGATCGCTCTAGCGAAGGTACCGCGGGGCGGCCGCGCCGGGCAAGACACGGCCGCCCCGGGCGTCACACGAAGTCGATGCGGTGCTGCGCCACCGGGTAGCCCGCCTTCGCGAACGTCTTCGCCATCGGGACGTTGCCGACGTCGGTGCCCGCGACGATCCGGTCCGCGCCGTAGCCGACCAGGTCGTGGGTGGCCTCGACCAGCATGTCGTAGGCGTAGCCGTGGCCCCGGTGCTCCGGCACCACGGCGACGTAGCCGATCACCGGGTCGTAGACGTTGCGGCTCGGCAGGACGAGGCCGACCAGCTCGCCCACGGGCGTGTACGCCAGCCGCCACCAGTCCCGCGGCCCCGGCATCCACTTCATGATCTCGAGGTCTTCCTGCGCGGCCGCGTCGATGCCGTGCTCTTCGACGGTCTTCCGCACGTGCGCGTCGAGGCTGCCGACGTGCACCCGCTTGAAGACCTCGAGGACGACGTCGTCGTCCGGCTCCGGCCGGAACTCGAGCCGGCCGGTCTTCTCCGGCAGGCCGTTTTCCGGCGTCCAGCGGAAGCGGTAGCGCTCGACGAGCTTGCGGTAGCCCGCCTTTTCGGCCGCTTCGACCCGGCTGTTGACCTCGGCCGCGACCTCCGGGTCGTCCCGCCACGCCGGCGGCGTGTGGAGCGCGTATTCGGCGTGCAGCGGTGCGGTTTTCAGCAGGCGGACGGCCGCGTCGGAGTCGGTGAAGTCGAACCAGTCCAGGGCGACCGGGTCGTCGTCGCGGGACTTGGCCCACCAGGCGGCACGGGCCACGACGACGTCGTCGCGCAGCGCGACCCAGACCCGTTCGGGCGGGTATTCGCCCCGCTTCGCCATCTCCTCGAAGTCGTCGCCGAGCAGTTTGCGGCCGACGAGTCCGCGGTCGGGCAGGGAGGTGAACAGTGCTTCTTCGCCCGCTTCGAGCGGGCGCACGACCAGTTCGGTCATGGAAATCCTTCCGGGAGGACGCGCTCCCGGTCAGACAGCCGGCACCCTCGTGGCCGGGTGGGAGCGCGTGATCGGTTGCGTGATCATCGGTCCCACCTCCTTTCGCCTGGTCGAGGGTGCGTCCGCGACCCTAGCCGGTCCCGCCCGCGGTGATCAACGGATTTTCTGCAGCACCACGCGCGTGCTCAGCCGCGGTTCGGCGTAGGAGTGCGACGCCTCCACGACGTACTCGCCCGCGATGTGCTGCCAGCCTTCGCGCCAGACCTCGGCCGACCTCGCCGTGATGGCGATGTCGGCCTCCACGGCCGCTCCGGGCCGGGCTTCGACGCTCGCGAACCCGGCCAGCCAGCGGTGCGGCCGGTCGCCGCGCTCGGTCGGGACGAGGTAGAGCTGGACGACTTCGCGCCCGGTGCGCGTTCCCGTGTTGCGGACGCGGACCCGGACCCGCGCGCCGCCTTCCTCGTCCGGGTAAGCGTCGATTTCTTCGTACTCCCACGTCGTGTAGCCCTGACCTTGGCCGAACCAGTACGCGGGTTGCCGATCGGTGCGGGCCCAAGCGCCGTAACCGATGTACACGCCTTCGCCGTACTCGAGCACGCCTTGTTCCGGCGTCACGTCGGTGACCGGCGCGTCTTCGAGCTTCGCCGGCCAGGTCGTCGGCAGGCGGCCGCCGGGCTCTTCGCGGCCGAAGAGGACGTCGGCGAGCGCGTCGCCGCCGGCCTGGCCGGGAAACCAGGTGAGCAACACCGCGGCGACGTCGTCGCGCCACGGCAGCTCGACCGGGGAGCCGGCGTTGACGACCACGACGGTGTTGCGATTCGCTTCGGCGACCCGGGCGACGAGTTCGTCCTGACGGCCGGGCAGGGCCAGGGAAGTCCGGTCGAAGCCTTCGCTCTCGACCTCGGCGGTCGTGCCGACCACGACGACGGCGACCTCCGACTTCGCCGCGAGGGCCACGGCTTCTTCGAGGCTCGCGTCCGGGTCGAGGACCGGGCCGCGGTGCCCGAGCGCGAAGGTGACCCAGGCGAAGGTGCCCCTCGCGAACTCCGCCATCTCCGACGGGATCCAGTAGGTCAGGCTGACGTCGACCGGTTCGCCCGCGGTCAGCTCGACCTCCCGGCGCTGCTCGTGGACCTGCATGATCGACGTGAAGATGTCGCCGCCCTCCGGCAGGTTCACGCCGTCGAAGACGGTCTGGCCGGCGACGGTGAGGCGGAGGTCGCCGGGACCGGTGATGCCGAAGGTGTGCGTGCCGTCCGCGTCCGGGAGGAACGTGCCGGCGATCTCGACCGAGGCGAGCGTGCCGACGTCGAGGCCGGCCGGCAGTTCGCCGATCCAGTCGATCCTGGCTTTGCGCAAGGGGAATTGCGCGAGTTCGGTGCCGTCGGCGGCACGAGCGGTCGCGCGGATCCGGAAATTGTCGGTGGCGGTCGGTAACGTCGTCCGCGGATCGGCACCGGGTGCGTAGACGAGCTCGGTGCCTTCGGGAACGGCCGCTTTCAGGCCGTCGAGAGGGGAGACGACGTGGTCGGGGAACACGGTGGCACTGCCACCGCCCAGGATCTTCGGGTCCGCAGCGAGCGCGCCGATGAGCGCGATGCTCTGCGGCTCCCGCAGGGGCAGCAGGCCGGTTTCGTTGCGGAGCAGCACGAACGACCGGTGCGCGACCTCGCGCGCGATCGCGTCACCGTCCACATCGGACTCCTCGGGCGCGGGGCTGCCGCCGAGCGCGCCGGTCCGGTGCGCGAGCAGGAGCACGCGGCGCGCCATGGCGTCGACGACGGCTTCGTCGACTTCGCCGCCGCGGACGGCTTCGGCGAGCCGGGCGCCGAACACCGTGCGGGGGCCGGGCATGGCCACGTCGAGGCCGCCGTTGGCGGAGGCGACGGTGTCGCGCGCGGCCAGCCAGTCGGAGACGACGAAGCCGTCGAAGCCCCATTCGCCGCGCAGCACGCCATTGAGGAGTCCGGCGTGCTGGGTCATCGTGGTGCCGTTGACGCCGTTGTAGGCGGCCATGATCCCCCACGGCTTCGCGCGCCGGACGATGAGTTCGAACGGCGCGAGGTAGAGCTCGCGCAGGGCGCGCTCGCCGACGCGGACGTCGGCGGTGAAGCGTTCGGTCTCGAAGTCGTTGGCGACGAAGTGCTTGACCGTGACGGCGACCCCGCCGTCCTGCACGCCGGTGACGTAGCCGGCGCCGATCATCCCGGTGAGGAGGGGGTCTTCGGAGTAGCACTCGAAGTGCCGGCCGCCCAGCGGCGAGCGGTGGAGGTTGACCGTCGGGGCGAGCAGCACGTGCACGCCCTTGCGCCGGGCTTCCTGCGCGAGCAGGCGGCCGGTCTTGACCGCCAGGCGCGGGTCCCAGCTCGCGGCGAGCGCGGTGGGGCTGGGCAGGGTGACGGAGGGGTCGTCCGGGCTCCAGCGCGTCCCGCGGACGCCGACCGGGCCGTCGGAGAGCACCAGCGACGCCAGCCCGATCCCCGGCAGCGCGGGAAGGGACCAGACGTCCTGGCCGGCGAGCAGGCTCGCCTTGGCGTCCAGGTCGAGTTCGGCCAGCAGCGCCTCGACGTCGAAGCTCATGCGCATCCTCCGCGATCGGTCCTGCCGTCACCCTACCTGGCGTCGAGTAGTGAACGTTATTCTTTCGTGACAGCTTGTCCCGTAGGCTCGGGATCATGACCCGGGCCAGGGGCGCCGACCGCCGAGCCAGCATCGTCCGAGCGGCGTTCGAGGTGATCGCCGAGCGCGGCTACCGAGGCACGTCCCTCGCCGCGGTCGCCGAGCGCGTCGGGCTGACGCAGCAGGGGCTGATGCACTACTTCCCCACGAAGGAGGACCTGCTGGCGGCGGTCCTGGAAACCCGCGACGAGTGGGACCTGCTGCACTTCGGCCACGCCCGCGCGGGCGACCCCTCGGCGATGACGGTGAACCAGCTGGCGGAACTGGTCGATTACAACGCCACGCGGCCGGGCATCGTCCAGACGTACACGGTGCTGTCGGCGGACAGCGTCACGGAAGACCACCCGGCCCGCAAGTACTTCCAGGACCGCTACACCCGGGTCCGCGCCGGCATGGCCCAGATGCTGGAGCGCCACCGCGACGAGCTCCCGCCGGGAACAACGCCGGAGCAGCTGGCCCCCTTGGCCATCGCCCTGCTCGACGGCCTGCAGCTGCAGTGGCTCCTGGACCCGGAGGAGGTCGACATGTCGGCCGGGTTCCGCACGTTCCTGACCCTGCTGGGGGTGAAGCCGGACTGACCCTTCAGCCCATCCCCACGCTCTGCCGCTCCACCTCGATCAGCGCCACCACCCGCTCCTGCTCCCGCGAGTACGGGCGCCCGATGTACTTCGTCGCGATCCGGTCCACGATCTCCCACGCAGCATCGCCCTCGATCCACTCGGCCACCCGGCCGCGGATGATCACCGGCTCGAACGGGTTGTCCGGCGGGGTCAGGGAAAGCGCGACCCGCGGGTCGCGGCGCAGGTTGCGGGCCTTGCGCGAGTCCGGGCCGGTCAGGATGGCGATGTGGTCGCCCTCCGGGTCGACCCAGACCGGGACCGAATGGGGCGCGCCGTCGGGCAGGACGGTCGCGAGGTGACCGATCGCGGTGGTGGCGAGGATGCGGCGGACGTCGGCGTCGAGCATGGTCGGCTCCTTGTGGTGGTCGGGGTTCAGGCGACGGTGTAGTGGAGGTGGGTGACGCCGGGCGCGGCCACGGCCTCGACCAGGCTCAGCCGCACGTGCGCGGGCAGCTCCTGGAAGAACGACCGGCCGCCGCCGAGCAGCACGGGGATCTGGTGGAGGACGATTTCGTCGACGAGACCGGCCTGGAGCGCCGAGGCCAGGACACCGCCGCCCATCAGGCCGACGTCCTTGCCGCCGGCCGCCTCGCGGGCCGCCGCGATCGCGTCTTCGACGTTGCCGACGAGCGTCTGCCGCTCGGTCAGCTCCGGCGCGGGCCGGTGGCTGACCAGGAAGAGCGGCGCGTTCGGGTGCGGGCTGCCGCCGCCGAAGTGCTCCGAGTCTTCGTAGGTGTTGCGGCCCGCCACGATCGCGCCCACCCGGCCGGCGAGCGAGTCGAAGATGCGGGCGCTGGGCTCGCTGAGCTTGAAGAAGTCGAAGACCCGGCTCCGGGTGTCCCCGTCGGAGTACCAGTCGAAGAGCGTCCCGCCGTCGCCGAGGCCCTGGCCGGGGCGCGCGCCGCGGCCGGTGATGTAGCCGTCGACCGACACGGCGTGGGCGCTGAAGACCTTGCTCATCGTGGCATTCCCTTCTGGGTTCCTTCAGGAGACTCCAGAACCGTAGCAGCTCAAGTTCCCTGAGGGAACCCCGAGTGCTAAACTCGCCTCATGCAGCGCACGAACTTCAGCGACCTGGCCGCGTGCTCGATCGCGCGCACGCTCGACGTCATCGGCGAACCGTGGTCACCGCTGATCCTGCGGGACATCTGGGCCGGGTTCAGCCGGTTCGAGCAGCTCCAGGCGGACCTCGGCATCTCGCGCAAGGTGCTCACCGAACGGCTGAACCACCTGGTCGAGCAGCAGGTCCTCGAGCGCCGCCCGTACGACCGCCGTCCGCGCTACGAGTACGTCCTGACCGAGAAGGGCACCGAGCTGGTCGACATGCTGATGGTGATGACCCGCTGGGGCGACAAGTGGCTGGCGGGCGAGGCCGGGCCGCCGGTGCTCTACCGCCACCACGCGTGCGGCGAGATCAGCAGCGTCGACCTGCGCTGTGCCCACTGCGGCGAGCCGATGCACGCCAACGACGTCGACGTGCTCGCCGGCCCCGGCGCGACCCGCTAGTCACAGCAAGCGCGGCTGGGCGACCACCGCGCGCAATCGCTGCAGCGTGCGCAGCGTCGTCTCCAGATCCTCCTGTGACACCTCGGCCGCCACGTCCTCCGCCCAGGCGACCTGCGCCGCGCCCAGCTCCCGCATTGCCGCGCGCGCCCGCCGCGTCAACGACAGCAACGGCGCCCGCGCGTCGGCGGGGTTCGGCAGGCGGTCCAGCATTCCGTTGCGCAGCAAGCGGTTCACCGTCTCCTGCACGCTCTGCCGGCGCAACCCGCGCCGGCGTGCCACCTCCGCCGCGGTCGCCGGGCCGTCCTCCAGGAAGCCGAGGACCTGCCACTGCGCCGCGGTCAGCCCGACCGGCTCGGTCAGCGCGTCGCCCGCGGCGAGGAACCCGCCGTTGCACGCGAAGACCGCGTCGATCACGCGGGTGAACGTTTCGGCTCGGGGTGACCGCATGCGTGCTAGTCTCGCACATCGACAGGCACCTGTCGAAATGGAGACGACCATGGACATGCCCCGCCTCGGCCCGGCGCACGACGCGCTGAAAGCGTTCGTCGGCGACTGGACCGGCACGGAGGACCTCGCCGCCTCGCCGTGGGCGCCGGCCTCGACCGCGCACGCGGACTGCGAATACCGCTTGGCGCTCAACGGTTTCGCCGTCGTCCAGCACTACCGGCAGCGCCGCGAGGACGGGTCGGAGTTCCTCGGCCACAACGTCTTCACCGCGGATCCGGCCACCGGCGAGACGCTCTGGTACGGCTTCGACAGCTACGGCTACCCGCCCGAGTCGCCCGCCCGTGGCGGCTGGAGCGGCGCGACGCTGACCCTGGAGAAGGTGACCGCGCGCGGGGTGGCGCGGCACCGGCTCACCCCGGACGGCGGGACGCTGACGCACGAGATCGACGTCCGGATGGGTGAAAACCCGGAGTACCGGCCGTTTTTGCGCGCCCGGTACACCCGGAAGGGCCAGTAGCGGGCCAGAAACTGTCGGACCCCCGGAGTACAGATGGGGACGTGACCGGAACCGCCGACCCGCCCCCGCTGATCGGGGTCGAGAATTTGAAGATGCCCGAGTGGGCACGCGTCGACGAACGCGTGGCCGCGTCGAGCTTTGGCCAAGCCGTGCGCACGCTGCCCACGGCGATCTCGGTCGTGCTGCGGCTGGCCTGGCGCACGTCGCCACGGTTGACGCTGCTGGCCGCCGTCGTGCACGTCGTCTCCGGCTGCGTCACGGCGTTCGGGCTGCTCGCCACGGCGAACGTCTTCACCGCGCTGCTCGAACAGGGGCCGACGCCGGAGCGCGTGCTGCAATCGCTGCCCGCGATCGCGGTCGTCACCGGGTCGTACGCGGCGCGGGCGTTGCTGGACGCGGCCGTCGCCGCCGTCGAAGGCGCGCTGCGGCCCCGGGTCACCGCGGCGGCGGACGACGCGGTGACGGCCGCAGTCGTGCGCGTCGGGCTGATCGCGTTCGAAGACGCGGACTTCCGGGAGCTGGCCCGGCAGGGCGCGCGGTTCGGTGTGCGGGCCATCGAGATGAGCTTGCGGCGGCTGGCCGACCTGACGTCGTCGGTCATCTCGCTGGCGGCGGCGATGATCACGGCCGGGCTGCTGAACCCGTGGCTGGCCCCGGTGCTGCTGCTCGCCGCGGCGGCCGACGGCTGGTCCGCCGCGCGCATCGCAAAGCTGAACTACCGGCACTTCCTGGACACCGTCGGGCGCAACATCCGCAAGTCGGTCGTCGAAGAGGTCGCCACCTGGCGCTCGATGGCCCTCGAGCGGCACGCGCTGACGCTGCAGGAGCCGTTGCTCGGCGAGTACCGGCGCATCTCGCGGAGCCTCACGCGCGAGGAGATCCGGCTGGCGCACCGGAGCAACCTGGTGCGCACGACCGGCCGGGCGGCGGCGGGCTTCGGCACGGCCGTGGCGTACCTGGTGCTCGGATGGCTGCTCTACACCGGCGGGATGGAGCTGGCGCTGGCCGGCACGGCGGTGCTGGCGATGCGCACGGCGTCGACGGCGCTGTCCAACACCATGCGCGCGGTCAACTCGCTGTACGAGGACTCCTTCTACATCGGGTTCTACAACCAGCTGCTCGCGGAGTCCCGGAAGCGGCAGCCGCCGCCGGCGTCGGCGACAGCGCCCGCGGACCCGGGCGAGATCCGGCTGGACGGCGTCACGTTCACCTACCCGGGCCGCGACAGCCCGGCGCTGCGCGACATCTCGGTGACGATCCGGCGCGGCGAGGTGGTCGCGCTGGTCGGCGAGAACGGCTCGGGCAAGACCACCCTCGGCAAGCTGCTCACCGGGCTCTACCCACCGGACGAGGGAACGGTCCGCTGGGACGACGTCGACCTGGCGGCGGCCGACCCGGCATCGGTGCACGCGAACATCGCGGTGATCGCCCAGGAGCCGGCGGAGTGGCCGATGACGGCGGCGAACAACATCACGATCGGCCGCCTCGGCCGCCCGGACCCGGAGGGCCACGCCTGGCACGAAGCGGTCGACTACTCGGGCGCGGACGAGGTGATCGAATCCCTGCCCGCCAAGGAGAAAACGGTGCTGTCGAAGAAGTTCGACGAGGGCCACGACCTGTCGGGCGGCCAGTGGCAGCGCATGGGCATCGCCCGGGGAATCTACCGGGACGCGTCGGTCCTGGTGGCCGACGAGCCGACAGCAGCCCTCGACGCCCGCGCGGAGGCCCGGGTGTTCGCCGGCCTCCAGCACGCAAGCCGTTCGGGCCGCGGCCGCCGCACGACGGTCCTGGTGACCCACCGGCTGGCCAACATCCGTTCGGCAGACCGGATCCTGGTCCTGGAGAAGGGAAGGTTGATCGAAGAAGGCACCCACGACGACCTGATCAAAGCGGGCGGCGTCTACCACGAGCTGTACGAGATCCAGGCCCGCGCCTACCGCAACGGCCCACCCTGACCGCACCCCGCCACGCCCGCGCACCCGCCCCGCGCACCCAACCGGTCGGGCCGCGCACTCACACGCTCGGGCCGCCTATTCCGCCGGTCGGCCCGCCCACTCGACCGATCAGGCCGCGCACCCAACCGACCAGCCCGCCCACCCAACCAACCGGACCGCGCACCCAACCGGCCGACCCGCCCACCCAACCGGCCAGCCCGCCCACTCGACCGACCGGGCCGCGCACCCAGCCGGTCGGCCGGGCGTACCCACACGGTCGGCCCGGGTGCCCGGTCGGTCGGCTCGCCGGCCGACCCTCCAGGCACGCGAGGTCGCCGGGCCGGACCTCGTCACTCGCGTGATCGAGGTCGCATGTCGCGTGATCGGGCGCGGAACTCCCGTGTCCAGCGGCGGAACTCCCTTGACTAGCGGGGCATCTCGCGTGCTCGGCGGGTCAGGTGGCGAGAGTGAGGGAGCCCAGGTGGGAAAAGTGGGCGGCGATGCGGGACCCGCGGCGGAGCGGGACCGCGTCCGTCATGCCGCCGGTCAGGACCAGCCAGCCCGGCTCCAACGCCAAGCCCCGGGATGCGAGGGCGTTGGCCGCCAAAGCGAGCGCCTCCGCCGGGTGGCCCAGGACGGCCGCACCCGTGGCCGTGTCGACGATCTGGCCGTCGACCTCCAGCAACGCCGCCTCCAGGGACAGGTCCAGCGACGCCGGCGGGACCCCCACCGGTCCTACGCTGAAGTACGCCGACGACCCGTTGTCCGCGACGGCGTCCGGCAGCGTGAACCGGTAGTCCGCATAGCGGCTGTCGATCACCTCGATGCCGCCGTACACGCGGTCGACCGCCGCCAGGGCCGTTGCCGCCGTCACGCCCGGGCCCGCCAGCCGGCGTCCCATGACGAACACCAGCTCCGGCTCGGCTCGCGGGTGGATCAGCGACGGCACCGGCACGCCCGCCGGCAGCACCATCGCGTCCGTCAGCCAGGCCAGCAACGGTGCGTCGATGCCCATCCGCTGCTGCTTGGCGCGGGACGTCAGCCCCAGCTTCACCCCGATCAGCGTCTCCCCGCGGGCCCGCCGCTGGCGCAACGCCTCGTCCTGGATCGCGTACGCCGTGTCGACGTCCAGGTCCGGCCACTCCTCCGAGAGCGGCGCCCGCTCCGAGACCGTTCCCAACAACGAAGCGGCTGCCTCTCGCACGTTCACGATTCCTCCGAAAACACCGCGGTGACGCTGCCGAGGCCGGCGATCGTCGCGACGATCGTGTCGCCCGGGGACACCGGGATCGCCCGGGTCATCGAGCCCGGCAGCACGACGTGGCCGGGCTCCAGGGTCACCCCCAGCGGCCCCACCGTGTTCGCCAGCCACACCAGCGAGTTCAACGGCGACCCGAGCACCGCGCCGCCCGCGCCCGTCGCCGCCACCGCACCGTTCTGGTACAGCACGCAACCCGCCAACCGGAGATCGACCGAACCCAACGCAGTCGGCTTGCTGCCGAGCACCACCCCGCCCGACGACGCGTTGTCCGCGATCGTGTCGAACAGCGAGATCTTCCAGTCCCGGATGCGGGAGTCGACGATCTCCAGCGACGGCAGCACGAAGTCGACCGCCCGGACCGCGTCGGCGACCGTCACGCCCGGGCCGCGCAGGGCCGAGCCGAGCACGAAGGCGATCTCCGGCTCGATCCGCGGCTGCAGGAACGCCGACGTCGGGATCGGCTGGTGCTCGAGGTGGAACATGCTGCCGGTGAGGTGCCCGTAGTCGGGCTGGTCGACGCCCATCTGCCGCTGCATCGCCGCCGACGCGAGGCCGACCTTGTGGCCGCGGACGGCGTCGCCGCCCTCGACCCAGTGCCGCACCTGCTCCTGCTGGATCCGGTAGGCGTCCTCGACACCCGCGTCGGGATACGTCTTGATCAGCGGCTCGATCGGCTCGCGCGTGGCGTAGGCCCCCGCCAGTGCGGCCGCGGCCTCCTGCACCTTGCTGACATCCACCTCCGGGACTCTGCCGTGCGCGGCGGGCAGGCACAAGCGCGGATGTTCCGTCCAGCGGAACTCTCGCCGGGCAATCTCTTGCGCGCGAGATAAATCGAGCGTAGCGTGGAGAACACCACCAGGAAGGGACGTGAGGGACATGGCACCGACCCAGGCCGAGGTCACCAAGCTCGCCGAAGCCCGCGACGCGCTGCGCGAGCGCCACCTGCGCCCGGCCGCCGAACGCCCGGCGACGAACGGGCGCGGCATCCACCACACCGCGCTGATCTCCAGCGACGTCGAGCGGACCATCGAGTTCTACCAGGACATCCTCGGCTTCCCGCTCACCGAACTCATCGAAAACCGGGACTACCCCGGCTCGAGCCACTTCTTCTTCGACGTCGGCAACGGCAACGCGGTCGCCTTCTTCGACCTGCCCGGTCTGGACCTCGGCCCGTACGCGGAAGTCCTCGGTGGCCTGCACCACCTGGCCCTCTCGGTCACGCCCGAACGGTGGAGCGCGATCAAGGACAAGCTCGACGAGGCCGGGGTGAAGTACCTGCTGGAGAGCAAGACCTCCATCTACCTGTCCGATCCGGACGGTGCCCGCGTCGAGCTGATCTCCGACCCGCTCGGCGAGATGTACGGCGAGAAGATCGGCTGAAAGCGTGGTCCGGGCGTCGTGCGCCAACTAGCCTGTGCGCGACGTCTGGAGGTCCGATGTCCGACTGGTCGCTCTCCCGCGCGAAGGCGCGGCTCGATCACCGCGAGCTGCTCGACGAACTCACCGCGCGCACCCGCTTCGAGGTCCGGCTGCACCTGAACGAACCGGCCACGAACGGCGCCTACGACGAGCTCACGAGCATCTTCGCGATCGGGCACGGCGAGTGCGCCGCCCTCCTGCAGCACCACCGGCTGCTGCCGTGGTGGGAGCGGGCGCTGCTGTTCCGCTACGCGCGGCGCATGCACGGCAAGGCGATCACGCGCAGTGTCGGCGTCGTGCCCGCCGAGGTCGCGCCGCAGGCCGCCCGCGCGTTCGGCGCCGAGATCGCGGAGCTGGCCCCCGGCTCCGGGGACACCGGCGCGAAGTACGACCTGCAGGGCCGTGGCCTGCTGACCGTCTTCCGGATCGCGGTCGGCGCCAAGGGCGAAATCTGGCCGGACCGCCACGAGGTCGCCACGACGTCCGCCCGCAACATCCTGACCTGCGCCGCGACCTTCGCCCGGCGTAAGCCGTGGCACGTGATCTGGCCCGTCTACCGGGTGCGCGGCCTGCGGCTCTGGAAGCTTTGACCCCGGTGCAGCGTTCCACCGGTATGAACGCAGAGGAAATCCTCGCCGGCGCGAACACCATCGCCGTCGTCGGCCTGAGCCGCGATCCGGCCAAGGCCGCGCACGGCGTCCCGGCGGTCCTGCAGGCCCACGGCTTCCGGATCATCCCGGTGCACCCGACCGCGACCGAGCTGCTCGGCGAAAAGGTGTACCGGTCGCTGAAGGACATCCCGGAGCCGGTGGACCTCGTCGACGTCTTCCGGCCGTCCCCCGAAGCGCCGGGCATCGCCCGCGAGGCCGTCGAAATCGGCGCCAAAGCGCTGTGGCTGCAACAGGGCATCGTCTCCGCCGAAGCGCGCCGCATCGCCGAGAAGGGTGGGCTCGCCTACGTCGAGAACCGGTGCACCGCGGTCGTCCGCGCGACCGCCTCGATCACGAAGAGCTAGCTCCGAAGTGGACGATCCGGTGGTTGCCCGGCTCGGTGACCCAGACGCCGCCCGCGCCGTCGTCGGCCATGTCCCTCGGCGAGCCGATCGGCTCGGCCGTGTCGGGTAGCGCGGCGCCGGTGCGGATGTCGAACCGGGCGACGCGCCCGGTGTCGTCGACCAGCAGCCGCCCGGCTCGGTCGAGCGCCACCGCGCGGGGCCGGTCCAGGCCGCCGAACTCGCGCACGAAGCCGCCCTGCCACGAAAACTGCACCACGCGGCGGTTGCCGGTGTCGGCGACGTAGACGTTGCCCGCCGCGTCGACCGCGACGCCCTCGGGCGCCTTGAGCCGCCCGGCCAGGACGCGCACGAGCGCGCCGTCGCGGGTGAAGGCCTGGACCCGGTCGTTGCCGGTGTCGGCCACCCAGACGCGGCCGCGCGAGTCGACGGCGATCCCCGAGGGCGCGCGGAACTGCCCCGGCCCGGCGCCGGGCCCGCCGAACGCACGCGGCAGCGCGGCGACTTCACTGCTGGTCACGGCACCAGGATCACCGGCGGCGGGCCGGTGCGGCCAGCGCCGGGACGAGTGTTCAGCGACTGTTCCGCCTCCGCTCACCAGCTCCAGCGGGAGCACGTCCGCCGGTCGAGGAAGCTGTACGCGGGCAGGGGCCCGAGCCAATCGGCCTGGACACCGTCGTCGCGCGCGAGCCCGGCGACGGCGTCCCGGACGACGAGCAGATCGCCCAAGCCGACCAGGAACGCCCACCGCTCGTCGGCGCTCTCGCCCGCCGGCAGCGCCACGGAGTCGCGGGCGCGTTCGGCGACCCGCGACAGCAGCACGTCCGAGCGGGCCGCCCGCCACGCCGACCCGGGTTCGGTGAACCGCAGGCAGACGTGCACCTCGGCCAGGCCGTCGAGCCGGTCGAGGTCGGCGCGGTAGGTGTCCGCGGCCGGGGCGAGCACCTCGGTGCGGACGGCGTCCTCGTCCTCGGCCACCGTGCCGAACCGGACCGGCAGCACCGGGCCGCCCTCGACGAGCGCGGACACCACCGCCAGGTGCGCGGCCGGGTCGGGCTCGGGGTCGCCGACGACCATCGCGAGGTCCTCCCAGCAGACCGTGCGCGGTGCGCGCGGGTGCCCGGCCCGGACGACGCCGTAGAGCTGCAGCGTCACGGCTGTTCGACGGGGATGGCCGGCGCCGGGGGCACGGCCACCGCGGAGGTCGGCGGCGGGGGCGGGATCAGCCCGACGGTCTGGTCGAGCCCGATGGAGACCTGCCCGGGGTTGGGCTGCTGCGCCTGCGCGTTCACCCGCTGCATCGCTTCGAGGTAGCGGATGTAGGTGTCGACGCTGGCGATCACCACCCTGGCCTCGATCGACAGCAGTTCGATCCCGATCAGGGACACCTTCACCGTGGCGTCGATGACGAGTCCCTTGTCCAGCAGGATGTTGAGGGTGTCGGCGAGTCCGCCACCGGTCTGCCCCGGTCTGGTCACTTCGCTCCTTCGGTTGCGGGGATGTCATCGAGGGCGGCGCGGATCTCGGCGAACCGGAGCTCCAGCGCGATGAGGGCCTGGCCGAGCGCTTCGACCTGGGCCGGGGTGAGGGTGCCGGCGTCGAGCCGGCGCAGGGCCTGCCGCTCCAGCACTTCCTTGAGGATGTCGAGCACGGTGACGACGAGGTGCCCGAGCCCGCGGCCGGCGTCGGCGGCGATCCGCTGGGTCATCCGGGCTCGCCTTCCAGCCCGAGCAGCAGCAACCGCAGGTCGAGCCGCACGAGGTCGATGCCGGCGAGGGAGATGATGACGTCCCCGGTGACGACGGCGCCGCGGTGCACGACCCGGTCGAGCAGGTCGACGATGGCCTCGGCGGCGTTGGTGCCGGACGGGGTGAAGACCTCGGGCAGCAGGTCGGGTTCAGCCATTCGCCGTCGCTCCGAGCTCGAGGTCGGTGAACGAGTACGGCGGCCAGGGGCCCGACGTCTCCACCGTCGCCCCCGCCGCGCTCAGCTCGCGGGTGAACCACTCGACCTCCGCGTGGAAGTCCGCCTCACGACCGGTCTCCACCAGGTACGCCGTGTTCATCAGCACGCCGTGCGGCCGGGCGCGTTCCACACTGTCCGCCGACTGCCGCCGCAGCGCCTCCTGGAGCCGGCCGGCCGCGCCGGCCACGTCTTCGCGGGCGCGCTGGATCGCCTTCAGCCGTTCGCGCCGCCGGACCAGGTACTGCGTCCCGGTCAGGCCCGCCGCGTCCGGCCGGGTGGTCGCCGCCGGCTCCGAATGCCGCACCCGGACGCCCCACTCGCGGTGGCCGGCCACCTCGTCGAGGCAGTCGCGGGCCTGGTCGTAGCCCGCCTGCAGGAGCCGGAGCGCGGCGTCTTCGCCGTCGAGGACCGTGCCGAACCGCAGCGGCAGCACCGGTTCGCTGCGGAACACCGCGCGCACCACGGCGTCGTGCTCGCGGGCCAGCTCGGCGAGCGTGCCGTCGACCGGGTCGAGCGTGTCGATGCGGTCGAAGCGCGCCGGCGCCACCTCGGCGACCACCACGCCGAGGTCGCGGTAGCCGATCAGCCGCGGCGCGGGCCCGATGTCCAAAGCGGACGGACGGTTGCGGGTGATCGCGTACGCGCAGAGCCAGTTTCCGGTGCTCACCGCGGTTCTTCCCTCCCGCCCGGCACGGGCAGCCGGGCCTCCAATTCGGCGACGCGCGCCGCCAGGTCGGACGCCCCCAGTTCCGCTCGCGCGGCATTCGGGGCGAAGAACGGATCGTTGGTCCACCAGTCCATGCCCATTTCCCGGGCGGTCTGCGCGGACGCGATGAACAGCCGGATCCGCAGCGTCAGCAATTCGACGTCGACGACGCTGACGCCGATGTCACCGGCGATGACGACGCCCTTGTCGAGCACGCGTTCCAGAATGTCCGCCAACGAATCGGACGAAGCGGCCAATCGTGTCGACCTTCCTTTCAGGAATCGGTGGCGCCCCGCGTGAACCGGCGCAGCCGCTCGCACGCGCCGAGTTCGCCGTCGGCGTCGACGTCCACCCGGTAGGTGGCCATCACACTGGTGGAGTCCGGAATCCGGGCCAGCTCGACGACGTCGACGAGCACGGACCAGCCGCCGTCGCCCCGGCCGCGGATCCCGGTCACGGCGTGCGGAGTGAGCCCGGTCACCATGGCGAACTGGTCCTTCGCGGCCCGAATGGCATCGGCGGCGCGGAGCCGGGAAACGGATTTCCCGGCGGCATCGGGCGCATTTTTGTTTTGGGCAGGCAACGGCAGTGGCGATTCCGTCATCGCTTTCCTAGTCACGGGGTGGGTGCCCACCGTAGCAACACCGACGTTCACGTGCAGGGCCGTCGCGGGACGGCATTTTTCACCGGTTCGCGCGCACGATTGGGCGGTCCGCGGCAACCACGGGCGACAAATGGCGCAGCACGTGGGCGGCCAGCGGAACCAATTTCCGGAAAACGCCCGATTGATTACGATCGAGTAACGTCCACCAGGCGGTAGCCGACCCCGCGGACCGTCTCGATGGTGTGGGTGCCGAACGGCGTGTCGATCTTGCGCCGGAGATAGCCGATGTACACCTCGACGACGTTCTCGTCGCCGTCGTAGTGCGCGTCCCAGACGTGGCTCAGGATCTCGTTCTTCGACAACGCCGTTCCGGCCCGCCGCAGCAGGAACTCCAGCAACCCGAACTCCCGCGCGGTGAGCTCGATCCGCTTTTGTCCCCTGTGGACAGTACGGGCGGACGGGTCGAGCCGCAGGTCGCCGGCCTCCAGCACGGCCGGCCGGGCCGGGGCGCCGCGCCGCAGCAACGCGCGCAGCCGGGCGATCAGCACGACGAAGGAGAACGGTTTGGACAGGTAGTCGTCGGCGCCGAGGTCGAACGCGTCGGCTTCGTCGTACTCGCCGTCCTTGGCCGTCAGCATCAGCACCGGCGTCCAGTTCTCCGCCGCGCGCAGGCGTTTGAGCACCTCGTAGCCGGACAGCTCGGGCAGCATGATGTCGAGCACCACGACGTCGTACGCGTGCTCGGTCGCCCGCCAGAGGCCCTCGCGGCCGGTGTGCGCGACGTCGGCGGTGAAGCCCTCGGCCACCAGACCGCGCCGCAGCGTCTCCGCGAACTCGCGCTCGTCCTCCACGATCAGCAGGCGCACTACTCCTCCTTCGGCAGTTCGATCACCGGCAGCTCGATCACGAACCGCGCGCCCGGCTCGCCGGACTCGGCGTAGCGCGCCCGGCCGCCGTGGCGGGCCGCGATGCCGGCCACGATCGGCAGGCCCAGCCCGGTCCCGCCGTGCCCGCGCTGCCGCGACGCGTCGAGCCGGACGAACCGCTCGAAGATCCGCTCCCGGTCGGCTTCCGCGACGCCGGGGCCGTCGTCGCTCACCTCGATGACGGCCAGGTCGCCGCGCACCGCGCTGCTGACGCGGATGCGCGAGCGCGCGTGCCCGCGGGCGTTGTCGACCAGGTTGCGCACGGCCCGCCGCAGCTGGGCCTCGCTGCCGTGCACCTTCGCCGGCCCCGCGCGCACTTCGACGTCCGCCGTGGTCTCCCCGCGGACGCGCTCGGCTTCGGCGCGGACGATGTCGTCGAGGTCGACCTCGGTGCGCTGCGGCCGGTCGGTCGCGTCGTCGGTGCGGGCCAGCATGAGCAGGTCGTCGACGAGCTCGCGCAGCCGCGCGGTTTCCCGGGCGATCACCGGCACCAGGTCGCCGGTGCTCTCCGGGTGCCGCCCGGAGACGTCGAGAGCGGTGCTTATCGTCGAGAGCGGTGATCTCAGTTCGTGGCTGGCGTCCGCGACGAACCGGCGTTGCGCGGCCTGGGCCGACGCGAGCCGGGACAGCATTTCGTTGAGCGTCACGGCCAGGCGGTGCACCTCGTCGCCGCCCGGCGGCAGCGGCACGCGCGCGGCGAGGTCGCGCGTGGAGATCTCCGCGACGGTCCGGCGCATCCGCTCGACCGGCCGCAGCGCCGAGCCGACCGCGCGGTACACCGCGAGCCCGGCGATGGCCAGCAGCGGCACGGCGATCAGGCCGAGCAGCAGCGTCAGCCGTGTCGAGGCCTCCGTGACCGGTTCCAGCGAGCGCGCGGAGATCACGGTGAACGGCCCGCCCGGACCGGTCACCTCCTGCGACACGACGCGGTAGTCGTCGTTGTCGCCGTTCAGCCCGAGCGGCAGCGTTTCGACGATCTCGTGCCCGACGACCGGGCGGGCCGTGGTCAGCGGCGGGTGCCCGACGATCGCCGGGTCGCTCGCGATCGGCGTCCCGCGCGCGTCCAGGACCTGCGTGACGGCCTCGGTGTCGCCGGTGCTGGCGACGTCGCTCGCGCTCAGGTCGCGCGCGCCCTCGCGGATGAGCTGGATGGCGACCTGCCGCCCGGTGCTGCGGGCACTCTCGGTGACGCTGCGGTCGAGCGACTCCTCCAGCAGCAGCACCACGACCACGCAGCCGACGGCGATGGCCAGCGCGAGCGCGAACACCGCCACCGCGGTGGTGCGCATCCGGACGCCGGTCGCGGCGACCACCTTGCCCAGTCTCACCAACGCAGCGTAACCACGAACGAGGCCGGTACGCGGGCGGACCAGCGACGGGACGCTCGCCGCCACCCCGTCACGCGCCCCGGCGCCGGCGCGGGACGGCGAGCCGCTCCCCGCGCAGCCGCTCGACCTCGGCCAGGTCCAGCGGGCCGAGCGGGTGCCCGACCGTCCAGGCCAGCAGCAGGTCGGCCAGCGCGGGGTTGCGGGCGAGCGCCGGGCCGTGCAGGTAGGTGCCGACGACCCGGTCGGTCACCGCGCCCTCGGTGCCGTCGCCGTTGCCGGTGCCGCGCACGACCCGCCCGAGCGGCTCGCTGCCGGCGCCGAGCTTGCTGACGCCCAGGTGGTTTTCGAACCCGGTCAGCGCCTCGCCGTCCAGCAGCCGGGACGGTGTCGCGACCAGCTCGGCGACCGCGCGCTGCTCGCCGGGTTCGGTGGTGACGTCGAGCAGGCCGAGCCCGTCGTGGTCGACGCCGTCGAGGCCGCGGAAGCGGGTGCCGAGCACCTGCAGGCCGGCGCACACGCCGAAGACGACCGCACCGGCCGCGACGGCCCGGCGCAGGCCCGGGTACTTGCGCAGGTGCGCGGCGGCCAGCACCTGGGCGCCGTCTTCGCCGCCGCCGAGCAGGTAGAGGTCCAAAGTGGACGGCACCGGTTCGCCGAGCCCGACCGGGACCACCTCGGCGTCGAGCCCGCGCCACTGCAGCCGCTTGCCGAGCACCTGGGCGTTGCCGGTGTCGCCGTAGGTGCCGAGCACCTCGGGCAACAGAAGTCCGATGTGGACGGTCGAATCAGCCACTCGGCAACCTGCCCACCAGGTCGCGGAACGCGGTGTAGTTGGCGACCAGCTCGACCGCGCCGGGCGGCAGCGCGTCGATCGCGGTGACCGGGTCCGGTTCGGCCCAGTGCGCGACCTCGGCGTAGCAGAGCCGGACGGACAGGTCGGCGCCGCGCTCGCCGGTGACGACGACTTGGCGCCCGCGGAGCCGTTCGAAGTGGACGTCCCACAGCCAGGACAGGTCGCGGCCGTCGGCCTCCTGGGCGTTGACCGCGACGACGACCGGGGTGTCCTCGTCCAGCACGCGCAGCGTTTCCACCCAGCCGGCCGGGTTCTTGGCCAGCATCAGCCGCACGGAGTGCCGTGACCGGCGGATCGTCCGGTAGCGGCCGCCGATGTCGGTGATGGTCCGCAGCCGGGCGGCGGCGGTGTGCGGCGGCACGCCGAGCCGGTGCGCCGCGGCGAGCGCGAGGGCGGCGTTCGCGCGGTTGACCTCGCCGGGCAGCCGCAGGTCGAGGTCGACCTGACGGCCACCGGGGGTGACCACGAGCTCGCCGTCGAGCGTCCACCCGGGTTCCGGGCGGGCGAGGCCGCACCCGCAGCTCCAGTGCCGGTCCTGGGTTTCGACGCGGCCTTCGCAGCGCGGGCACGCCGTCGAGTCCCCGGTCCAGCGGCGGCCGGCGCCGACCCAGACGGCCTTCGCGGCGGCGCTCGCGGCGGAGGTCACGAGGACGTCGTCACAGTTCGCGACGACGACGGTGCCGTCCAGGCCGGCGATGGCGGCCCGCAGGTCGCGTTCGGTGGCGCGGACCTCGCCGACCCGGTCGAGCTGGTCGCGGCTGAGGTTGAGCAGGACGAGGACGGCGGGCCGGACCTGGTCGGCGACCCAGGGGACGTAGGTTTCGTCGACCTCGAGGACCGCGTAGGGCGCGCCGGGGCGGGCGGTCAGGGCGGCGAGGACGCCATCGGGCATGTTCGCGCCATCGCTGTTGGCGGCGACCTCGGCGAGCGTTTCGAGCGCGCGGGTGAGCATCAGCGAGGTGGTCGTCTTGCCGTTGGTGCCGGTGACGAGCACAACGGTGCGTTCACGCCCGAGCCGGCGCAGGGCGAGCGGATCGAGGGCCAGGGTGACGCGGCCACCGATCATCCCGCCGCGGCCCAGCCCGGAGCTGCGCGAGAGCCAGGCGGTAAGCCGCCCGGCGGCCACGGACGCGCGGGTACGGAGGGGACTTCGCAGGGACATCGCCTGGATGGTGCCTGCGAGCCGCTGTGATTTTCCTGAGTCCGTGGCGCGCGTCTCGCGGGCGGCCTTCGCGGTGGGCTGGGGCGCACCAGGGCACTCCACCGGCCCGAACGAGACGCGGACGCCCAACCGGCACCCCACCCAGACCTCCCCACCGAGCTCGTCGCCCCCAGCCAGGGTTCCGGCGAAGACGGGCAACTCGCGCACCGGCGGCGCCTGCAGTGTCGCGAATGACTCATTCGGGACGTCCGAGGTCCCGAATGAGTCATTCGCGACCTTCGAGGAGCGCCGGCACCCGCACCGGCGGAAAGAACGCCCATCACCGCCGCTTTGTCCACATTGCCGTCACCCCGTGGACAACGCGGCCGCACATTCACACATATGAACAACCCACCTGTCGAACCTGTCGAACGCCGCCGCTCGGAGCCGCGCAACCGCCATAGGTAGGAAACTTAACCATCGGATGTTGAACCAATTAGCATCCACAACTACTCGCATTGTCGCGAAACTTTCCAAGATCTACCGCAGATACATCGGAGGTGTTACCGTCCAACCCCAGCCAGCGGAAAGGCGTGCCGCTCAGCGGGAAATGGAGGGCGTCGTGGGACCGGAGCGCGGGCTCGAACAAAGCGGAACTCTCGAACGCGGGCTTGCCGTGCTGGAGCACGTCGGGCGGCACCAGGAGATTTCCACCAATGCGATCGCGCGGCAACTGGGGCTTTCCCGCAGCGCCGCCTACCGGATCGTCGGCACCCTCAAGAACCTCGAGTACCTCGAAGCCGACCAGGTCACCGGGCGGGTGCGGCTCGGCACGCGGCTCGTCGAACTCGGGGCCCGGGCGATGGCCGCCACCGATCTGCACCGGTGCGCTCCGCGGTACCTCGCCTCGCTCGCCGAACGGTCCGGCGAAACCACCTACCTCGCCGTTCCCGACAACGACACCATGGTCTACGTCGCCACCGAACGCAGTGCCAGTGCCGTCACCCTCGCCTGCCGGCTCGGCACGCGGCGGCCGCAGCACGCGACGTCGCTCGGGAAGGCGTGGCTCGCCGCGCTGCCCGAGGCCGATCGGCTCGAACGCGTGCGGCGGATGAAGCTCGACTCGCTCACCCTCAAGACCATCATCGACCCGCACCGGCTGCTCGACGAGCTCGCGAAGACCAGCCGCCGCGGGTGGGCGATCGACGAGGTCGAGAACGAGCCCGACGTCGGGTGCGTCGCCGCCGCCGTGCGGGACCACTCGGGGCGGCCGATCGCCGCCATCAGCATCGCCGGGCCCGCTCCGCGCGTGCTGCGGCGGCTCGACGAACTCGGGGCCTCGGTGGCCGGGACCGCCGCCGCCCTGTCGCTGCGGCTCGGGTACGTCCGGAGCCGGCCGGCCTGACCACCCGCGAAACCGGCAAAGGAGCCGACCGTGACCTGGATCCAGGACTACCAGCCGGCGGGCGGGCTGTGGCTTTCCGCGCTGCTCGCCGCGCTCCCGATCATCGTGCTGCTGGTTTCGCTCGGGGTGATCCGGTTCTCCGCGCACCTCTCCGCGGCACTGGCACTGGTGACGGCGCTCGGCGTCGCCCTCCTGCTCTACCGGATGCCGGCCGCGCTGGCGTTCGACTCCGCCGCGATGGGCATCGTGTTCGGCGTGTGGTCGGTGGCCTGGATCGCCTTCCACGCCGTGTACTTCCACAACGTCACCGTCGCCACCGGCCGGTTCGACGCGATCAAGCGGGTGCTCGCCGGGTTCAGCGAGGACCGGCGGCTGCAGGCGCTGCTCATCGCGTTCAGCTTCGGCGCGCTGCTCGAAGGCGTCGCCGGCGGCGGGTCGCCGATCGCGATCACCGCGGCGATGATGGCCGCGCTCGGGTTCCCGCCGGTGAAGGCCGTCGTGCTGGCACTGCTGGCGAACACCGCGCCGGTCGCGTTCGGCGGGCTGGGCAACCCGCTGATCGTGCTCGGCCGGCTGACCGCGCCGATCATGCACCTCAAGCAGGACCAGGCGACCGAGCTCTTCTCGGCGGCGGTCGGCCGCCAGGTCCCGCTGCTGGCGCTGATCATCCCGGCGTTCCTGGTCGTCGTCCTGGCCGGCTGGAAGCGCATGCTCGAGGTGTGGCCGGCCGTGCTGACCGCCGGGCTCGCCTTCGCGGTCATGCAGTTCGTCGCGTCCAACTACATCAGTGCCAGCCTGGTCGACGTCCTCGCCGCGCTCACCGCGATGGCCGCGCTGTGGATCCTGACCCGCTTCTGGCAGCCCGCGACGGTGTGGCGCTTCGACGGCGAAGAAGCCACCCCGGCCAAGAGCCTCGGCGCCGCCCAGGCCGAGCGCGGCGCGCTGTACGCGTGGATGCCTTACATCATCCTGATCCTGGCGATCTTCCTGTCGCGGATCGGGACGATCTTCAAGAACCTCCCCACCTGGCTCGACCTGACGAAGCTGCTGCACAAGGCCGACTGGGTCTTCGCCTGGCCGGGGCTGCACAACCACGTCGTCCAGCACCCGCCGATCACCGCCAAGAACGCGCCGTACGCGGCGACGCTGACCGTCGACTTCCTCTTCTCGCCCGGCACGGTCGCGCTGATCGCGGCGGTGATCGCCGGGTTCGCGATGGGCGGGCGGGCGAACCTGCTGCTGACGACGTACGCCAAAACGCTGCACCAGATGCGCTGGGCGCTGGCGACGATCTTCATGATCCTGGCCATCGCGTTCGTGATGAACTACTCGGGCGCGACGCAGACGCTGGGCCTCGCCCTGGCGACGACCGGCGTGGTCTTCCCGCTGTTCTCGGCCTACATCGGCTGGCTGGGCGTGTTCCTGACCGGCTCGGACGCGTCGACGAACAGCCTGTTCGGCCCGATGCAGGTGATCTCGGCGCAGCAGCTCGGCCTGAACCCGATCCTGGCCGGCGCGACGAACACCTCGGGCGGCGTGATGGGCAAGATGATCTCGCCGCAGAACCTGTCGATCGGCGCGACGGCGATCGGGCAGAGCGGCAAGGAAGGCTCGCTGCTGCGGCAGACGTTCCTGTGGTCGCTGCTGCTCACCGCGGTGGTCGGCGTGATTTCGCTCCTCCAGGCGACGATCCTGACGGCGCTGATCCCGTCGCCCTAGGCTGGGCGGCATGACCTCTGAAGCGCTGGCCTCGTTCGGCTACGAGCTCGGGCTCCTCAAGCGCGTCCGCCGGTCGGGCTGGTGGCACGCGGGGGTCCGCGACCCGGAGTCGGTCGGCGAGCACAGCCTGCGCGCCGCCCAGCTCGCGGCGCTGCTCGCGGCGGAGGAAGGCGCGTCCCCGGAGCGGGCGGCCTTCCTCGCGCTGTGGCACGACACGCAGGAGACGCGCACGGGCGACCTCCCGCTGACGGCCGGCGACTACCTGCGCAAGCCGGAGCCGCGGCAGATCACCGCCGACCAGACGGCCTCGCTCCCCGAGCGGTCCCGGGACCTGGTTCGCGAGGCCGTCGACGAGTACGAGACGCGGGAGTCCGCGGAAGCGTTGTGCGCCAAGGACGCGGACAAACTGGAGATGCTCCTGCAGGCCCTGGAGTACCGGGACATCGGCGTCCGCCCGGTCGACGAGTGGATCGAGTCGGCGCGGAAAGGCCTCAAGACGGAGACCGCGCGGAAGGTCGCCGAGGCGGCGATGACGCTGTCCCCGCTCGCCTGGCGCGGCCGCTAACCCCGGGGCGGCATGATCATCGGGCGTCCGGTGCCGAGGCCGCCGTCCACCAGCACGGACGTCCCGGTGAGGTAGGAGAAGCCGGGCGACGCCAAGGCCACGACAGCGGCGGCGATTTCCTTCGGCTCGGCCATCCTCGGCAGGCCGTGGACGTTCAGCGGGCCCCACGCCCGCTTGAACTGCGCCCACTGGTCGTCGGGGATGCCCGGCGGGCGGACGAACGCGGTGTCCGTGGTCCCCGGGTCGATCGACAGCACCCGGATCCCCTGGGCGCCGTAGTCGAGCGCGGCGGCTTTCACGATGCCCTGGATCGCCCGCTTGCTGGCGGTGTACGCCGCGTGCCCGGGCCGGGTGTGCCCGGCTTGCGACGACGCGGTGCAGATGATGACGCCGCCGTTTTCGAGCAGGTGCGGGACCTCGTGCTTGATCGCGAGGAAGACCCCGCGCGCGTTGGTCCGCTGGACGTCCTCCCATTCGTCGACGCCGATTTCGTGCAGCGGCTTCGCGAGGGTGATGCCCGCGTTGTTGAACGCGACGTCCAGCCGGCCCCAGCGGCGCACCACCGTGTCCACAAAGGACTCGACCTGGGCCGGCTCGCGGACGTCGGCCCGGACGTAGCACCCGCGGCCACGCAGCTCGCGCTCCACCTCGCGGCCGAGTTCGGCCCGCCGGCCACAGAACCCCACCCGGGCGCCCTGGGCCGCGAACGCGAGCGCGGCCTCCCGCCCGATGCCCGAGGTGGCGCCGGTGATCAGCACGACCTTGCCGTCGAACCGGCCCTGCACCGGAGCCGAAGCCGAAGCGCTCGACGCCCCGGCGAGCACGGCCGCCGCACTCGCGGCACCGCCACCCAGGACGGCCCGCCTGGTCACAGTATTCCCCACAGTCCCCTCCATTCGGATAGTTTAACTATCTGAAATGGAGAGTATTGCTATCCGCCTGAGAGACGCCTCAGCCGGCGACCGCCTTCGCGCGGTCCAGCAGCAGGGCACGTTCGCGGGAGTTCTCCGTCATCTCCGCGGCTCGCCGGAACTCCTGCTCGGCTTCCGCGCGGCGGCCGAGCTTCTCCAGCAGGTCACCGCGCACGCTGGGCAGCAGGTGGTAGTCCTTCAGCGCCGGGTCGCCGGCGACCGCGTCGACCACTTCCAGGCCCGCCGCCGGCCCGTACGCCATCGCCACCGCCACCCCGCGGTTCAGCTCGATCACCGGGGACGGCTGGAGCTTGCCGAGGCCTTCGTAGAGCGCCGCGATGCGGGCCCAGTCCGTTTCCTCGGCCGTCCGCGCCCGGGCGTGGCAGGCCGCGATCGCCGCCTGGGCCGAGTACGGGCCGTACGCGCCTTCGGCGATGTGCTCGGACAACGCCAGCGCCGCGAGGCCGTGCTGGATCAGGAACCGGTCCCAGCGGGCGCGGTCCTGGTCCAGCAGCAGCACCGGCTCGCCGTTCGGGCCGGTGCGGGCCTTCGCGCGCGACGCCTGCAGCTCCATCAGCGCCACCAGGCCGTGGACCTCCGACTCGCCCGGCATCAGCCCGGCGAGCACGCGGCCGAGCCGCATCGCCTCCTCGCAGAGCGCCGGCCGCATCCAGTCGTCGCCGCGCGTGGCCGAGTAGCCCTCGTTGAACACCAGGTAGATGACTTCGAGCACGGACGACAGCCGGGCGACGCGCTCGTCGCCCTCCGGCACCTCGAAGGGCACCTTCGCCGCGGCGAGGGCCTTCTTCGCCCGGACGATCCGCTGGGCGATCGTCGACTCGCGGACCAGGAAGGCGCGCGCGATCTCGTCGGTCGTCAGGCCGCCGAGCATGCGCAGCGTCAGCGCGACCCGCGCCTGCGTGTTCAGCACCGGGTGGCAGGCGACGAACAGCAAGCGGAGGACGTCGTCCTCGATGTGGTCGTCGAGCGCGGCGTCGAAGTCCGGCAGGACGCCGTCGCCGAGCCGCTGGTCGCGCCCGACTTCCTCGAGTTTCTCGGCGTACCGCTCGTTGCGGCGGAACTGGTCGACCGCGCGGCGCTTGGCGATCGTCATCAGCCACGCGCCGGGATTGCGGGGGACGCCGGAGTCCGGCCACTGTTCCAGCGCCGCGACCAGCGCGTCCTGCGCCAGTTCTTCGGCGAGACCGACGTCGCCGCGAGCCATCCGGGCCAGGCCCGCGATGAGGCGCGGCGACTCGATCCGCCAGACCGTTTCGACCGTTCTCCGGGCGTCCGCAACCGTCACCCGGCCATCAGACAGGGTGATCTTCCGCGGTGCAACCCACTACTCGTCGATCGGCCGGATCTCCAGGACGCCCTCGCCCGGGCCGAGGTTCGGGACCTGCTTCATCAGCTCGACGACCTCTTCGAGGGACTCGCCCTTGAGCACCCAGAACCCGGCGATCAGCTCCTTGGTCTCGGCGAACGGGCCGTCGATGACCTTGGGCTCCGCGTCGCCCTGGAACAGGACGCGCGAGCCGTCGGCGCTGGACGTGAGCCCCTCGGCGAGCTCGATCCGGCCCTCGGCGAACAGCCGCTCGTTGAACTTCGTCATCTCGGTCAGCTCTTCGGCGCTGGGCTGGAACCCGGGCGCCTCCGATTCGGGGCTGGCCTTGACGATCACCAGGAACCGCACGGTCACGCCTGCCCGGCGGACTGCGCCCGCAGCCGGCCTTCCATTTCGGCGACTTCCGGCGTCATGTTCTCGAAGTCCGACGCCTCGGCGACCCGGCGGATCTCGACCTCGCCGGCCTGGCCCTCGGGGTTGGGCATCCGCTTGATCCACTCGATGCACTCTTCGCGATCCCGGCACTGCAGGATCCAGAAGCCGCCGACGAGCTCCTTGGTCTCGGCGAACGGGCCGTCGACGACCTTGGGCTCCTCGCTGCCGGAGAAGATGACGCGCGCGCCCTGCGAGCTCGGCGTGAGCCCTTCGCCGGCGAGCAGGACACCGGCCTTGACCAGCTCTTCGTTGAACTTCCCCATCTCCTCGAGCAGCTCGGCGCTGGGGCCCTTGCCCGCCTCGGAGTCTTCGTTGGTCTTGACGATCACCATGAACCGCACCGCGGTCTCCCTTCGTTCGCTTCTGCCTACGCGTCGAACGGCCGGGCACCGGATCGACAGCCGTCGCAAAAAACTTTTGGCGCGGGAAAACTAGCAGCTCAGGGCCGATTCCGGGGGACAATCCGGACCGGGGATCACCGGCCGGCCGCACCGGCCGCCGCGCTCGTGCGCGGGGGCACCCGGCTAATCTGCCCGTCGTGGCGGTACTCCCCGATGATCTCTCCTCCGCGCTCGACGACGAGCTGGCCCGGCACCCCGTGGCCCGGCTGACCCAGTCCGTCGATCGCCTCAGCGCGCGCTACCGCCAAGGTGACGCGGCCACTTCGCCGATCCTCAGCTCCGAAGCCGACATCGCCGCGTACGCCGGCTACCGCATGCCGGCCACTTACGCCGCCGTACACGCCGTCCTTGCCGAAGCGGCCCTACGCGCTCCCGGCTTCGAGCCGCGTACCCAGATCGACGTCGGCGGGGGCACCGGTGCCGCCGTGTGGGCTGCCGCGGACGTGTGGCCTTCGCTGGCCGAGTGCACCGTGCTGGAGCAGGTGGCCGGGGCCATCGGGCTCGGCAAGCGGCTCGCCTCCGGCAGCGGCCGGGGCGCGGTCCGGGACGCCGAGTGGCGGCGCGGGCTCGTCGATCCGGCGTCGCCCGCCCCCGACGCCGACCTCGTCACGCTCTCCTACGTACTCGGCGAGCTGCCGGACGCCACGCGCACCGACGTCGTGCGGTGGCTGGCCGCCAAAGCCACCACCGTCGCGCTCATCGAACCCGGCACGCCGGCCGGCTACGAACGGATCCGGGCCGCCCGGGCCGAACTGATCGAGCTCGGCCTGCACGTGGTCGCGCCGTGTCCGCACGACGGCGCGTGCCCGATCGTGCCCGGCCGGGACTGGTGCCACTTCGCCGCGCGGCTGCCGCGCTCGGGCCTGCACCGGCGGCTCAAGGCGGGCACGCTCGGGTTCGAGGACGAGAAGTTCTCGTACGTCGTCGCGTCGCGGCTCCGGCCCGAGCGGCCGGAGGCGCGGATCATCCGGCACCCGAAGAAGCACAAGGGCTGGGTGGCGCTGGACCTCTGCACGGCCGACGGGCTGAAGCCGGGGGTGGCGGTTTCGAAGAAGCAGGGCCCGCGCTACCGGGACGCCCGCGACGCCGAATGGGGCGACGGCTGGTCTTCCGCCTGACCCGGCCTACGGCATGTGGACCGTGCGGAGGAACTCCGGCAGCCGCCACGGGCGGCGGCCGCCGACGCGGACCTTGCCGGTGCCCACCGCGCGCAGCGGGGAGATCCGGCCGAACATCATCGGCACCAGGACGGCCGGGTCGAAGGTCAGGCGCGCGTCCGCCGTGCCGTCGGGTTCTTCCGCCCGCAGCTCGCCGTGCTGCAAAACCAGCATCACCGGCGCCGTGTGGTCGGAACGGAACTCCACCGCGACCCGGCGGGGCGACGGCTTGGCGTGGGCGAGCAGGCGTCCGAGGTCGTTGCGGACCATGCCGGTGAAGAACAGGTCCAGGAACATCCCCACGTGCGCCGCCTCGATCCGCCAGTCCTGCCCGCTCGCGCGGGCGATGTCGTGGCCGTGGATCTCCAGCTCGTTGAGCAGGTGCGCGAACAGGCCGGGCAGCGGCACCCGGCTGCCGCCGAGCCAGTCGATCACCTTGTCCGGGCCGTACTCGCCGCCGGCGCGCAGCAGCTCGGCGATGTCCGCGCGCAGCTGCTTGGCCAGCAGGCGCGGGTCACGCTCGGGGTAGGCCTCCTGCGCGACGTCGTTCATCGCCGAGACCGTCTCGATGGTGGCCTTCGCGATCTGCTCCTCCAGCTCCGGCAACGGCAGCGAGCGGCCGTCGCCGTGCACCAGGGCCGTGTAGACGTGCGCGATCCAGCCGACGTGCGCCGCCGTCTCGGCGACCGACCAGACCCCGATCGCCTTGGCGCCCGGGTCCGGCGCGTTCTCCACGATGTCCGCGAACCGCTCGCCGGTCTCCGCCAGCGCGGTCCGCACCGCCTGCCACTGTGCATTCGTCACAGACAAAACGGTAGGCGGCGGAGGCCACACCCGGTTCTTCGAAGGTGCGGTTATCTTCTGCGGGTGGCCCGGATCCTGCCCCGGTCGACCCGGTGGCGGGTCGCCCTCTTCGCCGCCCTCGCGTCGGCCGTGGTGCTCGGCTTCGGGGCGTACTGGTTCGTGAACGCGCTGCAGAGCAGCCTCGAACCCAACGCCAGTGCCCGGGCGAGCGACAAGGCCGACGCGCTGCTCGCGCTGCTGAACGCGGGCGTCGCCCCGGCCGACGTGCCGGAGCGGTACCCCAAGGGCGGCGGGTACATGATCAGCCTGCAGGCGGCCGACTGCTCGCTCGGCAGCCCGAAGAAGTTCTCCGGTAGCGAGCCGGTCCGGGTCTACGGGCCGGACTGCGTCATCGTCCAGCCGTTCGGCCTCGACGACCAGCTCTACAGCACGGCCCGGACGAAGGACCGCCACTACGCGGTCGTGTCCGCGGAGAAGCTCGACCCCGTCGGCCTCGAGACGGTGGCCACCGCGCGGCAGCTCCTCTGGGGCGGGGTACCGGCCGCCTCGCTGTTCATCGGCGCCGTCGCCTGGTTCGCCGTGCGGCGGTCGCTGCGCGCGGTCGGGGCCATCCGGGCCGAGGTCGACGGCGTGCGCGCGACCGACCTCGGCCGCCGCGTCCCCGTGCCCGACTCCGGTGACGAGATCGCCGAGCTCGCCGTCACGATGAACGAGATGCTCGCGCGGCTCGACCGGTCCGTGCAGCGGCAGAGCCAGTTCACCGCGGACGCCTCGCACGAGCTGCGCACGCCGCTGGCGTCGCTGCGCACCCAGCTGGAGGTCCAGCTCGCCCACCCCGACCGGCTCGATTGGCGCCGCAGCGTCGAAAACGCCGTCCTGGACGTGTCGCGGATGGAAACCCTCACCGGGGACCTGCTGCTGCTCAGCAAGCTGGACGCCGGCCGGCCGGCCGGGACCACCCGGATCGTGCTCGGGGACCTCGTCACCGGGCACCTGGCCGGACGGCTCCCTCGCGACGGCGTCGAGGTGCGCCCGGAACTCCACGACGCCCCGGTGGTCCAGGGGCACGCGGGACGGCTGGAGCGCGTCCTGCGCAACCTGGTCGACAACGCCGAGCGGCACGCGAAGAGCCGGGTGACGATCACGCTCGCCGCGTCCGGCGGCCAGGCCGTGCTGACCGTGCGGGACGACGGGCCCGGCATCCCGGCCGAGGACCGCGAGCGCGTCTTCGACCGGTTCGTGCGGCTCGACGACGACCGCGCCCGCGAAGACGGCGGCTCCGGGCTGGGCCTGGCGATCGCCGCGGAGATCGCGCGGGCGCACGGCGGCACGTTGCGCGTCGCGAAGAGCACATCCGGCGCCTGCCTGGAGCTGCGCTTGCCGCTGGCCTGAAGGCTTCTTCAGCTTGCTTAAGCTCCGGTTCAGCGTGGCCGCACGAGCATCCCGCCATGCTGATCGATCTCGCGCCGTCCCCCGCGCGCACGCGCGAAACCCGCGCGATCCCCTACGTCGTCGCCGCGGTCGCCTTCGCCGGGTATGCCGCCTGGTCGCTGCAGCGGCTGCGGACGTTCGACGCGAGCGGGTTCGACCTGGGGATCTTCGAACAGGCGGTGCGGTCCTACGCCCACGGGCACTGGCCGGTGTCGGACCTGCTCGGCGCGGACTGGCCGACCCTCGGCGACCACTTCCACCCGATCCTGGCGGTGCTGGCGCCGTTCTACCTGCTCTGGCCGTCGCCGGGGTGCCTGCTGGTCGCCCAGGCCCTGCTGTTCGCGCTGTCCGCGGTGCCGGTGACGCGGTGCGCGAGCCGGCTGCTCGGCGCCCGCCGGGGTGCGCTCGTGGGCGCCGGGTACGTGCTCTCGTGGGGTCTGCTGTCCGCCGTCAACTTCGACTTCCACGAGGTCTGCTTCGCCGTCCCGATGCTGGCCTTCACCGCCGAGCACCTGCTGCGCGAACGGTGGCGGGCCGCGGTCTGGTGCGCGCTGCCGCTGGTGCTGGTCAAGGAGGACCTGCCGCTGACGCTCGCCGCGGTCGGCGTGGTGCTGGTGCTGAACCGGCAGCGGCGGCTCGGCTGGACGGTGATCGTCTTCGGCGTCGCCACGTCCGCGCTGCTGTTCGTGGTCGTGCTGCCGGCGCTGAACCCGGCGGGCGCGTACGCGCACGGCAGCGGCTTCAACCCGTTCGGCGGGGCGATCGTCAAGGTTTCGATGCTGCTGGCCTTGCTGGCGCCGACGGCGTTCGCGGCGCTGCGGTCGCCGCTGCTGCTCCTGGCGGTGCCGACGCTGCTGTGGCGGCTGGTTTCGGCGAACGACCGCTACTGGGGCCTGGGTTACCACTACAGCGCGGTGCTGATGCCGATCGTGTTCATCGCCGGCGTGCACGGCGCCCGCCGGCTCACCCGATGGGTGCCGGTGTGCGCGGTGGTCGCCGGGCTGGCTTCGCTCGGCCTGCAAGCGGCGCACCTGACCGACGGCGTCTGGACGCCGGCGCAGCGGGCGGGGATCGACGCGGTCCTGGCGCGGATCCCCGACGGCGCGACCGTGCTGGCGTCCAACCGCCTCGCCCCGCACCTGACGTCCCGCTGCACGGTGCGGTTCTTCGACGGCGTGACGAACGAGCGGCCGGAGTGGGTGGTCGTGGCGCAGCCGGAACAGTCCTGGCCGACGACGCTCGCGACGAAGGCGGCGGCGCTGGCGGACCTGGAGACCACGGGGTACCTGCGCGTCGACGGGACGGACTCCGTCGTGCTGCTCCACCGTGAGTAGGGAACTCGCAGCGGTAACCGGCCAGTCGGGGGGCGTGCCGGCCGGTTACCGCCGCACCGAAGAAGAGGGAACCCTCCGCCAGGAATGACGCCCGGGTCCACGCTTCACTCGATCGAGTGACGTCAGGCCGGATCGGCCAGAATGCCGTTGACATCCGACCCCGGGTGGGTGGCCGTTTCCGCCGTGTCGACCCTTCAATCACGCGTGTCGACCCTCCAATCACGCGTGTCGACCCTTCGATCACAGGTCTGGAGTTGCCCCGGTGAGGCGGACACGGGGTTTTCAGGCAGCTGAGGGTTGACGGTAGCTGGTTCGGATTTCGGCTGGGTGTGGTGGCCGTTTGTGGAGTGCAGCCTGGTGTGGTTGTAGTAGTGCAGCCAGGTGAACACGTCCTGGCGGGCTTGGGTTCGGGTCCGCCAGATCGAGACACCGATTTCGGTTTTCAAGGTGGCGAAGAAGGCTTCGGCGACGGCGTTGTCGTAGCAGGACCCGACCCGCCCCACCGACGGGTGGATCAGTCGCGAGGGCGATCGCGTCGCAGACCAGGTCAGTGCGCATGTGGTCGGCCATGGCGTGCCCGACGACCTCACGGGTGTGCAGGTCGATGACGGTGGCCAGATAGAGCCAGCCTTCGAAGGTGGGCAGGCAGGTGATGTCCCCGACGAGCCGTTGGCCGGGCGCGGTGGCGGTGAAGTCCCGCCGGATCAGATCACCGACCGGCGTGACCGGGCCGGCAGCGGGACGGGTGGTGGTGGTGCGGCGTTTGCGGCGGGTGATCCCGGCCAGGCCCGTGTTCGCGCATCAGCCGCTCCACCCGCTTGTGGTTGACCCGGTGGCCGCGGCGGTGCAGCTCGGCGGTGATCCGCGGGACCCCGTAGGCCCTGCGGTGCTCGGCATGAATCGAGGTGATCACCCGCACCAGATCGGCCTCGGCTTCCGCCCGCCGGACGCGGCCGGCTTCGGCGGCGACCCACTCGTGGAATCCCTGCCGCCGCATGCCCAGGACCTGGCACAACCGCCTCACGCCGTAGGTGGCGCGGTGTTCGGAGATGAACCGGTAGCGGTAGATCATCGATCCATCTCGCGCGCAAAATAGGCGGCCGCTTTCCGCAGGATCTCCTTCTCCTTCTCCAGCTCAGCGACCTGCTTGCGCAACCGCGTCACCTCATCGGTCACCGCCGAATCCTCCACCGGTCCGGCTTCGCTGGCCTGCTTGGCGGTGTTCACCCACGAGCGCAAGGTCTCGTGATTGACCCCCAGGTCCCGGGCGACCTGCCGCAACGGCCGATCACTCGAGTTCACCAGCTCAACAGCGTCACGACGGAACTGCTCCGGATACTTCGACCTGCCAGACACCAGGACATCCTCTCTCCAGACCACCGTCTGGAATCAAGGTGTCCGGCCCCAAGGGGCAACTCCAGGTCGTGGGAGTCAACGCGACCGCTGGACGTCGGTACGGGAGTCAGCTGCGGCCGAAGCAGACGAACGGCATCAGCGGTTCGGCCTGCGCCGCGTCCGCCAAGGCGCGCGCCGGGGGCGTGCCCGCCGCCAGCGCCTTGTGGAACGCCAGCATCACGCCGCCCGCCGTGCGGTCGTCGACCCGGGCCACGCTCGAGACCACCGTGCGGCTGCCGCCGTAGAGCAGCGCCGCCGTGAAGCCGAGGACCTCGTCGCCCGCCCGCACCACCGTCTGGCCGACGTCGCACGAGGACAGCACCACCTGCTCCGGGGCCGTCGCCAGCTGCTGGACGTCGTAGGCCATCAGGGGCCCGTCGGCCAGGTTGAGCCGGGAGAACAGCACGTTCTCCTGCTCGTGGTGGCCGTGTGCGGCGAAGTGGGCCAGGCGGCAGCCGTCGAACGCCTTGAGCGTCGCCGCGACCGTCGCGTCCGGGCCGGTCAGCACCTCGGCGTCCGGGTACAGCGGCGCCAGGCGGGCGACTTCGGCCTCGGCGTGGGTCAGGTCGGAACCCGCGACGAGCAGCGGTGCGCCGGTCGCCCGGCCGGACCGGCGGCCCGCGTCGAACCACGCCGACGACGACGGCGTGACCGTCACCGGGCGGCCGTGCAGCGTCGGCAGCAGCCCCCACGGGATCGCCGACAGCGCGCCGGTCGGTACGACGACGACGTCGAGGTCGCCGAGCCGGGACGCCAGCGGGGCCAGCAGGATCGCGTCCAGCGCGGTGACCTGCGTCCGCACCGAACGACGGATGACCCGGTCCAGCTGCGGCGGCAGCTGGCGCCCGCACAGGGCGTCGAGGTCGCTGTGCAGCCGCGCGACCGGCTCCGCGACCGCCGCCGCCGGGCCGAGCTCGACCAGCGCCACCCGGTGGTTCGCGATCACCTGCGCGCACAACGCCCCGCGGTCGGCCAGGAAGCAGACCATCGCGCTGCCGGTCGCCGCCAGTTCGTCCCCGATTTCGCGCAGCTTCGCCTCGGCGTGGTCGGCGTCGACGCCCTCGGCCTGCCAGCCCTTGGCGCGGATTTCCCGTTCCAGCGCGGCACACCGCTTCGCGGCCTGGGCGTCCGGCTTCCCGGCCAGCTCGCCCGCACGGATCTGCATCGACAGGAACCGCAGTTCCGCGACGGCGTCGACGGTCTCCGGGTGCGCCGGCGGGCGCACCGGCCGGAACCGGAACGCCTGCGCGCGCGAGCGGTCGAGCCAGCGGAACACCACCCCCGGCGAGCGCTGGGCGAGCGCGGCGGCGAGCCCCGCGTCGGCGAGTTCCTTGCCCAGCGACGTCGTCCCGGTCTGCAGGTCGACGCTGCCGAACCGGCTGCGGTGCCGCTGCAGCTGCGTCAGCCCGGCCCGGGCGTTCGCGAAGGTGACGCGCCGGTGGCCGCTCGCGGCGCCGAGTTCGGCCAGCGCGAGCCGCCGGACCAGGCGGTTTTCCAGTGGCGCGGTCCGGCGGTCGCGCGGGGCGATGCCGGCGCGGGCGCCGTCGAGGTCGCCGAGCGCGATCCGGGCCCGGGCCGCCAGCAGGGCCGCGATTTCGGCGTCGTTGCGCAGGCCCAGCCCGGTGAGCCGGTCCGCCAGCGCGGTCGCCTCGGCGGAGACGCGGGCGATCCGGCGTCCGGCCGCGAAGTCCGCGCGCAGCACGGTCAGGTGCGCCACCGCCGCCCAGGTTTCGTTGCCACGACGGCGAAACCGGCGTTCGGCCCGCCCGGCCCAGCTCCGCGCGGCCGCCGGGTCGCCGCTCGCCAGCGCGGCCAGCGCCCTGGTCAGCTCGGCCTCGGCGTGTTCCTGGTTCATCCGCAGCCGCGGGAACTGCTCGAGCGCCGCGTCCAGTTCGGCGGCGGCTTCGTGCGGCAGCCCGGCGGCCAGCAGCGCCCGCGCCTTGTCGACGGCCAGCACCGGCAGCATCCCGACGCTCTGGTCGGCGTAGAACCCGCTCGCCGCGTCGAAGTCGCGCAGCGCGCCCGGGATGTCGCCGGTGAGCACCCGTGCCTGGCCGCGGCCGTGCGCGGCTTTGGCGAAGATCCGGGCCAGGCCGTCTTCCTCGGGCTGGGTCGCCCCGATCTGCTCGCACTGGTCGAGGTCGGCGAGCGCGAGCCGGACGCGCCCGGCGTACTGGTGCAGCATCGCGCGGTTGAGCAGCGTCCGGGCGAGCACGACGAACTCGCCGGCCTGCCGCAGCAGCGGGATGGCCTCGTCGAAGCAGGCGAGGGCTTCGTCCATCCGGCCGATCAGGATGAGCACGAGACCCCGTTGCTGGCGCAGGATCCCGCGCCCGGCGTCGGACACGAGGACGTCGGCCTCGTCGAGCAGGGCGAGCCCGCGGGCGCTGTTGCCGAGCGCGGTTTCGACGGCGGCGTAGGTGCCGAGGACGCGCGTGGCGAGGTCGGGCCAGGCGGGCCACCCGTTCGGAGGTTCGGTGGCAGGCAGGCCGAGCAGCCGCGCGGCGGACCGGATCAGCCGGCCGCCGACCACCGGCTGGCCGTTGTTGGTCGCCGCGACCGCCCGGCGGTGCAGGTCGCGGACCCGGTCTTCGACCCTCGGCGACGCGACCACGGGCTGCCCTTTCGGCCGGGGAAGGACGCCCCGGATCGTACCTCCGAGTCAGAGGTATCAGGCAGAGCTCGCGGACCGCGGATTCTCCCCGCCCGCGGCGTCGCGAATGACTCATTCGGGACGTCGGAGGTCCCGAATGAGTCATTCGCGACCTTCCCGAGCCGGCCCCCGCCCGGCGCGCACCACGGTTTCAGCGGGTCAGAGCTCGATCGCCGGTGTGCTCACCGTCCTCGACCGGCCCGCCGTGCGCACCAGCACCTGGACCATCCCGTGCGGCACCCCGCTCACCGCGAACCGGCCCTCCGGGTCCGACGTCGTCGTCAGCGGGCCCGAGCTCGTGCGGACCTCGATCGGGTGCTCGGCCGGGGGCGTGAGCCAGCCGTCCAGGCGGATCGTTCCCCCCGGCTCCGGGCTCACGTTCACCATGATCGTCAAGCTTTCGCTGTCGAACGTGATGAGCCTGCCCTGCTCGGCGGCACTGCGCGCGCCCGCGGCGGCGGCCTCCTGCTCCCGGATGCGCATCACCTCCAGGTCGACGTCCTCCAGCTGGATCGCGAAGCGGATCTGCTCCACCAGCGTGGGAGGCATCGGGTCGGCGTCTTCCCACAGCTCGCGCACGCCGGCCAGCAGCCGGAAGTCGAGCTCGTCCAAGGGCTCGTTCGCGCCTGGTGGTTCGACGGTCGTCACAGCCAATCTCCTTCGCCGTTGGCGAGTAGCTGCTCGCGCAGGCGCGCGAGGCAGCGTCCCCTGGTCGGGCCGATACTCCCCCTCGGCATGCCCAGCCGGGCGCCGACTTCGGCGTAGTCCGGCCGGTGCACGAACGCCACGATCCGCAGCAGGCTGCGGCAGCGTTCGGGCAAGGTGTCCACCGCGCGCCACAAGCGCACGCGCTGGTCCTCGCGCAGCACCCCCTCCTCGGGTGCCGGCGATGCTTCGGTCAGCCGCTCCGGGAGTTCCGGCAGCGGCCGCTCGACCTGGCGCTTTTCCCCCGTGCGCCAGGCCTCCCGCTTGGTGACGGTGATCAGCCAGCCGGTCAGCGCGACCGGCGAGCGGATCTCCGCGAACGAACCGAGCAGCCGCAGCCACGTCGTCTGCACGACGTCGGCCGCCTGATCGGCGTCGAGTCCCTGGTCGCGCGCCACCTGCCAGAGCAACGGCGTGAGCAGGGAAACCAGCTCGTCCAGCGCCGCGCGGTCGCCCTGCCGCGCGGCGTCGAACAGGGTCGCCACGCGAGCGTGGTCGGTCTTGGCCACGTTCACAGCGAGCCCAGCGCGGTCCAGGCGCGCTTGACGACGGTTTCCCGGTCGACCGTGGCCAGGTCCCCGGACTGCAGCAGGGCCTTGCCGAGCTCGGCGGCGGCGAGCGGCGCCGCGAACGACGTCCCGTCCCAGACCGCGAAGCCGGCGCTGTAGTCGTCGGGGTCGAAGGAGTTGCGGCCGAAGCCCGGCACCTCGTGGTCGGCGGCCGCGGTGCCGCGGACGTCGGTCGGGTACGTGCTGACGACGCCGGCGCCGGTCGCCCAGCAGTGCACCCACGGGCCTTCGTTGGAGAACAGCGCCTTGCTGGTGGCGACATCGGGGTTGAGTGCCCCGACGCTGATCACCTGCGGGCCGCTGCCGCCGCCGAGCGGCTGGTCGGCGAAGGCGGCCGGGTAGAACCGGCGCGTGGTGGCGTCGTTGCCCGCGGCCGCGACGACCAGCACCCCGAGGCCGAGCAGCTCCGCGATCACCGAACCGAACTGGCCGGTGAAGGCGACGTCCGCCGGGTCTTCGACATAGTAGCCCATCGAGATCGAAACGACGTCCACCATGTCCTGCGGGCGGTTGTTCGCCTGCGCGTTGCGGACGCGGTCGGCGAGCAGGTGCAGCGCGAGCAGGACGTCGGCTTCGTACGCGACGCCGTCGCTGTGGACCACGCGGATGGCGAGCGTGTCGGCTTCGGGGCAGGCCTGCCGGACGATGCCGGCGATGAACAGGCCGTGCCCGGTGTCGGTGTCGATGTCGCCGATCAGCGGCTGGCCGGTCGTCGGCGCGTCCCAGTAGTCGTGGAGCAGCTGGGTGGGCGCGGTCGTGCCGGAGCCGAGCTCCGCCTGCAGGATCGCGGCCTGGATGTCCGGGGCGACGGCGAGCCCGGAACCGGCGGGCGGCGGGCCGGAGCGGTCGGCCAGCCCGAACCACGGGTGCGGGCCGATGCCGGTGTCGAGCACGGCGATCACCGGCCGCCGGTGGGCGGGCTTCTCGCTGCGGTACGGCGGGGCGGCGGCCAGCGTCACCGGGATCCGGTTGGCGCCGTGGGTGCGCCCGTACGAGCTGCCCGCGCCGAACCCGCTGGTCTCCCACGGCGTGCCGCCGAGGCCGCTGGTCTCCCACGGCACCCCGCCGAACACCGGTGTCGTGAACATCAGGTGCTCGACGGACATCTCCCGGACGACGTCCGGATCCAGTTCCGGCCGCTCACCCGAGGCGGCGGCCCGCAGCAGCTGGAGCGCCTTCCAGCAGTCGACGACGACCGGATCGGCGTCTTCGCGCACGTGCAGCAGGGCGCGGACGGGCACGTCGTCGAACTGCCGGACGCGGGCGAGCTCCTTGGCGTCGCCGCCGCGGTCGGCCGGGGCGGCGTAAAGACCGATGCGGGCGAGCACGCGGTTGATCGCCGACAGCGTCTCCTGGTCGCGCAGGTACCGCTGGGGCAACAGGAACACGGCCGGCCGGTACACGGTGGTGCGCGGGGCCGGCTGCCCGGCCGCGACGACGGCCGTCGCCGGGTCGAGCACGCGGGCGCCGTGCCGGTCCAGCACCTGCCTCGGCGGGACCGGGAGTTCGTTGAGCGTCCTTGCGTCCTCCGTCGCTGCTTCCGCGGTCTCGTCCCGCACGAACCTGACGACCATCGGGTCCACCCTCCTGCTGCCTCTGCCCCCGTCACTGATCACCAACGGCACCCGGGAAAGACCCGTGGGCCGCACCTGGGATACGACACCGACATCACGAATGCATAACGGCCACGGCAAACGGGTGACGACGTATCTGGCGCCCCCGGCTCACCCACTTGGCCCTCCACAGTCACGGATCCATGCGGGGAGATGACCATGGTTGTGCTCCGGTCGAGCACGCACGAAGCCGCCTTCACACCGGAACCGGCGACCGGCGGCGGCTGCTTCACGGTGCCGCTCGACCTGCCGCCCGGTCCCGGCGGCAGCGCGCCCGCGCTCGCCCTGCGGTACACGACCGGTGCGGCGAACGGCCCGTTCGGCGGCGGGTTCACCGTGCCGCTGCCGCACGTCGGGCCGGCGGACGACCACGCGCCGTCCGGTGCGGCGGGCCGGCTGGTCCGCCGCGGCGACGGCTTCCTGCTCACCACCCGATCGGGCCTCCGGCACTTCCTCGGCCCGGGCGACGGCTCGACCTGGTACCTCGACCGGACCGAGGACGCCTTCGGCACCGCCGCGACGTTCGCCTGGGCGCACCACAGCGGCCAGGCCTACCTCACGCGCGTCGCCTACGGCCCGTACGAAGTGGAATTCAGCTACGAACCGCGGCCGGACGTGCTGCGCCGGGGCCGCGGCGGCACCCTCGTCACGACGGCGCTGCGGTGCGCGCGGATCGATCTGCGGGTGCCCGCCTCGGCGCGGCCGCTGGTGCGGCGGTGGACCCTCGGCTACGACGCCGACGACGTCACCGGCGCGTCCCTGCTGACGTCCGTGGCCCTGACCGGCTTCGACACGCACGGCACCGAAACCGCCGCTCCGGTCCTGCGGCTGGGCTACGCCGCCCTGGAAGCACCGTCACCGCGGCGGGTCCAGGTGGCCGCGCGGGCGCGCTCCGGCGGCGGGGTGTCCGTGCTCGACGCCGTGCCGTACCACTCCTTCGAAGACCCGCCCCGCACCGGGCGGCTGTGCGAAATCGACAACGGGATGGGGCTGCGGACCGCGATCGAGTACGCGACCGTCGCGTCGGTGCCGGTGGTCCGGCGGGTCTCGCTGCGCGAGTCGGGCACCGGCCACGTGGGCGTGACGGAGTTCGAGTACCACGACAGCCGGGCGCCCGGCTTCGGCCGCGTCGTCCAGGACGACCTCGGCGACGAGTACGCCCCGACCCTGCGGACCGTGCGCTGGTTCGGCGGCGAAGGGCTGCTGGCCAAGGAAGAGGTCTACGGCCTCGACGGCTCCGCGGCGGCGGACCGGCCCTACCGCCGCGTCGAGCACCTGCGCCGTCCACAGTGGACGCGATCGGTGACGACGGAGTTCGAACGCCGGGAGACGCCGGTTTCGGTCACCACGACGGAGACGGCCTTCGATTCGGCCGGGAACCCGACCCGGGAGGTGGCGACGACCGAACGGCCCGGGCACGACCCGGTCGTGCGCGAGACCCGGACGAAGTACGTCACCGATCCCGAACACCGGTTCACCGCGCTCCCGGCGCGGGTCCGCGCGGTGGACGGCACCGGGAAAGTGCTGTCCGACACGATCTTCCGCTACGACGAAGAGCCCGACGGTTTCGCCGGTTCGCACGGCCTGCTGACCGCGCGGGAGGAACTGGTGCTCACCGACGCGCTCGTCGCCGACGTCTACGGCGCGCGCCCGCCCGACCTGCGCCACCACGGCTACCACCGCCGTCCCGGCGAGGAAGGCTGGTGGGTCACGACGTTCCACGGCCGGCTCGACACCGTCTCCGGGCTGCGCACCACGACGACGGACCCGCTCGGTCACACCCGGGAGGTCCGGTACTCGGCCGATCGCTGCTTCCCCGAGGTGGCCACGGACCCGCTGGGCAACGTGACGATCACCCGCCACGACGTCCGCACGGCCCGGGTGTGCGAGGTGACCGATCCGGCGGGCGCGGTGACCACGCTGACCCACGACCCGCTGGGCCGGCCCGAAACGGTGGTGCGGCCGGGTGACTCGGCGGACCTGCCGACCGTCCGGCACCGCTACGACGGCACCCGCGTCACGACCGAGCAGCGGGCGGTGTCGGGCGAGGCGGAAGTGCTGGTGACCGCGGAGCTGCGCGACGGCGCCGGCCGGCTGGTGGAGCGGCGGCACGCGGAACTGCTCGGCGACGTCGTCGACGAGCACCACGAGTACTGCGCGCGCGGCCTGGTGTGCCGGACGAGCCGGGCGTTCCGGGACGGTGACCCGCTGCCGTCGCCGGAGGAGTTCCGGTACGACGCGCTGGGCCGTCCGCTTCCGGTCCGGGAAGGCCGGGTTGCGTCCGTCGGCGTGCATGACCTGCTCGGGCGGGAGCTGCGTGACTCGGATGGCGCGGTGCACGTCCGGGACGCGGCCGGCCACGTCGTCGAGTCGCGGACCGCGGGCGGGCACACGGTGTTCCGGGTCCGGGATGCGATCGGGCGGGTGGTCGCGGTGCTGGTCGACGACCCGCGCGGCACGCCGGTCACCACGTTCACCCACCACGACGGCGGGCTCGCGGTGCCGCACGGCGCGGGGCCGCACAGCTGCGGACGGCTGGTGCGCGTCACCGATGAATGCGGGGTGACCCAGTTCGGGTACGACGCGCTCGGCCGGCCGGCCGAGAAGCGCTGGCGTCCGGCGCACGTGGCCGTCGAGTACCGGCTCGACGTGACCCGCCGGGCCGACGGCCGGGTGTCGGCGGTGTCCTACCCCGATGCCGGCGACGGGCGGCTGACCGTGCACCACCAGTACGACGAGGTCGGGCGGCTGGTGAGCGTGCCGGGGTTCGTCGACGCCGTCGACTACGACTTGGCCGGCCGCCGCACCGCGGTGCACTACGCGAACGGCGTCAGCGAGCACTGGGCCGACGGACGGCACGTGCTCACCGGCCCGGGCGGTCTGGTGCGCGACATCGAGCCCGGCCCGGCGGTTGCGCCCGGGCCGGGCAGCGAGATCCGGGACGCGTTCGGCCGGCTGCGCGGGGTCCACGGCGACGACGGCGTCAACGCGCTGTACAGCTACGACCACACCGGCCGCCGCGTCCGCACCCTGGTGACGAACGGCTCGCACATCCACGAAGTCCTGAGCCCGGACGACCACTACGCGATCGAAGACGGCGAACTGGTGGTCGTGGTGGCCGACGCGGTGCGGCGGTACGCGGACGGCCGCACCCGCTACCTGCACTTCGACGACGCCGGCGAGACCGCCCTGACCACCGGCGAAACCGGCGCGGTCGTGGACGGTTAGTGTCCTGAGTCGGTAATTCGGTGGCAGTAGGCGGCGAGGGATTCGAGGATCTGGTCGGCGGTGCGGGTCCAGACGTAGGGCTTGGGATTGGTGTTCCACTGCTCGATCCAGCCGCGGATGTCTTTCTCCAGTGCGCTGACCGAGCGGTGGACACCGCGTCGGAAGAGTTTGACGGTGATCTCGGAGAAGAATCGTTCGACCAGGTTGAGCCAGGACGAGCTGGTCGGGGTGAAGTGCAGGTGGAATCGCGGGTGCTTGAGCAGCCAGGACTTCACCGCTGGAGTCTTGTGGGTGGACAGATTGTCCAGGATGACGTGCACATCCAGTTCAGTGGGCACGGTCTTGTCGATGGTGCGCAGGAAGGCGAGGAACTCCTGGTGCCGGTGACGGCGTTTGACCGCGCTGATCACCTGGCCGGTGGCGACTTCCAGGGCGGCGAACAGGCTGGTGGTGCCGTGGCGGACGTAGTCGAAGCTCTGTCGTTCGGGCACGCCGGGCAGCATCGGGGCGGAGCGGTCCAGTGCCTGGATCTGGGTCTTTTCGTCCACGCACAGCACCACGGCCTTGGCGGGCGGATCGAGATACAGGCCGACGACGTCGCGGACCTTGTCCACGAACAGTGGATCCTTGCTGATCTTGAACGTGTCGACCTTGTGTGGTTTGAGGCCGAACGCCCGCCAGATCCGCGACACTGCCGACTGCGTCATCCCGACCTGCGCGGCCAGGGACCGGGTCGACCAGTGAGTGGCGTTGGCCGGCTTGGTTTCCAGGGTGGTGACCACGGCGTGTTCGACTTGGTCGTCGGTGATGGTGCGGGGTCGGCCGGGGCGCGGTTCGTCGGACAGGCCGTCGAGTCTGTCGCGGACGAACCGCGCCCGCCAGGTCGCTACGGTGCTTCGGTTGAGCTGCAGTCGTTCGGAGACCTCGGTGCTGGATCCACCCTCGGCGCAGGTGAGCACGATCCGCGCTCGCATGGCCAGTCCCTGAGCAGTGGCCCGGCGTCGCGACCAGCCTTCCAAGACCCGGCGTTCTTCGTCGGACAGAACCAGCGGCGCCAACTTCGAGCTCGGCATTGACTAATGCCTACGGTGACCAATAATTAACGACTCAGGACATTAGTCGAGCACGGCCAGGTCCAGCCGGCCGAGGCGGGCGGGGTCGGCGACGATGTCGATCTCGACGATCCGGCCGCCCGCGACCGTGAAGCCCAGCACCGAGAACGGCCGCCCTTCGCGGGTGGCGACCACGCCCGCCGCGCCGTTGACCAGCGCTCGGTGCACCACGCCGCCGCCGGCGTTGAGGCGCGAGAACGTCAGTGCCTGGTCGGCGACCGCCGCCGCGCCGCGGACCTCGATCGAGCCGCCCCGGGCCGCGCCGTGGTCGGCGCGCAGCACGACCTCCGGGTCGAGGACCGCGACCAGCGCGTCGAAGTCCCCGCCGCGGGCGGCCGCCAGGAAGGCGTCGACGACTTCGCGCTGGCGGGCCAGATCCGGGTCCGGCGCGACCGGGGCACCCTGGACCCGCCGCCGGGCGCGGCTCGCGAGCTGCCGGGTCGCCGCCTCGGACCGGCCGACGACTTGGGCGATCTCCCCGAACGGCAGCGCGAACATGTCCCGCAGCACGAACGCGAGCCGTTCGGCCGGGGTGAGCGTGTCGAGCACGACCAGCAGCGCGAGCCCGACCGAGTCGGCCATCAGCGCCTCGTGCTCGGGCCCGGCGTCCTCGCGGCTGACGATCGGGTCGGGCACCAGGGTGTTCCACGGTTCCTCGCGCCGGGCTTTCCGGGAGCGCAGCATGTCGAGGCAGACCCGCCCGACGACGGTGGTGAGCCACCCGGCCAGGTTCGCCACGGCCGCGGGGTCGCTCCGGCTGAGCTTCAGCCACGCTTCCTGGACGGCGTCCTCGGCCTCGGTCAGCGAGCCCAGCATTCGGTAGGCGACGGACCGCAGGTGGTCGCGGTGGGTCTCGAAGCTGCGGGCCAGGAGCTCGTCGTTCACGGGGTCCGTCCTTTCGGGGTGCAATCACCTCCCTGACGGCCGGGGCCGCGGGTTTGTGACAGATCGGACGACTATGTGCCGATGAGCGGCATCTTCCCTTGACGTACGATATATGAGGAACCAATCATCGGATCTCTCCGGACGAGGAGGTCCTTTGAGAATCCGAATGCTTGCCTGCCTCGCCGCCGCCGTCGCGCTGGTGGCGAGCCTGGTCAGTCCCGCGAACGCCGAGCTGTACCACCCGCGTCAGGACTGGCTGCGGGCCTCGACGGCCGGGCTGTTCCTGCACTGGGGCATGTTCACCGCGCCACGGCACACCGACTGCGCCGCCTGGGAGCGCGACGTCACCGCCGGCGGCTGGACGCCGGGCTACTGGATCGACGAAGCCAAGAAACTGGGTGCGTCCTACGTCGTCCTCACCACCTTCCACAGCCGGCTGGGGTACGCGCGGCCGTGGCCGTCGAAGATCCCCGGCAGCTGCTCGACACAGCGCGACTTCCTCGGCGAGCTGATCGCCGCGGGCCAGGCCAAGGGCGTGCGCGTCATGCTCTACATGACCGACGATCCCCAGTGGCACAACGAAACCGGCCACGAGTCCCTCGACTCGGCCGCCTACTCGGCCTACAAGGGCCACCAGGTCGACCTGACGACCCGGCCCGGCTTCGGCGAGTTCTCCTACGACCTGTTCGACGAGGTCATGGACCGCTACTCCGATCTCGCCGGGTTCTGGATCGACAACGACAACGAGTACTGGGAGCAGCACGGGCTCTACGAGCACATCCGCGAGAAGCGGCCGTCCTGGCTGCTGAGCAACAACAACGAAGACACGCCGATCATGGACACGGTCAGCAACGAGCAGAAGACCGGCATGACGCCGTCGTACGACTACCCGCAGGCCGTCTACACGCCGATGCCGCGGCTCACCGAGGCCGACTACAAGCTGCCGACCAACGGCGACTGGTGGTACAGCGGCGGCGACCAGGCCGTCGACTTCCGGCTCTCCACCGGCCGCTACATCACCAACGCGGGCTCGTCGATCAAGTCGCTGATGGCCGAAACGGCCATGCTGAACGGCAAGTTCCCGCCGCAGCAGGAGGCGTTCAACAACTTCATGGCGTCCTGGACGCAGCCGATCCGCGAATCGCTGACCGGCACCGAGGGCGGCGGGTACATGTACGGCGGCATGCAGCCGGGCTTCTGGAACGACGGCGCCCACGGCGTGATCACCCTCAAGGGCCGCACGCAGTACGTGCACGTCGTCACGCGGCCGTCGACGAACCTGGTCCGGCTGCGGGACAACGGCTACCGCGTCACCGGCGTGTCCGACCTGCGCACCGGGAAGCCGATGCGGTTCGCCCAGTCCGGCGGTTATCTGTCCATTCTGGACATCGAAAGCTGGGACACCTACGACACGGTGTTCGAAGTGGACACCGCCGGACAGCAGTACTTCTACGACAAGAGCACGATCAAGGCGACCGCGTCCGCCAACGCGGCTTCGGCGGCGAACCTCGTCGACGGCAGCTACCTGAACTTCTGGGACGCGGGCGGCCGGCTCCCGGTGTCCGTGACGCTGGACCTGGGCCGGAAGCGGTCGACAGCCTACCTGGCGGTGCACGAGCGCGAATCGTCGCCGACGTACGCGCGGGAGTCCTTCGGCCGCGCCGAGGATTCCGCGCGCATCAAGGACTACCGCGTCCACGCCAGCGACGACGGCAAGACCTGGCGCACGGTCCGCACCGGTGCCCTGCCGAGCAACCGGGGCGTCCAGTTCATCGACGTCGGCGAGGTGCACGCCCGGTACCTGCAGCTCGAGGTGCTGAACACGTGGTCCGGGCCGCAGGCCAAGCCGTACTACCGGCAGCTGGCCCTCGACGAGATCGACGTCGCCTACGGCTACCCCGACCCGCGCGGCGAGGTGCCCCTGGAAGCGGAGTCGTGGCGCAACGGCTTCGAGGGCAAGGCGACGCCGGTGTGGTGCGAGGCCTGCTCGGGCACGAACGCGGTGACCGGCCTCGACCGCGGCGCCGTCGTCTTCCGGAACGTGCAGGCCACCGGTCCGTCCCGGCTGCAGCTGGACACCACCGGGCCGGGCACGCTCTCGGTGAGCGTCAACGGCGCCGCGCCGATCCCGGTCGCCGCCCCGGGCGCGATCCCGGTGCCGCTCAACGCGGGGGCCAACACGATCAAGGTCTCCGGAACGGCCGACCTCGACCGGATCGCGGTGGCGCCGATGCCACCGGAGTCGTACACGCCGAAGACCACGTTGACCGTGCAACCCGCCGGCATCCAATGGGTTTCACCCGGTCAGCAGTCGCTGCGGATCGATGCGTCGCTGCGGCTGGACGTCGACGACCCGATCGACCAGGTGTCGCTGGCGCCGGTGGTCCCGGCGGGCTGGACGGTGACGGGCGGCCCGGCGACGACGTCCGCTCTCGGGCTCGGCCAGGTGCTGAGCGGGTCGTGGACGGTGACCGCGCCGGCGGCCCAGGACGTCAGCATCCCGGTGACGGCGTCGTTCCGGACGCTCGGGCGCGCGAAGTCCGTCAGCAAGCCGGTGCAGGTGAAGGCGCGGCCCGCGGACCGGGTCTTCATGCGTGAGGCGGAGGACTCGGCGAACGACATCGGCGACGCCGGCGTCACCGGCTGCTCGCCGTGCTCGGGCGGGCAGAAGGTGCGCAACATCGGGCCGGGGGCGGCGGTGACGTTCCCGGGCGTGACGGTGCCGTCGGCGGGTCAGTACACCCTGCACCTGGACTTCACCGTCAACGGCGACCGGTCGTACTTCGTGTCGGTGAACGGCGGTGCGCCGGTGGAGGTCAAGGTCACCGGCGTCGGGAACAACACCCCGTACACCACTTCGGTCCCGGTGCCGCTGACCGCGGGCGCCAATACGATCCGGATCGGCAACGACCGCGCCGGGGCGCCGGATCTGGACCGGATTTCACTGGGTTAGCTCCCGCAGCACCCGGGCCGCGTCGATCTCGACGGCGCGGCCCGGGTCCCCGCCCGGCGCGCACCACGCGACGGACACCCACAGCTCGGCGTAGTCGCCGCGGTCGACCCGGGGCAGCCGCCAGGTGAGCCGGCCCCCGGTCCGCTCGACGGCGTCCCCGCCGACCAGCCGCGACCAGTACGGCGGCACGTGCTGGCCGGCCCGCGAGCACCGCCGCAGCAGCTCGGCCCCGGGGCCGCCGACGCTCACCACGGCGTCGGCGGTCTCGGCGGTGAAGGCGCTTTCCCAGGTCCGGTCCTCGTGCGGCGCGCCGGCCAGCTCGGCCTGGACGACGAACTCGCCGACGTCCTCCCGGGCCAGCACCCGCAGGATGGTGGTCTCGCGGGTGACCCCGGGCAGCCCGGACGCGGTGGCCCCGCAGAGGACGTCCAGCCGCACGGCCTGGTGCCGCCAGCGGCAGAGCCGGGCCCCGGACGCGAGGCCCCAGGTCAGCTCGGGTCTCGCAGGCACGTCCCAGCCACCGGCGCGGACGGCGAACCGCACGTCCCCGAGCGGGGTGACGACGTCGAGCGCCCGCGGAGCCGTCCGCGACAGGACTTCGGTGTCCAGCATGCCGACATCCTTACCCCGCGGGCCGAGCAGCGAAAACGCGCTGCGCGAACGTCACCCGACCGGGCAGGATCGGCGGCATGGAGGAGGCATCGCACCGCTTGCCGCCGGTGGGCGCGGTGGTCCACCGCGACGGCCCGGTGGTCCGGACCCACTACGGCACGCACGGCGAGGTGAGTCACGGACCGCTGCCCGAGCGCGGCCTCGAAGCGCTGGTGCACCGGCAGGTGACGGCCTTCGCGCAGCGCAACGAGCCGGTGGTGTGGCCGGTGTACGGCGACGCACGCCTCTCCGGGATCCTGCTCGCCGCCGGCTTCACCGCCGAGCCGGAACGTGCGGTGCTCCGCTGTCCGATCGGGACGGACACCACGACGCTGCCCCGGGCCGGCCACGACTGGGCCGGGCTTCAGCGGGTCGCGGAGCCGGCCGCGAAGAGCGGCCCGCACCGCCGCCCGTTCCGGGAGTTCCTCGCCGACTCCGCCCACTCGAACCGGTCGGCCGAGGTCGTCCTCGACGGCGACCGTGCCGCCTGGCTGGAAGAGTCCGGGGAGGTCATGGTGCTCGGCGGGGTCACCGATCCCGGCTTGGCCGCCACGCTCGTCGCCCACGACTGGCGGCTCGCCGGACCGTACCCGGAGGTGCGCTTCCTGCTCGCGGAGGCCACCGGTGCCCTGCGGAGCGCCTTCGAAGCCGCCGGGATGCGCGAGGTCACCACGGTCACCCGCCACCACCTGGCCGCGCCCGGCGAGCCGGCGCGGACCCGGCCGGTCCGCCGGCTGTTCTCCGAGCCGGAGTACGACGAGCTCTGGGCACGCCTCTCCGCGCGGTTCGCCTTCCGGCCCGGCATGCGGGAGTTCCCCGGCATCACCGAACCACCCGGGTCGGCGACCTGGCACGTCGGCGACCTCACCGACCCACAGCTGAACGCATTGGAGGACATCGTCCACAAGGGACTCCGCGCGGCCGTCGAGCCCGGCGAGGAGCTGTACTCGCTCGACTGGCAGCACGTCGGCTACCGCTTCGACCCCGCCCGGGTCGGCGGCGCCGGACCGCGCCGGCCCGGCGCCGTCTTCCCGGACGGGGACTACGCCCTCTACCTCACCCGTGACCTCCGCCTGGACACCTTCGGGCACCCGTGGGAGGAGACGGTCTGCGTCTTCGGCGACCTCCGCCCGCGGATCGACGCGGAGCTGACCGCGGCGATCGGCGAGCCGGTCCGGCGCTCAGAACGCTGACGTCCCGTTCGGCGTGCCCAGCCCGGTCGGCCCGTCGTACCCGGCGCCCGCCGTGCAGAGGTACGTGCCGCCGCAGGTGCCGTTCGAACCCGACGTCACGTCGTAGAGCCCGCTAGTGTGCGCGTACGGGTACGACCCCGACGTCACCGCGTTGCCCGCCAGCGCGTACACGCTCGCGATCACCGGGGACGACAGGCTCGTGCCGCCGACCTGGACCCAGCCGTCCGCACCCTGGGCCAGGCCCAGGGACAGCAGGAGGTCGCACCACGACGAGCTGCCGCAGCTGTTGTACGTGTCGTACACCCCGAGCCCGGTGGCCGGGTCCGCGACGGCCGAGACGTCCGCGACCGTCCTCTTCGCACAGCCGGTGTCGTGCTGCCAGGACGGTTTCGCTTCCAGGGCCGAACACCCGCTGCCGCTGCCCTTCCACGCCGTCTCGGTCCAGCCGCGCGTGGTGGTCGCCGCCTTCTTCAGGGTCGTGCCGCCCACCGCCGTCACGTACGGCGAGGACGCCGGCCAGCTGACGCCGAAGCCGGAGTCGCCCGAGGACGCCGTGACCGCGATGCCCGGGTGGTTCAGGTGGGCGTCCGCGGTGAGGACGGTCGAGTCCTCCGCGCCGCCGTAGCTGTTGGAGATCGCCACCACGCCCGGCGTCGCCGCGGCCGTGTCGACCGCCGTCATCAGCGGGTCGGTGTCCGGGGAGTCGGCCTCCACCAGCAGGATGTGGCAGTCCGGGCAGGTCGCCGACACCGCGTCGAGGTCGAGGCTGATCTCCATCGCCCAGCCGTAGTCGGGTGCGGGCAGCGGGCTCGCCGCGCCGTTCTGGTTGACCTTCGTGAAGCAGCCGTTGGCCGTCGTGCACGGCGAAAGTCCCCGTGCGGCGCGGAACTTCGCCAGGTCGGCCTCGGCGGTCGGCGCGTCGTGAGCGTCCACAATGGCCACTGTGCGGCCGTTCGCGTGCAGCCCGCCCAGGTGGTAGGCGGCCTGGATCTCGGCCGGGCCGTAGCCGACCGGGGTCGAGTTCAGCAGCGGGCCGGCGCCCTTCGGCGACCGGATCACCTTGCCGAGGCAGTGGAACTTGCCGGAGGTCGCGCAGCCGAAGCTGACCACCCCACCGCTCTGCAGCGGCGTCGCTTCGGCGGTCGAGCCGGCCACCGTCAGCGGGGCCGCGATCAGGGAGAGGACGACGAGGGACCGGAACAGCCGTGGAGACGCCATGGCCTACTCCTCGGTAGGGGACGAGGTGTGGCAGCGGATCGTCGCACGTCACTCGTTCGAGGTCACCCGGCAAGCGGATGTTTCTCGGTTCAGTCATTCGCCCACCGCGCGGCGAACCGGACGAACGGCGACGAACCTTCTCACCCCCTTCGAATTATTGGTCCAGACAAGTGTTACCGAAAAGTGACCGAAGCACCGTTGAGCGGGAGCTACTTTGTTGTGACTCGCAACAAATGCCTCGTGGAATCCCCAACGGCGGAGGTGTCACGGCGTGAACCGGACCTTGGACAAGTTACGACGACGCGGCCCGGGCCTCGCGCTCGTCGCCTCGGCAGTGCTGGTGGTGGCCGGGCTGAGCGCCCCGGCCGCGCTGGCCGCGGACGACTACACGCAGAGCGTCACGCAGCCCAGTGCCAGCCAGGTGCAGATCAGCTTCACCCCGACGACCCCGGCGCTGTACGTGGACATCCACTACACCGGCGTACCGGGCGTCGGTCAGCAGAACGTCCGGATGACCAACGGCTCCGGCACCTGGCGGACCACCGTCAACGGCCTGAGCAGCGGAAACGTCCTCGACTACTGGTTCACCTACGAGAAGAGCGGCCCGCAGTACGACACCCCGCACTTCAGCTACACCGTCGGCGGCGGCACGACGACGGTCGCGGCGCCGACGTTCAGCCCGCCGGGCGGCACGTACTCGAGCGCCCAGACGGTGACGATCAGCAGCGCCACCGCGGGCGCGACCATCCGGTACACGGTGGACGGCTCGACGCCGACCGCGTCCTCCACGCTCTACAGCGGACCGATCAGCGTCCCGAACTCCCGCACGGTCAACGCGATCGCCCTCAAGTCCGGATCGACGACGTCCCCGGTGTCGAGCGCCAGCTACACGATCGGCACGCAAGCCGGCTGCCCGACGCAGTCCGACACCCCGAACTTCGGGCCGAACGTGCGGATCTTCGACCCGGGCATGTCCGCGGCGACGATCCAGGCGCAGCTGGACACCGACTTCAACAACCAGAAGGACACGCTGACCGCGCAGATGGCGGACCGGCGCGTCGCGCACCTGTTCAAGCCGGGCACCTACAACAACGTGCACGACAACGTCGGCTTCTACACCTCGGTCGCCGGTCTCGGGCAGAACCCGGGTGATGTCCTGATCAACGGGGACGTCACGGTCGACGCCTTCAACGCCTCCGACAACGGCGTCGCGCTGCAGAACTTCTGGCGCTCGGCCGAGAACATGGCCGTCAACCCGTCCGGCGGCAACGAGCGGTGGGCGGTGGCGCAGGCCGCGCCGTTCCGCCGGATGGACGTCCGCGGCGGGCTGCAGCTGTACCCGGCGAGCTACGGCTTCGCCAGCGGCGGCTACATCGCCGACACCAAGGTGGCCGGCCAAGCCGCGTCGGTGTCGCAGCAGCAGTGGTACACCCGCGACTCGCAGCTCGGCAGCTGGAACGGCGGCGTCTGGAACATGGTCTTCTCCGGCACCAGCGGCGCGCCGGCGACCACCTTCCCGAACCCGCCCGAGACCACGCTCGCGACGACCCCGGTCTCGCGCGACGTGCCTTACCTCTACGTCGACGGCACCGGCAAGTACCGCGTGTTCCTGCCGTCCCTGCGCACCAACGCGTCCGGCCCGAGCTGGGCGAACGGCAGCACCCCGGGCACGTCGGCGCCGATGAGCCAGTTCTACGTCGTCAAGTCCGGTGACACGGCCGCGTCGATCAACAACGCCCTCGCCTCCGGCTGCAACCTGTTCTTCACACCGGGCGTCTACCACCTCAACCAGACGCTCAACGTGACCAAGGCGAACACGACGATCCTCGGCATCGGCTACCCGACGCTGGTGCCCGACAACGGCGTCAACGCGATGCAGGTGTCCGATGTGGACGGCGTGCGGCTCAAGGGCCTGCTCTTCGACGCGGGCACGACGAACTCGCAGGCCCTGCTCACGGTCGGGCAGTCCGGCTCGTCGGCGTCGCACGCTTCGAACCCGACGACGGTCCAGGACGTGTTCTTCCGGATCGGCGGCGCGATCGCCGGCAAGGCGACGAACAGCCTGATCGTCAACAGCGCCAACACGATCATCGACCACATCTGGGCGTGGCGGGCCGACCACGGCAACGCGGGCACGTACGGCTGGAACACCAACACGGCCGACACCGGGCTCGTGGTGAACGGCGCGAACGTGCTGGCCACCGGCCTGTTCGTCGAGCACTACCAGAAGTACCAGGTGATCTGGAACGGCCAGGGCGGCCGGACGATCTTCTTCCAGAACGAGATGCCCTACGACGTGCCGAACCAGGCGTCGTGGAACGCGCCATCGGGTGTCGCCGGGTACGCCGCCTACAAGGTCGGGTCGAACGTGACGTCCCATGAGGCGTGGGGTCTCGGGAGCTACTGCTTCTTCGACACGAACCCCGCGGTGTCCAGCTACCACGCGTTCGAGGTGCCGAACACCAGCGGCGTCCGGTTCCACAGCCTGCTGACGGTGTCGCTCAACTACCGCGGCACGATCACGCACGTCATCAACGACACCGGCGGCGTCACGCCTTCGGGCACGGTGCCGGTCAACGTGGTCAGCTACCCGTAACCGGGTACTCGGCAGCCCCCGCACCCGGCTCGGTGCGGGGGCTTTCCGTGCCTAGGGCTATATGCCACACCGCCGTGGCACTTTCGAGCACGGCGGCGTCGAGGCCGAAATAGCCGCGTTCGGGCTTGGTGTCGGTGCGCCGGCGCCCGGCCGGGACGGCGGCCAGCCGCCAGGTTTCGGTGCCCCGCTGGAGCACGCCTTCGTAGGTGTCCGGCGCCGGCTCGCCGAGGCCGATGGCTTCGCTGCGGCCGAGGCTGCCGGCGACGAACGCGTACCGGTCGCCGAGGAGGGCCCCGACGATCGCGCCCGCGCCGGCCCCCGAACGTTGCAGGTGGCCGTTGTGCGCGAACACCAGCGTCGGGCCGCGGGGTGCCTCGATGGCCCGGATGTCCAGGAGGTTCTCGGCCATGAGCACCGCGCGCATGCCCGCGAGCCGCGAAATCCTCGTGTCCCGGTCGCCGGGCTGGGCGGACGCCGCGTGGTAGCGCAGCAAGCCGCGTCCCGCGAGGGCGTGCACCTTGGCCCGCTCCCAGGCGGCGTCCCGCCGGGGCGCGACGGCGTGGAGGGCGACGAGCAGGTCGTCGGCGATGACCCGCAGCTCGCGGGCCTCGGGCGACGCGCCGGGCGACTGGGCCGGGTCGAGGATCGCCTCCTGACGGCTCCACCGCTCGTCGTCGCCGGTCAGCGCCGCGATGTCGACGTCCAGGCCCAGGTAGTCGCGGACGTGCTCGAGGTAGCCGCGCGGGCTGGGGGCGCTGAACATCTCGGTCGGGGCGTCGAAGCCGTGGAAGGTCAGCGGCTCGTCGGCCTTGTCGTTGTACTCGCGCAGCCACTTCAGCAGCTGCTGGTTGGCGGCCACTTCGCCCAGGTTGTGCGAGAAGCCGCCGTCGAGCGCGGCGACGCGGTCGGTCTCCAGGGCGATCGACCGGAAGCCGTGCTCGGCGAGCCGGGCGAAGAGGTCGTTGCGCAGCCACGCGCAGGCCGGCTCGAAGTGGGTCGGCTCGCCCAGCCCGAGCAGCTCGGCGGTGAAGTCGGTGAGGTCCATGTGGTTGAATCGTATCCTTGAAGACTCGGTTGAGACCTGCTGACCTGGCCCGCGAGCACGGCATCTCCACGCAGGCGGTCCGCAACTACGAACAGGACGGCTTCCTCCCGCCGGCGGCCCGCACCGCGAGCGGCTACCGGATTTACACCGAAGCCCACGCGGCCGCCCTCCGCGCGTTCCTCGCGCTGGTCCCGGCCTACGGGCACGCCACGGCCGGCGGGATCATGCACGCGGCCAACGACGGCGACTTACCCCGCGCGCTGACGCTCGTCGACCGCGGCCACGAGCAGCTGCTCCGGGACCGGGAAACCCTCAACACGGTCCGCACGGCGATCGGGCACCTGACGACCGGGCCCGCCCCCGCGCCGGTCGCCGCCGGCTGGTCGATCGGCGAGCTCGCGCACCGCCTCGGCGTCACCGCGGCGACCGTGCGGGCCTGGGAACGCGCGGGCATCCTGGTGCCTTCGCGGAACCGGGCGACCGGCCACCGGGTCTTCCAGGCGGCCGACATCCGCGACGCCGAACTGGCCCACCTGCTCCGCCGCGGCGGCTACCCGCTGGCCCACATCGCGACGGTCGTCGAGCAGGTCCGCACCGCGGGTGGCACGGAGTCGCTGGCCGAGGCGCTCGAAACCTGGCAGGACCGGCTGACCGCCCGTGGCCTGGCGATGCTCGCCGCGGCCGCGCGGCTCGGCGCGTACCTGGAGTCACGGTCGTGAGCCCGGGTGCAGCCGGTCGTACTCGTGCGCGGCCGCGCGCTGGGTGCGCACGCCGAGGGCCTTCTCCCGGTCTTCGTCGTCGACCTCGTTGAGCCCGAGCTGCACGGCCAGCCGGATCTGCTCGCGGTTGTCGCGGACCACGGCGGAGAAGAAGTCGTCGATCCGCGGGTCGAGGAGGACCTCCAGCAGCACGCGGAACGAGGTGTCGACGCAGGCGCGCACGATCTCGTCGTGGAAGGGCAGCCGCTTGAGCTTCCCGAGCTGCGGGTCCGCGGCGATCTTCTCGGCGATGATCGAGCGCAGCTCGTCCTTGTGCGCCCCGAGCGATTTGGCCAGGTTCTCCGGGTAGTTGCCGGTTTCGAGCACCTTGACGACCTCGTCGAGCACCGCGATGGTCACCGGTTTCTTGATCGCCTTCACGATCGGCTCGGACAGCTTGTCGACGAGCCGGTAGGTGAACTGCTCGCCGACGGCCCGGTCCGCGGCCCGCCCGATCCGCACGAGCAGCAGGACGACGCTGATGAACTTGTGCGCGGCCATCGCGGGGTGCGCGACCGGGATCATGGCGAACAGCTCGTACCAGTTGCGTACGAGGAACTTCCGCGCCCACCGCCGTTTCCGCCACCGCCACAGGAACTCGAGCAGGAAGATCCCGCAGATCCCGCAGTCGATGGAGAAGATGATGAACCCGACGTCGCGCGTGGGCGGGCTGAGCACCATGAACCCGAGCAACCCGACCGAACCGGCGGCGAGCACCAGCATGATCCAGTCGTCGGCGCGCACGTTCCCGGGCAGCACGCCGCTGTTGAGCTCCGGTTCACTCGTGACCATGCCCGATGATGGCACGGACGGCGTCTCTCAGCCGGGTAAGCACTGTCGAGTTTTTGTCCACTTTTCGTCACGCCCAACGCGCGCCCGATGCGGCATTGTGGACGGTGGCGGTCACGGCGAGGAGGAGCATGGAGCGGACACCGCACAGCCGGCTCGCTCCGGTGCACGGGGAAGCGGCTGGTGGTTCAAGAAGCGGGCTGCCAGCCCACGCCGTAGGACCGCGCCGGCCGCAGCTCGCGGAAGCTGGTGTGCACCTCGCCCGCGTTGTCGAGGAAGAGCGGCTTGCGCGCGGTCAGCGGGTCTTGGGCGTCCTTGGAGAATTCGCCGTCGATGCGCCAGACGCGCTGCGGTGGCTGCCGCCGGTCGAACCGGACGTTGAGGTCGAAGCTCTCGCACGGGAACTCCGGCGTGCAGCAGTAGAACGGCGAGGGCAGCTCGTCGACCCGGATGCGGAAGAAGAACTCGTGCTCGTCACCGGCGTCCAGCGGCTGCGGCGGCCGCAGGCTGAACGCGACCCGGGACGAGCTGACCATCCGCACCGAATGCACTTCACCGCCGGCGACGACGTCGATGCCGAGGCCCGAAAGGTCCGGCTGGACGGTGGTGCTCGCCGGCCGGGCGAGGGAGATCGCGTGCTCGACGTCGGCGAGCCCGGCGACGTGACTGACCACCCGGCGCGTCTCGAAGACCTCGGCGGCCGCCACCCCGGTCAACGTCAGCCGGACCGCCAGCGCCGAGGTGTGCCAGGGGCCGTCATCGCTGATCAGCGAGCCGCCGTAGGGCGACGGCGCACCGTACGCGGCCTCGGCGATCAGGTAGATGACGTCGTCGGCGCGGCGCTGCATCGTGCGCACGTTCCGGTCGGCGCCCGTGCCCAGCAGTTCCAGGCGCTGGGTGTAGCGCTCGTTCGGGCCGGTGCCGAACCCCAGGACGATCCGCGCCGTGCGCCGCTGCGAATCGGGCAGTTTTTCGATCAACCGGCGGAGCGTTTCGACCACCTTGCCGCGAACCGTTCCCGGGGTGTCTTCTTCGTCGACACCGCACACTTCGCGCAACTGTTCCCCGACCAGCGCAGGCAGGGTCTTCGCTTGGACGCCGAGCCCCTTGCGAAGCAGTTTCAGCTCCGCTGAGAGAGCGTTGATCTTCGCTTCGGCCGCCTCCTGAGCCAAGCCGTCACCTCCGTCTTGGTCGTTGCGTGGAAGTCTACCCACCTCGGGCGCGCTCCACGACGCCATCACCTGTTTCCCGCGGTTTCCCGTTCCGGGAAACCGCGCAGGTCAGCGATTTCCTTTGAGAGGCAACGGGAAACGTCTCCCGCCGGGCAATTCGCCGGGTCAAGCTTGGTTCGCCGGAATCCTCCGGCAACCAAGGAAGCCGCCGCGGGAAAACCGCGGTGGCGGTGATCCGGAAAGGGGAACGCGATGCACACGCACTTCATCATCGTGCTCGGCCAGCTGGTCTCCCTGCTGGGCTGACCAGCACCCTCGCCGGCGGGCCCGGGCCGCCGGCGGACCTTCCCCCCGTTCACCGATTACAGGATGATCGACCCATGCCGGACTTTGGAGCGGAATTGAAGCGTCGACGGATGTCGGTCGGCATGTCACTGACCGGACTCGCTGCGTCCGTCCATTTCACCAAGGGCTACCTCAGCAAGGTGGAGAACGGCAAGGCCCGCGTGAACCGCGAGCTCGCCAAGGCCTGCGACCAGGCACTGGGAGCGGGCGGAGAACTGCTCGCCCTCGTCGCGGAATCGGCATTCCCCGCCCGCCGCAGCGCCGGCGGCATCGTCGGGCTGCCGGACAGCGGCCGGTACTTCGTCGGCCGTGAAACCGAACTGGCGGCGCTTTCCGCGCTGCTGCTCGGGCGGGACAGCGCCCGGGTCGGGGTGGTGCACGGAATGGCGGGTGCGGGCAAGACGGCGCTGGCCGTCGCCGCCGCCCGGCGGGTCGCGGAGACCTTCCCGGACGGCTGCCTGTTCTTCGACCTCCGGGGCCACACCCCCGGGGCCGTCGAGCTGTCGCCGGGCGAAGCCCTGCACCGGCTGCTGCGGCTGCTGGACGTCTCGGCCGACCAGCTCCCCGCCGACGAAGACGGCCTGGCCAACCTGGTCCGCGACCAGCTGCGCGGGCGGCGGATGATCCTGGTGCTGGACAACGTCCGGTCCGCCGAGCAGATCCGGGCCATCACCGACGGCGAGACGTCGTCGCGGATCCTGGTCACCAGCCGCGGCCGGCTGCCGGCGCTCGACGACGCCTGGCACTTCCCGGTCGGCGTGCTGCCGCTGAGCGACTCCGTGCGGCTGCTGCGGTCCGTCGCCGACGACCACGCGCCGGCCGACGACGAAGTGGCGACCGAGATCGTCCGGCACTGCGGGCAGTTGCCGCTCGCGGTCCGGATCGTCGCGGCCCGGTTCATCGCGGGCGGCTGGACGGCGGCGAAGCTGCGCGACCGGCTGGCCGACGAGACAACCCGCCTCGGTGCGCTGGAGGACGGCGAGCGGAGCGTCGCCACCGCGTTCGCCGTCTCGTACGAAGCACTGCCCAACGACCAACGGCGGTTGCTGGGCCTGCTCACCCTGCACCCCGCCGCGGCCGCGGAGACGAGCGCCGTCGAAGCGCTCGCCGGTCTCGACGCGGGCGAGACGGACCGGCTGGTCGACCGGCTGCACGACGCCCACCTGGTCGTCCGCGACGAACGCGGGTACGTCGAGCTCCACGACCTGATGCGCACCTTCGCGGCGAAGCACGCGTTGCCCCAAGTGGCGGCGGAGGACCGCGAAGTCGCCGTACGCCGGCTGGTCGAGCACCTCGTCGCGCTGACGGTGGCGGCCGACGAGCTCGCCGAGCCGTACCGCTTCCGCCCGCCGACCGGCCTGCCGGGCCCGGCCGTCACGCCGTTCTCGGACGCCGAAGGCGCGCTGGCTTGGCTGGGCGCACAGTGGCCGACGCTCGCGGACATCGTCGATACCGCGGCCCGCCACGGGTTGCACGACCGCTGCTGGCAGCTGGCGTTCGTGCTCCGGGCGTTCTTCTTCCGCGAGAAGCTGTTCGAGCCGTGGATCCGCACGCACGAGCGAGCACTGGAGGCGGCCCGCGCGGCTGCCGACCCGAGCGCGACGGGCATGATCCTCAACAACCTCGGCATGGCCCACATCGAGGCGGGCCGTCCCGACGAGGCGGTCCGCTTCCACCAGCAGGCCCAGGCGGAGTTCGCCCTGGCCAGGGACGACCGGGGCACGATCGACGCGCTGTCCAGCTTGGCGTGGGCCCGCCTGTACCGCGGCGAAGCGGAGGCGGCCTTGCCCGAGTTGATGACGGTGCTGGAGGTGTACCGCCGCACGGGCCGCACCCGCAACGTGGTGATCGCGCTGCGCGGGATCGCCCTCGCTTCGGTGGCCCTGGACCGCTTTCCCGAGGCCCTGGCGGCGGCTTCGGAGGCGTCCGAGCTCGCTCAGCTGCCGGTGGACCGGGCGATGTCGGTCAACTGCGTGGCCTGGGTGCACTTCCGCGCGGGCCGCTGGGAGGAGGCCGCGCGCGGTTATCACCTGGCGGCCGAGGTGGCCGACGACGCGGGCAACGAGTACGAGCGGGCGAGGGCGTTGACGGGTTTGGGAAACACGGCGGCAGCCCGCGGAGACCGCGCGGAAGCAGGGCGCTGGTGGGCGGAGGCGGCGGCGTACCGGGTCACCCTCAACCCGGCGGTGCTGGGTGAGGCCGAGTACCGGGATCGGCCGGCGTTCGCGGAGTGAGCCTCGCCCTCTCCGGCCGTCGTGAGTGGTAACGCGGGTTCTGACCCGCGTTACCACTCACGACAGGTCTGCCCTGGGGAAAACAGGTCAAAAGCTGGACACTAACTGGCCACCGCGCCCGTCGGGGTAGCGAAGGCTTCCGTCGCGGCGATCAACCGCAGGGAAGTCGAAATCCAGGGTGAGGTTGCCGTCATGACCACGCATTGAGTTCCAAGCCGGCGAGCTGGGTTTCCCCGGCGAAAGACGTTGCCGGCAACGGGAAACACCTTGTCGCGACCGGCGTCCGGCGCGCACCATCGATACAGACCGGAATTTCGCGAAACCACCGTGAAATCCACCGAATCCCGTTCACCGGGGAATTCCGAGGAGTCTGCCATGATGGTCGTCTGTTCCGTTTCCGCCCTTCTCCGCACCGCGCTGGGCATCGTCCTGATCGCGCTGTTCGCCGGGCTGGCGCTGGCCGGGCCCAGTGCTCCGGCGAGCACGCCCGGGCCTGCCGCGCCGGCCGCCACCGCCACCGCCGCTGCCGAACCCGTCGCGCACTAAGGGCCGGTGGACTCCAGGTGTTCGATCAGGCTGGCCAGCTGGTCGGCGTACCGCCGGACGAACTCGGGCGAGTCCGCCTGCGTCCCGGTCAGGCCGTCGACCACGTGCGGCAACGTCACCGGGGCCATCGCCGCCGCCATCAGGAGCACCGTGAGGCATTCCGGGTCGGCCCAGTCCGGGAGGCGGCCCTCGGCCTTCAGTGCGCCGAGCCGCTCCACCGTCCCGGTCAGGCGCTGCGTGCGCGGCGCGTGGTCGGGATCGGTCTCCGGGCCTTCGTACTCCAGGCCCGACCACGCCAGCAGCCGGACGCCGTCGCGGCTCTCCACCGTTTCCAGAGCCATCCGCCGGACCTGTTCGGACAGCGGCAGGTCCGGCGCCATCAGTTCGCTCTGCCGCTGTCCCCACCCCTCCGACATCGCCCGGTACAGGCCTTCCTTGCCGTCGAAGTAGTACGAGATCAGCTGCTGGTTCACCCCGGCCCGCGCCGCGATCGCCGCGATCCGCGCGCCGGCGTAGCCCTTCGCCGCGAACTCCGCGGCCGCCGCCTCCAGGATCAGCCGGCGGGTGCGCTCCGGATCCCGTTGGCGCTCCTGGGGCTTCGGCGAACGGCGGGGCTTCGACGCGGTCACGCCGCGACTATACGTCAACCAGCCGCTTGACTCTGTCGAACAGACGGTTGAGGCAGCGCCGCCGTCAGGACGAGGGCCAGCACGAGCACCCCGGCGCTGACCGCGAGCGCGCCCGCCGTCGCCGACGCGGATCCGCTGTCCAGCCGGGTGAAGAAGACGGTGCCGAACAAGGCGATGCCGGTCGCCGTGCCGAGCTGGACGGTCGTGTTCACGACGCCGGACGCCGCGCCGGCCTGCTCGGGCCGGATCCCCGCCATCGACGTCGCGAACAGTGCGTTCAGCACCGCCCCCATGCCGAGCCCGACGGCGATCACCGGCACCACCAGTTCCCAGCCGCGCAGTGCGGTGTCCACTTGCGACACCAGGACGGCGAGCACCACCAGCCCGGCCAGCAGCACGCCGACGGCGCCGGCGGTGAAGGCGCGCCCGAGCTTCGGGGCGAGGCGCATGGCCAGGACGTTGCCCACGACGATGCCGAGCGTCGACGGCGCGAACGTCAGAGCCGCTTCCCACGGCGTGAAGCCGAGCCCGAGCTGCAGGTGCAGCGTCAGGACGAAGAAGACGCCGACGCCGGTGTTGACGCAGAGCAGGACGGCCTGGCTGCCGGCCACCTGCCGCAGCAGGTCCGGCGGGAGCAGCGGTTCGCCGCCGCGGCGGAACTGGCGCCGCTGGTGCCACGCGAACACGCCGGCCAGCGGGACGGCCGCCACCAGCAGCGCGATCGACCACGCCGGCCAGCCCAGCTCGCGCCCCTGCACCAGCGGGTAGAAGACGGCGAACAGCGCGGCGGTCAGCAGCCCCAGCCCGACGGGGTCCATCCGGTGCCGGAAGAACCCCGGCCGGCCGGGCATGGTGACCAGCGCGCCGGCCAGCGCGAGCACGCCGATGGGCACGTTCACCAGGAAGATCGCCCGCCAGCCGGTGCCGAAGAGGTCGGCCTCGGTCAGCGCGCCGCCCAGCAGCGGCCCGGCGAGCCCGCCGACCGGGAACGCGGCCGCGTACCAGGCCATCGCCTTCGGGCGTTCGCGCTCGTCGAACTCCGCGTGGACGAACGACAGCACCTGAGGCACCATCAGCCCGGAGCCGACACCCTGCACCACCCGCGCGGCGATCAGCACGCCGGCGTGCCCGGCGAGCCCGGCCCCGAGCGAGGCGGCCGTGAACACGAGCATGCCCGCCACGAACAGCCTCTTCGGCCCGTGGCGATCCCCCAGCCGGCCGCCGGTGATCAGCGTGAGCGCGAAGCCCAGCGCGTAGCCGGCCGAAATCCACTGCAGCGCGGCCTCGCCGGTGCCGAGCTCCCGCCGGATGGTCGGCAGGGCCACCGCGACGATCTGGTTGTCGATCATGTCCACCAGCACCGCGAGGACCGCGACCGCCAGTGCCCACCACCTGAGCGCGTGCCTCTCCACGACGTACCTCCCCAGCGACGACCTTGACCCAGTCATCGTCAAGCAACCGGACGACTCTGTCAACCAAACGTTTGATTGAGTCCGGCGCGCGTTGGAGAGGTGGGAAGTTGGCTCTTGAGGACCTCCTGGATTTGGTTGGCGAAGGCTCCGGCCGCCTCGCCGCCACGGGCACCGCCGCCGTGCGACGACATCCGCCCGAGCAGCGTCCCGATCGCTGCCCCGGCCGCAACGCGCGCCGCCGCGAGCTCGAGCCCGCAGCTGGCCGCCGCAAGCGGGAAACTCACGAGCATCTCTCACCGGCTGCTCAGCGAAGGCTCCGGCCGACCGCCTCGCCGCCGCAGGAACCGCCGCCGCACGGCAACATCCGCCCGAGCAGCCCCGGCCATGCCGATCGCCGCCCCCGGGCCGCAACGCACGCCGCCGCGAGCTCGAGCCGGCAGCTGGCCGCCGCAAGCGGGGGCGGCACTCAGCCTTCAAGCACCTCCCGCAGCTTCTTGGCAAAGGCCTCCGGCTGCCCGGCATAGCCGTCCTCACCGCCGAGGAAACCACCGTGGTGGCTCGGGAACACCGTCGCCTCCTGGCCGAGCAGCGTCGCCGTTCCGATCGCCGCGCGGCCGGTGTACACCTCGCGCGACTCCTCCCCGACCGCCACGACTATCCGCGTCCGAGCCGCGGCCAAGGCCGGGACGTCGAGCCGGTACGCGCTCACCGCCAGTGTGCGGTCGGTCAGGAGGGGGTCGTCGCGGCGGCCGTCGTCCTCGGGCGGGAGTCCGAATTGGACCGGGTCCGCCAGTGGAAGTGCGAAATACGCGTCGGTGAACGGGCCTTGCCACGACATCATCGCGAAGAACGCCGCCATTCCGGCGCCGAACCCCTTGGCCTCGTAAGCATCCCGCACCGCTTGGCCGGCCCGCTCGGCCGCGGCCGCGTCCGGCAGGGACGCGACGATCGGCGGCTCGTGGGCGACGAGCGTGCTCACGGCCTCCGGGTGCGCCGTCACCAGCGCCAACCCGGCGACCGCGCCCCCGCTGCTGCCGAACACCTCCACCGGCCCGGCGCCGAGCGCCGAAATGACGGCGTGGATGTCCTCCGCCTGTACGGCCGGCACGTGGTCCTCGCGTCCATCCTTGCGGACGCTGCGCCCGAGCCCGCGTGGGTCGTAGGTGACCACCGTGCGGTCGGCGAAGTGCGACGCCAGCGCGCCGAACCCCTCCGCCGTCATCGGCTGCCCGATCATGAACAGCGGTGGCCGCGGGCTCTCGGCGGGCGCCGGGCCGTGCACGTCGTAGACGATGTCGGCTTCGGGTCTTTCCAGGGTGTGCGTGGTCATCGGGACTCCCCTCGTCTGGTCTCATCGAGACGTTAGACGAGGGGTCCGACAATTTCCGTCGAGGCGAGGAAGGCGAGCGGGCTAAGCCGTTTACAGAGGAGAAGGAAGCCCGCTCATGGCCTCGCATCGACCACCCTATCAGGCCGGGACCAGCCGGTTGAGCGTCTCCAGCGTGAGCACGGTCGACCCCTCGGGCAGCCCTTCCGGCCGGTGCAGGCCGACGTAGGTGACCGGCTCTGCCGGCCGCGCACCGGGCTCCCACACGGTCACCTCGGTGTCGCGCATCAGCCCGACGAGGTACCCGACGGTCAGGTACTTCCGCTCGACCAGGCCGCGCGCCAGCACGCTCGTGCTCGCCTGATTCGTCTCGAGCCGGTTGAACCGGGGCGAGCCGGACAGGTACAGGTGCAGCCAGGTCGCCGTCCACGTGCCGGACCGGTCGCGGCCGAAGACCATCGGCAGCGCGACGCGGCCGCGGCCGCGCAGGTCCGAGCGGGTCCGCACGGTGCGGGGCTCGAACGGCGCGCCGGCCTGCGCCCGGTCGCGGAGCATCCAGCCGAACATCGACTCGGCGACGTCGTCGAAACCTTCGCCGGAGAAGACGTTCACCTGCGGCACGACGTACGCGGCGCCGAGCGAGTCCAGCGGGATGTCGATGAACTCGGTCGCCCCGTCCGGCGCCTCGGTGAGGTCGCCCGAGTACACCGCGCCGCCGTCGTGGTAGTTGGTCCACGACACGTGCCCGGCGTACCGGAAGCGGGCGTCCAGCAACAATGCCGACAGGTCGAAGTCGGTCGTTTCCCGCGCCTGCCGCCAATAGGTGAAGAACCGCAGCACTTCCCCCTCGACGTGGGTGCGCGAACCGCGCGGTAGCACGGCGAACCCGTCCTCGCTCGCCTTCCCCGACAGCGGGAGCGCGACGTCCAGCACGGCCGGGTCGACCACCAGCCGCCCGCCGGCCGGCAGCCGTGCGGAGAGTTCGGCGTCGATCAGGTCGCTCACCCGCGCGATCACTTCGCGCGGCAGCGGCGGGCGGGTGTCGGCGGCGACCCACGCGCGACGGCTGCGCGTCGTGAACACACGGGCGGCGTCCGGCGTGGCGCGGTTCAGCAGGTGCTCGCGCACGGAGCACAGCACCCGGCCGGACACCGAACCCAGCACCGTGCGGGCCGCGGCGAGGACGTCGTCGACCGGATCGGCCTGCCGCAGCAGCCGATCCAGCGATCGCATGAACAGGCCCGGCGCGGCGGTCAGCACCTCGGCGGCGCGCGAAACATCGCCGTCGGCGAACGCGCGCTCCGCACGGCCGGCCACCGAGGACACCTTGCGGTCGCCGCGGGCGACGTCGAACACCTCGCGCGCGCCCGGGTACGCCGTGGTCTCGTACGGGTGCAGGTAGCTGCCCAGCCGCTTGAACCGTTCGGCGAAGCGGGAAACGTCACCGAGCTTGCCCGCGTTGCCCGCGATCACACCGTCGAGCGCGGCGAGCAGGACACGCCGCTCGCGGCGGCGGAAGCTGCGGAACCGGGTCGGTTCGGCCAGCGTGACGTCGCCGCCGCTGGCCTGGCACGCCGCGCGCAGCACGTCGACGACGGTGTCGACCGCCACCAGCGGCCGGCCTTCCGCCAGCCGGACGGCGTTGAGCACGGCCCGGTTCTCGCGCACCGGCACGGCTTCGAGCTCGACGTCCCCGCAGGTGACCGCCAGCTCGGCGAGCAGCTGCAGGTCGGCTTCCCCCAGCGGGGTGCCGGACTCGGCCAAGGATCGGTACAGCGCGCGGGTTTCTTCCTCCAGCGTGCCACCCAAGTGGACGACGGTCACCCGGTCCTTGATCGACGCGACAAGCTCGTCGTGCGCGGCGAGCAGGTCGGCGAAGCTGTGCTGGTAACGGCCGTAGCCCGGCAGCGTGAGCAGGTCGACGACGTCGCCGCCGCCGGTGTGGCGCAGGCAGGAGACCCAGAACTCGACGGTGTCCGGCACGCGGCGCGGGAACTTCTTGAAGTAGGCGTTGTGCCGCACGTGGTCGCCGACCAGGCCGCGGACGGCGCCGACGACGGCCGCGGCGAGGTCCATCGCCGCGCCGGGTGCCACGGTGGACAGGTGGCCGAGCAGCGCGCGATCGGCCTTGAACCCCACGCTGAGCAGCACGACGTCCAGCTGCCGGGCGACGGCGGACCCGTCGCCGGCCGGGGCGGCGGCGCGCGGGACGCGCAGGGTGTGGCTGATGATCGTCTGCAGCATGGAAGTTCCCCCGGGTAGGTGGTCGCGCGCCGTGGTGTCGAACCACGTCGGCGGAGCTTATGAGGCCCCGCTGGTTACCGAACCGCGCGCGGTGGGTTGGCCGACCGGACTCGCACCGGCTTCGCCCGGGACCACAACCCGGGGCCTCGTCTCCTTCGGCTTCGGCCAAGGTAGCGCGTCCGGGAGTCGAACCCGGGTCTCCCGGGTGAGAACCGGGGATCCGTACCGCTGGACCAACGCGCCGAGCGCATTCGCGTCCGCGCACTGGTTGCAGCGAAGACGAATGCCGGGAAAAGAGCACCGGCGGAAGGAGTCGAACCCTCTGGCCGCGGTTTTGGAGGCCGCGCCGCTTCCCAAGCTCGCCGATATAAGAAGAAAGCCGCCCGGCCCGGTTTCCCGGCGGGCGGCTCCCTGGAGCACGACGCGGCTACGTCATGACAGGGAGCCCCGAGAAGTGCGCCATGTGCTGCCATTCCATGGTCGTCATGTGCCCTCCTCGGTTCGTGTGGCACCCATCATCGCCGGACGTGCCGAGCCGCGTCAAAGCAATTAAGCCTCTTCCCGCGCCAGCTGCTGAGCCGCTCGCCCGATGGCCGCCTCGACCCGGTCGGCCAGCAGGCCCACCGCGCCGACCGCGCGGCTCATCGGGTCTTCGCCGTCGCCGCCCAACGCCTGTTCCCGCAGGTATGCCGCCTTGACGTCGGCCCACCGCTGAGCCTGCGAAGGGGACAGCCGTCCCCGCAGCTCGGCCAGCTTGAGCAGGTTGGCCTCGGCACCCGAGGTCAGCGTCTGCGCCTCGCCGGCGTAGTGGTCGTCGATCAGGGCTTCGAGCTCGGTGTCGTCCATCACCGGCACGATCCGCTCGGCGAGCTTGTTCATGTTGCGGTACGAGCCCTGCAGCTGGAACGGCGGTTCGGTGCGCGAAGCGTCCGCCTGCGCCGCCGAAGCGATGTAGGCCTGGTTGTTCGCCAGCACGGTCCGCTGCACCCGCAGCAGCTTCCGCAGCACCGCGAGGACCTGCTCCAGCTCCGTGGCCGAATACGCGTGCGAAAGCTGGTCCGCCCGCGCGGACCCGTCGCCGCGGGCCATCCGGACCAGGATGTCCACATCGGACCGTTCACGCGACACGAGCGGCGCCAGCACGGTGTTCGACGTCAGCGCGTTTTCGACGTAGCTGAGCGCGAAGAGCTCTTCCTTGCCGGACAGCACGTCGCCGAGGTTCCAGACGTCCGCGCGGTTGGCGAGCATGTCGGGGATCCGGAACCGCTTGCCCTGCTCGGTGTACGGGTTGCCGGCCATGCACACCGCGAACCGCTTGCCACGCAGGTCGTAGGTCCGCGTGCGGCCCTCCCACACGCCTTCCATCCGCCGCTGCGCGTCGCACAGCGAGATGAACTTCTGCAGCAGTTCCGGCGACGTGTGCTGGATGTCGTCGAGGTACAGCAGCACGTTGTTGCCCTGCTCCAGCGCGAACGAGATCTTTTCGACCTCCTGCCGCGCGGTCGCGTTCGGCGCGTCCGCAGGGTCGACCGACGTGACGTCGTGGCCGAGCGCCGGCCCGTTGACCTTGACGAACACCAGTCCGAGGCGGCTGGCGACGTACTCCATGAGCGTCGTCTTGCCGTACCCCGGCGGCGAGATGAGCAGCAGCAGCCCGGACTGGTCGGTGCGCTTGGCGTCGCCGGCCGCGCCGAGCTGCTTGGCCAGGTTGTCCCCGATCAGCGGCAGGTAGACCTCGTCGAGCAGCCGGTTCCGGACGAAGGCGCTCATCACCTTCGGCCGGTACTCCTCCAGCCGGAGCCGGTCGCGTTCGGCCGCGACCAGCTCGTTGCGCAGCCGCTGGTACGCGCGGAAGCCCGGCACGCGGTCACGGCGGAAGCGGTGCGTCCTGGCGAGCGTCTCGTCGAGCCGCACGGTCACCGACCGCCCGGTGATCCGCGGGTGCGCGCCGAGCAGACCGTCCACAGTGGCCGTCAGCGTCGCCGACGAGTCGTACCGCGGCAGGTCGCACAGCTCGATCGCGACGGCTTCGGGCAGCTCGTCGGCCGGCAGCCCGGCCGAGTCCGCGAAGGACCGCAGCCAGGCGTCGGCGAGCTGGTACCGGTCCGCCAGGTCGTCGAGCGAACCCAGGTCTTCGGCGAAGCTCCGCCGGTCGAGCCGGAACTTGTCCAGCACCGCCCGCGCGCCACCGCTGGTGACGAACCCGGACGGGCCGACGGCGAGCTCCTCGAACAAGTACTCCCCGGCGAACTCGGTCTCCAGCCCGAGCCCGCCGGCGAACGCCGTGATCGCGTCGGCGAGCTCCCGCGACAGCTCGTCGATCGCCGGAGTGGCGCCGAACGCCTCCCGCACCCGCGCGAGCGACGCGGCCCGGGTCGTCCAGGACGCCTTGGCGCGCTCGTCGGCGCCGAACGCCCAGAACAGCTGGGCCGCCGCCCGGGCGGCGGGCGGGTAGCGCAGCAGCCCGGCGGCCGACCGCAGGCGCAGCAGGGCGCCCAGGATCGCGGCGGCGTCGTGGTCGTGCACGCCGCGCGCGTACCCCTCGTCGTACCGCTCCCCGGCCACGCTCCGCACGACTTCCAGGAGGTCGGCTTCGACCAGCTCGGCGGCCGGCCGTTCGGCGAGGATCGAGGTCGCGAGGTACTCGGCTCGGTAGACCTCCGGCGACTCCGAGACCAGCAGCTGCTCCCAGTACGGCCGGGTCGCCTCGAACGCGGCGTCGCGCACCGGCGCCCGGTAGTCGGTGCCGGTGATCGCGAACTTCATCGAGCCGTCGTGCGGCACCAGCGTCAGGTCGACGTCCTGGGTGTTGACGGCGAAGGTGTTGCGGCCGAGGCGGATCGTCTCGCCGCCCTCGCCGTAGAGGTCGAGGCGGTCGCGCAGGGCCCGGCCGGCCTCCTGGCGAGCGGCCTTCACCCGGCCTTCCAGCTCCTCGGCCCGCACCTGGTCGCCGAGCGCCCGCAGGTCCTCGACGACGCTGCGCAGCTTCGAAACCATCGGATCGGCCGCGAAGTAGGTGTTGATCTCCTCGGCCGAGCCGAGCGAACCGACCCGGCGCGTCACGCTGCCGAGGATGCGCCCGGCCGACTCGACCAGCCTGTCCGCCCGCCGTGCCCGCTCGTCGAGCAGCGCCTGCTTGCGCGAGGAGAACGCCTCGTAGACGTCGGTGCGCTTCTCCCCGAGCGAGGTCAGGAAGTCGTCGAACTCCCCGAACCGCGATTCGAGGTTCTCCAGCTGCAGCAGCAGCCGGCCCAGCTGCTCGTCGCAGCGCTCCGGGGTGTCCGCCACCGCGAGCCCGCCGGTGATGGCCTGCGCGAGCAGCGCGAACTCGGCCGCGAACTCCGCCCGGCCCTCGGTCTCCAGGAGCTCCTTGCGGCGCGCGTCGAGCGTGGCCCGGGCGCGGTTGACCGCGCCGATCACCTCGCCGACGCGCTCCAGGATCTTCGTCCGGACGACGGCGTCGGCGATGTCCAGCCCGCCCACGACGTCGGTGAGGACCTCCAGACCGGCGGACTGCTCGTCGAGCCGCTCGGCGACCGGGCCGGCCTCGGCGACGGTCTTGATCGCGCCCGCCGCGGCGATGAGGCCGTCCACTTCGGCGTGGTAGCCGGTGAACGCCTCCTCGCCCTGCAGGAACCGCACGGCCCGCTGCGCGGCCTCGGCGAACTCGGTGTCCAGGTCCGCGATCAGCGTGTCCACGCGCGCGGTGTCGGCGTACCGCAGCTCCCGCACGGTGACCAGCCGCCCGCGCGCCCGGTGCATCTCGGCGAGGCGGCGCACCCAGGCGTCCGCCGCGTTCAGCGCCTCGCCCCGCACGCGCCGCACGAGCGACGCCGTGTCGGCCGCCGCGGCGTCGACGGCCTCGGCCGCCTGCGCGGTGAGCGAGGTGACCGTCTCGAACTCGTCCAGCACCTGCTCGGCGGTGACCCGGACGTCGGACAGCGGCGAGCGCAGGTCGCCCAGCTCGGTCTCGCCCAGCCAGTGGTAGTGGTCGAAGACCCGGGCGCAGGCGGCGATCAGCGCCTCGAACACCGCCGCCGATGGCGCCATCTCCCCGATCATCCTGGTGATCGACAGGCAGTCGGAGATCCCGCGGACGAGGTCGGCGTTCCCGACCCGCTCCAGCGGCCCGGTGCCGGCCGGCTGCGACGCGGCGTAGGTGTCCGACTGGAACGGCGTCCGCCACACCTGCATCGGGTGCACCCGGCTCGGTTCGTCGGACAGCGCGCGGAACAGGATCATCGTGCCGTCGTCGAACAGCGAGTACCCGTGGCACGGGATCGGGTTCGCGACCTCCTTGCGGATCACGTTGTACGGCAGCAGGAGCGAGCGTCCCTCGGCCCGCGCGTGGAAGACGTACAACACGTCTTCGCCGTTGGGCGAGCGGATCACGCGCTCGAACTCGAGACCGTCCACAGTGGTGTCGAACGTCTTGCTGACGCCGGTGTCGAGGTAGTAGCCACCGGGGAAGATGATGCCGTGGTCCTCGGGGAGCCGCTGGCAGGCCTGCCCGATGCCGTCGAGCCGCACGACGTCCTGGGTGCGCGTGTTGAACACCAGGTAGCGGTACTCGGTTTCCTTGTACGGCAGCATGCGCAGCAGGATCAGCGGGCCGATCCGGGCGTAGGAGACCTCGGCGTCGGCGAGGCTCTGCAGCGGCTCGTCCACCGGCTCGGCGTACACCCCGGCGCCGGTCTCGGTGTTGTTCTCGACCTTGACCGTCAGGTTGCCGCCGACGGTTTCGACGAACACCTCGTCCTCGATCGAGATGTGCGGGTGCCGGCCGAGGACGTGGTCCTCGCGGGTCGTCTCGATCCACTCGAAGTCGTGCGACGGCGGGAAGACGTGGTCCCGCTCGCCGCGGCTGTCCAGGTAGGACACCGAGCCGTCGGCCGCGATCGCCCACCGCAGCACCCGGATGTCCTCGGTGCGCGGGCCGATCTGGAACACCGCGAGCAGCTTGCCGTCCAGCCGGCGCAGCTGCAGCAGCTTGGCCTGCCGGTAGTACCGGTACAGCTCGCCGAAGTCCCGCCCGAACTGCTCGTCACGCAGCAGTTCGGGCAGTTCCTCGGCGCTGACGTCGTCGAAGCGGAACGCGTCTTCGTCGCGGCTGAAGCGCTGCAGCGAGAAGACGTCGTCGATCGCCGTCTCGGGCTTCAGGCCGATGAAGACGTTGTAGCCGAACAACATCCGCCCGTCGACGGCGACGATGTCCCGGGGCACGCAGTTGTTGGCGGTGCGGATGCGTTCGGTGCCGACCAGCGCGAGCTGCGCGCTGCCGAAGACCTCCAGCCGCCGCGCGTTGAGCTCGTCCGCGCGTTTCGCCAGTTCGGCGGCCTGGGCGGCCAGCCGGACGCGGAGCACTTCATAGGTGCCCGCGTCCAGCTCCGTCTCGGCCGCCGTCACTGCTTCGCGGCGACGACGGTGGCGACCGACGTCTCGGCGAGGCCGAGCCGCTGCGCCGTGGTCATCAGCTCACGGAGCTTGTCGCTGTCCGGCCCGCCGGCCTGCAGCTGCTTCGCCAGGAAGGCCGAGAGCGTCAGGTTCTTGACGTCCTCGGTGCTGACCGCGCCGATCAGCTTGGCGAGGTCGTCGGTGAAGCTGGCCGACCCGTCGACGTACGGCCGGGCGAGGGCGCCGACGACGTCGGAGTGCTGCACGAAGCCGTCCACGCTCTTGCCGAGGCCGATCGAGCCGACGATCCGGTCGAAGAACGCGGTCTCGCCGCCGACGATGTCGATGTCGGCCTTCTCCAGGCCGGCGCTGAGCACGACGGCTTGCGCTTCGGCGACGTCCCGCTGCACGTCAAGCGCGGCCAGGCGAATCTCCTTCTCGGCGTCCAGGCGCAGCCGGTACTCCTCGTGCTCCCGGCTCGCGCTGTCGAGCGCGGCCATCGCGGCGGCCTTCTCGGTGAGGCCCTCGGCCTCGCCCTTCAGCTTGTCGCGCAGCGCTTCGGCGACCACGACGGCCTTCTCGCGCTCGACGATCGCCTCGGCGCGGCCGACCTTCTCCAGCGCGACGGCGTCGCGCTCGCGCACCTGCGCGGCGGCCAGGCCGGCGGCGGCCTCCTCGGCCTGGATGCCCTCGGCGAGCCGGATCTTGGCCCGCGTCTCCAGCTCGGCGGCCTGCTGGCGCGCCTCGGCGAGGGTCAGCTCCTCGCGGGCCTTGTACTTGGCGGCCTGCTCCGCGGCCTCGGCGGCCTTGATGCCCTTGACCAGGTTCTCCTGGGCTTCGGCTTCAGCGCGGATGACGACGGCCTCACGGGTGCGCTGGGCCTCCTCGACCACGCGCAGCTTCTTGATGTTCTCTTCCTGCTCGGCGACGGTCTTCTCGACCGCGATCCGCTCCCGGATCACCTCGGCGATCGACCGCTTTTCGGTTTCGAGCTCCTTGTCCTTGGCGATCCGGGACAGCTCGGTCTCGCGCTCGCGGCCGATCACCTCGAGCAGGCGGTCCTTTTCGATGCGCTCGGACTCGATGGCGATGACGCGTTCGCGGTTCTTGCCGGCGACCTCGATTTCGCGCTGCTGGTTCTGCTGCTGGATGCCGAGCTGCTCGTCGGTGCGCAATTGCGCGGCCTGCGACTTGAGCCGTTCCTCGGCCTGCACCTTCGTGATTTCGGCTTCTTCGCGCGCCCGCATGGTTTCGATTTCGCGGCGCTGCTTGATTTCCGCGTCCGCCTGACGCCGTTCCAGCTCGAGGATCGCTTCCCGCGCGTCGACGTTCTGGCGCGTGATCTCTTTTTCTTCGTGACGGCGGAATTCGTTGGTGCGCACGTGCTCGATCGCCGTCAGTTCGGTGATCTTCCGGATGCCCTGCGCGTCGAGGATGTTCGCCGCGTCGAGCGACGCCATCGGGGTCTGCTCGAGGTAGTCGATGGCCGCGTCTTCCAGGCTGTAGCCGTTGAGGTCGGTGCCGATGACGCGGATGATCTGGTCGCGGAATTCGTTGCGCTTGGTGTAGAGGTCGACGAAGTCCAGCTGCTTGCCGACGGTTTTGAGGGCTTCGGAGAACTTGGCGTTGAACAGTTCCTGCAGGGTGCCCTGATCGCTGGCGCGTTCGGTGCCGATCGCCTGCGCGACCTTCACGACGTCCTCGACGGTCTTGTTGACGCGGACGAAGAACGAGATCCGGATGTCGGCGCGGATGTTGTCGCGGCAGATCAGGCCTTCCTGGCCGGTGCGCTCGATGTCGATCGTCTTCACTGAGATGTCCATGACCTCGGACTTGTGCAGCACGGGCAGCACGACCGCGCCGGTGAAGGTGACGTCGACCTTGCGCACCTTGGAGATGATCAGCGCTTTGCCCTGCGGCACCTTGCGGAACAGCCGGCTCACGACGAACAGCAGCACGAGGACGATCAGGACCACGACGGCGATCAACACGCCGGCCCCCAGGCCGATGGCATCCATTCAGTTCAGTCCTTTTCTGCCTCGAGTTCCATGGGGCTGACCCAGAAGAACTCTCCTTCGGCGTCGTAGTCGTAGATGACAACGCGGCTGCCGACGCCGAGGTTGCCTTGGCCGGCCAGTCGGATTTGGACGATCGCCGAAGAGCCGTCGGCAGCGGCGGCTTCGGCCTGCCCGAAGTCCTCGGTGACACTCGACGTCCGCACGACGGCAACCCGGCCGACGAAGTCCTGCCGCGTCGGCTCGACCCCGGCGAAGAGCCGGCGCAGCGGCACGATGACCAGCCGCGTCCCGAGCGCCCCGCCCACGAGCGCTCCGGCCAGGACGCCGAAGCCGAGCAGGATCCGCAGGGGCGCACCTTCGATGAGGACCGTGCCGACGAGGCTGAGGAACCAGCTGAAGGTGACCAGGAGAGACAGCGAGATGGACAGGGGAACCCCGCCGAAGAACCCGATCTCCCCGTCTTCGACGTCGAAGACGCCGAGCAGGGCCAGCCCCCAGTAGCCGATCACGACGACCAGCAGGAAGCTGAAGAGCACGGCGGGAAAAGCCAGCGCCGCGGTGACGAACCCGCTCATCGTTTCCATCCCCCCATGGAAGGCCCGGCAGCCGCGGGGCCCTGGCCAGCGACTATAACCGGCAGGAGGGGGTGGGGACGAACATTTCGGACACGAGCTCATCTCGCCACGGTGTCGTTCGTCTCGTCGGTTAAGTCGCCCACCCTGGATACGCTACCGTCAGAATGTTGGTATAGTATCCGACATGGAGGCGGTTAGCTGACCATCACACTGATCGTGGCTATCCGAGTTACAAACATGTTGTTCGAGACGCCGGAGCTCGACGAACGCGAGCGAGAGGTCCTGCGGCAGGTCGAGGAGCTCAAGACGGCCCTGCGCTTCCACTTGACCGAGCCTCGGCGCTGGGCGGGTTCCCTGCGCCGGGTCTCCCTTGCGCGGGCCATCCAGGGTTCGAACAGCATCGAAGGCTACGAAGCCGGGCTTGACGACGCGGTCGACGTCGCCGCCGGCGAGGAGCCCCTCGAAGTCGACGAAGAAACCCGCTTGGCACTGACCGGCTACCGCGAAGCCATGACCTACGTGCTGCAGCTGGCCGAAGACGAAGACTTCGATTACAGCGACCAGTTGCTGAAAAGCCTTCACTACATGATGACGAACTACGCGCTGAAGAACCGCCCGGGCCGATGGCGGGCCGGGAACATCTACGTCCGGAACGACGCGACGGGCGAGATCGTCCACGAAGGCGCGGACTTGAGCCTGGTACCGGCCCTGATGCGGGAACTGGCCACGGGCCTGAACGCCGGCCCCGAATGCCCGGACATCGTCCGGGCCGCCATGGCCCACCTGAACCTCGTCATGGTGCACCCGTTCCGCGACGGAAACGGGCGTATGGCCCGCTGCCTGCAAAGCCTCGTCCTGGCCCGGAGTGGGGTGCTGAGCCCGGTGTTCATGAGCATCGAGGAGTACCTGGGCCAGAACACGCAGGCCTACTACGACGTGCTCGCCGAGGTGGGCGGTGGGTCTTGGCAACCCCGGCGGGACGCCCGCCCGTGGATCCGGTTCACGCTGACCGCGCACCTGCGCCAGGCACGCACGATGCTCCAGCGGGTCAAGGAAAGTGAACGCATGTGGGCGGAGCTGGAGACGCTCGTCCAGGGCCGCGGCCTTCCCGAGCGGAGCGCCATGGCCTTGTTCGACGCGATGATCGGCCTTCGCGTGCGCAATGCCACTTACCGTTCCTACTTCGAAGACAGTCCCGATGAAATCACGGAAGCCACCGCGAGCCGGGATTTGCGCGCCCTCGTGGCCGCCGGCCTTCTCGAGGCCGAAGGCGAGAAGCGAGGGCGGCATTACGTCGCCAAGCCACCTTTGGTCGAGATCAGGGAGCGCGTGCGAGCGGCGCGCGGTCCGAAGGACACGACCGACCCGTTCGCGGACTGACCGGTCCTGGGCGGACCGCCCGCCACGACCGCTGAAACGCCCGTCAAGGTGACGGCCACCCTCAGCGGAGCGGCTTCGTATCGCGCTCGGCGGCGACCAGCACAAGTGCGACCGCCAACCCGGCCGTCGGCGCGACGGTCGCACCCAGCACAGCGCGGAACAAGATCCCGCCAGGCGAAACCAGCAGCACCAGCAAACTCAACCCGGCCACCACCGCCCACACGGTGACCACCCGGCCCGTCTGCTTCCGCGCGACCAGCACCGCCACCGTCGGCATCGTGGCCGCCAGCGCGATCCCGGACCAGCCCAAACCGGCCATCGTCCGCGCCGACACCGCGAACTTGTCCTGGTAGAGCAGGTGGAACACCCACGGCCCCGCCACATACGCCACTGCCCCCACGACCACGCCGACAACGAGCGTGCCGCCCGCCCCCAAGGCCGCGAACCTCCGCAGCCGGCGCGTCCCGTCCGGCTGGTGCAGCAGCCGCACCACCGTCGGCACGGCCAGCGTCTGGATCGGGGCGAGCACCAGCAGCAGCGGTGACCTCAGCAGCGACACCGCCAGGAACAACCCGCCGAGCGCGTCCTCGCTCCCGCGCGGCGCCACCAGTTTGACCACCGCCGGGTAACCGGTCAGCACGCTCGCGGTCAGCGCCGCACTGACGATCAGGCCCAGCATGCGCCGCCACAGCGCGCCCCACGCCTCACTCGACGGACCCGGCTCGACCAAACCACGCGCCCGGAAAGCAAACGGCAGCCACGCGCACGAGCCGACCGCCACCGCGACCGCCAGCCAGGTCAGCCCGCTGACCCCGGCGACGACGAACCCGACGAACAGCACCAGCCTCGCGGCGGCCTCGGCCAGCAAGATCGCCGAGTAGCGCCCGTTCTGCCCAGCGCCGATGAACAGACCCCGCAGCGCGTACAAGGCGGGAAACGCGACAACTCCGCACGCGGCGACCAGCGCCAGCTCTCGGTGCTGGTCGAACAGCTGCGCGTTCACCGCCGGCACCGCCAGCACCGCGGCCACTGCGATCGCGACGGACTCGGTCACCGCGAAGGTCCGGGCGGCGCTCAGGTCCGGCTTGCGTCCTTGCGCCGCAGCCTGGGCCGTCTGCCGTGACAGCTCCTGCTCCACCGGCGACAAGGCGCTGCCCACACCCATGAGCAATCCCCAGAACCCGAGGAAAACCGCATTTTCAGCGGAACTGAGGTGTTTGCCGGCCAGCAGGAGCAGGACGTATCCCCATCGCCGAGCCCGCCGACCGCGCTCATGCGGGACCGCACCACGAATCCCCCTCGATTTCGGGCCCGCGGCGAGGCGAAACGTTCTCCTTCTGGAGGGAAGGAGCCGGCAAGGGGGCTCGAACCCCTGACCTTCTGTTTACAAGACAGATGCTCTACCAGCTGAGCTATACCGGCCTGGCGCCGAGACGCCGCAGCCAGTGTACCGAGCCCCCTCCGGTGATCGATTCGCGGAGCGGGATCCGCAGGTCCAAGCCACTATGGAGGGACGTGGTGGACGCCACTCCATGATCCGTGCAACGGTCGGCGGGTGGCCGTCGATGGTCTTCGAGGAACGAGCGAGGAGGTGGATGGATCATGAAGATCAACGAGCGCACCAACGGGGGCCGGGCGACCAGATGGCCGCTGCTCGAACCCCCCGCTCAGCGCCCCCGGGTCCACCGCCCCACCCTCCTCAAGCGGCGGCCGTGGCACGTCCTCGAAGCTCCCACCGGGGAGTTCCCCGCCGTCGACGCCGAAGAGGCGATGGGGCCGCAGCTGCCCGACGAGGCCACCGTCAACTTCGTGCTCGACCTGAGCCTGCGCATCGGCGAGGTCCAGATGGCCAGCGGGGCCGGCGCCTCGGACGTCACCGCGACCATCATCGCCATCGCCGGCGCGCTCGGGCTGCCGCACTGCGAGGTCGACGTCATCTTCACGTCGATCACCGTGACCTGCCACCGCGGCACCGACCTGACGCCCATCACCGCGCTGCGCGTCGTGCGCAGCCGCAGCCTCGACTACACCCGGCTGACCGAGACCGAGAAGCTCGTCCGCAAGATCGTCCGCGGGCACATGGGCGCCGAGCAGGCGCAGACCGAGCTGGAGCGGATCACCTCGGCGCCGCACCCGTACCCGCGCTGGGTCGCGACGCTGTCCTGGGGCGGGGTCGCCGCGTTCGTCACCATCCTGCTCGGCGGCGGGATCGACATCGCGCTCGTCGCGTTCGTCATCAGCGGCGTGATCGACCGGGTGGGCCGGGTGGTGAACCGCTACGGGCTGCCGTTCTTCTTCCAGCAGGTGGTCGGCGGCCTGGTCGCGACCCTCTCGGCCATGGTCATCGTCAGCAGCAACGTCCTGACCACGGACAAACCGACGCTGGTCGTCGCGGCCGCGGTCACCGTGCTGCTGTCCGGGCTGTCCACCGTCTCGGCCGTGCAGGACGCCATCACCGGCTACAACGTCACCGCCGCCGGCCGCACCATGGAGACCGCGCTGATGTCAGCCGGCCTGATCGCCGGGGTCGTGCTCGCCCTGCGGATCGCCGTCATGCTCGGCCTGCCGCGCACCCCGCTGCCCGAGGTGACCGGGTCGACGCCGCAGCAGCTGCCGCTGGTCGTGCTCGGCGGGGCCGGCGCCGCCGCCTGCTTCGCGCTCGCGAGCTACTCGAAGATGCGCGCCATGCTGGTCGCGGCGGCCGCCGGGGGCATCGGTGCCGCCGTCTACGGCGCTCTGATGCTGGCCAAGCTGGACGGCGTGAGCTCGTCCGCGGTGGCCGCGACGCTGGTCGGGTTCTGCGGCGGCGTGCTCGCGCGGCGGCTCGGCGTTACTCCACTGGTGGTCGCCGTGTCCGGGATCACTCCCCTGCTTCCCGGCCTCTCGACCTACCGTGGTCTATACCAAATCGGGGTGGAGCCGAGCGGCAACATCTCGACGCTCATGACGGCCGTCGCAATCGGGCTTGCGCTGGCAGCGGGCGTGGTACTCGGGGAATGGCTCGCCCAGCCGGTACGCACCGGCCTGGGCAGGCTGGAGCGCCGGTTCGCCGGACCACGCATGGCTGGTCCGCTCGAGCCGACGGAACGGAGCTTGGAGTAACACCGCGGTCACCGAATGTTCATCGCTCACGCGATAGGGTTTCACTCTGGGGCCGCGACCCAGACGCGAGGAGCAGGCGACGTGAGTGACCAGAAGGAGAACGCGAACCAGGCCGATTTCGTCGTGGTGGCGAACCGGCTACCGGTGGACCTCGAACGCACCGCCGAGGGTGAGCGCCGGTGGACGGCCAGCCCGGGCGGGCTGGTGTCGGCGCTGGAGCCGTTCCTGCGGTCGAGGAAGGGCGCCTGGGTGGGCTGGCCCGGCGTCCCCGACGTCGACGTCGACGAGTTCGACGACGACGGCCTGGTGCTGCACCCGGTTTCGTTGAGCGCCGACGAAGTCCGCGACTATTACGAAGGTTTCTCCAACGCGACGCTCTGGCCGCTCTACCACGACGTCGTCGAACGCCCGGTGTTCGACCGCGCGTGGTGGAACAGCTACGTCAAGGTGAACCGCCGGTTCGCCCAGGCCAGCGCCGAGGTCGCCGCCCCGGGCGCGACCGTGTGGATCCAGGACTACCAGCTCCAGCTGGTGCCGGCGATGCTGCGCGAATTGAGACCGGACCTGCGCATCGGCTTCTTCCTGCACATCCCGTTCCCGCCGGTCGAGCTGTTCATGCAGATGCCGTGGCGCGCGGCGATCATCCGCGGCCTCACCGGCGCCGACCTGGTCGGCTTCCACCGCCCCGGCGGCGCGCAGAACTTCCTGTGGCTGTGCCGCCAGCTGATCGGCCTCGAGTCGACGCGCGGCGCGGTCGGCGTCCGGTCGCGGCCGGGCACGATGCAGGTCGGCGACCGGACGGTACGGGTCGGCGCCTTCCCCATCTCCATCGACGCCGCGGGCCTCGACAGCCTCGCCCGCACCAAGGGCGTCCAGGAGCGGGCCGCCCAGCTGCGGCGCGACCTCGGCAACCCCAAGACGGTCCTGCTCGGCGTCGACCGGCTCGACTACACCAAGGGCATCGACCTGCGGCTGCAGGCGCTGCACGAGCTCCTGCACGAGGGCCGGCTGCAGCCGGACGACGTCACGTTCGTCCAGCTCGCCACGCCGAGCCGCGAGCGCGTCGAGCACTACCAGCGGATGCGCGGCGAGATCGAGCAGATGGTCGGCCGGATCAACGGCGAGTTCGCCCGAGTGGGCCACCCGGTCGTGCACTACCTGCACCAGTCCGTGGACCGCACCGAGCTGGCCGGGTTCTTCTCCGCTGCCGATGTCATGGTGGTGACCCCGCTGCGCGACGGCATGAACCTGGTGTGCAAGGAGTACGTCGCCGCGCGCCACGATCTGGGCGGAGCGCTGGTACTTTCCGAGTTCGCGGGTGCGGCGGCGGAGCTCTCTAGCGCATTCCTCGTGAACCCTCACGACCTGGACGGGGTGAAGGACGCACTAGTGGCTGCCATTACCCTCGACCCGGCAGAGGGCCGTCGCCGGATGCGCGCCATGCGTCGCCAGGTCCTCACGCACGATGTCGATCGTTGGGCGCGCTCGTTCTTGCAGGCGTTGGGTGCCGAGGGGGTCGACTAACCCGAACGACACCGCACGAGCTCCTGAGGAGGAGTGTTGACTGCCGAGGCCCTGCCCGCCGAGCTGCGGCGCGCGATCGTCCAGATCGCTCGCACGCCGCGCCTGCTGGTCGCTTGCGACTACGACGGCACGCTGGCACCCATCACCCTCAACCCCGACGAGGCACGCCCGCTGCCCGAGTCCGTCGGGGCCCTCAGATCGCTCGCCGGTCTGCACGAGACCACCACGGCGGTCATCTCCGGCCGTGCGCTGCGCGACCTGGCCACGCTCTCGCGGCTGCCCTCCGAGGTTAACCTCGTCGGCAGCCACGGCTCCGAGTTCGACATCGGCTTCATCCACGCCCTCGACGAGAAGGCGCGGGGGCTGCACCGGCGGCTGGAGTCCGAGCTCGAGCAGCTCGTGCTGGACGTCCCAGGTGTGTCGCTGGAGGTCAAGCCGGCCAGCATCGCGGTGCACGTCCGCCGGGCCGAGCACGAGGCCGGCCGCCGCGTGCTCGCGGCCGTCCACTCCGGACCGTCCACCTGGGAAGGCGTCTCGACCACCGACGGCAAGGAAGTGGTCGAGCTGGCGGTCGTCCAAACGGACAAAGGCCACGCACTGGACATCCTGCGCCACCAGGTCGGCGCCACGGCGGCGATCTTCCTCGGCGACGACGTCACCGACGAGAAGGCCTTCGCCCGGCTGTCCGGCCCCGACCTGGGCATCAAGGTCGGCGACGGCGAGACGCTCGCCGGGTTCCGCGTGCCTGACACCGTGGACGTCGCGCTGGTGCTCGGCTTCCTGCTCGAGGAACGCCGGAACTGGCTGTACGGCGAGTCGGCCCCGCCGATCGAGCGGCTGTCGATGCTGGCCAACGAGCGCTCGGTCGCGCTGCTGACGCCGGACGCGAAGCTGACCTGGCTGTGCCACCCCGGCCCGGACGCGCCCGCGGTGTTCGCCGACCTGCTCGGCGGCGAGGGGGCCGGCCACTTCTCCATCAAGCCGCACCGCAACGGCCTCCCGCTCGGCCAGCGCTACCTGCCGAACACGATGACGGTCGAAACGCGCTGGTCGCGCCTGCTCGTCACCGACTACCTCGAGCCCGAAAGCGCGCCGCACCGGACGGACCTGGTCCGGGTGATCTCGGGCGAGGCGGCGGCGAGCGTCAAGTTCGCGCCGCGGCCCGAGTTCGGCGGCGTGCCGGTGAAGCTCGAGGTCACCGAAGGCGGTGTCCGGGTGCTCGGCACGTCCGAGCCGTTCGTGCTGTACTCGCCGGGCGTCGAGTGGACCATCACCTCCGACGGCCTGCACGACACCGCGTCCGCGCTGGTGCAGCCGACGCCGACCCAGCCGGTCGTGCTGGAGCTGCGCTGCGGCACCACGGACCTCGGCCCGCACGAACTGTCCGAAGTGGAACGCCGGGACCGCGCGGGCCGCTACTGGAGCGAGTGGACGTCGAAGCTGCAGCTGCCGAGGGTGCAGACCGACCTGGTGCTGCGCTCGGCGCTGACGCTGCGCGGCCTGGTCAACACCGACACCGGCGGCGTGCTGGCGGCGGCGACGTCGTCGCTGCCGGAGGAGATCGGCGGCGTCCGCAACTGGGACTACCGCTACTGCTGGATCCGCGACGCCGCGATGACCGTGCGGGAGCTCGTGCACCTGGGCTCGATCGAGGAGGCCGAGGGCTACCTGCGCTGGCTGCACGGCGTGCTCGCCACGCTGGCCGGCCCCGAGCGCCTGCACCCGCTGTACACCCTCGCCGGCAGCGTCATCGGCGCCGAAGCGGTCATCGAATCGCTGCCCGGTTATGCCGGTTCGCGCCCGGTTCGCGTCGGCAACCTGGCGAACCACCAGGTCCAGCTGGACGTCTTCGGCCCGGTCGTCGAGCTCGTCCGGACGCTCGCCGAGGCGCGCCACGAGCTGCGTGACGAGGACTGGCAGATGGTCCGCGCCATGGCGGAAGCCGTGACGCGGCGCTGGAACGAGCCCGACCACGGGATCTGGGAGGAGCGGCACGTGCCGCGCCACCGGGTCTACTCCCGAGTCATGTGCTGGGTGACCATCGACCGCGCGATCGCGCTGGGCGAGCAGTACGGCCGGGAGATCCCGGGCAACTGGCCCGGCCTGCGCGAGGAGATCAAGGCGGACGTCCTCACCCACGGCTGGAACGACGAGGTCCAGGCGTTCACCACGGCCTACGACGGCACGGACCTCGACGCGGCGTCGCTGTTCGTCGGCCTCACCGGCCTGATCGACCCCGCCGACGAGCGCTTCCAGCAGACGGTGACCGCGATCGAGGCGGAGCTGCGCAGTGGGTCCACTGTGTACCGCTACCGCCGCGACGACGGCCTCCCCGGCGGCGAGGGCGGCTTCCACATCTGCGCGGCGTGGCTGATCGAGGCGTACCTGCTCACCGGGCGGCGCACCGAGGCCCAGGAGCTGTTCGACCAGATCGTCGCGGCGGCGGGCCCGACCGGCCTGCTGCCGGAGCAGTACGACCCGATCGCGGAACGGTCCCTCGGCAATCATCCGCAGGCCTATTCGCACATCGGGCTCATCCGCTGCGCCAACTTGCTGGCGGCCAGTTAGCCCTTTCGGTCCGAAAGTCCGTGAAGGCCACGTCAAGGGACAGTTAGTCCCTTACTGTGGCCTTCACGGCTTTCGGAGGTGAGACGGGTGCAGGGGACCTTCGGCCAGGTCGAGTTCGTGCCGTTGCCCCCGCGGTTCGCCGAGCGGGTGCGCTGGGGCTCGGTGGTCGTCGGCTGCTCGATGATCGCCGGGATGGTGCTCCTGTTCGGCCTCACGACGTTCCTCCAGGGCATCGTCCACGGCCACGCGTTCCCGGACACGCTGCTCGGCAAGGCCGCGGCGGTGCTGCCCCCGCTGGGCGTCCTGGCGATCGCGGTCCTGGTGCTCACGTGCCGCCGCTGCCTCCGCGGCGACTACCTGGTGGTGGCCAGCGCCACGGCTACCCGCAGCGCCCTGCGGCTCACGTACGTGCTGACACTGGTGCTGATCTTCGGCTCGTTCGCGGTCCCGATCGTGTTCCGGGTGTGGCGCGACACGGCGGAGCTGCAGGCACCCGATCTGCTGACGACGTTCTCGACGCTCGCCTTCGCCACCATGGGCTTCCTGGCGGGGACGTTGTACGTGCGGCCGTCCGTGCAGACGCTCAGGAAGTACAGCGACCACCCGATCTGGTGAGCAGCGTTCGTCCTCTGTAGACACTCAACGACGAGCCACGACCCGGGCACCCGCCTGCTCGCAGTTACAAAGATTTCTTTGCACACTTTCCTGTGCACGGCTACAGTGGAGCCATGACCAGCGCTCCACCACCGGAACAGCTCGACCCGGATGCCCTCAAGGCCGTCACGCACCCGCTGCGCCGCCGGATTCTCGGCGTCCTGTCGGCCGGGCCGGCAACGGCCACGAGGCTCGCCAAGGCTCTGGGCGAAAACACCGGCGCGACCAGCTACCACCTGCGGGAGCTGGCCCGGTTCGGGTTCGTCGAAGACGTCCCGGAGCTCGCGCGGGGCAAGGAACGGTGGTGGCGGACGCGGCCGCGGGACATCCGGTGGCCGCGCCGCAGTGAACAGAGCACCGAATCCCGGATGCTGTTCGACGACATGCAGCGGCAGGGGTTCGAGGACGACCTCGAAAAGCTCAACCGGTTCGCGGAAACGCGCGAGGAGCTGCCCGGCGATTGGCCGGACGCACTGCTCTACGCGCGCGGCGGCACCTGGCTCACCACGGACGAGCTCAAGCAGTTCTGGGACGACTACATGGAGCTGTTCCGCCGGTACTGGCGAAGCGAGGACGACCGGTCACCGGAAGCGCGGCGCGTGCTCGTGCGCTGGCTCGCGTTCCCGGATCCAGGGGAATGACATGACACCAGGGGGTTTTCCATGCGAAAAGCAGTTCTACTGGCCGGGGTGATCCTGGCGGTCACAGCGCTCGCGCCACCGGCGTCGGCCGCGGACGTGACCAACGACGACGTCACCTTCACCAACGGCGGGGTGACGTTGCACGGCACGGTCGTCGCACCACCCGGCGGCACGAAGCTGCCGGGCCTGGTGATGGTCCACGGCTCGGGGGAGCACAGCCGGGACGACTACCGCGATCAGGCCGAATCCTTTGCGCGGCAAGGCATCGCCACGCTCATCTACGACAAGCGCACCGAAGGCTACTCGCAGTTCGAACGGTCGTACTCGACCCTCGCGGACGACGCGCTCGCCGCCGTTTCGGTACTGCGCAAGCGATCCGACGTCGATCCGGCGCGGGTCGGCGTCTGGGGGCTGAGCGAAGGCGGCTGGGTGGCGCCACTGGCGGCTTCGCGTTCTTCGGACGTCGCCTTCGTCGTGACGCTCGGGGCGAACGGGGTCGAGCCGTCGCGGCAACAGTCGTGGGCGGTCGAGAACCAGTTGCGGCGGCTGGGAATGGACGGCTCGCTCGTGCGGATGGCGTCGTCGACGATGCTGCGCCAGCTCTCCGCCGGCGGAGTGTTCCCGGAGGCGCACCACGACCCGGTGCCGGTGCTGAAGAGCCTGCGCCAGCCGATCCTCGGCGTGTGGGGTGCGAAGGACATCCTGACGCCGCCGGGGGAAGCGGTCCGGATCTTCCGGGAATCGGTGGCCCACCACACGTTGCGGGTGTTCCCGGACGCGCAGCACCAGCTGCGCCGGACCACCGACGGCTTCGACAAGCTGCCGGGGTACGCGCCGGGCTACTTCGAACTCGTGGGCAGCTGGGTGAAGAACCCGCCGAGCGCGTCGACGGCCGACGAACCGCCGGCGCAGGATCGGCCGAGCAACGCGGTGACCCCGCTCGCCTGGTACGAATCGACGTGGCTGCAGCTCGCCGTGCTGGCGTTCCTGCTGGTGGCGTTCGCCTGGTACCCGCTGGTCCGGCGCGGGCCCGCCGCGCGGCCGGCCCGCTGGCTGTCGGCGACCGGGCTGCTCGCCGTGCTCGGGTTCCTGGTCGTCGACGTGCTGATCCAGCTGTCGATGGGCAAGGGGCTGGGCCCGGTCGTCGCCGGCCGTCCGCTGCCGTGGCTGGCGCTGCAGCTGCTGTCGCTGGGCGCGGTGGCCGCCACCATCGGCACGGCGGTGGCGTGGTGGCGGAACCGCGGTCTCCGGCTCGGCCTCCTGCTGGCCGGCGGCGTGGTGTTCGTCCCCTGGGCGATCTACTGGGGCCTGCTGGGCGTCTAGGCGGAGTAGCCCTTCGGCGGGATCAGCGTCGCCAGCTGGTTGAAGGTCAGCCAGTAGATCTGGTTCCCGCCGAAGTTCGCCGGGTCGGCGATCTTGACGGTCATGTCGGAGCTGTCGTACCCGATGACCGTGAAGTAGTGGTAGATCGTGTAGTTCGGGTAGCCCGGCGGGTGGTTGTTCGCGGGCGCGACGATGTTGGCGACGATCGGGTAGCCGTTGTCGATGTCCAGCACGATGTCGCGCCAGAGCAGGTCCCGCTGGGCCTGGGTGGGCGGGTCGTTCGGCATCTCCTTGGTCTCGTACCAGGAGGTGCCGAGGTCCCGGTTCAGGACGCCGGTGACCTGCCCGATCCAGTCGGTGCCGTTGGTGGTGGTGCCGAGCTGCGCGGCGAGGGTGCCTTGGCTCGGCAGGTTCGACGTCCGCGCGGACAGGGCGATCCGCGTGGCGGCCGGCCCGCACCAGTAGCCGGTTTCCTGGACCTGGTACTGGATGTTGAGGACGGCTTCGGTGGTGGCCTCGGCCGCGGCGGGCAGGGCCACGAGCCCCATCGCGGCCACGAGCGTGACGAAGCCCAGGCGGAATCTGCGCATGACGGTCCTTCCCCAGTTGTGACGCCGGTTGGCCAGCGCCTCACCCGTGGATGATCTCGGCAGAATCCGACGTTTGTCCCTCACCCGGCCCTGGATGGATCACGACGAAAGTAGGCTGCGCCGTGAACGCTCGCGCACGCTGCGGGCAACTGGGGGCATGCAGGTGATCCACGAGGGCTCGGAGCTCTGGGGGCACGACCGCCCGGACCTGGGCGGACCCGAGCCCGGGCCGGCGTTCGGGCGGCTCTTCGACGCCCACGCCGCGCAGCTGCGGCGGTACCTGGCCCGCCGCGTCGGGGCCGAACCGGCGAACGACCTCGTCGCCGAGACCTTCCTCGTCGCGCTGCGGCGGCGGGAGTCCTACCGGCCCGAGCTGGGCACCGCCCGGTCGTGGCTCTACGGCATCGCCACCAACCTGCTGCGCCACCACGTGCGGTCCGAACTGCGCGGGCTGCAGGCCACCGCGCGGCTCGCGCGGACCGGCGAAGCGAGCCACGCGGGCCACGACGGCCGCGTCGCCGAACAGGTCGACGCCCAGGTGCGGGCCGCGCAGCTGGCCGGGGCGCTGGCCCGGCTCAGCCCGGCCGACCGCGACACGCTGCTGCTCGTCTCGTGGGCCGGGCTCGAGCCGGCCGAGGTCGCCGAGGCGCTGGGCATCCCGCCGGGTACCGTCCGGTCGCGGTTGCACCGGATCAGACGCTGGCTCAGGACGAACGCCCCGACCCCCGAGGAGGTGCAGGACCTTGCGTGAAGACAACGTCCAGAAGATCTGGTCCGAAGCCGAACTCGACTCGGCGCTCGAAGACCTGAACACCGACGTCGGCGACGACGACGGGCTCGCGTTCGCCCGCGCGTCCCTGCTCGCGGCGGCCGGCGTCGAGGAGGCTCCGCCCACCCGACCGCGCACGAGCGGGGCGTGGCGGTGGCTCGCGGTGGCCGCGGCCGTCGTCGCCCTGGTCGGCGGCCTCGGGGTCGCCGCCGCCGTGTGGACGCCGGACCCGCCGGAGACGTCGCGGCCCGCCGGGCCCGCCGCCGATCCCGACCGCCCGCTCGCGCCCGGCGAGTTCCACTACGCGGAGCAGCGCGACTGGACGACGTACTTCGGCAAGACGTTCGCGATCAAGGCCGAGCGGCGGGTCGAGCTCTGGATCCCGGCCGACCCCACCGGTGTGTGGCACCGGCGCACGTCGCTGACGGCGCAGCCGCACTGGGCGGACGGCCGGTCCGCCGAACCGCTGCCCGAGCCCGTCGACGAGTACGGGCCGGGCGGGGTGTTCCCCGGCCGGCCGAACTTCTCCGGAGAGACCAAGCCGTTCTGGAACACGCCGTTCACGAACTGGCTGAGCCCGGACGCCGCGTTCGTCGCTTCGCTCGTCCCCGACACGGAAAAGCTGCTCAAGCGGCTGAGGTTCGACACGGTCGACGTCAAGGACCCCGGGCAAGGGCGGGCGCACTCCGCCACGGAGTCGCTCGGCATGGCGCGCAGCGCGCTGGCGACCGGCCTGCTCCGGCCGGATGTCCGGTTCGCGCTGATCGACGCGCTCGCCGCCATCCCGAACATCCTCGTCGTCCCCCAGCGGACGACGCCGGACAACCGGCCGGCCACCGTCTACGTGGCCAAGGAGACCGGTGTGCGGTTGTTCGTCGACCCCGCGACCGCGCGGCTGCTGGCCGCGGACATCTCGCCGGCGACGGTGATCACCGGCCGGACCGAGGTGCCGATCAGCACGGGCGTGCCCCCGCCGAGCTCGGTGGCGCCGACCACCACGACAACGCGGTTCCCCGTGGCCCCGGACCGGCAGGACGCGCCGGACGCGCAGTACTTCTACGACATCACGCGCACCTCCGGGTGATCAGCGCGCATGGCCGGCCGCGTTCAGCGCGTCCGCGACGTTCGCCACCTCCAGCACCCGGATCCCGGCGGGCGGCTTGCCCGAGTCCGGCGGGACCAGCGCGTGCGTGAACCCGAGCCGGGCCGCCTCCGCCAGGCGGCGGCCCACGCTCGGCACGCGGCGGATCTCGCCCGCCAGCCCGACCTCGCCCACCGAGACGAGCCGCGGCGACAGGGCGACGTCGCCGAAGCTCGACGTCAGCGCCAGCACGAGCGCCAGGTCGATGCCCGGCTCGGTGATCTTCATGCCGCCGACCGTGGCCGCGTAGACGTCCTTGTCGCCGAGTTTGAGGCCGCCGCGCTTCTCCAGCACCGCGAGCACCATGGCGACCCGCGCGGAGTCGAGGCCGCTGACCGCGCGCCGCGGCTGCGGGGCCGCCGTCGACGACACCAGCGCCTGGACCTCGCCCAGCAGCGGCCGCTTGCCCTCCAGTGAGACGGTGATCGCCGTGCCGGACACCGGCTCGGCGGTGCGGCTCATGAACAGCCCCGACGGGTCCGGCACCCCGACGATGCCTTCTTCCTGCAGTTCGAAGCAGCCGATCTCGTCGGCCGCGCCGAACCGGTTCTTGATGCCGCGGACCATCCGCAGTGTCGAGTGCTTGTCGCCCTCGAACTGCAGCACGACGTCCACCAGGTGCTCCAGCACGCGCGGGCCGGCCACCGAGCCGTCCTTCGTGACGTGCCCCACGAGCACCACCGGCAGCCCGCGCTCCTTGGCCAGCGCGACCAGCCCGGACGTCACCGCGCGGACCTGCGTCACCCCGCCGGGCGAGCCGTCGACCTGCGGCGACGCCATGGTCTGCACCGAGTCGACGATCAGCACGCCGGGCTTGACGTCGTCGACGTGCCCGAGGATGGCGGAGAGGTCGCTCTCGGCGGCCAGGTACATCCGCTCGTGGACGTTGCCCGTTCGCTCGGCGCGCAACCGGACCTGGCCCGCGGATTCCTCGCCGGTGACGTAGAGGGACCGGTCGACCGTCTTCGCCCACTGGTAGGCGACCTCGAGCAGCAGGGTCGACTTGCCGACCCCGGGCTCACCGGCGAGCAGCACCACCGCGCCCGGCACCAGGCCACCGCCGAGCACCCGGTCGAGCTCCGGCACCCCGGTGCGCCGGGCGCGCGCAGCTTCGACGTCGACCTCGCCGATCGGCCGCGCGGGCGCACTCGGCGCCCCGGCGGCGACGCGCTGGATGGCCGGCTTCGCGGGTGCGCCGCGCTCCTCGAACGAGCCCCATTCCTGGCACTCCGGACAGCGGCCCAGCCACTTGGCCGCTTCGTATCCGCAGCTCCCGCAGCGGTAGGTGGTCCCTTTCTTCACCCCGCGAGGCTATCGGCGACCACCGACAAAACCGGCCGCCGGTGTCGCGAATGACTCATTCGGGACCTCGGACGTCGCGAATGAGTCATTCGCGGCATCCGGAGCGCGGCCGCACCGGCCTGAGGCCTACTCCTTGGCGTGCGCCGGCGCCGCGACCGGCAGGTCGACCGTCACCGGTCCGGCGTTCTGGAAGACGAACGTGACCTTGATGACCTGGCCCGGCCAGAGCGGCTGCTTGAGCGCGGGCAGCGTCACGGTGGCCTGGCCGACCTTCTCCGGCGCGGTCGGCGTCGCGGCCGGGCCGGACGACGGGACCTCGGAGGTGGCCGTCGCGGTCAGGTTGTTGCCCGGGCTGTTGGTGGCCGAGCTGCTGCCGGTCGGCGTGGCGGTGGACGTCGGCGCGCTCGGGGACGACGTCGGGGCGCCGGTGGACTGCACCTCGTTCGTCGACTCGACGGCGTCGTCCGGGCCGATCACCAGCGAGTGCATGGCGACGACGGTCTTGGAGCCCTCGATGGTCGCCTGGCCGCCGTCTTCGGTGGTCACCGAGACGAGCGTGTCGTCCTGGGCGCCCCGGTTGACGATCGTCAGGGTCAGCTTCGGGGTGGCGCCGGCCGCGTAACCCGGGCCCGACGTCGGGTACTGGACGGCCGCGTTGCGCAGGTCGATGTTCTTGACCTGGGCGTGCGTGCCGTTGACCGCGGGCTGCTGCGAGTCGGTCTGGGTGATCTGGCCGGCCCCGCACCCGGCGAGCACGAGCGCGGCACCGAGCGCCAGCACGCCCGCGCCGAGCACGCGACGATTCTGCAGCCTCACGTCGCAGTCCTTCCCTTTTCACGGCCTCGTCGCCCCGAAGACTAGCCGGGGTCGATCTCCGCCGCGGAACGGGTGTGCGTTGCCGGGGCGCGGCGACCAAGATCAACCGTCCACAAAGGAATTCCCAGCCCGTGACGAAACGCTTCCCCGCTACCTGCGTGAGCACGGGGGTCCGACGTTTGTCAACCCCCGGCCAGGCCGCTGACCTGCGAGGACGAGTCCGGCCCGCTAGGTGGGCACTGGCGGCCCGTGCTAGGATGGAGTCAGCGAAAGGGGCAGAGGACACATGGTTTTCAAGGTCGGAGAGACCGTCGTCTACCCGCACCACGGTGCCGCACTCATCGAAGCCATCGAGACCCGTGTGATCAAGGGCGAGGAAAAGAAGTACCTCGTCCTCAAGGTCGCGCAAGGGGATCTCACGGTTCGCGTGCCCGCAGACAACGCCGAAATCGTCGGCGTCCGCGATGTCGTCGGGCAAGAAGGACTGGACAAGGTCTTCGACGTTCTGCGTGCTCCGCACACCGAAGAGCCCACCAACTGGTCTCGTCGGTACAAGGCCAACCTCGAGAAGCTCGCCTCCGGCGATGTGAACAAGGTGGCCGAAGTGGTGCGCGACCTCTGGCGGCGAGAGAAGGACCGCGGACTTTCAGCCGGCGAGAAGCGCATGCTGGCGAAGGCGCGGCAAATTCTGGTCAGCGAGCTCGCGCTCGCGGAGGGCACCGACGAGGACAAGGCTGAGGTCCTCCTCGACGAAGTTCTGGAAACCGCGACGGTCTGAGAACTGCCAGGCGCCTTCCCTTGCGGGAGGGTGGGTGCCTCTACGATCGCGTACCGATGAACGTCGTCGCGATCGTGACCGTCGCACATCATGCCTCCGACGGAGAGTCAGCTCTCACGCCGGTCCATGGTGAGGCGCTACTCACGCACACCGTGCGGGGGCTGCTCGGCGTACCGGAGATCGATCTGGTGCTCGTAGCGGCCCCCCAGCGGTGTGCTTCGTCGTTTTCCGAGGCCGTCCGCGGTCTCGGCTGCCGGGTGGTGCCCGGCACGCTCCGGCAGGCCTTCGCCGCCGTCGAGCCCGAACTTGCCCGTGATTCAGTTGTACTCCTCCACGACGCGCTGCGGGCCTTCATCCCTGCGCAAACAGTGCGTGACGTGATCAGCGCGGTCCGTGACGGCGAGCGGGTCGTCGTGCCCGTGCTGCCGATGGCGGACACGGTGAAGGTGACCGACGCGGCTTCGCTGATCGTCGGCACCGAGGACCGTTCGCGCCTGCGCACGCTCCAGACGCCGGTGGGCTACGCGTTCGGGGCGTTCCAGCCGGACCTCGCGCCGGCCGGCGCGGCGACGGTCGAGGGCCACCCGGACGCGATGCGCGTCACCACCGAGTTCGAACTGTCCCTGGCCGAGGCGATCGCGGCGGCACCGAAGAACGAGGAGACGCTGTGAGGGTCGGCAACGGCGTGGACGTCCACCCGGTCGAAAAGGGCCGCGAGTGCTGGATGGCGGGCCTGTTGTGGCCGGAGGCGGACGGCTGCGCGGGCCATTCGGACGGAGACGTCGCAGCGCACGCGCTGTGCGACGCCCTCCTGTCGGCGGCCGGCCTCGGCGACCTGGGCGCGGTGTTCGGCACGGGCGACCCCCGCATGGACGGCGCGCACGGGACGGACATGCTGGCCGAGGTCCGCGGCCTGATCGAGGCGGCGGGCTGGCGGGTGGGGAACGCCACGGTCCAGATCGTGGGCAACTCGCCACGCGTCGGCAAGCGGCGCGACGAGGCCCAGAAGGTGCTGTCGGAGGCGGTGGGCGGCCCGGTGAGCGTGTCGGGCACGACCTCGGACGGCCTGGGGCTGACGGGCCGCGGCGAGGGCATCGCGGCCTTCGCGACGGCGCTCCTGCTCGCGGCGGAATAGGCGCACTTCGGCCGGCCCCGTGATGTCGCGAATGACTCATTCGGGACGTCGGAGGTCCCGAATGAGTCATTCGCGACCTTCGAGGAGCGCCAGCACGCCCGCTGCCGGCGGCGGAATAGGCCCCCACCCGCGCCCGTTCGGCGTGATATGGCCCTCACTCTCTCGGACGACGTCCGCGCGCTGATCGACGGGAAGAACTTCGCCACGGTCGCCACCCTCGATCCCGATGGGAGCCCGCAGACCTCCGTCGTCTGGGTCGGGCTCGACGACGGCGAGCTCGTCTTCAGCGCGACCGAGGACCGGCGGAAGGTCCGCAACCTGCGGCGCGATCCCCGCATCAGCGTCTCCATCACCGACGCCGAGAACCCCTACCGGCACACGCAGCTGCGCGGCCGCGTCACCATCACCCCCGACCCCGGCAAGACACTGCCCAAGACGCTCAGCCACAAGTACCTCGCCGAGGACCCGCCGCCCGAGGGCGCCGATGTCCAGCGGGTGGTCGTGCGCCTGAAAACCGAGAAGATCGCCGGCAACGTGAAATAGGGTCCAGACCATGGGTGTGACTTTCAACGAGGCCACCAAGGCCCTCTTCGACGGCAACAACTTCCCGGTGGTCGCCACCATCAACGCCGACGGCTCGGTGCAGACCTCGGTCGTCTGGGCGAAGCGGGACGGCGACACCGTCCTCTTCGCGACCGTCCGCGGGCGGCTCAAGGAGCGGAACCTGCAGCGCGACCCGCGCGTCTCGCTGTCCGTCTTCGACCTCGAAGACCCGCTCAAGTACGTCGAGGTCCGCGGCCGCGCCGAGATCACCGAGGAAGGCGGCCGGGAGCTGATCAACGAGCTCTCGCACAAGTACGACGGCAAGGACTTCCGCACCGAGCCGCCGGAGGTCGTGCGCGTGGTCGTCCGGGTCGTCCCGGACAAGGTCACCGGCTACGCGGCGTGACGTGATGCGGGTCGCGGGCGGCACGTCTGCGCCCGCGGCCTCGCTAGGCTGGGTCGCATGACGATCAGGGCGGTGTTGTTCGACTTCTCCGGCACGCTCTTCCGGCTCGAGCAGGACGAGTCCTGGCTCACCGAACTGACGAACCACAACGGTGACCCGCTCGACATCGAGGCGCAGGCCGAGCTGATGCGCCGGATGACCGCCCCGGTCGGGCAGGTCGTCGAGCTCGACGCCGAGCACCTGCACGCCTGGCACCACCGGGACCGCGACCCCGAGCTGCACCGGAAGGTGTACCTCGAGGTGCTCAAGAAATCCGGCGTCCCGCGCGTGGAGCAGGCGAAGGCGCTGTACGACCGGCTCATCGATCCCAGCCAGTGGACGCCGTACCCGGACACCGAAGCCGCGCTCAAGGCCGCCGCCGAGCGGGGCCTGAAGGTCGGCGTGCTGAGCAACATCGCCTTCGACATCCGGCCCGCCTTCGCCGCCCGCGGGTGGGACGCCTACGTCGACGCATTCGTGCTGTCCTTCGAGGTCGGCGCGGTCAAGCCGGAGCTGGAGATCTTCCGCAGGGCCGTCGAGTCGCTCGGCGTCCCGGCGACCGAGACGCTGATGGTCGGCGACAGCGAGGAAGCCGATGGCGGCGCTCGCGCCCTGGGCTGCGAGTTCGCGCTGGTCGACCCGCTGCCCACGGCCGAGCGGCCGGACGCCCTGCTCACGGCGTTGCGCACCCACGGCGTCGGCTGAGGGCCAGAGATATTCCTCTCGCCCGACCCCGTACCCTTTGAGGGTGGCCCTTCACCTTTTCGACACAGCGACCCGGAGCGTACGGGAGTTCCACCCCGTCCGTAGCGGAACGGCGTCGATCTACGTGTGCGGGGCCACCGTGCAGGGCGTTCCGCACATCGGGCACGTCCGCGGCGTCCTGAACTACGACGTCCTGCGCCGCTGGCTCGTCCACAGTGGACTGGACGTGCTGCTGGTCCGCAACGTCACGGACATCGACGACAAGATCCTGACCAAGGCCGCCGAGAACGAGCGGCCCTGGTGGGAGTGGGGCGCGACGCACGAGCGCGCCTTCGAGACCGCGTACGAGCAGCTGGGCTGCCTGCCGCCGTCGATCAACCCGCGCGCGACCGGGCACGTCACCCAGATGGTCGAGCTGATGGAGCGCCTCATCGAGAGCGGCCACGGCTACGTGGCGGACGGCGACGTCTACTTCTCGGTGAAGTCGTTCGACGACTACGGCAAGCTCTCCGGCCAGGTCCTCGAGGACGTCCAGCAGGGCGAGACGCCGACCCGCGGCAAGCGCGACCCGCGCGACTTCACCATGTGGAAGAGCGCGAAGCCGGGCGAGCCGTCGTGGCCGACGCCGTGGGGGCAGGGCCGGCCGGGCTGGCACCTGGAGTGCTCGGCGATGGCGACGGCGTACCTCGGCGCGGAGTTCGACATCCACGGCGGCGGCATCGACCTGGTCTTCCCGCACCACGAGAACGAGCGCGCCCAGTCGAACGCGGCCGGCGACGCCTTCGCGCGGTTCTGGCTGCACAACGCCTGGGTGACGATGTCGGGCGAGAAGATGTCGAAGTCGCTCGGCAACACCGTGTCGATCCCGGCGATGCTGGACCGCTACCGGGCCCCGGAGCTGCGGTACTACCTGGTCCAGCCGCACTACCGGTCGACGATCGAGTACTCCGGCGCGGCGGTCTCCGAGGCCGCGCAGGGCTACCGGCGGATCGAGACGTTCCTGCGCCGCGCCGCCCAGTCGGGCGAAGTGACGATCGGCACGATCCCCGAAGCGTTCGCGAACGCGCTCGACGACGACCTCGCCACCCCGCAGGCGTTCGCCGTGGTCCACACCACGGTCCGGGACGGTAACGCCGCCCTCGACGCGGGCGACACCTCCAAGGCACTCGAATTCGCCGCGGCCGTCCGCGCGATGACCGACGTGCTCGGCCTCGACCCGCTGTCCGCGCGCTGGTCCGAGGCGGGCGGTTCCGACACGCCCACCCAGGAAGCGCTGGCCCGGATCGTCGAAGGGCTGCTGGCCGAGCGCCAGCAGGCCCGGGCCGAGAAGGACTTCGCCCGCGCGGACGCCGCCCGTGACCGCCTCTCGCAGGCGGGCATCGTGGTGGAGGACACCCCCAACGGTCCTCAGTGGACTGTGAAGTCCGACTGAACCGGCTTTCTAGGCAAGGAACTTTCACCATGGCAGGCAATTCGCGGCGCCAGGGCGCGATCCGCAAGGCGGGCACCAAGAAGGGTGCCGTCGTCGGCTCGGGCGGTCAGCGCCGCAAGGCCCTCGAAGGCAAGGGGCCGACCCCGAAGGCGGAGGACCGTCCCGGGCACAAGGCCTACCGCCAGGCGAACGCCCAGACCAAGCGCGACCAGGCCCGGCAGCGGAAGGCCGACAAGCCGGAGCTGATCGCCGGGCGCAACCCGGTGGTCGAGGCGCTGCGCGCGGACGTCCCGGGCACGGCGCTGTACGTCGCGCTGAACATCGACATCGACGAGCGCGTCAACGAGGCCGTCCGGCTCGCCGGCGACAAGGGCATCTCGATCCTCGAGATCCCGCGCGAGGAGCTGGACCGCAAGACGAACCGGGCCATGCACCAGGGCCTGGGCCTGCAGGTCCCGCCGTTCGAGTACGCCCACCCGGACGACCTGATGGCGGTGGCCCGCAACTCGGGCCAGACGCCGCTGTTCGTCGCGCTGGACGGCGTCACGGATCCCCGCAACCTGGGCGCGGTGATCCGCTCGGCGGCCGCGTTCGGGGCGCAGGGCGTGCTGCTGCCGGAGCGGCGCAGCGCGGGCATGACGGCGGTGGCGTGGCGCACGAGCGCGGGCACGGCGGCGAAGCTGCCGATCGCGGTGGCGACGAACCTGACGCGCCAGCTCAAGGCGTGGGCGAACGAGGGCCTGATGCTGGTCGGCCTGGACGCCGACGGGTCGGTGGACATCGACGAGCTGGAGCTGGCGGCGGACCCGCTGGTCATCGTGCTGGGCTCGGAGGGCCGCGGCCTGTCCCGCCTGGTCCGCGAGACGTGCGACGCCACGGTGTCGATCCCGATGGCGGCGGGCGTCGAGTCGTTGAACGCCTCGGTGGCGGCGGGCGTCCTGCTCGCGGAGGTGGCGCGCCGCCGCCGTGCCGCCGGGCGGGTCTGACCCCGGTCACCCAGCCGGGTTAAGGTCACCGTCGGATAAACCGAGGGGACCCGATGTCGTTCGTTTCGCCGCTCTTCCTGTGGTACTTCATGCCGGCGGTGCTCATCGCCGTGCTGGTGTGCCCGCGGAGCTGGCGGAACGGCATCATCGCGGTGGCGAGCCTGCTGTTCTACACGATCGGCGCGGGCGCGTTCGTGTTCCTGCTGCTCGGCTGCATGGTGGTCAACTTCCTGGTCGGCCCCCTCCTGGCGCCCAGCCCCTGGGACGTCCACGGCGTCCGCCGGCGCCGGATCCTCATCGCGGTGGTGGCGCTGGACGTCGCGGTGCTGCTGGTCTGGAAGTACGCGGGTTTCGCCACCCAGCAGATCGCGGCGGTGGCCCACTGGTTCGGCGGCAGCGTGCCGGTGGCGAGCCTGGTGGTGCCGATCGGCATCTCGTTCTACACGTTCCACCACATCTCGTACGTGGTCGACATCTACCGCGGGGAGCGCCAGGCCCTGCGCAACCCGGTGGCGTTCACGGCGTACATCGCGATGTTCCCGCAGCTGGTGGCGGGCCCGATCGTGCGGTACCGGGAGATCGCGGACCAGCTACCCCAGCTGCGTTCGCACCGCCTCGACGACATCGCGGCGGGCTTCCCGAGGTTCGCACTGGGGCTGTGCAAGAAGGCGATCATCGCCGACTCGCTGGGACCGCTGGTGGACGCGTGTTTCAAGGTCCCCCCGGACCAGATGACGTTCGCGACGGCCTGGCTGGGCGCGATCGGGTACACGCTCCAGCTGTTCTTCGACTTCTCGGGCTACTCGGACATGGCCATCGGCCTGGGCCGCATGCTGGGTTTCCGGTTGCCGGAGAACTTCGCGAGGCCGTATTCCTCGGTGACGATCACGGAGTTCTGGCGCCGCTGGCACATGAGCTTGAGCCGCTGGTTCCGCGACTACGTGTACATCCCCCTGGGCGGCAACCGCCACGGAGCGGCCAAGACGTACCGGAACCTGTGCATAGTGTTCGTGTTGACGGGCTTCTGGCACGGAGCCCAGTGGACGTTCCTGGTCTGGGGTTGCTACCACGGGGCGCTCCTGGTGATCGAGCGCCGGTTCGGCCTGGACCTGGACCCGTCGACGCCCTGGAAACGCCATCTGCGCCGAGCGTTGACGATGTTGCTGGTGGTGTTCGGCTGGGTGTTCTTCAGGTCCCCGGACATCGGACACGCGCTGTCGATGATCGGCCACATGCTGATCCCGGACTTCACCGGCCTGGGACCGAGCGTGGAGCAGGCGTTCACCAACCAGCGCCTGGTCCTGCTGCTGGCGGCCCTGGCCGTGTTCCTCCTCCCGGCCCACCCGGTGACGGGACCACTGCTGGAGTCGAGCCGAAGCCGCCCGGCGACGGCGTTGCGAATCGGCGTGATGACGGCAGGCCTGCTGTACGCGGCAATCCTGATCGCCACGGGAACATTCAGCCCGTTCTTGTACTACCAGTTCTAGCGGCCACCCCTGGACGGGTGGATCTTCGGCGGCTCCCACCACCTCCTACCTGTGGATTCAAGTCTCGCGAGTTCTCCGCACTTCTCGCCGCTGCCCGTCCTCAGACGGCCTGGAGACGGCCTGAGCGGCCGCGACCACTCCTCCCCCATCGTCCCGATAAACAGCCATCCTCAGCGGCCGTCGCGCCGGGTCAAGGCACGCTTCCCAGCCTTGACGCGGTGCGGCGGCCGTTGGACGATCCGGCGCTCGGGTCGGTGGGGCTGGTGACGGACGTCGAGTAGCCGGCCACCTGCCCGAGCTGGCCTCTTAGAGCTGAGGTGGACCTCTCGGCGGCGCGCTGTGCCCGGCTGCGCTCGGCGGGCTCGGCCCGCGACCGGCGGCCGGAGCGGAGCGGCAGGCCGTCCGTGTCGCACGGGGCCGGAGCCCGCCAACGCAAGGTGACCAGCGCGCCGCCGCTGGCGGCGCGCCTTGATCCCATAGAGCCAAGTTCGGCAGCCGCCACGTCTGGGTGCAAAGTGAAGACGGTGACTTGACGTAGCACCTGGGAATTAGATGCAGACTATACTCAGGCCATGCCAATGACCGAGCGTGACATGTTGACACAGTATGGGGAAGCTGTGTTCTCGGGTAACGCTGCTCTGTTTGTCGGCGCAGGCTTGTCGATGGGGGCCGGCTATCCGAGTTGGAATTCGTTGCTGGAGGACGTCCGCACTAAGGTTCGCGTACCCGAGGACTTCTCCGACCTTCCGCTGCTCGCGCAGTACTTCGTACAAACCGAGCCAGGCGGAAGATCGGTTCTAAACAATCTCATACTCGGTCGACTGAACGAGGTCGAGACTAAGTCAAGCGTCGGACACAAGTTGCTCGAACAGCTTGACATTGATGATATCTGGACCACAAACTACGATTGCCTTATCGAGGATAGCATTCCTCAAGCTCGTGTAATTACCTCTGATGGCGACTTGCTTCTACGAAACGTCCCTCAACGTCGGCGCGTTACAAAAATGCATGGAAGCCTATCTAGCGGGGGGCCAGCCAGATGGCTAACCCCTCCAGTTATTACACGCAGCGACTACGAGCGCTACGAGTTGACCTATCCGCGCTTATGGGCCACCTTGAAGGCGACATACCTCACCAAGTCAATGCTATTCCTAGGATTCAGCTTCACTGATCCGAACATAGAAATTCTACTTAAGCTCTCTAGGTCACTTCAGAAAAGCGAGTACGCCGAGCACTTTACAGTACTGCGTCGGCCGGATGACCCAGCCGAGCGCAGGCTGCACGACTTACGCGTCGTGGACCTGGAGAACAGCAATATTGGCGTCTGCGAAGTAGACAATTTTGAACAACTCAATGAATTTCTTAGTCGCCTGGTCAGACGGACAAAGAAGAAGAAGATTTTCGTCTCTGGCGGCGCCCCCGACAGCGGAGACGTTACCGAGGTCGCAAAACTACTCGGAAGTCGGCTCGCTGAATTTGAGTTAGGCATTATCAGTCTCGCCGGGAAAGCGGCAATGATTGTTTCCTATGAGTTTGGTCGAGAAAGGCGAATGACCGGCCGTTACGATCCGTTCTCTATTGAGCTCTTCTTTCGCCAGAAGAGCGGCGAGGCCCCTGCACTGAAAGAACGAGTAGGCACGGCAATATACACGAACTATGACCAAGCAGACCTTAGGAGGCATGTTATCGACCAGAGCCGATCGATGGTAGTAATTGGCGGCGCAGACGGAACCATGGATGAGATAGAGCTTGCCTTAGGAATGGGCGTGCCGGTTATCCCGTTGGCTCACACCGGCGGCGCGGCCCGAGCCGCCTGGTCCGGACGTACTATGCCAGAACTTCTCTCATTAGATGACGATTCAACCGTCCGGCAGGACGATTGGAAACTGCTGAATGACTTGGACCCTCGCGTCGCCGTGTCGGCTGCGGTGAGACTGATTCGCCAAACGATGTATTTGAGTGGTCCGACATGACAATAGGACTTCTCGGTAAACTACTTGACGCAGATGATGCGTCTTCAGTTGATGCGGCAGCGACCGTCCTCGCCGCTTTGGAGTTAGTTCCCGCACATCCGCGGGACCTGACCGACGTCTTGAGGACTCGTTCAACTGGAGTACGCCGGGTCTCAGAACGAATGAATGAGTTTATTCGATATATTGATCAGAGACTCGATGAACGCCGGGTCGATTTTTGGCTCTCAACAGCACGAAAGCTTACCGAGCAAGACTCGCGACTGAGCTTGCACATGGTCACCGACCATAACTTCCCTCGAAATCTACGAGAGTCATACGACTGTCCGCCGTTGATTTGGGTGCGGGGTGAACTTTCCCCCGAAGACAATAGCTCGATTTCCATTATTGGAAGCCGAAGAGCATCACGTGACAGCCTCGACTTCTCCTATGAAGCAGCCTCGGCGGTCGCCAAGAGTGGGTTCTGCGTTATTTCGGGCCTTGCTCGTGGGATTGACACCGCAGCACACAGGGCTGCCATCGATTTGTCCGCAAGAACAGTCGGGGTTTTAGGCTTTGGAATAGGATACCCTCTTTATCCTCCAGAAAATGCTGTTCTCGCCGAGAAAATTCTTGATAACGGCGTCCTTCTGACTTACTTTCCTCCATCTTCGCCACCAACTCCCAGTTCATTCGTCGCAAGAAACTCTGTGATCAGCGCCCTTTCTAAGGTTAGCCTCTTGGTCGACGGGGAGGAAAAAAGTGGCAGCAGGACCGAGGTGGAATTTGCGCTGCAACAAGGGAGACGGGTACTGTTCTGGCGGGGAGCCGCCGAAAAGCATTCGTGGATCAGATTATTCGCAATGCAAGAGAATGTCGGAATAGTCGAGTCTTCCGATGACGTGGTCGACGAACTTAGAAGAGCGTACGTATAGTGCTTTCTAGACTAAGACTGGAGCAGGCGCTACAGCTGGAGTCGGCTTTAGCCGATCTGCTTGTCAGCGTTCCTTCCGATGATACAGATATCTGTCCAATTTGTCGGAGTTGGCGACATGAGCGTTTTCCTCTCTGTTCGAACTGCATGGAGATGTCGGAGTCGCTTTCTCGGCCATGCGAGCTTGTCATACCCATCTCTATGTATCGCAAGCCCTCCGCTTTGAGAGATGTTCTTAGCTACTATAAGCCAGGACGCGAGAAGTTCGAGCCGTCGTATGGTCGGTTCGTGGCGCTGATATTAGACTTGTTCTTACACTATAATCTTGCGCTTCTCGAAGATGTGACAGAAGGTTTCGATTGTGTCGTGACCGTCCCATCGACACGTCCCGAACCTTCCGATTCTTTGCAAAAGATCATTGAAGGTACTGATAGCTTCGGCGCGCCCTATGTGCAACCTCTTCGTCGAGGGCGGGTTGATCTAGGCTCGCGAGTGATGAGCGATGAAGGTTTTTCAGTTCATGGGAATATACACGGACGCAGGGTTCTCCTATTAGACGATGTTTACACAACAGGTGCTCGTGCACAGAGTGCTGCATCTGCGCTAGCTCTGGCTGGGGCAACCGTAGTAGCCATCTTGGTACTCGCTCGTCGCATCAACCCCGAGTTTAATGAAGCGTCAGCTCGCGTGTGGCAGCGACAAGAGAAAAGGCGTTTTACTTTCCCGCGCGCGATGGGCTGGCTTATCGATTGAATGGCAACTAGGCCACAATCTCGATCACGCGAGGTGTTATCTGTTCTGCGCCACCAGGTGACACCCGAAGTGCGCATGCGCCTTCAAGCAACTGGTGTGCGATCCAGCGATAATCTACGAGCGGGGTAAATAGCAGCGCTTTCGCAAGGAATTGCGTAAGCTCAGTGTCAGTGATCAGACTCGCACCGTAAAAGTGATACGAACGTCCCGAATCCAACACTACGCCAGGAAGCCCCAGTCGCCGGACAACATTTGACACGACCGAGTGATTCGAATGCGTCGACTTCAATCGGAAGTCAAGCATGGGCACGTGTTTGTATTCATCTTCCACGGTTAGCACCTTCGAGCTAACCATCAATGAATAGTCGGCAGGCAAAAGTGCAATAGTCGCATCGATCTCTTTGACAAGGTCCGATGAGGTTGCAATCTCCACCTTCTTTTGAGTCGATGTTTCGACATGAAAAGTAGCAGAGTCTAGTACCTTTTCCGGTATCTCCTTACCCGAGTTTGTCGCAACAAAGAAAATACTCATCCAGTAAGGAATATTGAAGTTCTCCCTGAGCTCAAGCGCTTGCGGTACGAACTCCTGAATTTCAGGACTTTTGCCGAGGCCCGGGCTGCGACCTGCCGGCTTGGGGTCTACCTCGAAGAGCGTCAGTTTTTTGATTCTTTCCTCGGACAATGCTTCAAGGACGCCAAGAGCGTCGTCTGCCCTCTTCAGCAAGTTAAGCGTACCGGTTGCACCTGTCATTGCGCTCACATTTCCACTAACTGAAGAAGGTTGACTTTTCTTCTGCTAAGCCATGCTTGATTCGTAGTTTTATAGTTGGGTGAATTTGTATCGAGCTAGTTTGATCGGGTGAGATCCAGGCAACCTCGCTGCTTTCATTGCTGGTCCGAAGAGTCCCACTCACCTGTTTCGCGCGGAAGCAGATTGAAAACTCCTGCCGAACTTCTCCGTCATCGTAGGCGATGACGTGCCTCGGGTCTGAGTACAGTCCGATTACCCCCGTGACTTTGCACTCGATGCCTGTTTCCTCGCGGACTTCTCGGACCGCCGCCTCGGCCAGAGTCTCGCCGAGTTCCAGCTGGCCGCCTGGGATGGAGTACAGGCCGTTGTCGGTGCGCCTGATCATCAGGATCCGGCCATCGTCGTCCTGGATGAACGCAGATACCGCCACTGCGATGCTGTTGGCCTTCGGCGCGTTGGGGTCGTTGTAGTAGTCGACTCGGGTCATGATGCCTCCTAGAAGGTGGCCGGCTTGGCGAGGTTCCAGACGGATTCGAAGCTCTCCGAGTAGGTCTCGAAGAGGTCCCCGGCGGAGAGTCTCCGCAGCTGGAGGGAGGGGGCGTGGGCTCCCTGGAACCCGTACACGTGCGTGTTGATGATCATCTCGTCGTCGAATCGGAAGATTGAGTTGTAGAGCGTCGTGTTGTGGAACCGCATCTCCACACCGTCAACGCCAACCAACGGTCGGTAGGACGCCAGGGCGTTGCGGATGCGCGCCGCGAGCGTCCCGTCGCCTAACTGCTCTTCCTCGCCGCGCAGGGCGACGCTGTCTCCCTCGGGGTCTCCGAACGCGAGCCGGATTCGAGCGCCGGCCTCGGCCTTGGCTGCAAGGTCCTTGATGAACCGTGGGCGTTCCACCAGGAACAAGGCCGCGTGTACCAGGATCTCGACGGTCTCCGATGCTTCCTTGATCAGCCGGTCCCACAGCTCGACGGGGACGGCGTTGCGGTGCGGGAAGACCTGCACAAGCTCGGCGGCGGCCGTCTCGGCCTTGCGCTCCGGGGCCACGGAGTCCGGCCACAGGTAGGTCTCTGACTCGCGCGCCATGGCGGCGATCTTGTGCCGGTGCTTGGGGTAGGGCGTCCGGTTCTTGGTGATCCAGCGCTCGACGGTCTTCTGATCGACCCCGACGGCCTTGGCTACCTGCTCCAACGTCAGGCCGTTGCGCAGTAGCGCGTCACGCAGGCGTTCGTTCGGCATCGTCAACCCTTGGGACGTGTAGGGACGTCTTCGACGGTACCAGGGACGTCCCGAGATGTCCCGCCACGTGGTGATCACGTCCCGTGTTTTGGCGGAGTCTGGGTGTCAGGTCGCCGGGGCAGGCCCGGTGCCAGGACACCGAGGAGGTAGGCGTGACCATTGAAACCGCCGTCCGGCCGGCTGGCTTGGACAAGCGGGCGGTACCTCGCCGACGTGCGGCGTAGGCGCGGCGTGGCATGCGCGACACGGTTCAGATCCACGTCACGGCTGATCTGCCGATTCGTGTCAGGGCGCTGACGTACGCAAACCGCGCGGAAGTCCGGTTCGGCAAGGCGTTCCCGGTGGTCCTGCTCGTGGACTCCGACGCCATCGCCGTACTGCGGAGGGAACTGGACGAGGTGAGCGCAGCATTGGACGCCGCAGCGGCACGAGGCGGAGAACCGCCCGAAGAAACCAACTAACAGACGACACAAGGGATTCAGCATGGCTATCGACAAGGGACACCGGTTCGGGATCGACTTTGACGACGCGTTTCCGCAGGGCTTGGTGATGGTGGGCGAGGTGTCGCCGGACAACGAGTACCAGTCGCGGGAGGACCGGGCTGCCAACCGTCCGGTGCGGCAGCGGGTTGATGAGGTGACGGGTAAGCGGCAGTGGAAGGTGATGGTCACCGACCCGGCCGAGACGCGGGCGAAGCGGGCCTCGTTCGAGATCACCCTTCTCGCCGACGTGCAGCCGGTGCCGACCACGGCGGAGGCGTTGCCGGGGATGCGGCCGATCGAGCTGGACGGCCTGACGGCCGAACCGCGCGTGGCGGGGCAGGGTGAGTTCAAGTACCAGTCCTACGTGTTCCGTGCGACCGGGTTCAAGCAGGCCACCAGCAACGGGAAGCCGTCTCGGTCTGGTGGGGCCAGTGAGCCGGCGAAGGCGGCGTGACAGGGATGGGCTTCCGCGAGCGGGTCGAGGCGTGGGAGCAGGCGTATCGGGACTACATGGCGGCGTGGGAGCACGGTCGTGCGGTGCTGTCGCCGGTGAGTGCGACGAACACGGCGAATGCGGCTCGGCGGGTGTCGCGGGCGTGGCACGAGCTGGCGCAGGCGCGGGGGTTGCCGTGGTGGTGTGTGGCGGCGCTGGAGTCGGCGGCCGAGGGGTTCGCGGACTTGGCCCGGGAATGGGAACGACATGACGGCAACGTGGGACGGGCTGGGGCTGCGCTGGACGGTGGGCGCGGGTACCGAGGTGACGGTGGAGGAGACCGGGACGGGCGCATCGCATCCGCCGGTCCTGGTGCTGGCTGGTGGGCTGTGCGTGGTGACGCTGGTGCCGTCGGAGGATCAGACCGCCTGGGCGGGGTGCGCGGTGTTCCTTCGCCGGCTCCGCGACCACGCCGAGGAACTGGCGGCGCTGCTGGAAGCCCGCGCGGGGAGGAGTGACGGTGCGCAGGGGTGAGCCGAAGACGCTGCGGGACGCCCACGAGGTCGTGATGGACCGCCGGCCACCCAACGACGCGAACCCGTCGGTGTGGCTGGCGTTCCGCCTCGGCAACGCACGGCTCTACAAGGCCGTCGCGGACGTCGACCGGGGCCATCACCACGAGGCGCTGTACTGGGCCGGGTACGAGGAGCAGAAGGCGGGTGAGATCTCGGCGAGCCTTCAGGCGGAAGGGACGCCTGCTGATTAGTCACATATAGACGACCGAAAAGTCAACAGTACCAGCGAAAAACGCACGCCATGACGTGTGGCGATGAAACACGCCCTGATATGGGTGCGTGTGATCCGTTAAGGCGCAGAAGCGGAAACCGGCTACCAACCTTGCCGCTCCTGCGCTGTCCACAACCAGCGGAAGTGAACAATGACAACGCTAAACGACGACAACCGGCGGGCGTCAACGGGGGTCACCCGAACGCGCTGCGCCTCCTGTAAACGCTTCGCCAAACTCCTGCCCGGCGAGACCCAGTGCGCGCCCTGTCTGGGAATGCTGCCGCTGGACCTCGACGTGAAGCGGGGTGGTCGGTGATGTCTCCCGGCTTCGCGGTAGTGGCCCTCGCTGGGCTTGGGCTCGGTGTGTGGGTGCTGCACAAGGTCGGCCGTGCCCTGGCGTCGATTTTGGAAGCTCTGGCTGCGGCGGCCGTGGTGTTCGTGGCCCTGTGGTGGCTGTGCAAGGCGGTCGTGTGGATGCTCGCGCAGGTGGTGACGCGGTGGCGGACCAGCCTGGCCGTGGTCGCGGTCTACGCCTGGTGCGAGCTGGTCGGCTGGCTCTCCCTGGCGATCACCCTGGGCAGCGTCGCAGTCATCTTGGCCGCGTGGTGGGCGATCGACGCCGTTTCGTTCGATCAGTGGTGCGGGCGGTTCCTGCGCTCCTGGTGGTCCCGGTGGGCGGTGTACGGGCGGAAGCTGCCGGAGTGGCTGCACGCCTGCGGCCTGTCGGTGCGGGATGAGGCGCTGCCGGTGGTGGTGAACGTGAACCTCGTCGGTCGCCGACGCGCGCTGTCCCGCTCGACCTCTCCTCGCTCCGGCACCCGATTGCCCAAGGTGCTTGGCGTCCGCTCTGGTGCCTCCTGGGACGAGGTGCGGGTGGAGCTGGTGGCCGGGCAGAAGCCGGAGGACTTCGACGAGGCCGCCCGAGCGCTGGCTGTTGCGCGGAAGGTTGCTCGCTGCCAGGTCCGCGAGCTGGCTCCCAACGTCGTCTCGATCGACTTTCAGCGGCGCGACTTGCTCAGCGGCGGGGTGGCCGGCCCTCAGGTTCCGGACGGCGTCGACTCGACCGGCGTGGACCTGCGCAACGTCTGGGCCGGGCGGACCGAGTACGGCCGTGACTGGCGCGTCCCTCTGCTGGGCTCCGGTGCGCACTGCCTGACCGCCGGTGCCTCCGGGGCGGGCAAGAACAGCGTCATGTGGTGCCCGCTCGTGGCTGCTGCTCCGGCGATCCGGGCCGAGGTGGTGCGCATGTCCGGCATCGACCCCAAGGGCATGGAACTCGCGTACGGGCGCGGGATCTTCTCCCGCTACGCGGTCGGCGGGAAGGACGCGGTCGAGCTGCTTGACGACCTGGTGGAGGAGATGGAATCCCGCAAGCGCGCATTCGCCGGTCGGCTGCGCACGATTCCGGTGTCGACGGAGTATCCGTTGGAGCTGCTGGAGTTCGACGAGATCGGCGCGCTGACGAAGTACACCGACCGCAAGACGCGTGAGGCCATTGTGGAGCGCGTCGCGCTGCTGACGACGCAAGGTCGGGCGTTGGGGATCTCGGTCCGTGGCTACGTCCAGGAGCCCACGAAGGACACCGTCCCGGTGCGGGAGCTGTTCACCCGGCGGGTGTGCCTGCGCGTCACCTCGAAGACGCACGTCGGGATGGTGCTCGGTGACGGCGCGTACGAGCGAGGAGCGTGGGCCAACCGGATCGGTGACTCGGAGGCCGGCGTGGGCTACGTCTGGGGCGAAGGCATCCGCGAGCCGCTGCGCATCCGCGCGGGATGGGTCTCCGACGCCACGGTGAAGGCGCTGGAGGCGTACGTGACCAACGGGGGTGTCGCGGATCTGCGGCACGGCGGTGAGGGGGTGGCCGCGTGAACCGGCTGATGATCTTCCTCGACGCCATCCGCGATCACCTGGATTCGTATCAGCTGCCGCCGGCCGCGTCGGTCGACGTCAACGCCTGGTCCAGCCCGATCACGGTTCAGCTCGACGTCGATGGCCTGCCGGAGGTGTCACGGGCGTTGCTGGTGTGGACGCAGACGCTCGAGGACGTGTCGGCTCGGCTGTGGCGGCTGGTCGACGGGAGGTGGGTCCACCTGTCCATCACCGGCCGGACACCCTGCGGCATTCCGGTCCTGGTGTTCGGTGTCGTGCGGTTCAGCCCGAGCACGTTCCCGGACCTCCCGGCCGGGGCGAAGCAGGACATGCCCGTTTACCTGCTGCGTGGCTGGTCGACGCCCGGGGATGTGGCGGCCTGATGAGCGAGACACGCGCGGAGCGGATGCGGACGCCGCTGGCTGCTGACGTGATCCGGGCGACGGCGGAGAAGCACGGCGTCTGCGTCCGGCCGTTCACGATGGAGTTCGGTGACACGGAGACGGGCGAACTGCGCTACGTCCCGGTCCCGTGCGGCTCCACGGTGGAGTCGGTGTGTCTGCCGTGCGCGCGGAAGGCGAAAGCGCTGCGGCAGGCTCAGTGCCGCGAGGGCTGGCACATGACCGAAGAACCCGTCCTCACCGCCGAGCCGCCTTCGGAGGATCACAAGGAGCTGCTGACCTACCGGGCGGACCTGGTGGCGGCCTATCGGGAGGTGGTCGAGCACGACCAGGCGGAAGCGGAGGAGTTGCGGGAGGAGGTCGCCGGGGTTGATGCTGAACTTCGGCAACTCGGGATGCGTGGTCGGCTGCCCGCCCTCGACGTCCCGACCAAGCGGGCGGTGAAGCGGTCGACGAAGCGGCGGCAGGACGCGCCGAACCTGCCTCGTCGGAAGGTCGCGAAGACGACGGTCGGGCGGGAGTTCGCGGGGAAGTTCCGGCCGTCGATGTTCGTCACGCTGACCTGCGACACCTACGGGCCGGTCCGTGGCGACGGCTCGCCGGTCGATCCAAGTCGATATGACTACCGGCGGGCCGCCCGCGACGCGGTGCACTTCGCCGCGCTGGTGGACCGGTGGTGGCAGAACCTCCGCCGGGTCGTCGGCTGGGACGCGCAGTACTTCGCCACGGTGGAGCCGCAGAAGCGGACGGCTCCGCATCTCCACGCGGCGATCCGCGGGGCGATCCCGCACGACGTGATCCGGCAAGTCACCGAAGCGACCTATCACCAGGTCTGGTGGCCGTCGCACGACGAGATCGTTTACACAGATCGGCTGCCGGTCTGGGACCCGGATACCCGGGCGTTCTTGGACCCGGACACCCGCGAGCCGCTGACCACATGGGACAACGCCGTAGAAGAGGTGGAGGACCCGGCGCACGTGGTGACCTTCGGGCGGCAGGTGCACTCTAAGGGCATCCTCGGCGGCACCGAAGAGGCCGGCCGCCACATCGGCTACCTGACCAAGTACCTGACCAAGTCCACCGGTGAGGTGGTCGAGGCGGACACGGCACGGCTGCGGGATCACCACGACCGGCTACACGCCGAGCTGTCCGTGACCCCGTGCTCCCCTCGCTGCGCGGTCTGGCTGCTCTACGGGGTGCAGCCCAGGGGCGCGGGCAGCAAGACCACGCCGGGGCACTGCAAGGGACGGGCTCATCGCCGGACCACGCTCGGGCTGCCGGGACGTCGGGTGCTGGTGTCGCGCAAATGGTCGGGCAAGACCCTCGACGACCTTAAAGCCGACCGCAAGGCGTTCGTCACGCGGGCATTGGCGGCGATCGGGATCGAGAAGCCACAACCGGACCCGACCCGACTGGTATGGCGGAAGGTCGAGCCAGGCGACCCGCAGATCCCGCCCCGACCGCACTTGGTCATGCACGCGATCGCCGAGCGGATCACGTGGAAGGCCGAGTACGACCGGGCGCTACTAGCGGCCGCCGGACCACCAGGGGAGGGTCCGGAAACTTCGGCAACTCAGCTCGCAGCTTGACCAGGGGGAACCATGAACAACTTCGAAAGCACTGACCAGCTCTGGTCAGTTGAGGACGTCGCTGCCTATCTCCGCGTTCCGGTGAAGACGCTCTACCAGTGGAAGTGGCGAGGCGAGGGACCGCCGGTGAGCAAGGTTGGCCGGCACCTGCGGTACGACGCCGCGTCGGTCCGGGCCTGGGTGGCCGGGCTGGAGGCTGCCTGATGGGACACGTCCAGGACCGCTGGTACCGGCCGAAGAAGGACGACGCGGGCAAGGTCGTGCTCAACGGGCGCGGCAAGCCGGTGCTTGAGAAGACCGAGCTATTCGGTGTCGGGAAGCGCTACCGGGTGCGGTACGAAGATCCGACCGGTGCGGAGCGGAGCAAGTCTTTCGCGGACAAGCAGAAGCGCGCGGCCGACGACTTCCTGACCAAGGTCGAGCACGAGATGAACCAGGGCGTGTACACAGACCCTGAGGCGGGAAAGGTGCCGTTTCGGCAGTACGCGGACAAGTGGCTGCGCACGCAGACGTTCGAGGAGTCCACACGTGAGTCGGTCGGCGTCCGGCTCAAGAACCACATCTATCCCCACCTCGGGGACAAGTACCTGGACATGGTGAAGCCGTCGAGCATCCGGGAGTGGGACCGGGCGCTGCAGGACGGCAAGCTGGCCGCGAGCTACCGGCAGGTGCTCTTCGTCCACGTGCAAAGCATCTTCAACGCCGCGATCGATGACGAGTTGATCAGGAAGAACCCGTGCAACGCGTCGTCGGTGCGGAAGCCGGCCATTCCCGCGCGCAAGATCGTTCCGTGGACAACCGACCGGGTCCACGCCGTGCGCGACGCCATCTCCGAGCGGTACAAGGTCACGGTGTCCCTCGGTGCTGGCCTCGGTCTGCGGCAGGGTGAGGCGTTCGGCCTGACCCTCGATGACGTCGACTTCGACGAAGACATGGTGACGGTCCAGCGGCAGGTGAAGTTCGTCTACGGGAAGCCGTGCTTCGGACCGCCCAAGCGGGGCAAGATCCGCGAGGTTCCGCTACCGACGTCGGTCGCCCAGGACATTAGGGAACACGTCGCGAAGTTCCCGCCGATCGTCGTCACGCTGCCCTGGCAGCATCCCGGCGGCGAACTCGTCTCGGCGCGCGTGATCGTCTACACGCGGGACCGGACCGCCGTATCCCGTCCCGTTTACAACCAGTGGGCGTGGGGACCGGCCTTGAAGAAGGCGGAGGTTCCCCGGGTGAAGCGCGTCGACGGGTTCCACGCGCTCCGGCACTTCTACGCCTCGACGCTGCTCGATGCTGGCGAGTCCATCACCGCGCTCGCCGAACACCTCGGCCACAGCGACCCCGGGTTCACGCTGCGGACGTATACGCACCTCATGCCGTCAAGCAAGGACCGGGCCCGACGAGCGGTGGACGCAGTCCTGGCGTGACGACGAGTTCGCTTCGGCGAGGTCACTGCACCCCAAGATCGGTAACGATTGTCGAGTCTAGATCGACATATGCCTAACGAGATGCGACTGGAGGCCTCGCAAAAATGACCACAGATAAGGTTCGCAAATACATTACTGAATGGTCATTGGTCGTGACAGTCTCGGGATCTTTTGTTGGCCGACAACAGGAGCTTCAAAAGGCCAGCCTGACAGCCGACTTCGAGTCATGCCACCTATACTTGATAACAACGCGACCTCGGATGTCAATACGACCAGACAGTGTGCAAATTACCGAACATGAAATTCGCGGAACCCTGCGCCTTCAGCAAGGGGAGAGCTTCGATGAGTTCCCATTCATAACACCTCATCGGCTAACCGCAAGCGGGAAGCCTCCCTTCACATGGAAATCCGATTGGCCATACGAGGATTTCCGCATCGAAGACTCCGTCGGGAAAGTCATGTCAGCAGGAGTCGTAGGCCTACTCCATGCAATTATTCCAGGCTGGCCTTCAGTGGCAAAGGTTCACGAGATCTTATATATCGGTCAAGCATATGGAGGGTCCGGCGACCGCACGGCATGGGACCGTCTCAGGCATCACGAGACCGCGCAGCGGATCTTGGCTGAGACTCCGCCAGATCGGCAAGTCTGGATGACGATGGCATCCGTGACGGATCTCAACGTCGCACCCGAGATCGATCCACGCAATCCGACAGAAAAGACATCCGAAGAGGATGACGAGCACACCGCGAGAGTTTTGGAAGCGGTCGAATCTGCCGAGTTTTGGGAAAAACAGGCGGTTGCCCTCGGAGAAGCAGGTCTGATTCGCTATTTCCAGCCGAAGTACAACGATAGACTGAAATACAATTTCCCCGCAAAAAAGCAAGTCTCTCTTGATCAAGTTAGAGATTTAGATCTACACGGCCTCGTTGTCGAGTTCCAAGGCATAGCAGTTGACGGAATATATGGAACACAAACAATTAACCATTATTCTGAATTGCACTTCGCGGGTTTTAGCGTCCACCTCGATAAGGACCGCGAAGTCACCTTGACACTGGAAGCCACTAACAGCGCGTTCCCTACGATGCTTCCTTCGCCCCCAGAAGACTGACTTCCTCCCTGGAACACCGTGTCCTGCTGGCCGACCCCCTGACACGGCCTGATGACGGCCTAGCGGCATGATCTAGGTCATGAACCGCAGGTCAAGCGCGGTCCCATGCCTTGTACTACCAGTTCTGAACCTCGGAGCCATGACCGAACTGTCGAAAACCCCAGGGGTGATCCCGTATGTGGACAACCACAACGGCCCCCGCCGTCTCCTGACGGTGGAAATCCCCCACCTCGGCCACACCGTCCGCGCCTACGCCCCGATCGCGAGCATCGACGGCCGCCAGTACGTCGTCTCCTGGGGTTCGGTTTCCTTCGAGATCCCGGCCGACCGCAACGTCCACGTCAGCGTCCACCTGCAGACGAACAGCGGCCACGACCACACGATCACGCCGTTCGCCTCGACGATCCTCGGCCCCCACCCCGCGCCGGCCAGGCTGGTGGCCCAGTTCGCCCCCAGCCAGCGTCCCGAAGGCGTCCTCGTCCCCATCGCCTGAGCGAGCCGAAACACTGACCCGAACGGCTCAACCGTGACACCCTGACCGGGTGCTGACCACCCGCTACCTCTTCCTCACCCGCCACGCGGAGGCGGCCCGGGACGGAAGACTGACGGAAGCGGGTCGACGCCAGGCCGTCCTCCTCGGACGACGGCTCCGGGACGTGCCGGTGACGGCGATCCACCACGGCCCGCTCCTCCGCACCACCGAAACGGCCCACCTCATCGCGAGCCAGCTGCCCAGCGTCCCCGTCCACACCGAGAAGGCGGCAGGCGACTTCGTCCCGTACACGCCGAAGCGCGAGGAGCTCCCCGAGACCTCCGGCGACCTCCTGCTCGCCTTCGTCCGCCAATTCCCGCCCGCCGACGAAGAGCTCGCCGCCGAAGCCGAACGCCGGTTCAGCGGGCCCGTTCCCGGGGCCGAGCCGCGGTACGACGTGCTCGTCACGCACAACTTCCTCGTCGGCTGGCTCGTCCGCGCCGCGCAGGACGCCCCACCGTGGCGGTGGCTCACCCTGACCCACGCCAACGCCGGCCTCACCGTCATCCAGTACTCACCGGGACGCCCTGCGGCGCTGCTGACCTACAACGACCTGAGCCACCTCCCCGCCGGACTCCGCTGGACGGGCTTCCCGCCCGACTTTTACGTTCCGTAGTCGGCGACCACAAGAAGTGACCGCCGCGAAAATCGGCTCTCGCCCGAACGGCCCAGCGTGTCAGGATGCGCGGATGAATCCCGCGCCAACGCCGACGTCCGATCGGCTGAGCGACTACCTCGTGGCCGACGCCGTCGTCGATCACGGACACCCGTCGATCCGGGCGCTGGCCGGCAGCCTGCGTCCCGTGGACGGCGATCCCGTCGAAGCCGCGAAAACCGCGTTCCTCTTCGTGCGCGACGAGGTCGAACACGTCATCGATGCTGCCGACCCACGTGTCACCTGGCGGGCCTCGGACGTCCTGCGCGAGCGCGTCGGGATCTGCTACGCGAAGGCCCACCTGCTCGCGGCTTTGCTGCGTGCACAAGGGATTCCGGCCGGGTTCTGCTACCAGGAGCTCTCCGCGCTGCACGGGCTGAATGCCGTTCACCTGCACGGCAAGTGGTCCCGGCTCGACGCGCGCGGCAACCGCACCGGCGCCGGCGGCGAGTTTTCGCTCGACGCGGAAAAACTGGCCTGGCCGGTGGACACCGCCGCCGGCGAACGCGATCACCCGGAGATCCACCCGGCCCCCGCACCGGCCGTCGTGGATTTCCTGATGACGGTCGCACCGGGCCCCGGCTGGTACGAAAACGGCCTGCCCCGCACGCTTTGATCATGGTTTTCCGGCATTTTCGGAAAACCGGCCGATCCGGTAAATTATTGCCGAGAGTGACGTCTGTCCGTCAGTCCTGTCCCCCGAACTTCTTATTTCGCACACCCCGGGACGGGCGTAAAGTGACTCCCCGCGCTCGAACAGACACTTTACGCATACGTCCGTTCGGGTGGTTCGAGGGAGGTGAAGCACGTGGCCGCGGCTGGCGGACGCCTCCGCCGTACCCCACTGCAAGAGATCTTCTGGACCAGGACGAGCTTGCTCCTCACGGTGCTCGTCGTGGTCGCCGGCCTGAGCCTGTGGATCGCCGGCCTGATGGACCCCGGCACCGGGAAGAACCTGGTGACGTCGCTGGGCACCGGCACCCTGATCTCCGCGATCGTCGGGTTCGGCCAGACCCTGATCACCGCGAGCGCGTCGCAGAAGGCGCTCGTGACCCCGGTGATCGAGGAGAGCCGGCGCGCGCTGGAGGACCTGAGCGCCGAGTACCGCGCGCTGAACAAGGAGTTCTTCCCCACCGACGTCTTCGAGGCGACGACCGATCCCGACCCCGCGTTCAACCGCGCGCTGATGGCCGACCTCGACGCGACCCGGCAGTACTTCTTCCGCGGGTTCTCCGGCCGCCACGCGGCCGCCCGGCTGCTGCTTTCCCGCACCGAGCGGGAACTGCGGGCCGTGATCGCCGATCCGCGCGACGCGAGCGCGATCAGCGGGCGCGCCCGCTACCTGCTGCGCCGTGAGGCGGCCGACGCCGACTCCGAGCAGATCCAGAGCCGGCTCGACGAAGAGATCAAGATCGGGCTCGTCGGCCTCTTCCTGGCGCGCAGCCGCTGCGCGTCGGTCGACATCACCGTGGTCGCCGACCCGCCGCTGGACCGGCTCGAAATGTTCGACGACAGCGTGTGGGTGTCGCTCTACAGCGACGTCCGCGGCGCCACGAAGCTGTACCCGCGGTCCCTGCGGTTCACCGAAGGTTCCTTCCTCTACAACATGGAACGCGCCGAATTCGTGCGCGTCTCGCAGTCCCGGACCGGCCGCCACTTCCGCATCACGTCCGCGACGACGCGGACGGATTTCCTGGCGCTGTTCGAGAAGATCACCGGATCCCCGTTGTCCGAGGAGCAGTTCCGCGAGCTGGAGGGCAAGTTCCACGCCTTCCGCGCGGAGTTCTCCGCAGTCGCCGAGCTAGGGAGCTGACCTTGCTCACCCGCCTGTCCCCCCTGTCCGAACTGGCCACGCGCCTGCGCACGGCCGGATTCCCGCTCGCCGCGGACTGGCGCGCGGTCGACGGCTGGTTCCGGCCGTGGGCCGGCCAGTCCGGCCTGCGGGACGAACTGCGCACGCAGCTGCGCGCGCTGTCCACCGCGCAGGCCGCCAAGGTCCTGCGCTCGTCCCGGGAAACGACCACCCACTTCGCCTGGTGCCTGCTCGATTCGCCGTCCGACCCGTTTTCCTTCTGGCTGCACGAATACAAGGCGCAGCAGGACTGGCGGGAGGGGTACGCGGATTCCGTGCACAACCACAGATACCACTTCTGCACCACGATCCTCCGTGGTGACTACCTGCACGAACGGTACGAGACGACGATCGACGCCGGCACCGGGCTGATCACGTCCGCGCGGTTGCGCCGCCGGACGCTGTGCGGTGCCGGTGCCTGCGCCACCATGCTGGCCGACGAATTCCACCGGATCCCCGAAGCGGCCACCGGAACGATGACTTTCCTCGTGAAATCACGCCCGGTGAGCAGTTTCAGCTTGTCTTTCGACCCGGCCAGCGGAATCGGTCATCGTCACGTTCCGGTCGAGGTCCGATTGGGGGAATTGGCCGACCGCATCTAGCTACACACCGGCGTCAGCGGCGCTTACCATTACTCCACCCGTCTGAACCCCACGGCCGGGATGGGAGAGGTGTATGCGCACGCAGGAAAGCACGATCGACCACGTGATCGTCGGCGCCGTCGAGAATCGGGTGCACCGGCTCTGCCGGCAGTACGCCGACCGGCTGCAGTTCCACGGCTGGCACCACGTCAGTTTCGTCCGCGCGAAGGCGGCCGGTTTCGCCCGGCACAACGGCGCCGACGAGGCGGTGGTGGAGGTCGCCGCGCTGGTGCACGACGTCAACTACCTGGTGCTCCGGAACTCACCGGCCGCGGCGGGCCGCAGCCTGCGGCTGGAAATCCTCGCCGAATGCGGTGTCCCGCCGCGGATCGCGCGGTGGATCGACGAGATCGTCGACGAAGCCGAAATGGCCACCCGCGGCCGGGACATTTCGCTGGAAGCGCAGGCCCTGAGCGACGCGGACACGTTGTTCAAGGCGTTGCCGGTGACGCCGGTGGTGCTGGCGCACCGGTATTTGCGCGAGAACGGCCTGAGCTTGCGCGAGCTGGCCGACAAGATCGTCGGCGAGCAGTGCGACGTCCACGACGAGGGCTATTACTTCTACAACCCGGAGGCGGCGGCGACGTACTCCCATTGGGCGACGGCCAACCTGCAGCTGTGGCAGTGCATCAAGGAGGCGGTGGACGACCCGACGGTGGCGGAGCTGCTGGACGCGGTGGCGTCCTAGCCCTGCCCGTAGCCCCTCAGCCGTTCGACGACGTTCGCCACCTCGGGCGGCGGCAGCAGGCTGGGCCGGCCGGCGCTCTGGGCGAGCAGCCACACGCGGCAGGCCCATTCGAGCTGCTGGGCCCGGTGGTAGGCGGCTTCGAGGCCGTCGCCGTAGGTGAGGGTGCCGTGGTTGGCCATGAGGCAGCCGCGGCGTCCTTCGAGCGCCTCCAGCACGGCGGCCGCGAGCTCCGGCGTGCCGTAGGTGGCGTAGCGCGCAACGCGCACCGAGGGCCCGACGGTGGCGACGATGTAGTGGATCGGAGGAACCTCACGCACCAGGGTGGAGACGGCGGTGGCGTGCGGCGAGTGCGTGTGCACGACGGCGGTCACGGGCTCACCGTCGGGATCGCGGACGTCCCAGTAGACGGACAGGTGCATGGGGAGTTCGCTGGTCGGCTTGAGCGACCCGTCGACGACCTGCCCGCCGAGGTCGACGACGGGGATGTCGGCGGGGGTGAGGCTCGCGTAGGGAACCCCGGTGGGCGTGACGGCGACGAGGTCACCGGCCCGCATGGAGACGTTCCCGGAGGTGCCGACGACCAGGCCGTCACCGACCATCCGGCGCGCGTAAGCGCACACGGCGGCCCGCTCGGTCTCGAGGATCATGCGCAGGGTCCTGTCTCGTGGGTGATCGGCATCTGCAGACTGCCAGTCACCCCCGAGTGTCGGCCACCTCCCCGGCCGGGGGATTCACGCGCTGTGCCGGGCGGGCTGGGCCCCCGAAATCCGTGGACGACCCAGCCCGATGTGGACGACTAAGCCTTGGCCGGAGCCGCGGGAGAAGCCTTCGGCGCCGGAGCCGGCTTCCGCTCCCCGTTCGCAGCCGGAGCCGGAGCCGGCTTCTCGGCCGGAGCAGCGTCCTCCGGCGGTGCCAGCAAGCGCATGGCTTCCTTCACCGCCTCATCCGTCGCCGCGATTCGCTCGGCCACCTTCGCGCGCAGGTCCAGCGCGAGCTTCCGGTTCTGGTCCGCCGACGCCTGCGACGCCTGCGCCGAGGCCAGAGCCGCCTCCGTCTCCTGCTTCTTCCGCGCGAACTCCTCCTCGAAGGCCTTCTTCCGCGCGGCCAGCTCCTCCGCGGCGACCCGGTCCGCTTCCTCGCGCACAGCGGCCGCCGCCGCCTCGGCCGCCGCGTCCGCTTCCTTGCGCGCCCGCTCGGCCGCCGCCGCCTGCTCGACCCTCTTCGCCCCGGCCGCCGCGTTCAGCTTCTCGATCTCGCCCTTCGCCTCCGACAGCAGGCGCGCGCGCTCTTCCTCCGCGTCCTTCGCCAGCTTGTCGGCCGTGCGGCGGGTCTCGTGCGCGTACTTGTCCGCCTGGTCGCGGGTCGAGGCCGCGTCCGCCTCCGCCGCCGAGCGGAGGTCCGCGATCTCCTCCTCGGCGAGCTGCATCATCATCCGGACGCGCTCGGCCATCGCGCCCGCGCCGGACGGGCTCGAGCTCATCCTGGCCAGGGCGGCCTTCGTCTCGGCCAGCTCCTTCTGCGCGTAGGCGAGCGCTTTCGTCAGATCCGCGGACGTCGCGACGGCGTCGTCGCGGTTGCGGGACGTCTCGCGAAGCTCCTTGGTCAGCTCGGCGAGCCGCTCGTCTACCTGGCGCTGGTTGTACCCGCGGACACCCACGGCGAACTGGGCGGTCTTCGGGGCGGACTGGGGCTTCTCAGGCGCGACCATCGGGCCACCTTAATGAGCCGGGGACCTTCGATGCGTACCGCCAAAAGGATGCATCACGATTTCGGTAACCCGTCGTGACGCATGGCATTCCACCCCGGTCCGGCACCGAGCCGCTAACGTGCGCGCGTGGACTTCGGCACGCACTGGCAGGTGTACGTCACCATGCCGGTCATCGCGGCGCTGATCGGCTACGTCACCAAGCGCGTCGCCATCGAGATGATGTTCCGGCCGCTCGAGTTCGTGGGCGTCAAGCCGTTCCTCGGCTGGCAGGGCGTGCTGCCGGCAAACGCCGAGCGGATGGCGGCCACCGCCACCGAGATGCTGACGACCACCCTCGTCGACCCGAAGGAGATCTTCGCCCGTCTCGACCCGGCGGAGGTGGCGAAGGAGATCGAGCAGCCGCTGCTGCGGGTCGTCGAGGACGTCACCCGCGAGGTGATGGAGACCTACCAGCCGCGGCTGTGGGAGGTCCTGCCGAACAGCGCGCAGCAGCTGCTGCTCAAGCGCGTCCAGGCCGAGGCGCCGAAGGCGATCACCAAGATCATGCGGGAGATCGCCGGCAACATCGAGGACGTCCTCGACCTCAAGCACATGGTCGTGACCAACCTGGTCCGCGACAAGGCCCTGCTGAACCGGCTGATCCGGGACATCTCCCGGCCCGAGATGCGGTTCATCGCCCGCTCGGGCCTCGCGTTCGGGTTCGCCCTCGGCTGCGTCCAGCTCGTCGTGTGGGCGCTGACGAAGTCGCCGATCGTGCTGCCGCTGTTCGGCCTCGGCATCGGCTGGCTCACCGACTGGCTGGCCCTGAAGATGATCTTCCTGCCGCGCGAGCCGAAGCGGTTCTTCGGCCTCTACACCTGGCAGGGCGTCTTCCAGAAGCGGCGCGACCAGGTGGCCGCCGACTACGGCGACATGATCGCGCGCGAGATCATCACCATCCCGAACCTCCTGGAAGCGGTGCTGCGCGGCCCGAAGTCGGACCGGCTGTTCGCGCTGATCACCCGCGAGGTGCAGAAGACGATCGACGCGCAGGCGAGCGTCGTCAAGCCGTTCGTCGCCATGGCCGTCGGCACGAAGCGGTTCCAGGAGATGAAGCAGACGGCGGCGGCGAAGGCCGCGGAACGCGTCCCGGAGACGATCCGGCACGCCGAGGACTACGCGGTCAACGCCCTCGACGTGCGCAACACGATCGTCGACCGGATGAAGCGGCTGAGCGCACTCGAGTTCGAGCAGCTGCTGCGGCCGGCCTTCCGGCAGGACGAGTGGAAGCTGATCGCGGTCGGCGCGGTGATCGGCGGGCTCGTCGGGGAACTGCAGGTGCTCGCCCTGCTCGGGTAGCCGGTACGGTTTCGATCTCGGGATCGCGAGGAGGCCGGAATGGACGCTGTCCTGCACGACCTCGCCCTGCACTGGCCGCTCTACGCGGCGATGCCGTTCGTGGCCGCGCTGATCGGGTACGTCACCAAGCGCGTGGCCATCGAGATGATGTTCCGGCCCCTCGACTTCGTCGGGATCCCGCCGCTGCTCGGCTGGCAGGGCGTCGTCCCGAAACACGGCGGGCGGATGGCCGCGGTCGCGACCGAGCTGCTCACCGCGAACCTGCTCGACCTCCGGGAGGTGCTCGAGCGGATCGACCCCGTCATCATCACCAGCGAGCTCGAGCAGCCGCTGCTGCGCGCGGTCGACCACACCGCGCGCGAGGTGCTGGCCGAGCACCACCCGCGGCTGTGGGAGGTCCTGCCAACGCTGGCGCAGGAAATGCTGATCAAGCAGGTCCAGGCGTCGGCACCGCGGCTGGTCCGGGAGTTCCTGGACGACGTCCGCGAGAACCTCGACGAGGTCCTCGACGTCCAGCACATGACGGTCCAGCGGCTGACCCGGGACCGCGCGCTGCTGGTCCGGCTGATCCGCGAGACGTCCCGCCCGGAGATGGCGTTCATCGCCCGGATGGGGATCTACTTCGGGTTCGGACTCGGCTTGGTCCAGACGATCGTGTGGGCGTTCACCCGCGAGCCGTGGGTGCTGCCGGCCTTCGGCGGGGTCATCGGGCTGTGCACGGACTGGCTGGCGATCAAGCTGATCTTCGTCCCGCGCGAGCCGGTGCGGGTGGGCCGGGTGATCTTCCAGGGCAAGTTCCAGCGCCGCCGGGCCGAGGTCGCGCGGCAGTACGGCGAGCTGATCGCGAACGAGGTCCTCACGGTCCAGAACCTGCTGGACGCGATCCTGCGCGGCCCCCGCGCGGACCGCCTGGCCGCCCGGGTGGAGCACCTGGTGTCGGAAACGGTCGACGCGCAGGTGCCCCTGGCCTGGACGGTGGGCGGCACCCGGCTGAAGGAGATGAAGCAGGCCGCGGCGCGGAAGGCCCTGGAGCAACTGCCGGACACGGCCCGCTACGCCGAGGGCTACCTGACCGAGGCGATGGACGTCGCGAAGGTGATCGAGCAGCGGATGCTGGCGTTGACACCGCTGGAGTTCGAGGGCCTGCTGCGGCCGGCGTTCCGGCAGGACGAGTGGAAGCTGATCGCCGTCGGCGGGGTGATCGGGTTCGTGGTCGGCGAGCTGCAGATCCTGATGATGCTGGGTTAGGCCGCCGCGACCAGATCCGGGGCCGGGTCCACCGAACGGACCCGGGTCCGGCGGTCGCGCTGCCAGGCGAGCACCCGGCAGACCACGTAGATCAAGAACGAAATCGCCGTCACGAAGGCGCTCACCGGCAGGCCGGGCGCCAGGGACAGCACGATCCCGCCGATCGCCGACACCTCGGCGAACACCACCGACAGCACCGTCGCCTTCCACGGCGAGGCCGTCACGCGGGCCGCCGCGGCGGCCGGGGTCACCATCAGGGCCACCACCAGCAGCGAGCCGACCACCTTCACGCTCAACGCCGTCGAGACACCCACCAGCAGCGCGAACACCACGGTCAGCGTCTTCACCGGGACCCCGCGCGCCACCGCCACGTTCCGGTCCACCGAAGCGAACAGCAACGGCCGGTACACCAGGGCCAGCACCGCCAGCACCACCACCGACGACACCACGAACAACGTCAGGTTCGTCGAATCGATCGTGATGATCTGGCCCGTGAGGATGCCGAACTTGTTCCCCGACCGTCCTTTGTAGAACGACAGGAACAGCACGCCCATCCCGAGCCCGAAGGACAGGATCACGCCGATCACCGAGTCGCGGTCGGCGTCGCGCGCCCCCAGGATGCCCAGCAGCAGCGCCGCCACCACCGCGCCGATCAGCGCGCCGTACTCGACGCCGATGCCGAGCAGCAGGGCCGCCGCGCCGCCGGTGAAGGCCAGCTCGGACGTCCCGTGCACCGCGAACGACATCCGCCGCATCACGATCAGGGGGCCGAGCACACCCGCCACCAGGCCGAGGATCGCCGCCGCCAGCAGCGCCGTCTGGACGCCGTCGAGCTCGGTGATCAGCTCCCAGGTCTTGCCGAAGTCGAACAGATCCAAGACTCAGCCCACTTGCTCTTCGACGTCGTGTTCGTGGTGGTGCGGCTCCGCCTCGCACAACGCGCTCTGCGCGCCCGCGATGTGGATCTGGCCGCCGACCTTCAGCACCTCGACGCGGGTGCCGTACAGCTCCGACAACGTCTCCGTCGTCATGACCTCGTCCGGCTTGCCGATCCGGAACTGGCCGTTGACCAGGTACAGCACCCGGTCGACGAACGGCAGCACCGGGTTGATCTCGTGCGTCACGAACAGCACCGCCGTACCCGCCGTGCGCCGGCGGGCGTCGATCAGCTCGCTGATCGCGCGCTGGTGCGCCAGGTCGAGCGACAGCAGCGGCTCGTCGCACAGCAGCACTTCGGGGTCGCCGACCAGGGCCTGGGCCACCCGCAGCCGCTGCTGCTCGCCGCCGGACAGCCGGCCGACGGGCTGCTTCGCGTACCGCGTGGCCCCGACGGCGTCGATCGCTTCGGAAACGAGCCGGCGCCGGGCCGCGATGCCCGGGAACCCGAACCCCCAGCGGTGCCCGTCGAGGCCCAGCCCGACCAGGTCGACGCCGCGCAGCGTCAGCGACTCGTCGATCGCGCGCTGCTGCGGGATGTAGCCGACCTTGCGGTTCGCGCCGCCCGGGCGGCCGCCCGCGATCTCGACCGTGCCCGCCGACAGGTCCTGCATGCCGAGCAGCGCCTTGAGGAAGCTGCTCTTGCCGGAACCGTTCGGGCCGAGCACGGCGAGGAACTCGCCCGGCTCGACGACGAGGTCCAGCCCGGACCAGAGGGTGCGCGGGCCGAACGCGAGGCCCGCCCCGCGGACCCGGACCGCGGGGCGTACGTCATCGGAGGCGGGAGACATGCCTACTTCAACGCCCCAGCCAGCTCGTCGACTTCCCCGGTCATCCAGCCAATGTAGTCCGTCACACCCGCGGGGAGCGTTTCGGTCACGCCGACCACGCCGAGCCCGGCCTCCTTCGCCTGCTTGACGACGTCCTGGGTCAGCGGCGTCACGGTCTGCTCGTTGTTGACCAGCGCCTTGACCTGCTTGGTCGCGATCAGCTGCTTGTACGCGCTGACGGCGTCGGCCGGGACGTCGGTGTCGTTCTCCACCGCGTCCGAGAACGCCTTGGGCGTCGCGTCGGTGATCTTCGCGCTCGCCAGCAGGTAGTGCGCGACCGGCTCGGTGACGACGACCTTCGTCCCCGAGTGGGTGGTCCCGAGCTCTTCGAGCCGCTTCTCGAGCGCGTCGACCTTCGCCTTGAACGCCGCCGCGTTGTCGGTGAACTGCTGCTTGGCCGCCGGCTTGAGCTCGCCGAGCTGCGCGGCGAGCTGGTCGGCGACCTTGTCGACGCCCGGCAGGTCGTACCAGACGTGCTCGTTCTCGTCGCCGGTCGCGGCGATGTCGTAGGCGACGAGCTTCTTCGCGCTCCCCGCCTGCTCGGTGAGCTTGCCGAAGAACTCGTCGTAGCCGCCGCCGTTGGACAGCAGCAGCTGCGCGCCCTTCGCCGCGAGGGCGTCGTCCGCCGTCGTCTCGTACGAGTGCGGGTCGGCCGACGGGTCGTGGATGATCGACTTGACCTCGACGTTCTCGCCGCCGACGGCGGTGACCACGCTGCCCCAGACGTCCGTCGAGGCGACGACCTTGACCTTGCCGTCGCCGCCCGCCTGCGCGCCGCCGCCGTCGGAGGACGTCCCGCCGGAGCACGCGGCCAAGGCGAACACGGACAGAGCCGAAGCGGCGGCGAGCACGCTCCTGGTGCGACGGGAACTCATGCGGGGACTCCTGAAGACGCTAATGGAAACCGTTGTCAGATTCACCTTACCCCATCCGGATGACTTTCTGGCCATCAGATCCCGCTTTGGTGTATGCGTCTCCACGCATGCGGATCGAGACATCGACCACGCGGGGTGTCTCTTCAGGAAACCGATCTGAACCGTTACGGTTTGCAGATGGGCCGTCCTATTCGCACCCGGAGGCAGGCGACGCTGGCGTCGCTCGCGGCGGAGCTCGGTGTGTCCAGGACCACGGTGTCCAACGCCTACAACCGGCCGGACCAGCTGTCCCCGGAACTGCGCCGCCGCGTCCTCGAGACCGCGCGGCGCCTCGGCTACCCCGGCCCCGACCCGGTCGCCCGCTCCCTGCGCACGCGCAAGGCGGGCGCGGTCGGGCTGCTGCTCACCGAGAACCTCTCCTACGCGTTCCGCGACCCCGCCGCCGTCGGTGTCCTCGAAGGACTGGCGCTGGCCTGCGAAGACGCCGGCGTCGGCCTGCACCTGGTGCCGGCCAGCCCGGGCCGGGAAGACGTCGCCGCGGTGCACCGCGCGGGCGTCGACGGCTTCGTCGTCTATTCGGTGCCGGACGACGACCCGCACCTGGCCGCCGTGCTGGAGCGCCCGGTGCCGACGGTGATCATCGACCAGCCGAGCCTCGAGGGCATCGACCGCGTCGGCCCGGACGACGCCGCGGCCGTCGGCAAGATCGCCGAGCACCTGGTGACGCTGGGCCACCGGCAGGTCGGCGTCATCTGCATGCGCCTGGCCCGCGAGCGCAACGACGACTTCGTCTCCGCGACGCGGCAGAGCGGCGCGCACTTCCACGTCCAGCGCACCCGGCTGGAAGCGCTCGCCGTGGCGTTCTCGGCGGCGGGCGTCGATTGGGCGGGCGTCCCGGTGGTCGAGCGGTTCGACCACACGGTGGACGACGGCGCGTCCGCGGCCCGCCAGCTGCTGGACGCCTACCCCCAGATCACGGCCGTGATCTGCACCTCCGACATCCTCGCGCTCGGCGCCATGGCCGAGGCCGAGCGGCGCGGGCTGCGGGTGCCGCAGGACCTGACGGTGACCGGCTTCGACGGCATCGCCGAAGCCGAGCGGATCGGGCTCACCACGGTCCACCAGCCGGTGCTGGAGAAGGGCAAGACGGCCGGGCGGCTGCTGCTCAGCTCGGGCGAACGCAGCGCGCCGAAGGTGATCACCCTGCCGACCGAGCTGCGCGTCGGGCGCACGTCGGGCCCGCCGCGGACCGTCGACGAGCCGTGGTTCGGCGGATGACCTGGTGACATTGCTCTTAGCGCATTGCTCATCGGGGTAGTCACCCGGTCAAATGGAGTGGTACGCCCGCGCCGCGGGGCCACTGGCCGGAAGGTGACCGATGACCTCGATCGACGTACTGCTCAAGCGCAACCAGGAACTCGGCGAGGTGACGCCCGGCGACCGGTCGTCCCCCAAGCCGTCGCTCCAGGTGGCCATCCTCACCTGCATGGACGCCCGCATCCGGGTGTTCGAGCTGTTCGGCCTCCTGCAGGGCGAGTCGCACGTCCTCCGCAACGCCGGCGGCGTGGTGACCGACGACATGATCCGCTCGCTGGCCCTGTCGCAGCGCAAGCTGGGCACGCGTGAGGTGCTGATCGTGCAGCACACCGAGTGCGGCCTCTCGATGGTGACCGAGGACGACTTCAAGGACGAACTCGAGAGCGACACCGGCCTGCGGCCCACGTGGTCGGTCGAGGCGTTCCGCAGCGTCGAGAACAGCGTCCGGACTTCGGTGGAGCGGGTGCGGCGCAGTGCGTACCTGCCGCACACGGAGAACGTGCGCGGGTTCGTCTACGACGTGAAGACCGGGAAGCTCACCGAGGTCGAGTAGGCCTTGCGGGTCCTGTTCGCCGGGCTGGCGTCGGCCGGCCACACGTACCCGATGGTCCCGCTCGCGGTCGCGGCGCGGGACATCGGGCACGACGTGCACTTCGCCGCCGGCGAGCACGTCCACGAGTCGCTGCGGGGACTGAACCCGTTCCGGCCCGCGGACTCGTTCTACGAGATCTACGCCGAGGACGTCGAGCCCGACCTGAAGCGGCTGCGGCCGGACCTGGTCGTGCACGGCTGGGGCGTCCCGGAAGTGGGTCTCGCGGCGGAGCGCGCCGGGATCCCGGCGCTCTGGCACGGGTTCGGCCGGATGTTCCCGCCCGGCATCGGGTTCGAGCGTCCCACCGGCGGCGTGCACCTCGACGTCTGCCCGCCGTCCCTGCAGGACGCGGACTTCCTCGCGACCGCCGAGCGGATCCCGGTGCGGCCGGTGCCGTTCGCCGAGCCGGGCGACTTCCCGGGGCCGCTGATCTACCTCACCCTCGGCACCGCGTTCGGCACCCCGGAGGTGCTCACGACGGCGATCGAGGGTCTGGCCACGCTCGGTACGCCCGTCGTGGTGGCCACCGGCGGGGTGGCCACCGGGCCGCTGCCGGCCCACGTGACGGCCCTGGCCTGGGTACCGCAGGCGGCGGCGATCGCGCACGCGGACCTCGTCGTGCACCACGGCGGCAGCGGCACCACCCTCGGCGCGCTCGCCGCGGGCGTGCCGCAGCTCGTCCTGCCGCAGGGCGCCGACCAGTTCGCCAACGCCGACGCGCTCGTCGCCGCGGGGGCCGCCGTGTGCCTGCTGCCTGGCGAGCTGACCGCGGAAGCCGTGGCCGAACAGGCCCGGAAGGCGTCCTCCTGCCGGGAAGCGGCCCGTGCGACCGCCGAGGAGATCGCCGCCATGCCGTCTCCGGACGAGGTCGCCCGCGAGCTGCCGAAGTACGCGAAGTAGCCTCCCGGCGTGGCTGTGGACGCTGACGTACTGCTCGACTGGTTCTCCGCGCACGGCCGGGATCTGCCGTGGCGCTCGCCGGATTGCACGGCCTGGGGCGTGCTGGTCAGCGAAATCATGCTCCAGCAGACCCCGGTCGTCCGGGTGCAGCCGATCTGGCACGAGTGGATGGCGCGCTGGCCGGTCCCCTCGGCGCTGGCCGCGTCGTCGCAGGGCGAGGTCGTGCGGGCCTGGGGCAAGCTCGGCTACCCGCGCCGGGCGCTGCGCCTGCACGAGGCCGCCGGGGTCATCGCGCGCGAGCACGGCGACGTCGTTCCGTCCGATGTGGACACTCTGCTCGCGCTGCCCGGGATCGGCGCCTACACCGCGCGGGCCGTCGCCGCGTTCGCCTACGGGCGGCGGGCACCGGTCGTCGACACGAACGTGCGGCGGGTCGTCGCGCGGGCGGTGCACGGCGCCGGCGACGCCGGGCCGGCGTCCAACACCCGGGACATGGCCGACGTCGAGGCCCTGCTGCCGGCCGAAGACGCGCCCGCGGCGAAGTTCTCGGCGGCGATCATGGAGCTCGGCGCGCTGATCTGCACCGCACGGGCCCCGAAGTGCGCGGACTGCCCGATCTACGACGAATGCGCGTGGCAGCTCGCCGGGCGGCCGGAGTACACCGGCCCGGCCAAGCCGGTGCAGCGGTACGCGGGCACCGACCGGTACGTCCGCGGACGGCTGCTCGACGTCCTGCGCGGCAGCGAGGGACCGGTCGAGAAGGCGCGCCTGGACCAGGTGTGGCACGACGGCGGGCAGCGGGACCGCTGCCTGGACTCCCTGCTGGTCGACGGCCTGCTGGAGCAGACCCGCGACGGCCTCTTCGCCCTGCCGGGTGAACACTAACGCGCTACAACCAAAGTTGGTCAATAGTTGTCATCGACGCGGTCCGGAGTTACCGTTTTCCGCATGGTCACTGTTGACCGCCGGACCCTGCTGAAGGCGGGGGTGACCGCGACCGCGGCCGGCGCACTGGGGATGACGACCACGGGGACGGCCGGCGCGGCCGTGCCGGTACCGGCGATCCACCCGACGTCCGACTGGGGCGCCCGGCCCGCCACCGGCACCATCGTGGTGGAGAACCACAAGCCGACCTACATCGTCGTGCACCACGCGGTCGACCCGCCGATGAACGACGACTTCTCCCTGGCGCGCGCGTTCTACGTCTCGCGCTTCATCCAAGACCTGCACATGGACAAGAACGGCTGGATCGACAGCGGCCAGCAGTTCACGAACAGCCGCGGCGGGTACATCACCGAAGGACGGCACCGCAGCCTGGAGATCCTGCGCGGCGGCACGAAGCACGTCCAGGGCGCGAACGTCGGCAACCACAACAGCGAGGTCATCGGTATCGAGAACGAGGGCCTGTACAGCACGGTGGACGTGCCGCCGGCGCTGTGGAACTCGCTGGTCTCGCTGGTCGCCTACATCGCGAGCCAGTACGGCATCGCGCCGGAGTTCATCAAGGGCCACCGCGACTTCAACTCGACCGAGTGCCCCGGCCAGGTGCTCTACAACCGGCTGCCGGAGCTGCGGACGGCCGTCGGGCGCGTCCTCGGCGTGTCGGTGGCACGCGCCGAAGCCGAGTGGCCGCTGCTCAAGCCGGGCGACACGGGCCGCCGGGTGCAGCTGGCGCAGCAGTTCCTGCGCGCGTCCGGCTTCGGCGTTCCCACCGACGGCGTCTTCGGCCAGTCCACAAAGGACGCGGTGACCGCTTTGTCCGTTCAGGCGGGATTGGCCCGCGACACGTGCACCGCGGCCAAGGTATCCGACGAGGCGGGCTTCCTCGGCGCGGACGTCTGGCCGCTCATCGTCCCCGCCGACCGGTCGACAGCGGCCTGGCGAGCGGACCTGGCCCGGGCTTGAAGGGTCGACACGCGTGATTACGAGGTCGACACGCGTGATTTGAGGGTCGACACGGCGATACAAAGGCGTGCGGCGTGTCGTCCCTCTGATCACGCGTGTCGACCCTGCAATCACGCGTGTCGACCCGGCAATCACGCGTGTCGTCCGTTTCAGCGGGCCAGGACCTGGCTGAGGAAGGCTTCGACGGCACCTCGGTAGGTCTCCGGGGCCTCGTCGTGGGGCAGGTGGGCCGAGCCCGGGACCACGAGGTGGCGAGCGCCCGGGACACGATCGGCGACGAGCGCCTGCTGGCCGTGCGGCATCGCGGTGTGCTCGCCCTCGACCAGCAGCAGCGGGCAGCGGATCGCCGCGACGACGTCCCAGTAGTCCCGGCGGCCCCATTCGGCGGCGATCACGTACAGGTCCTCGAGGTCCGCGACCAGGTGGAACCCGTCGGAACGCTCCTCGACGCAGTCCGCGAAGTACCCGCCCGCGTCGCCGAAGAACTCGCGGACGTGATCCAGGGACTTGAACGGGACCGGCCAGCTCTCGAAGTACCCGCGCCAGGTCTCGACGGTCCGGCCGCGCTGGTCCGGCGCGAAGTCCTCGGAGACGACCGCGCGCACCAGCTCCGGGTACCGCGCGGCGGTCGCCCAGGCGTGCAGGCCACCCATCGAGTGCCCGATGAGCACAGCCGGGCCCGCGTCGAGCGTCCGCAGCGCTTCGGCGACGTCGTCGGCGAAGCGCTCTGTCGTCCACGGGCCGACGCGCGGCGCGTTGCCGTGGCCGCGCGCGTCGAGGCCGTACACCGCGCCGTAGGGCCGGAGCCACTCCGCGACCCGCCACCACGTCCGCGCGCGGCCCATCAGGCCGTGGAGCAGAACGATCGGCACGCCGCTGCCGCCGAAACAGAGCACGCGGCCACCTAACCACAAAACCGCTGGTGCGGAACGTGACCAACCGATCGCAATCCATCACCTATGGTGGTGGGTGTGCGCCGCCGACTGACCGCCCTGGCCGTCTGCGCCGCGGTGGTCCTCGCCGCGGCGTGCGGTGGCGACGCCGTCACGCTGCCGCCCCCGCCGCCACCGATGCACCCGGTGCCGGGCGCGTCCGGCGGCGGCGATCCCTACTACCCGGACGACGGCAACGGCGGGTACGACGCGCTCGGCTACCAGGTCGACGTCAAGTACGACCCGCCGAGCGGGCACCTCGACGGCGACACCACGGTGACCGCGAAGGCCACCCAGGACCTCAGCCGGTTCGACCTCGACCTGCGCGGGCTGGACGTGCACGGCGTCGAAGTCGACGGCAAGCCGGCGACCTTCCGCCGAGAGAAGGCGTTCGAGCTGGTCGTCACCCCGCCGGCCCCGATCCGGGCGGGGACGACGTTCCGCACCCGGGTGCGCTACGGCGGCGACCCGGCCAAGACCCCGCACACCGGCGGCAGCGAGAACGGCTGGAAGCACTCGGCCGACGGCGGCGCGTACATGGTCGGCGAGCCGCACTCGGCGGCGTTCTGGTACCCGGCGAACGAAACCCCGCGTGACAAGGCGGCTTTCACGCTCACCGCGCACGTCCCGGCCGGCTGGACGGTGCTCTCGAACGGCCGCGAGGGCCCGCCGGGGACCTGGACCGAGCCCAACCCGGTGGCGACCTACCTGACGACGATCGCGATCGGCAAGTTCAGTGTCGACAGGTCGACACTGAAGGACGGCACCCCGGTGGTCTCGGCGTACGCCCCGGGCACCGAAGCCCGCCGCGCGATCGGCGACCGCCTGCCGGAGGTGCTCGGCTTCCTGAGCGGCAAGTTCGGCCCGTACCCGCAATCGGCGGCGGGCGGGATCTTCCTGAACGAGGAGGTCCCGTTCTCGCTGGAGACGCAGACGCGGCCGACGTACGCGAAGTGGGCGGACCTGCCGACGCTGGTGCACGAGAACGCCCACCAGTGGTTCGGCGACTCGGTCTCGGTGCGGAACTGGTCCGACATCTGCCTGAACGAGTGCTTCGCGTCGTACTCGCAGTGGCTGTGGGCCGAGCGCGAAGGCCAGAACCTGGACGACCGCTACCGCGCGGCCATCGAGATCACCCGCGGCAGCACGGACTTCTGGGCGCAGAAACTGGTCGGCATGGGCCAGGGCCACGAGTTCGAGGGCGTCTACAACAAGGGCATCCTGGCCCTGCACGCGCTGCGCCGCGAAATCGGCGACCCGGCCTTCGACCGACTCCTGCACGAGTGGCCGGCCCGCTACCGCCACCGCAACGCAACCTGGGCCGACTTCGAGACGATGGCGACGCGAATCGGCGGCAAGGACCTGCGGGCGTTCTTCGACACGTGGTTCCGCGGCACGAAGCTCCCCGCGGACGCCGACCTGTTCCCCGGCTCACTGCGCAGCTGAAGCCACCCCGGAGCCAACTAGGGTGGGAGACATGAGTGTCGTGAAGATCAACGCGATCGAGGTCCCCGAGGGCGCCGGCCCCGAGCTGGAAAAGCGGTTCGCCGCGCGCATGCACTCCGTCGACGAGCAGCCGGGCTTCCTCGGCTTCGAGCTGCTGCGGCCGGTGTCCGGCGAGACGCGCTACTTCGTCTACACGAAGTGGGAAACCGAGGAGCACTACCAGGCGTGGGCGAAGGGCGGCCCGGCCGCGGCGGCGCACTCGGGCGAGCGCGCCAAGCCGGTGTCCACCGGCGCGAACCTCCTGGAGTTCGAGGTCGTCCTCGGTTCCCAGCCTGGTGAATGAGGCGGCAAAGATCCTGGACGGCGCCGGCGCACTCCTGATCTGCGCCGGCGCCGGCATGGGCGTCGACTCAGGGCTCCCGGACTTCCGCGGCGGCGAGGGGTTCTGGCGCGCGTACCCGCCGTACGCCCGCCTCGGCCTGCAGTTCGAGGAACTGGCCGACCCACGCCACTTCGCCGAAGATCCCGAGCTGGCCTGGGGCTTCTACGGACACCGGCTGGCGCTGTACCGCGAGACCATCCCGCACGAGGGCTTCCGGCTGCTGCTCTCACTGGGCTCACGCCTGCCCGGCGGCGCCCGCGTGTTCACGTCCAATGTGGACGGCCAGTTCCAGAAGGCGGGCTTCGAGTTCGTGGCGGAGGCACACGGCTCGATCCACCACCTGCAGTGCCTCGACGGGTGCACGTCCGAGATCTGGCCGGCGGACGTGGATGTCGCGGTCGACGAGGAGACCATGCGGGCGGTGCCGCCGCTGCCCTCGTGCCCCCGCTGCGGCGGGTTGGCGCGCCCGAACATCCTGATGTTCGGCGACTTTTCCTGGGTCCCGGACCGCAGCCAGGCCCAGCTGGACGAGCTCACGGCGTGGCGCCGGACGGCCCGTGACCTCGTGGTGGTGGAGCTGGGAGCGGGCCAGGCGGTCCCAACGGTCCGCCGCTACGCCGAACTGGCGAGCGCGGCGACGGGCGCGTTGATCCGGATCAACCCGCGAGAACCCGAAATCCGCCACGGCCGCGGCGTGTCGATCGCGGCGGGGGCCCTGGAGACGCTGAAGCAGCTCCTGCCCCGCTGATCACGGCAACCGCACCTCGGCGAACACCGCTCGGTGGTCGCTACCCGCCACATCGAACACCCGGTAGTCCAGCACCGCCGCGCGGTTGTCGACCGCCACGTGGTCGATCGTCACCACCGGCATGGACGACGGCCACGTCGGGGCCAAGCCTTCGCCGCGCTCCTCGGCCGCGTCGTGGTAACCGCGGGACAGGACCGTCCGGTAGGCCGCGTGGTCCAGCGTGGCGTTGAAGTCGCCCGCCAGGATGCGCAGCCCGTGCTCGCCCGCCGGCTGGGACAGGTCCTTGATCTCGCGCTCCCACAGCGGGGTGTCCACGTCCGGGGAGATCGGGTGGACCGCGACGATCTCGACCACCACGCCCTCGCCGAGGTCGGCCTCCGCGCCCGGCTGCTTGGCCGCCGAATCGCCGGTCAGGTTGACCTCCTTCAGCGGGAAGCGGGACGCGATGCCCGAGCCGAACGCGCCCGGCGCCGGGTGCAGCACGCGGTGCGGCAGCAGGTCGAACAGCCCCGCCGCGGTCAGCCGGTCGACCGCGGACGGGGTCATCTCGACCAGGTTCAGCACGTCGATCCGCTGCTCGCGCACCAGGTCGACGACGGCTTTCGCGTCGGCCTGGCCGTAGAGCAGGTTCGAGGCGAGGACGCGCAGCGTCTTGCCCTGCACGGTGCGTTGCTCGCTCGCCGACACCCGCGGGATGACGAGGACGGCCAGCGCGAGCGCCAGCACCAGCGCGACCCCGCCGAGCCACCACCGCCGCAACGCCAGGGTGACGCCGCCGAGCAGCACCCCCGCGGCCGCCGCGAACGGCGTCAACGACAGCGCGACCAGCGTGTACCAGCCGCCGTCGTAGCCGAGCAGGCGCAGCGCCGCCAGCAGCGCCAGCGGCACCAGCGGGACCACCAGCAGGCCCGTGACCAGCGGGTTCTTCCGCCGCGACCGCGTCTCTTCCGCAACCACCATGCTGCCGAGTATGCCGAGACCGGCGCCGCTCGGCCGCTGCCCCGACAACTCCTCCACAAGATCTCCACCAGCGCCTGCCAGCCGCTGACAGCGCGCTGTGCGCGGCTTACCAGCGCGGCCGTCCACAGTGAGCCCAGAAGCGACAGTGAAGGAGGACGCCCATGTCGCACGCAATCCAGGCCGAGGGCCTGGTCAAGCACTTCGGGGACACCAAGGCGCTCGACGGGGTCGACCTCGAGGTCCCGTTCGGGCAGGTCGTGGGGGTGCTCGGCCCGAACGGCGCCGGCAAGACGACCGCCGTCCGGATCCTGGCGACCCTGATGAAACCCGACGCCGGCAGAGCCACCGTCGGCGGCTACGACGTGGTCGCCGACCCGGTCCGGGTCCGCAGCCTGATCGGGCTGACCGGGCAGTACGCGTCGGTCGACGAGGACCTCAACGGCATCGAGAACCTCGTCCTGATCGGACGGTTGTACGGCTACCCGCGCAGCCACGCCAAGACCCGCGCCACCGAGCTGATCGAGCGGTTCGAGCTGACCAAGGCGGCCAAGCGGCCGATCCGGACGTACTCGGGCGGGATGCGGCGGCGGCTCGACCTCGCCGCCAGCCTCGTCGGCCGGCCCGAGGTGCTCTACCTCGACGAACCGACCACCGGGCTCGACCCGCACGCCCGCAACGAGGTCTGGGACGTCGTCCGCGGCCTCGTCGCCGAGGGCGCGACGGTGCTGCTGACCACGCAGTACCTGGAGGAAGCCGACCAGCTGGCCGACAAGATCACCGTCTTCGACCACGGCCGGGTCGTGGCCGACGGCCGCGCCGACGAGCTCAAGCGCCGCGTCGGCGGGCAGACGCTGCAGGTGCGGCCGACCCGGCTCTCCGACATGGACGCCGTCAACCGCATCCTCGGCGACCTGTCCGGCGTCCGGCCGACCCGCGACGACGCGACCGGACTGCTCACCGCGCCGGTCAACGACCCGGTGCTGCTGTCCACGTTGGTCCGCAAGCTCGACGAAGCCGGGATCACCGCGGACGAGCTGGCACTGCGGCTCCCCAGCCTCGACGAAGTGTTCCTCGCCCTGACCGGGCACACCGCCGAACAGTCCACCGAAGACAAGACCCTCGAAGGGAGCCTGGCATGACGACGCTGGCCCTCGACCGCCCGGCCCCGCCGCGGCACATCAGCCCCGGCAAGGGGTTCCAGCACGCACTTTCGCTGGCCTGGCGGGGCATCCTGAAGATCCGCAAGAACCCCGAACAGCTCGCCGACGTCACCCTGATGCCGATCATCTTCCTGGTGATCTTCGTCTACCTGTTCGGCGGCGCGCTGTCCGGCTCGATCGACGCCTACCTGCAGCTGGTCGTGCCCGGCGTCATCGTGATGAACATCCTGCAGGCCTGCCTGACCGTCGGCGTGCAGCTCAACACCGACGTCACCAAGGGCGTGTTCGACCGGTTCCGCAGCATGCCGATCGCCCGCTCGGCGCCGCTGATCGGCGCGGTGCTCGCCGACGTCGTGCGGTACGTCGTCTGCCTGACCGTGCTGATGGTCGTGGCCACGATCATGGGCTACCGGATCGCGACCAGCCCCGGCGAGTTCGCGGTGGCGATCCTGCTCGCGCTGGCGTTCGGGCTGAGCTTCTGCTGGGGCTCGGTGTTCGTCGGCATGCTGATGAAGACGCCGGGCTCGGCGCAGGCGCTGATGTTCGTCTTCATCATGCCGCTGACCTTCGGCAGCAACGTGTTCGTGCAGACGAACACCATGCCGGGCTGGCTGCGGGCCTGGGCGGACATCAGCCCGGTCAGCCTGATGGCGAACGCGCTGCGCGGCCTGATGAACGGCGGAGCCGTCGCCGGCCCGCTGGCCGGGGCGCTGGCCTGGATGGCCGGCGCGGTGATCGTGTTCTTCCCGCTGGCCACCTGGGCCTACCGCCGGCGGGTCTGAAAGGCGCACACACGGGGGTGAGTAGCGCCAGGGGAAGCTGAAGGGCCCCTTTCTCGCAGCTGCTGCGGGAAAGGGGCCCTTCAGTCCAGTTCGGCCAGGAGCCAGGCGATCGTGTCCTTTTTGGACAGAAGGCGGCCGTCTTCGTAGCGGGATTCGTAGTCCGGGAGCACCGCGCGAAGGGCGTCGATGAGCGCCCGCACCTCGGGGCTGCCGAGGTCGAGCCGGCCGCGGATGACGGCGGACGCGGCGAGCACCCGGGCCGCCGTCTCGGGACGGCCCTGCCGCTCGCGGATCATCGCGAGCAGCTCCACCGCCCCGGCCAGGTCCGGCATGTCGCCGCGCCGGTTCGTCGCCCGGATCGCGATCACCGCGTGCGGCTCGGCCTCGTCCGCGCGGCCCTGGGCGAGCAGGAGCCGCGCCTCGAACGCGTGGATGAACTCGTCGCCGATGCCGCCGGGGAACCAGTCGTCGCCGCCCATCGCGGCGACGCGGTCGAGCAGCGCCCGCGCTTCGGCCAGCCGGCCAGTGCGCAGCAGCAGTTCCAGCCTGCCGAACATCAGGATGGCCCGGTGCTGCAGGTTCGTGATGCCTTCGCCGTAGCGTTCCGCAGCCTCCTGGTCGCGCCAGGCCCCTTCGAAGTCGCCGCTGCGCGCCCGCTCGACGGCCAGCCGCCACCAGTGCTGCACGGCGTCCTCGTACGACCGCAGCTCCATCGACAGGGCCAGGCCCTGCTGGTAGGTCTCGATGGCCTTGGCGCTGTCGCCGTTCTGCGACAGCGAGTACGCCTTGAAGCTCAGCGTCATCGCGATGCCCCAGCGGTCGCCGACCGCTTCGAACCCGGCGTGCGCCAGGTCGCGGGCCCGGTCGGCGCCCTCGACGTCGCCCGCGTCGTCGAGCAGGAAGCTCTCCACCCAGTGCCCGCCGGCCCGGGTCCACGCGTCCGGGTGCTGCGCGGCCCGGCGCACCTCGCGGACGGCGATCTCCCGGTCCCCGCCCAGGAAGGCCAGCATCGGCAGGGCCACGGCGAGCCCCGGGTACCGGTCGACCGCGTTGCTCCGCACGCAGTCGTCGACCAGCCGGAGGATCTCGGGCTGGTCGGACCGGACCGGGATGGCGTCCATCAGATAGCACAGCGCCTGGTAGGCGGCCAGCACCGCCGGCGGCAGCCGGTCGCCGAACTCGAGGGTCTCGCGGATCAGCGAGCCGATCCGCCCGCCCTGCCCGAGGATGGTGAGGTACCAGAACATCCCGTCCAGCAACGCGACCGCGTTGTCCACATCGGACATCTCGATGGCGCCGCGCAGGGCCGCGATCATGTTGGCGCTCTCGGCTTCGTACCGGTCGATCGCCCGCAGCTGGTCGGCTGTGCGCAGCGTCGGTTCCAGGCGCTGGGCGAGCTCGGCGTAGTAGCTCGCCATCGCCCGGCGCATCCGGTCGTGCTCGCCCGACTCCACCAGCCGCTCGGTGGCGTAGACCCGCAGCGTTTCGAGCATCCGGTACCGCGGCTCGCCACCGCTGTCGATCGTGTCCACTATGGACTTCTCGACCAGGCTGCCGAGCACGTACGGCACGTCGGCGGCGGGCAGCAGCTCGTCGGCGCAGACGGCCTCGATCGGCGTCAGCTCCGCACCACCGGCGAACACCGCGAGCCGCCGGGCCAGCACGAGTTCGGGTTCGGCCAGCAGTTCCCAGCTCCACTCGACGACCGCGCGCAGCGTCCGCTGCCTCGGCAGCGCCGTCCGGCTGCCCGAGGTGAGCAGCCGGAACCGGTCGCCGAGCCGGCCGGCGATCTGGGCCACCGTCATCGACCGCAGCCGCGCCGCGGCCAGCTCCAGGGCCAGCGGCATCCCGTCGAGCCGGCGGCAGATCTCGCCGACGTGGTCCACAGTGGACTCGTCGAGCACGAAGTCGGGGCGGACCGCGGCGGCCCGGTCGAGGAACAGCCGCGTCGAGTCGAGCTCGGCGGCCTCCGCGGGCGCGGCGCGTTCCGCGGGCACCGGCAGCGGGCCGAGCGGGCACAGCGCCTCCCCGGTGATGGCCAGCGGCTCGCGGCTGGTGGCCAGGATCCGCAGCCGCGGCGCCCGGTGCAGCAGTTCGTCGGCCAGCCGCGCGGCGGCGTCGACGACGTGCTCGCAGTTGTCCAGCACCAGCAGCGCTTCCTCGCCGCCGAGCACCTCGACGGCCTGGTCCACCGGCTCCGGCTGGCGGCGGTTGATCTCGGTCTCGGCGCGGATCTCCCGGACCTCCAGGGCGCCCAGCAGCGCGCCGGGGACGTCGTCGGGGTCGCGGACGCCGGCCAGCGCGGCGAACCAGACCCGGCCCCGCTGGTGGGCGGGGTGCCGCGACGCCGCCTCGGTGGCCAGTCGCGTCTTGCCGGCGCCGCCCGGCCCGGTCAAGGTGACCAGCCGGGCGCCGCCGAGGAGCTCGGCCAGCAGCTTCAGCTCGTCGTCGCGGCCGACGAACGTGGTCAGCCGGGTGGGCAGCCGATCGGCCACCGGCGACGGCGGCGCGAACTCCCCGCGCAGCGCGGCGACGTGGATCTCCTGCAGCTCGGCCGAGGGATCGACGCCGAGCTGGTCGGCCAGGGTGCGGCGGAGCCCGGCGTAGACGGCCAGCGCCTCCGACTGCCGCCCGGCCGCGCACAAAGCGCGGATCCGCAGGCCGGCGAGCCGTTCGCGCAGCGGATCGGCATCGGCGGCCGCGGTCAGGTCGGCGAGCACCCCGGCGTGCCGGCCCAGCCGGATCAGGGCGTCGAAGCGGTCCTCGGCCGCCTCGGCCCGCAGGTCGGTGAGCCGCCGCGCCGGGGCGGACGCGAAGGGCGCGTCGAGGACGTCGGCGAGCGCGGGGCCTTGCCACAGCGCGAGGGCCTCGGTGAGCAGGTCGGCAGCACGGGCGTCCCGGCCCGCGGCGAGCTCCCGGCGGCCTTCGGCGGCGAGCCGTTCGAACCGCTCGGCATCGACGTCCCCGGCTTGCACCGCGAGCCGGTACCCGCCGGGCCCGGATTCGACGGCCACGGGCAAGGCCTTCCGCAGCCGCGAGACCAGCGACTGCAGGGCGTTGGCCGCATCGGCGGGCGGTTCGGCGCCCCAGAGCCCATCGACGAGCGCGTCGGCGGCGACCGCGCGCCCGGCGTCCAGAGCGAGCCTGGCCAAGAGCATGCGAAGCCGGGCACCCCCGACGTCGATCGGCGTGCCATCGTCTTCCGCCGCCCGCAGCGGGCCCAGCAGCGCAACGCGCATGCGTCCAGCTTTCCAGACGGCGCACGACGGCGTCCCCGGCGGCGCGGGAAGGTCGCGAATGACTCATTCGGGACGTCCGAGGTCCCGAATGAGTCATTCGCGGCACCGGCGGTGGCGACCACAGTTCCGGGGCGGCCGGACGGGCCGACGGAAGTGCTGATTATCCGGACAAATAAGACACGCTTCCCCGGATCACCCGTTCGTGGCGATACGTTGCCGACGAGGCCCATCCGCACACGGACAGGAGCGTTCATGAGGGGACAGAAACCGGTCGTGGTGGCGGCCGCCGTGGTCGCCAGTCTTTGCCTCGGCACCGGTGTCGCCGCCGCGGGCGATGGCTGGGGCGCGCCGAAGCCCGGCAGCGATGGCGCCGGCGACAGCTACTACCCGCAGGACGGCAACGGTGGCTACGACGTCGCCGACTACAACCTGAAGGTCACCTACGACCCGGCGTCGCACCAGCTCACCGGGAACCAGGACATCGCCGCGCGGGCGACGCAGGCGCTCAGCTCGTTCAACCTGGACTTCAAGGGCCTGACCGTCGACTCGATCGAAGTCGACGGCCGGGACGCGAAATTCAGCCGGACCGGCGACCACGAACTGGTCGTCACGCCGTCGCGCGCGCTGTGGCGGGGTCAGCACTTCAAGGTGAAGATCGCCTACCACGGCGTGCCCGCGCCGATCAGCGACCCGTCGCTCGGCAACAACGGCTGGCAGTTCGCCCAGGCGGGCGGCGCGTTCGTCGCCGGCGAACCGCGGTCGGCCACGACCTGGTACCCGGTCAACGACACCCCGCTCGACAAGGCCACCTTCCACCTCGCGATCACCGTGCCCGACGAGTGGGGCGTGATCGCCAACGGCCGCGAGAAGCCGTCGATCAAGACGCCGAACGGCACCACGCACGTCTGGGCCGAAGAGACGCCGATCGTGCCGTACATGACGACGGTCGCGATCGACAAGTGGACCTTCGACCGCCAGAAGCGCAAGGACGGGACCCCGATCGTCAGCGCGTTCGCGCCCGGCGTCCCCGACTCGACGAAGCAGGCCGAGGCCCGGCTGCCGGAGATCCTCGACTTCCTCGAGTCGAAGTTCGGCAAGTACCCGATCGACGCGGCGGGCGGCATCTTCCTCAACGAGCAGATCGGCTTCTCGCTGGAGACGATGAGCCGGCCGATCTACTCGGCGGGCTGGGCGGGCACGGTCCCGACGATCGTCCACGAGAACGCCCACCAGTGGTACGGCGACTCGGTGGCGGTCGCGCACTGGCGCGACGTCTGCCTCAACGAGTGCTTCGCCTCCTACGCCACCTGGCTCTGGGACGAGGCGAAGGAGGGCGTCGACCTGAACGCCCAGTACGCGAACGACGTCAAGACGGCGTCGACGCGGCTCTGGAACGGCAAGCTCTACGACATGGGTCAGGGCAACGAGTTCACGTACGTGTACTCGAAGGGCCCGATGATGCTGCACGCGCTGCGCAACTACATCGGTGAGCAGGCGTTCTCCTGGGTCCTGAAGACCTGGCCGTCGCTGCACCGCGACGGGAACGCGAGCATGCAGGAGTTCCAGCGGTTCACCGAGTTCGCGGCGCACCGGAGCCTCCAGGGCTTCTTCGACGCGTGGGTGTACGGCAGCGGCAAGCCCGCCGACCAGTACCTCTACCCGGGTGGGCTCAAGCCCGCCGCCTGAGCGCCGGTCGTCGAGGCCACCCTGCGGACGTAGGGTGGCCTCGACGCTTTCGCTTCGGGAGGACGGCATGGCCAGGGTGCTGATGACGGGGTTCGCGCCGTTCGGCGGCGAGTCGGTCAACCCGTCCTGGCAGGCGGTTTCGCTGGTGGCCGCCCGCCGGGACGACGTGGCGGCGGTGGAACTGCCGTGCGAGTTCGGGACATCCCTGCCCGCGCTGGGGCGGGCGCTGGCGGAACACCGGCCGTCGCTGGTGGTCTGCGCGGGCCAGGCGGGCGGCCGGGCCGAGGTGACCCCGGAGCGCGTGGCGATCAACCTGATCGACGCCCGAATCCCGGACAACGCGGGCGCCCAGCCCCTGGACGCCCCGGTGGTCCCGGACGGCCCGGCGGCGTACTTCTCGACCTTGCCGGTGAAGGCTTGCGTGGCGGCGATCCGCGAGGCGGGCGTGCCGGCGTCGGTGTCCCACACCGCCGGGACGTACGTGTGCAACCAGGTCTTCTACGGCTTGATGCACCTGCTGGCCACGGAGTTCCCCGGCGTGCGCGGCGGCTTCGTGCACGTACCGTTCAGCCCGGAGCAGGTCGCGGCTTCGGGAAAGCCCGAGGCGTCCCTGGGCGTGGACCGGATCGCCGACGCGCTGGAAGTCTTGGCGGACACGGCGTTGCGGGTGACGGAGGACTTGGCGGTCAGCGCGGGCGCGGAGCATTGAGACCGAGCGCGACGTCTGGGCGAGACCGGGCTGGGGGCGGTCGTCCGGGTTCCGATGCTCGTCGTGGGTTCGGTGCTGTTCTCCGGCTTCCTCCTGCTTCCGGAGCGCGGCCGACCGGCAGCTAACCGCCGCGGCCGGTGAGCTCGACGAAGGCCGCCGGGCCCGGGACGTTGTGGTGGACCGTCAGGTCCGCGACCCGGTCGCCGCTCCAGGCCGGCGTGAAGCTGACCAGCAGCGTGCACCGGCGGCCCGGCTCGACGTCGCGGCCGACGCACGCGCTCGCGTCCACCGTGAAGTCCTTGCTGTCCAGTTCGACCCCGTTGACCCGCAGCGCGCTCGCGCCGACGCTGCGGACCGCCACCACGCAGGTCGTCGTCGTGTGCACCGGCGTCTCGGGGCAGCTGACCGACTCCGGGACGATCACCCGCGGCTCGGCGGCCACCTCCGGCACGCCCGGGAACGTCGCCGGGCGGCCGCGCACCAGGTCGAGGACGGTCACCCCGGTGACCGTCAGGACCAGCGCACCCGTCGCCAGCAGGACGATCGCGATCGCCTTGATGCCGCGGGCGCTGCCGTCCTTGGCCGTGAACCCGCCCGCCGCCAGGACCGTGACCACCAGCGTGGAGATCAGGGTCGCGTCCGGGCCCGCCCCGATCGCCGCCGGGACGAGCGTGCCGAGCAGCGACGCCCCGACCGTGACCGCGAATCCCGTCCAGGAGAAGCGTTTCGCCTCGCGCAACTGACGCCGCACGGTCGGCGCCCGAGGTTTCGTGACTGTGCTCATGCAGGTAGGAGCGTCGAGACCACCCGGCACGGACGACATTCCCCCGTTCGGCGGTACGGCGGGCCGTCCGTGATCTGACGCACACCCTCGGCAAACCTCCCTGCCGGGTGATCGAACGGTGTTTACATGTCCGGAACGCGCAGCCCGAAGAAGAGGTGAGTGATGATCGGATTCGAGACCGACCTGCAGGACCTGCGGGACTCGGCCCGAGCCCTCCAGGGAGCCGCCGACGCCGCGGAAGCCGCGTCGAACGGCCTGCGCGGCACCGACGTCCCCGTCAAGTCGGACGGCGGCGGGTTCTTCGGCGGCCTCGGCGCGATGTTCCCGGCGGACAACGCCTTCGGCCGCACGCTCGGCATGCCGGCCGTCGCCGCGGCCTACAACGACCACCTGGCGAAGATCCAGAAGCTGGTCGCGCAGTTGCACCAGACCACGGCGGACACCAGTCACGCGCTGATGCGGGTCGCGGAGCTGTACGAGAAGGCCGACGAGGACTCGAAGCAGCGCGTCAACCGCGCGGCCGCCGGCCTGGAGGGGAACTGACGTGGACGGCTACTTCGACACCGGGCTCGACGCCCAGCCGATGTCCGGTGGCGACGACCGCCGCACCGAGCTCCTGGACGGCGTCTCCGAGGACCTGAAGCAGGGCGCCACCGACGCCCTCGACGCGCTGGAAATCCTGCGAATGACCGACTGGATCTTCGGCTTGGGCCCCGGCGACGACGGCTTCCGGAAGATGCAGGACGACGTCGCCGCCATCTACCGCGAGTTCTCCGACGCCGACATCGACCACGAGTCGGCCGAGGGACTGCAGAGCCTGATCATGCGGCACGACGCCGTCTGGAAGGCGCTGCAGCGCGACTCGGGCCCGAAGCTCGACGACGCCCGGCAGTTCCTCGACGTCTGGCGCGGTTCCGCAGCCAACGCCGTGAAGGCCTACCTCAACGAGCTCGCCGACACCTTCACCGAGGTCGAAACCAAGATCACCATCCTGGAGAGCGACATCGTCGCCGCGCGCGAAGCCATCGCTTCGGCCCGGCAGGACCTGAGCAACCTCGGCTCCACGTTCAAGAGCACGGCGGAGGACTACCAGAAGTCGCAGGAGCGCAAGCGCGAAGCGGCCATGTCGAAGGTGCTGGCGGCGACGTTCGCGGGCGCGGTCACCGGGCTGCTCACCGTGGCCACCGCCGGTGCGGGCGCCGCGGCGGGCGCGACGATCTTCACCATGGCCAACGGCGCGATCGTCGCCGGGAACGCCGCCGGCGGCGCGATCACCGCGGTCGTGGCGAACCAGGCGGAGATCACCGGCGACAACGGGTTCGACCTGTACCAGAGCTTCCTCGACAGCGCGGGCAAGATCCGCGACGGCGCCGGCGACGCGGCGCAGAAGCTGGCGGACCGCATCGGCGACGAAGCCGTCGACCTGCCGAAGATCCCCGACGCGCCGGACGTCAGCCCCGGCTCGAGCTTCGACCCGGACAACTTCGAGACCGACCGGACATCGCGGCAGACCGAGAAGAACGTCCGCGACGCGAACGTCGACATCGCCCCCGACGGCCAGGTGTCCAGCGGCGCCACCCACGTCGGGAGGCTGGATGGCTGACGGTCCGGACCGCGACGCCCTCCTGGCCGAGCTCTCCGCGCTGTCGGCGACGGCGACGTCCGCCGACGGCGCGGTTTCGCTGTCGGTCAACACCGACGGCGTGCTGACCCGGCTGAGGCTCACCGACGCCGTCTCCGGGATGTCGCCGACGGAGATCGCGGACGCCGTCCTGCGCACGTACGTCGAAGCCCAGCGCGAGTCGGCGAAGCGGACCGGGCAACTGCTGGCACCGCTGGGCAGCGGCGGTTACCTGATGGACCGGCTGCGCTGGCGGGTGCAGTTCGAGCCGGCGCCGGTCCCGCTCGCCGCGCCGGCGCTGTCCGCCCCGGTGGCCGAGCCGGACGGCAAGGTGCTCAAGGACCGGTCGTCGGACACCCCGGCCGAGCCGTCGCCGGCCGGGCCGGTCGCCGACGACGACTGGTACGGCCGCGGCATGCGGCTCGACCGGGCCTGGTGACTCAGGCCGGCTTGACCTGGCTGGAGAAGCCGGCGACCAGCTCTTCGAGGCGGCGGGGTTGTTCCGTGAGGTAGATCGCGGCCACCCGGCGCTCGGCCACGCCGAAAAGCACGATCGACGACTTCTTGTCGGCACTGGCGACGTACTCGCCGTGCAGCCCGCCACCGTCCCAGGTGCCGCGGCCGGCGGGCGTCAGCTTCGTGTTCACCTCGATGTATTCGGTGGTCACGCCCTGGTAGTAGCTGACACTGCCGCCCGTGAAGGCGCAGATGACCGAGAGCTGGGCGCCCAGCAGCTGGGCGAAGTGGCCGTTGTCCTTGCAGGTGCTCCGGTCCGGGACGGAGCCGGCCAGCAAGCGCAGGCACGGGGTGAAGCCGGCCCGGTCGCGCTCGGTCGTCTGCGTGCAGTCCGCCGCGACCCGCGCGGCCTGATCGCGGATGACGAACACGACGACGGTGGCCACGACCGCGGCGACCAAGAGCACGGCGAGCGCGAGGAACCAGGGCTTGCGCTTCCGGCGCGGTTCCGGTGGCGGGGCCGGCCGCGGTGGCCCCGCCTGCTGTGACCAGGGTTGCGGCCGCGGCGGCGGCACCGGCGGGCGGACGGGTGCGAACGCGGGCACGGTGAGGTCGCTGGTGGTGCCGAGCGGCACGTGGTGGAGTCCGAACGCGACGGCCGTTTCGGGCTGGTCCTGCGTGGTCGGCGTGACGCCGAGCTGCCGCCCGAGCAGGGTGGCCAGCAGCGGCATCCGGCTCGGCCCGCCGACGAGGTAGACGCCGGCGAGCTGCGCGGGCGTGAGCCCGGCGCGCCGGATGGTGGCGCCGAGCAGCTCGGCGCTGCGCAGCAGGCTGGGCCGCACGAGCGCTTCGAGCTCGTCCCGGCTGACGAGCACGTCCCCGAACGGCTCGGGCATCGGCACGTGGGTCTGCGCGTGCCGCGAGAGGCTTTCCTTGGCGTCCCGGACATCCTGCAGCAGCGCCCGCCGCGTCCTGCGGTCGGCGGTGGTCTGCGGCCGCAGGAGGCGTTGCCACTGCGCGGGATCGGCGTGCGACACCTCGCGTCCGATGTGGACGAGCAGCGCCTGGTCGATGTCGAGGCTGCCGAGGTCGGGCAGGCCGTCCTCGGCGAGCACGGTGAAGCCCTGCCGGGTGACCCCGACGACGGCGCAGTCGAAGGTGCCGGCCCCGAGGTCGTAGACGCCGATCGGCCCGCCGCCCCGCCGCCCGAGACTGGCGTAGTGCGCCGCGGCGGCGACCGGTTCGGGGATCAGCCGCACATCGACGAGCCGTGCTTTCGCGGCGGCGTCCCGCAGCACGTCCTGCCGGTCGGCACCCCAGCCGGCGGGGTGCGAGATCCGGGTCTGCGCGGGCGGGCGGCCGAGCTGCCGTTCGGCTTCCTCACCCATCCGCCGCAGGACGGCGGCGAAGGCGTCGGCGATCGGGACGTCGACGTCGCCGAGCCGGATGGCACCTTCGTCGATCCGGCGTTTGGGGTTCGGTTCGAACCGGCTGGGATCGAGCCGCGCCCGCCGCTCGGCATCCTGGCCGACGACGAGCAGGCCGTCATCGTTGACGTAGACGGCGGAGGACATGGTGACCGACCCGTCGACCTCGATCGCCCGGGGCCCCCGCCCGAAGGCGGAGAGCACGCCGACCGTGCTCGAAGTCCCGAAGTCGATCGAGAGCACGTCCACGCGGATTCCCCTCCCAAGGTCCGCGGGCATCGTCTCACGGGCCGGGGGCGCCGCTCCGCTCAGGCGCACGCGTCGGTGTGGTCCCCCTGGGCGGTCGAAACGGTGACGTCATGGTCCTCGAAGTCGGCGACCACCCGCATCCGGCCGCCGAGAGCCGTGATGTAGCGGCGAAGGGTGTCGAGCGCCATCTGTCCCGGGTCACCCTGTTCGAGCTGGCTGATCCTCGGCTGGCTGACCCCCATGCGCCGGGCGAGCTCGGTCTGGCTGACACCGGCGTCCTCACGGAGCTGGGCAAGGCGGAACCCGAGTACATAAGCCTCGGTCGCCTCCCGCGCCGCGATGCGCGCAGCATCGACGTCTCGACCGGCCTCTCGGTCGATGGCGAGCTTCTCGGCTTTGACTTCCTTCCACGACCGGCTCATCACTCAGCCCTTCTCTCCGGCTCGCAGGTGGGCCCGGAACCGCTGCTCCGCGACGGGAATGTTCTGTTCGTACCAACCCTTCCAGTTCCCGGCCTTGTCACCGGCCACCAGAAGCAACGCACAGCGCACCGGATCGAAGGCGAACAGGATCCTGATCTCGCTGCTCCCGGCGGACGCCGGTCTCAGCTCCTTGAGGTTGTGCAGGTGCGAGCCCTTGATCCGGTCGACCAACGGCCGCCCAAGACGCGGTCCTTCCCGGGCAAGCATGTCGATCGCTTCTTCGACCCGGTCCGCAGAGACCGGGTCTTCACGGCACAGGTTCACGAACCACTGCTCGACCTCGTCGTGAAGTTCGATCTCCCATTCCATCCAAGAACTATAATATAAGCCTTATAGCCGCCGCGCACCAGACGCAAAGAAGGGCGGCTCCCCATCCGGGGAACCGCCCTTCTGGCGTCCTAAGCGACGATCACTCGCCTTCGGCTTCGCTCTGCTCCTCGTGGCCCGCGCCGATGCTCACCGGCGGGGCGTCCGGGATGGACGACGGGCGACGCTCGCCGCGGAAGGTGAACCGCGCCTGGTCGTCCTTGTCCTCCGGGTTGCCGCTCCAGCCTTCGACGTCGACCAGGATGATCTGACCCGGCTCGACCTCGCCGAACAGGATCTTCTCCGACAGCTGGTCCTCGATCTCGCGCTGGATCGTGCGGCGCAGCGGCCGCGCACCGAGGACGGGGTCGAAGCCGCGCTTGGCCAGCAGCGACTTGGCCTTCGCCGTGAGCTCCAGCTCCATGTCCTTCGCGCGCAGCTGCGTCTCGACCCGGCCGATCATCAGGTCGACCATCTGGATGATCTGTTCCTGCGTCAGCTGGTGGAACACGATGATGTCATCGATCCGGTTCAGGAACTCCGGGCGGAAATGCTTCTTCATTTCCTCGTTGACCTTCTGCTTCATCTTCTCGTACCGGGTGCCGGTGTCGTTGGACCCGGCGAACCCGAGCGAGACGGACTTCGAAATGTCCGAAGTGCCCAGGTTGGACGTGAAGATGAGGACCGTGTTCTTGAAGTCGACCGTGCGGCCCTGACCGTCGGTCAGGCGGCCGTCTTCCAGCACCTGCAGGAGCGTGTTGTAGATCTCCTGGTGGGCCTTCTCGATCTCGTCGAACAGCACCACCGAGAACGGCTTGCGCCGCACCTTCTCGGTCAGCTGCCCGCCCTCTTCGTAGCCGACGTAGCCCGGAGGGGCACCGAAGAGCCGCGAAGCGGTGTAGCGGTCGTGGAACTCGCCCATGTCGATCTGGATGAGCGCGTCGTCCTCGCCGAACAGGAACGAGGCCAGCGCCTTGGACAGCTCGGTCTTACCGACACCGGACGGGCCGGCGAAGATGAACGAGCCCGACGGGCGCTTCGGGTCCTTCAGACCGGCCCGCGTACGGCGGATCGCCTGCGAGACGGCCTTGACCGCGTCCTCCTGGCCGATGATGCGCTTGTGGAGCTCCTCCTCCATGCGCAGCAGCCGGGTGGTCTCCTCCTCGGTCAGCTTGAACACCGGGATGCCGGTCCAGTTGGCCAGCACCTCCGCGATCTGCTCGTCGTCGACCTCGGCGACGACGTCGAGGTCGCCGTCCTTCCACTGCTTCTCCCGCTCGCCCTTCTGGCCGAGGAGGGTCTTCTCCTCGTCACGCAGGCGGGCGGCCCGCTCGAAGTCCTGCGCGTCGATCGCGGACTCCTTGTCGCGGCGGACGTTCGCGATCTTCTCGTCGAACTCGCGCAGGTCCGGCGGCGCTGTCATCCGGCGGATGCGCATCCGGGCGCCGGCCTCGTCGATCAGGTCGATCGCCTTGTCCGGGAGGAACCGGTCGTTGATGTACCGGTCCGCCAGGGTCGCGGCGGCGACCAGCGCCGAGTCGGTGATCGAGACGCGGTGGTGCGCCTCGTACCGGTCGCGCAGGCCCTTGAGGATCTCGATCGTGTGCTCCAGCGACGGCTCGCCGACCTGGATCGGCTGGAACCGGCGCTCGAGGGCGGCGTCCTTCTCGATGTACTTGCGGTACTCCTCGAGCGTGGTCGCGCCGATCGTCTGCAGCTCACCGCGGGCGAGCATCGGCTTCAGGATCGAAGCCGCGTCGATCGCACCCTCGGCGGCACCCGCCCCGACCAGCGTGTGCAGCTCGTCGATGAACAGGATGATGTCGCCGCGGGTCTTGATCTCCTTGAGCACCTTCTTCAGGCGCTCTTCGAAGTCACCGCGGTAGCGGGAGCCGGCGACCAGGGAGCCCAGGTCCAGCGTGTAGAGCTGCTTGTCCTTGAGCGTCTCGGGCACCTCGCCCTTGACGATGCTCTGCGCGAGGCCCTCGACGACGGCGGTCTTGCCGACGCCGGGCTCGCCGATGAGCACCGGGTTGTTCTTGGTCCGGCGGGACAGCACCTGCATGACCCGCTCGATCTCCTTGCCGCGCCCGATGACCGGGTCGAGCTTGCCCTCGCGGGCGAGCACGGTCATGTTGCGGCCGAACTGGTCCAGGACCAGCGAAGACGACGGGGTGCCCTCACCGCGGCCGGAACCGGTTTCGGTGGACTCCTTGCCGCCCTGGTAGCCCGAGAGCAGCTGAAGCACCTGCTGGCGGACCCGGTTGAGGTCCGCGCCCAGCTTGACCAGGACCTGCGCGGCGACGCCCTCGCCCTCGCGGATCAGGCCGAGCAGGATGTGCTCGGTGCCGATGTAGTTGTGGCCGAGCTGCAGCGCCTCGCGCAGCGACAGCTCCAGCACCTTCTTGGCGCGCGGCGTGAACGGGATGTGCCCGCTCGGCGCCTGCTGGCCCTGGCCGATGATCTCCTCGACCTGCTGGCGCACGCCCTCCAGGGCGATGCCCAGCGACTCCAGCGCCTTGGCGGCGACACCCTCACCCTCGTGGATCAGACCCAGGAGGATGTGCTCGGTGCCGATGTAGTTGTGGTTGAGCATCCTGGCCTCTTCTTGAGCCAGGACGACCACCCGCCTCGCGCGGTCGGTGAACCTCTCAAACATGTGCACTCCCTCGACTGCTGCGCCGGCGGCCCGTTTCCATCGTGCTTTCACCGCGATGGATTCAGCACCGTGAGACCACTCTAGTAGCCAAGTCGTCGCGCTGGCGTACCACTACGGCTCTCGGCGGTCGTTTCCGCACCCGGACGTGGCATCTCCCGGGTACTCCCATCATCAGGTTGCCCTGCACCTTTACGTCAAGCACAACGTGCGGAGCGCCATCCGGATTCCGCCATCCGCGCGGTGTCCGCTCACCGCGAACAGTCCGCAAGCTGGGAGTACCCCACCCGATTGGCGCACCTCCCGGAAGCCTGTAAGGTTAGGCACGCCTAATTCACTACGGCGCTTGAGGAGGGCCGCAGTTGAACCAGCAGCGGTCCTTCCGCGACGCACGCGAGGTCGGCGACGGCCTCGCGTCGTCGTTGCGGCGCATCGCCGGCCTGCAGGAACGCAGCGAGCTGCGCAGCGACGTCCCGGCGGGCTGGATCCGCTGCTCGGAGCTGCTGGAGACGCCCGCGCACTTCGACGAGTGGCGCGGCCTCCTGGGCGACTGGCTGGTGCGGGAGCACTCCGCGGCCCCGGACAGCACGACGGCCAGCTGGGTGCTGACGTGGTACCTGCACGTCCCGGCGTACGTCGGCGCGCTGCTGTGGCACCACGAGCGCCGGGTGCCGTCCCTCGCGCCGGCGGAGCTGGCGTTCCGGTTGTCGGACGACCGCCCCCACCCGGACGGAATGGCCCTGCTGGGTGACGCGTTCCACTGCCTCCCGACGGACCCGGGCTCGGCCCGCCCGGAGGCCACGGTGGTCCGCGACGAGCGAGCCCTGGCGGCGGTCCTGCGGGCGCGCTACCTGGCACACGCGGCAAAGTTCGTACGGGTGTACGCGCCGGTGAGCAGACTGGGCCGCCGCACGCTGTGGGCCGCGGCGACGGACGCACTGGAGAACTCCCTGTGGTGGGCGGGCCGCCAGGGCGGAACACCGGAGGCCGAGGGCGCGGGGGTCGCGGACGCGGCTTTGGTGCTCGACGAGCGGTACCCACCGCTGACGTCGGCATCGACGCTGCGGCTGGAGGAGGGCCCGGAAGGGCACCGCGAGTGGACGCGGCGGCGGGAGAGCTGCTGCTTTTCGTACCTGCTGCCGTCGTCGTCCGAGTGTGACGGCTGCCCGCGCACCTGTTCGCGGTAGCTCTGCCTCCCCAGGCAGGGGTGACTCGAGCGCGCCGGCGTGCCCGCGGTGTCGCGAATGACTCATTCGGGACGCCGGAGGTCCCGAATGAGTCATTCGCGACCTTTCGAAGCGCCCGGACCAGCAGGACTTTGCCAGGCCCCGCCGTTGCCAGCCCCCGCCGGTCCTAGGTAGGGCTCCGGCAAGTTCGGTCGCTGCTGCGGTGGAAGCGACTCTGCTGGCTGGTCTTTGTCCGGAGGCGTCGCTGACTTGGGCGGGCACGAGGTCGCTTTGCTCGGTGCCCACCACCCCGAAGCCGCGATTGTCACTACGGCCGGGTGCTGGCTTCGGATCGGGGTGGCGGGGGAGGTCTGGGTGGGGCGCAGGTCTGGCCGTTCGGGCCGGTGACATGGTTGCAAAAAGCGCTCCGGCTTTGCCGGAGCGCACGCCAGGCTCAGGCCGTCCACCCCGGATCCCGCCCCGCGGCTCCCAGCGCCCGCTCCAGCGGCGACGCACCGTCCCCCACCGCCACCTCAGGCCCGTACACCCCCATCGAACGCGCCTGGTCTCCCATCGCCACCGCCGACTCGTACACCGCCGTCGCCGCCTCCGGGGCGTACGCACATTCGACCCCGCTCGCCCGGGCCAGGTCCCAGCCGTGCAGCACGAACTCGCCCAGGACCATCGATCCCACCACCGATGCCGGCATCGCAGCCGAGCCCAACGATGTCGTCCCCGTCCACGCCGAGGGCTCCTCGAACACCGAGACCAGCGTCTCCGTCTGCTTCTCCAGGTCCGCCCGCCAGTCTTCCGTCACCAGCGCCGCCTCCGCCTCGCCGGTCAGCGGCGCCGGCGCGTCCAGGCGCCGGCCCGCCGCGATCAGCCAGGGGCCCCAGTACAGGAGGTGGTTGACGAGCCCGCGGACGTCGTAGCCCGCGCACGGGGTCGGGGCGCTCAGGTCGGGGACCGCGGTCGCGATCCGGAGGAACTCGGCCGCGGCCGGGCGCATCAGTGCAGCAGTCATGCCGGTGATCCAAACCCCTGGCGAGGAGCGCGTCTTGAACGAACGCGACAGCTACCGTGAATCCGTGACGCACCGGATCCCGCGCGGCATCGTGGCCGAGGCCACCGCGCGCACGATGTTCACGCTGACCCGGCACCCGCCCGCGCCGGAACTCGCCGAATTCGTCGAATACCACTGGATCCTGCGGTGGGACCTGCGCGGCAAACCACCCTACGAGCAGCGGGTGCTGCCGAACCTCTCGGTGCACGTCACGTTCTTCCCAGGCGCCTCCGGCGTCCACGGCCCGGCCCGCGACGTCTTTTCGCACCGCTTGACCGGCCACGTCCAGGGCTTGGGCGTGCGATTCCGGCCAGGCACCTTCCGCGCGTTCCTCGGGCGCCCGGTACGTGACATCGCCGACCGCGCCGTCCCACTCACCGACGTTTTCGGACCGGCGGCCGCGGCGGTCGCGGAATCGGTGCAGAACGCCGACGGAGATGCGCAAATGGCTCGTGCGGTCGACAACTTGCTGATCGCAAATCCCGTGCCGCTGTCTCCGGCCGCGCGCGCGGCCGCGGAGGCGGTGGAATCAATCGCGCGCGATCCGGGAATTACCCGGGTGGCGCAACTGTGCGCGGATACTGGACTAACCACCCGCTCCATCCAGCGCGTGTTCGCCGAACACGTCGGTGTCCCGCCCAAGTGGGCGATCCGGATATACCGCCTCAATGACGCAGCGCAGCGGCTCGTCACAGAAGGACAACCCGATTACGCCGGTCTGGCGGTTCGACTGGGCTATAGCGACCAGTCGCACTTCATCCGCGATTTTCGGACGGTGACCGGCCAGTCGCCTGCCGAGTACGCCCGAACCGCCCGCGGTGCCACCGAACGGGAACCGGACAGCGATCGGACATGAAGAAAGCCGCCGGGCGAATATTCGCCCGGCGGCTCTCCGAAACCCCGCGTCGACACCACTCCCGCGCCGGCGCACAACTGCTGGTCAGCGACCTGCAGCCGGCCGGCCCGACGGCGGCGTGAACAATCCTCAGTTCTTCTTGTGGTAAGCCTCGACGACCTCGGAGGGGATGCGGCCGCGGTCGGAAACCGCGTATCCGTTCTTGCGCGCCCACGACCGGATGGCCTGGTTCTGCTCGCGGTCGACCGCGGCCGGACGAGCCGAACCCTTACCCGCGACCGGACGGACCGAAGCGCGCTTGCGACCGCCCGCACGACGCGCGTGCTCGACATACTGAGCGAGCGCGTCCCGCAGCTCCTCGGCGTTTTCCGAGGAGAGATCGATCTGGTAGCTGACTCCGTCCAAACCGAACTCGACGGTCTCTTCGGCCTCACTACCGTCGAGGTCGTCGACCAGCGAGACGAGCACCTTCTGTGCCATCCGATTCCTCCTGCGGGGCTTACTCAATGATCTGGTACGGGGCAAGCCCCGGGACAGAAGTCTTTGTCTAAGACATTAGTACCCGCTTCTGCAGTGCAGCGCAAATCTCGTATCCATAACCGCCCGCTATCCTCACACGGCCGGGTTATTCGGGTCGCACCAGCGGGAAGAGGATCGTCTCCCGGATACCGAGACCGGTCAGCGCCATGAGGAGCCGGTCGATCCCCATTCCGACGCCACCGCTCGGCGGCATTCCGTACTCCAGGGCCCGCAGGAAATCCTCGTCGAGCCGCATGGCTTCGCTATCGCCCTGCGCGGCCAGCAGCGACTGTTCGGTGAGGCGTTCCCGTTCGACGACCGGATCGACCAGCTCGGAGTATCCGGTGGCGAGTTCGAATCCGCGCACGTAGAGGTCCCACTTCTCGGCCACGCCGGGCCGGGAGCGGTGCTGCCGCGTCAATGGCGACGTCTCCAGCGGAAAATCACGGACAAACGTCGGTGCGTGCAGATGATCTCCGACGAGGTGTTCCCACAGTTCCTCGACGAGCTTCCCGTGCCCGAGCTTCGGATCCACTTCCAGGCCCCTGGCCTGCGCGAATCCGTGCAGTTTGGCGGCCGGCGTCTCCGGCGTCACCTCTTCGCCGAGGGAATCGGACAACGACTCGTACATTCCGAGCGTGGTCCATTCGCCGGACAGGTCGTACTCCGAACCGTCCGGCAGCGTGACGACCTGCGTGTCCAGCACCGACTGCGCGGCCTCCTGGATCAGCTGCCGCGTCATCACCGCGTTCGTGTCGTAGGTGGCGTACGCCTCGTAGTACTCGAGCATCGCGAACTCCGGCGAGTGCGACGAGTCACTGCCCTCGTTCCGGAAGTTGCGGTTGATCTCGAAGACCTTCTCGATGCCGCCGACGACACAGCGCTTGAGGTACAGCTCCGGCGCGATCCGCAGGAACAGCTCCATGTCGAACGCGTTGGAGTGCGTGACGAAGGGGCGGGCCGTGGCGCCGCCGTGCAGCGTCTGCAGCATCGGCGTCTCGACCTCGGTGAACCCGCGGCGGTGGAACGACTCCCGCAGCGACCGGACCACGCCGGCGCGCGTGCGCACGACGTCCCGCGCCCGCGGGCGCATGATGAGGTCGACGTAGCGCTGGCGGACCCGCGTCTCCTCGGCCAGGTCCTTGAAGGCGTTCGGCAGCGGGCGCAGCGCCTTCGACGTGATGCGCCAGGCGTCGGCCATCACCGAAAGCTCGCCGCGCTTGGACGTGATGACCTCGCCCTGCACGAACACGTGGTCGCCGAGGTCGACGTCGGACTTCCAGGCCGCCAGCGCGTCCTCGCCGACCTTCGCCAGGCTGATCATCGCCTGCAGCTCGGTGCCGTCGCCTTCGCGGAGGCTCGCGAAGCACAGTTTGCCCGTGTTGCGCAGGAACATCACCCGGCCGGTGATGCCGACCTGCTCGCCCGTGGCGGTGTCGGCGGGCAGCCCGGAATGCGCGGCGCGCACCTCGGCGAGCGAGTGCGTCCGGGGTACCTCCACCGGGTAGGGATCGATACCCTCCGCGAGGATCCGGTCGCGCTTCTCCCGGCGCACCCGCATCTGCTCGGGCAGTTCGTCTTCGGCGGGCTCGCTGGTGGAAGCGGGGTTTTCGGTCATGGCCCATAGGGTACGAACCCGGCGGACCGCTACGCCAACCGGATTACCTTTACCTTTACTCGATTAGCCTGGACAGCGTGAGCGATCCCACCCGAGGTCAGCGCGCTTCTTCCTTCGGCAGCCGGGCCGCCGAGTACGCCCGGCACCGGCCCGGCTACCCGCGGGCCGCGATCGAGTGGGGTCTTTCCGGGGCGGCCGGCACCCCGCGCCGGGTGCTCGACCTCGGCGCCGGAACCGGCAAGCTCACCCTCGGCCTCACCGCGCTCGGGCTCGACGTCACCGCGGTCGAACCCGACCCGGAAATGCGCGCGGAACTCGAGCGGGCGGTGCCGTCGGTACCGGCCCTGGCGGGGGAGGCGGAACGGATCCCGCTGCCCGACGCCGCCGTCGACGCGGTTTTCGTCGGCCAGGCGTTCCACTGGTTCGACATGCCGGTCGCGCTGGCGGAGATCGGCCGCGTGTTGCGCCCGGGCGGCGTGTGCGTGCCGATGTGGAACTACGAGGACGAATCGGTGCCGTGGGTCGCCGAGTTCACCACCCTGGGCCGCGACGGCGCCCGCCGCCCGGCGAGCGTCGAAGATATGCGCGAAGTGACGCACCCGGCCTTCGAATCATTCGAAATCGATCGGTTTCACCATACGCAACGGCGCACCGCGGAGACCCTGCTGGAAACGATCGCGACGTATTCGAAGGTGATCGTTTCCGCCCCGGAGGAGTCGGCGGCCCTGCTCGGCCGGCTCCGGAAGTTCCTGGCCGCGAATCCGGCCACCGCGCAGGGCGAGTTCGACCTGCCGCTGGTCACCACGGTCCTGCGCGCGCGACGACGGTGACTTCCTTGACCTCGATCCAACCCGAGGTTGCACACTGCGCCGAGTGGAATGAAACCCACGTGTTCAACCCGGCCTGGCCACCGCACGCGAAGTTCCACAACGGCCAGACGATGAGCCTCGGGCTGACGCTCGGCGCCACCAGCCTGTGGCAGCTGTGGCGCCGGCTGGCCCGCGGCTGACGGCGGGGGTTCAGGGCCGGATGTTGCGCTCGTAGGCCAGCCGCAGGCCGAGCAGCGTCAGCTCCGGGACGTGGTCGGTGATCGTCTCCGACTCGTCCAGCACCAGCGGGGCCAAGCCGCCCGTGGCCAGCACGGCCACCTTCTCCGTCCCGCCCGGCGACAGCTCGCGGACGATCCGGCGCACCAGGCCGTCGACCTGGCCCGCGAAGCCGTAGAGGATCCCCGACTGCAGGCACTCCACCGTGTTCTTGCCGATCACCGACCGCGGCGGGACCAGTTCGACCTTCCGCAGCGCCGCCGCCCGCAACGCCAGCGCGTCCACCGAGATCTCGATCCCCGGGGCGAACGCACCGCCGAGGAACTCGCCGCGCGCGGAGATCGCGTCGACGTTGGTCGAGGTGCCGAAGTCGACCACCACGCACGCCGTGCTGTGGAGGTGGTGCGCGGCCAGCGTGTTCACCAGCCGGTCCGCGCCCACCTCCTTCGGGTTGTCCACCAGCAGCGCCACGCCCGTGCGCACGCCCGGCTCGACGACGATCTTCGGGATCCGGGCGTAGTACCGGCCGAGCATCACGCGCAGTTCGCGCAGCACCGCCGGCACCGTCGACAACGCGCTGATCCCGGTCACCGCGTCCGCGTGCGGGCCGAGCAGCCCGCGGACCGTCAACGCCAGCTCGTCGGCGGTGATGCGCGCGTCCGTGCGCATGCGCCAGTCACCCACGAGGTCGGTCCCGGACCACAGGCCCAGGACGATGTTCGTGTTGCCGACATCGACGGTGAGCAGCAAGCGGGTCAGCTTTCCGCGTGCAGCAACGCGTCGAGGCGGCGGGCGTCCGCCGTCTCGGCGACCGGGAAGATCGCGGTCTCCTCGTCCGCGGGCAGGGTCACCGTGCCGGACAGCAGCCCGGACCCTTCCGGCGCGTGGCCGGGGTCGGTGTGCCGGTGGACGACCCGGTTGTCCGCGTCGACGAACACCACGCGCGGCTGGTAGGTCGCCGCCTCGGCGTCGTCCATCTGGCCGTACGAGATGAGGATGACCAGGTCACCCGGGTGCACCAGGTGCGCCGCGGCCCCGTTGATGCCGAGCACCCCGCTGCCGCGTTCGCCCTTGATGACGTAGGTCTCCAGCCGCGCCCCGTTGGTGACGTCCACAATGGACACCTGTTCCCCCGGCAGCAGGTCCGCGGCCTCCATCAGGTCCTCGTCGACCGTCACCGAACCGACGTAGTGCAGGTCGGCCTGGGTCACGGTGACCCGGTGGATCTTCGACTTGAGCATCGTGCGGTACATCGTGGACTCCTATTCCCCTGCGTCCAGCCGCTCCGGGTGCTCGACGGCGGCGCCGAGCAGGACCGGAACGTTGTCGATCAGCCGGGTACTCCCCACCCGGGCCGCGATCAACAGTCGTGCTTCACCATCGACGGGCGCGGGCCCGAGGTCGGTTCCGCGCAACTCCAGGTAATCCACCTCGACCGCGGGCCGCGCGGCGAGGGTCTTCCACGCGGTCTCGAGGACCGCCTCCGCCCCGTCCCGGCCGACGAACGCCCCCGCGGTGAGGGCGGCCGACAGGACGATGGCGTCTTCGCGCTGCTCAGGCGTCAGGTAGACGTTGCGCGACGACAAAGCGAGCCCGTCGCGCTCCCGGACGGTCGGCACGCCGATGACGCGCGTGTCGATGTTCAGGTCGCGCACCATCCGCTTGATCAGCACCAGCTGCTGGTAGTCCTTCTCGCCGAAGAAGGCGTAGTCCGGGCGCAGCAGGTTGAACAGCTTCGCCACGACGGTGAGCACACCCGCGAAGTGCCCGGGCCGGACCGCACCTTCGAGTTCTTCGCCGAGCGGTCCGGGGTGGACGGTCACCACGGCGCCCTCGGCGTAGAGGGCGTCCGCGCTGGGCGTGAACGCGATTTCGATGCCGTCCTCGCGCAGGATGTCGAGGTCCGCCTCCAGCGGCCGCGGGTACGCCTCGAAGTCTTCGCCCGCGCCGAACTGCAGCGGGTTCACGAAGATCGAGGTGGCCACGACGGTGTTCGGCAGCCGCTTCGCGCGGCGGATCAGCTCGCGGTGCCCGGCGTGCAGCGCGCCCATGGTCGGCACGAGCGCCAGCTTGCGGCCGACGCCGTGCAACGCCCGGCTGACCTGGCTCACGTGCTCGGGCGACGCGAACGTGTTCAACGTGCCGCGGCTGAATTTCGGTGTGGTCACTGGTCTTGGTGCCCTTCGGCGGGATCGTCGAGGAGTTCGGTGAGGTCTTCGGCGGCCGCGGTGTCCAGCAGCCCGGCCGCCGTCGAACGCGCCACCGTGCGCTTGGCCAGCGCCCGGTAGGCCGGCGCCACGTCCGGCGCCCGGTCCGCCAGCACCGCGAGGTGCTTGCGGACGGTGCCGAGGTCGCCACGCGCGACCGGGCCGGTGAGGGCGCGGTCGCCGTGTCGCAGCACATTATCCAATGCCGCCGAGAGCAGGGGCGCGACCAGGCGTTCGGAATGCCCGATTCCGGCCTGGCGCAACAGGTCCGCGCAGTCGGCGACCAGCGTCATCAGGTGGTTTGCGCCGTGCGCCAACGCAGCGTGGTAGAGCGCTCGCGCGGAGTCGGGGATCCGCACCGGCTCGGCACCCATCTCGACGGTCAGCGCCTCGCCGACGTGCCACGCCGCTTCGTCGTCCTCGGCCGCCGTGACACCGATGCTGCAGGCCGCCAGCCGTTCGAGGTCCTCCTCGCGGCCAGTGAACGTCATCACCGGGTGCAGGGCGAGCGGCAGGGCGCCGGCCTCGGCCGCGGGGGCCAGGACGTCGATGCCGTGCGCGCCGGAGGTGTGCACGACGATCTGGCCGGGCCGCAGCGACTCGGTGGCGACGAGCCCGCGGACCATCCCGGCGAGCGCGTCGTCGGGCAGGGCGAGCAGCACCAGGTCCGCCCGGCGGACGGTTTCGTCGGGCGGTAGGAGGGGCACGCCCGGGAGGAGGCGTTCGGCACGGGCCAGCGACGAAGCGGACAGGCCCGACGCGGCGACCACCCGGTGCCCCGCCCGCGCCAGCGCGGCGCCGAGCACGCTGCCCACCCGGCCGGCGGAAACGACACCGACCGCGAGGCGGGCGGGCCTCATCATGGCGTGCGCCTGTGGACGCTCATGGTTGGCAGACTCCCTCTGCTCTCGTTCCAGTCCCGCTCCGGGTACCGGACGACGGCGCGAGACTAACTCGGGCGAGCGGGCGCCGTTGAGCCCGGGTGACCAGCTTCACCCGGACCGGGTCACCCGCGGGCGGCCTCGTCGGCGAGGCGCGTCGCCTCCGCGCGGGCGGCCTTCAGGGTGTGCAGCAGCTCCTGCTGGCGCTGCCGGTCGGAGTCGCTGGTGAGCTGGTGCCGGTCGAGGAACGCGAGCTCCGTCACGCTGGCCTGGTAGACGGCGACCGCCTTCGCGGCCTGCTTGCCGGACTGCCGTTTCGCCTGGCGGCGCCAGGCCCGCCGGCCGGGCAGGCTGGCGAGCAGTTCGACCTCCGACGGCGCGATCCACCGCGCGGCGGCCATGTGCGGCAGCGCGGCGGCGATGATCCGCTGTTCCCGTTTCCGCTGGAGGACGACCAGGTAGACCACGCCGAGGAAGAGCGGCAGCATGATCAGGAAGTAGACGGTGAGGAACTTCGACCCGCCGAGCAGCGCGGCGCTGTTCCACAGGGCGTGCAGGCAGACGGCGGCGAGGTACCCGGCGACCGGCGCGACGAACTTGAGCGCCTTGGTCGTCGTCCGCGCGGCGATGCCGATCCCGATGCCGGTGAGCACGGCGAACAGCGGGTGCGTGAAGGGCGCGAGCACGCCCCGCAGGAAGAAGGCGGTGATGACGCCCTGGCTGTGCCCGTCACCGAAGCCGTAGTCGGCGAAGGCACGCCCGAAGTAGTAGATGTTCTCGGTGAAGGCGAACCCGGCGGCGCTGAACCCGGCGTAGACGACCCCGTCCACGACGCCGTCGAACTCGCTGGACCGCCGCCACAGGATGAGCACGACGAAGAGGGCCTTCGCGGCCTCCTCGAAGATCGGGGCGGAGACGAGCGCGGCGAGCGTGTTGCCGTTGCCGGTGCCGAGCAGCTCTTCCCCGACGGCCTCGGCGGTGGTGTTGATGAGCAGCGCGGTGACGGTCGCGATGCAGGCACCCCAGGCGAAGGCGAGCAGCAGGAACTTGGCGGGCTCGGGCTCCCACCGGTCGACCCAGAGGAACCCGGCGACCACGCCGGCCACGGGCACGAGCGCGGCGAGGACGCCGATGGTGACGGCGAGCGGGCCCACCCGCGCGGTGGCGAGCCCGAACAGGAACAGGCCGCACAGGGCCACCACGATGAGGCCGAGCACCGGCAGCAGCACGGTGACCCGGCGAGGCCGCCGTCCGCGATCAAGTCCCGTCGCGGGCGAGAGGGTTCCGCTCACAGCGGGTCACCCTACGCAAGTGGCCGCGGGGACCGGAATGCCGCCTCAGCTCCCGCTGCGGTTTCTCGCGCGAGCGCACGCCTGACCGGCCCGCTCCGGGACGAGCTGCCCGTGCGGCGGCCCCGCGCTGTCGCGAATGACTCATTGGGGACCTCCGACGTCCCGAATGAGTCATTCGCGGCACTTGGGGCGCCTCAGTCCTCCGCGCGCCGGCGGCGGCGGGGCGTCGCGCCCGTGCCGCCGTTGGCCGCGAGCAGCTCGCTCACCGAGCGGCCCGCCGCGTGCGAGCCGCTGCCCGGGGCGGGCTCGGGCGCCGCCCGGCGGCCGTTGCGGGCTCCGTTGTGGCCGTTGCCGTTCTGCGGCTGCTCGACGTCCGCCGGGTCCACCGGGGCCATTCCGCGGCGGGACATCGAGGCCCGCTCCGCGACCATGCCCTCCCAAGCCGGGGGTTCACCGTCCGGACGGCGGCGGCGGCCTCCGCCCGGGGGCTCCGGCGCCGCGGCGGGCACCGCCGGCATCTGCTGCGAGTCCTCCGGCTTGCGGCGGCGGCCGCCCGAGCGGCCCTGGAAGTTGCGGACCGACTCCGGCAGCGTCGGGTTCGCCATCGGCGACTCCGCCTTGGCCGCCTCCGCGGCCGGCGCGCGGTGCGAACCGCCGTGCCGCGACGGCGGCTCCTCCAGGATCGGCGACATGTCGGCCCGCGAGAACTGCTCCAGCCGCGACGGACGGCGGCTGTCGGCGGCCGGGACCGGCGTGGTCGGCGGCACCACCGGCGGCAGATCGGTGCGCGACGGCTGCCGCGGCGCCGGCTTGTTGCTCGGCACCGGCGTCGTCGGCGGGACGACCGGCGGGAGGTCCGTGCGCGATGCGGCGGCGTCCCGCGGCATCGGCGGCTTCGGTTCGGGCGGCTTCGGCCGGTTCGGGCGCTGGCGCTCGGCGAAGTCGTCGCGGTTCTGGAAGGCCGCGCTCAGGTCCTTGACCGGCCGGATGTCCGACCGCGACATCTCCGACGGCTTCGGCGGCGGCACGCTGGCCGCCGGACGCCCCGGCGCCGGCCGCGGCGGCTCGGGCGCCTTCCGCGGATCCGGGCGGGCGCCGTTCGGCTGGCCGCCGACGCGCGGGAGGTCCGGACGGGACATCTCGACCCGCGGGATATCGGGACGCGACATCTCCACGCGCGGGATGTCCGGACGCGACATCTCCACCCGCGGGATATCGGGACGCGACATCTCCGCCCGCGGGATGTCCGCGCGCGACATGTCGACACGGGGGATGTCCGGGCGGGACATCTCCACTCGAGGGATATCGGGACGCGACATCTCCACGCGCGGGATGTCGGGCCGCGACATCTCGACCCGCGGAATGTCCGCACGCGACGCTTCGGCCCGCGGGGCGTTCGGCCGCGGCGCCTCGGGCCGCGGCATCGGGGCCTCGACCCGCGGGAGGTCCGGACGCGACATCTCGACCCGCGGGATGTCCGGACGCGACACCTCGACGGGCCGGATGTCCGACCGCGACAGCTCGGCCCGACGCGCGGGCGGCGGCTCGGGACGGCGGATTTCCGTCTTCGGCTCCGGCGGCTGCGGGCGGCGGATCTCGGTCTTCGGCTCCGGCGCCTGCGGACGCCGGATTTCGGTCTTCGGGTCAGCGGGGGGCCGCGGGACGTCCCGGCGCGTCGGCTCGGCAGCGGCCTCCGGACGGCGCTCGGGCTGCTTCGCGACTTCGTCCTGCTTCGGCAGCCGCATCGGCTGGGACTCGGCCTGCCGGCGCGCCGCCTCGGCCCGCAGCTCGGCGGCCTTCAGCTCGCGCTGCGCGGCGTTCAGCGCCGGGTCGACCGGCGGCACCGGCGGACGGCGCTCGCTCAGCGGCTTCGGCCGGGCCATCTGCTGGGTGCTCTGCACGGAGACGTTCGCCGGCGCCTTCGGGACCGGCTTGCCGCCGAAGCCCTTGCCCTTGCCGAGGCCCTTGCCGTTCGCGGGCTTGCCGTTCGAGGCCTTGCGACGGCGTTCGTCGAGGACGCGGTCGATCAGCTCGGTCGGCCGCTCGCCGCCCTCGACCACCGGCTTCTTCCCGGCCATCAGCTGGGCGGGCTTCTTCTTCGGCGCGGCGTCGGGGATCAGGCGGTTCTCGTCGGAGAGCTTGCGCATCCGGGTCGCTTGCGCGGTCAGCGCGACGCGTTCGAGCAGCACCTCGCCGCCGAACAGCGACTGGAGGCTGTCACGCAGCGCGGACACCTCCGCGCGCAGCGCCTCCAGCTCCTCGCGGCCCTTGGAGTCGGCGGCGCTGCGGTTCTCCGCCTCCATCTCCAGCTCGTACTCGCGCCGGGCCGCGATCTCGCGTTCCAGCTCCAGTTCGTACACAGCCTGCGCCTCGGCGACCGCGTCCTCGCTCTGTGCCGCGCTCTTGCGGTACTTCACGGCGAGGAAAGCGCCGATCAGGGCGGCCCAGAGGGCCGCGACGATCCCGAGCCGGAGATAGCGGAGATCGTCGCTGAGCACCAGTGCGAGGGTGGCTCCGATGGCGAGGACAAAGCCGACAACGAGCCACGGCCTGCCCAAGAGGCGGCCGCGCGAGTCGTCACCCACGCCGGTCATGACTGACACCGTACCTGCTCGTAATCCGAACGAGACCTACTCGGTCCAGCGAGCGGTGGGATTCCAGCGCTAACCGGTCGTCCCGCGGGTGCGCTCACGATCGTGGTCCTGCGGGGTCCGGCAGCAGTGTTCGAGCCACAAAGCCGCTGCTACCAGGGCCGCCGAGGACACCGCGCCGACCGCCGCGGCACGCGTGTCGAGGACCGCGGCGACGAGTTCGTCACGTCGGGGAAAAAGATAGGCGAGCGCCGCCAGCCAGGCGCCCGCCATGAACGCGCCGGCGAGTGACGAAGCCTTGGCGAGGGCCACCGATCGGGCTACCCCGATCGCGCCGACGATCCGGCCGTTCTTGATGCGCGACCGGATCGAGAAGGCCAGCACGACCTCGATCACGGCGAGCACGGCGAAGGTGACGCCGGCGAGGAGCGGCAGCTGCGGCAGCGAGCCGTAGGCCGTCTGGAAGAGCAGGTAGCCGAGGCCCAGGCCGAGCAGCCCGGCGACCACCAGGTCGCGGGGCCGGGTGAAGTGCATGCCTCAACCGTACCGTGGAAGAGTTGACTCTCCACCGACTGGAGAGTTCATCATGCGTTTTGTGGGCACCACCGCAACCTTCACCATCGGCGAGCTGTCCCGGCGGACCGGCCTGCCGGTCAAGACGATCCGCTTCTACTCGGACGAAGGGCTCCTGCCGCCAACCGAGCGGACGGACGCCGGCTACCGCCTCTACGACGCGGCCGCGATGGCGCGCCTGGAGCTGGTCCGCACGCTGCGGGAGCTGGGTCTCGGCCTCGCCGACGTCTCCGCCGCGCTGTCGCAGTCGACGACGGTCGGCGAGCTCGCGGTCCGGCACGTGGAGGCGCTCGACGAGCAGATCCGGCGGCTGCGGCTGCGCCGGGCGGTGCTGCGCGCGGTGGCCAAGCGCAATTCCGAACTGGAGGAAGTGAACCTGATGAACCGTCTCGCGTCGATGTCCGACGAGGAGCGCAAGCGGCTGGTCGACGAGTTCTGGGACGAAATGGTCGCCGGACTCGACATCGACCAGGAGTTCTACCGCCGGATGCGGTCGGGCAAGCCGGAGCTGCCCGACGACCCGACACCGGAGCAGCTCGAGGCCTGGATCGAGTTCGCCGAGCTGGTCCAGGACCCGGAGTTCCGGGCGTTGATCCGCCACATGAGCGAAACCCAGGCCAAGCAGATCGAGGACGGCGAGTTCCACCAGCCGGCTTCGGCCTGGCAGGAGAACTGGCCGGTCTGGGTCTCCCGAGCGGAGGCAGCGGTGACGGCGGGCGAATCGCCGACGTCGCAGACGGGGCAAACGCTTGCGGCGGACTTGGCGGCAGCCTCGGCCCGGCCGGACCAGGACCCGGCATCGCCGGAGTTCCGCGCGGAACTGGCCGACCGGTTCGCGATGAGCGGAGACCCCCGGGCGGAGCGCTACTGGCAATTGCTGGCCACGATCAACGGCTGGCCCCCGGTCCCCACGGCCCAGCCGGCGGTCCGTTTCATGATCGACGCCCTGCGCGGCTGAGCGCACGGGAACAACAGCTCGGCGACGGACCGGCGGCGATCGGTAACGGTCACCACCGGTTCACCGATGAGTAACCTTTCCGACCATCGAAAGCCCGGCCGGGCTCGGCCGTGCCGGGCACGGCACGGCCCGGTACGGGCTTCGGGCTCGGGCTCGGCCTTACCCCGGGCGCCCACGCCCCGAACGGCACGGGCTTCGGCTCGGCCTGCCCCGGCGCCTGCGCCGGCGCCCCGAACGGCACGCGGCCACCCAAACCGGCACCCAGCCCAGACCTCCCCCACCACCCCGATCCGAAGCCCGAACACGGCCGGTGGCGCCGGGTCAAGGCACGCTTTCCCGCCTTGACGCGGCACCACCGGCCGTAGTCACAATCACGGCTTCGGGGTGGTGGGCACCGAACAAAGCGACCTCGCACCCACCCAAGCCAGCTACACCTCCGGGCAAAGCCCCCGGTTTCAACGCTACCCGCGAGCACCGACAATCCCAGGCAACCGAACCAAGGTTGTCCACAGCCCCACGAAGTTGTCCACAGGGGAAGTCAGCGCAGTGCGAGGTCCGTGCGGCGCACCGTGGCCACGTCATCCGCCGGCCGAGCGGCGAGCAACGCTGCGATCGGGCCGTGGCCCGGCAGCACCGCGTCCGGCTCGATCTCCACCCACGGCACCAGCACGCTCGCGCGGTCCGGGGTTCCCGGGTGGGGCAGGAGCAGCTCGGGGTCCGCGGACGTCACGCCGTCCACTGTGACCACGTCGACGTCGAGGGTCCGGGGGCCCCAGCGCAGCTCGCGGACCCGGCCCGCCGCCTGCTCGGCCTGCTGGCCCGTCCGGAGCCAGGCCCAGTGGTCGCGGGCCGGGTCGTCGACCACGCAGACCACGTTGAGGAAGTCCGGCTGGTCCTCCACTCCCCAGGCCTTCGTCTCGTACACGCTCGACACCGCGACCAGCGCCGGCCGGACGGCGTCGAGCGCCAGGTTCAGGAAGCCCAGCCGGTCGCCCAGGTTGGAACCGAGGGACAGGACCGCGCGGCTCACCGGTCGCGCCGGACCGTGACGGCCACGTCGTCGAACGTCAGCGGGATCGGCGCCGACGGCTTGTGGACCGTCACCTCGACCGCGCCCAGGCGCTCGTCGCGCATCACTTCGTCGGCGATCTTGCCCGCGACGCTCTCGATCAGGTCGTACGGCTCGCCCGCGACGATCCCCGCCGCCAGTTCGGCCAGCTCGCCGTAGTGGAGGGTCTTCGTCAGGTCGTCCGACGCCGCGGCCGGCCCGAGGTCCAGCCACACCGTGATGTCGACGACGAACTCCTGGCCGTCCCGCTTCTCGTGCTCGAACACGCCGTGGCGCCCGAACACGCGCAAACCGGTCAGCGTGATCCGGTCAGCCATCCGTCCTCCAAGCGGCGGCCACCGCGACCGCGTCCAGCGAAGCCCCGACCTCGTGCACCCGCACGCCCCACGCGCCGGCCGCCGCGGCGAGCGCGGAGATCGCCGCGGTGGCGTCCTCCCGGCCATCCGGCGGACGCGGTGTTCCGTCCTTTTCGGACAGCAGGCGGCCGAGGAACCTCTTGCGCGAGGCGCCCACGAGCACCGGGAAACCCAGCGACAGCAACGAGTCCAAACCACGCAGCAACGCCCAGTCGTGCTCGGCGTTCTTCGCGAAACCCAGCCCGGGGTCCAGCACGATCGCGCTCTCGGCGACGCCGGCCGCGAGCGCCGCGTCCACTCTGGACAGCAACTCGGCGCGCACGTCGGCCACGACGTCCTCGTACTCGGCGAGCGCCTGCATGTCCTTGCTGTGCCCGCGCCAGTGCATCAGCACCCATGGCACCCCGGCGTCGGCCGCGACGCGCGCCATGTCCGGATCGGCCAGCCCGCCCGAGACGTCGTTGACGACGTGCGCGCCGGCTTCGAGCGCCGCGGCGGCCACGGCGGCCCGCGTGGTGTCGACCGACAGCGCCACCCCTTCGGCGGCGAGCGTCTTGATCACCGGCAGGACGCGCTGCAGCTCGGTGGCGGCGTCCACCCGGGACGCTCCCGGCCGCGTCGACTCGCCGCCGACGTCGATCAGGTCGGCCCCGCGCGCCCACATCTCGCGGGCGTGCTCCAGCGCCTGGTCGAGCCCGAGGTAGCGGCCACCGTCCGAAAAGGAATCGGGCGTCACGTTCAGCACGCCCATCACCACGCACCGGCCGGGCGCGGGAAGCCCCACGCTCACCGGCGCGCCTTGATGAGATCGAGCGCCTCCGCCCGCGACGACGGTGACGTCTTCAGCTGCCCGCGCACGGCGGAGGTGGTGGTGCGGGCACCGGGCTTCCGGATGCCGCGCATGGCCATGCAGAGGTGCTCGGCCTCGATGACGACGATCACGCCGCGGGGCTCGAGCTTGCGGACGAGGGCGTCGGCGACCTGGGACGTCAGGCGCTCCTGGACCTGGGGGCGCTTGGCGTAAAGGTCGACGAGCCGGGCCAGCTTGGACAGCCCGGTGACCTTCCCGGCGGCGTTCGGGATGTACCCGACGTGCGCGACGCCGTGGAAGGGCACCAGGTGGTGTTCGCACTGGCTGAACATCGGGATGTCCGTGACCAGCACCAGCTCTTCGTGGGACTCGTCGAACGTCTTGTCCAGGACCGAGTCCGGCTCGGTGTAGAGGCCCGCGAACATCTCGCGGTACGCGCGGGCGACCCGGGCGGGGGTGTCCTTCAGACCGTCCCGCTCCGGGTCTTCACCGCAGGCCAGCAAGAGCTCCCGGATCGCCTTCTCCGCCCGGTCGTGGTCGAAGACCGGGCGGTCGGCGTCACTGGGGCTTTTCGGGTCCATCCACGTCACGACGCTCCCCCTCGCTCTGCTGGTTGCCGGCTTGGTCGGCGAACCAGCCGTGCTCACGAGGGCGTTCTTCACCACCGGGCCGCCACGATTGGCCCGGCTGGCCGCCCGGCGAGGTCGCCGGGGTCCAGCCCGGAGGGGCACCGTAGTTGGGCGGGCCGCTCTGGCCGGACGGCTGGCCGCCGCCGTAGGCCTGCGGCCAGTGCGCCGTGCCGTTGGGGCCACCGTTCGGGCCGCCGTAGGGACGGCCGCCGTTCGGGTAGGCGCCCGGCTGCGGCGGGGCGTACGGGTTGGCGTTCGGGTCGACCGGCGACGGCGACGGGTACGGCGGACCGCCCGGCAGCTCGCCCGCGCCCGGGGCAGTGCCGACCGGGGTCGGCTCCGGCTTCAGGACCGGCTTCTCCTTCTCCGGCGGCGGCCACGGCTCGCCGCGCTCCATCGCCAGCTCGCCCGGGGTCTTGATCGGCGGCTTGTCCGACGGCGTCCGCTCACCGAACTCGTTGAACACGGTGATGTGCGGGCGCTTCTCGACCGTCGCGAAGATCCGCTCCAGATCCTTGCGGGTCAGCGTCTCCTTCTCGAGGAGCTCGATGACCAGCTCGTCGAGCACGTCGCGGTAGGTGTTGAGCACGTGCCACGCCTCGGTGTGCGCCGTCTCGATGAGCTTGCGCACCTCCTCGTCGATCTCGTGCGCCACCTCGAGCGAGTAGTCCGCCTGGCGGCCCGCCGAACGGCCGAGGAACGGGTCGCCCTGCTCCTGGCCGTACTTGACCGCGCCGAGCCGGGCGCTCATGCCGTACTCGGTGACCATCGCGCGGGCGATCTTGGTCGCCTGCTCGATGTCCGACGACGCGCCGGTGGTGGGCTCGTGGAAGACGAGCTCTTCGGCCGTGCGGCCACCCATCGCGAAGACCAGCCGCCCGATCATCTCGGAGCGGGTCATCAGGTCCTTGTCGTCCTCGGGGACGAGCAGTGCGTGCCCGCCCGTGCGGCCGCGCGGCAGGATGGTCAGCTTGTAGACCGGCTCGATGTCCGGCATCGCCCACGCGGCGAGCGCGTGCCCGCCCTCGTGGTAGGCCGTGATCTTCTTCTCCTTCTCGGAGATGATCCGGCTCTTGCGCGCGGGGCCGCCGACGACGCGGTCGACCGACTCCTCGAGCGCCGCGTCGGTGATCACGTGCCCGTTCTGGCGGGCGGTGAGCAGCGCGGCCTCGTTGAGGACGTTCGCCAGGTCGGCGCCGGACATGCCGACGGTGCGCTTGGCCAGGCTGGTCAGGTCGGTGCCCTGGGCGATCGGCTTGCCCTTGGCGTGCACCTCGAGGATCGCCTTGCGGCCGCGCAGGTCGGGCGCGGACACCGGGATCTGCCGGTCGAACCGGCCCGGGCGCAGCAGCGCCGGGTCGAGGATGTCCGGCCGGTTGGTGGCCGCGATCAGGATGATGCCGCCGCGGGCGTCGAAGCCGTCCATCTCGACGAGCAGCTGGTTCAGGGTCTGCTCGCGCTCGTCGTGCCCGCCGCCGAGGCCGGCGCCGCGCTGGCGGCCGACCGCGTCGATCTCGTCGACGAAGATGATGCAAGGCGCGTTCTGCTTGGCCTGTTCGAACAGATCACGGACACGCGAAGCACCGACACCGACGAACATCTCGACGAAGTCCGAGCCGGAGATCGTGTAGAACGGCACGCCCGCCTCGCCGGCCACGGCCCGCGCGAGCAGCGTCTTGCCGGTACCCGGCGGCCCGTAGAGCAGGACGCCCTTCGGGATCTTCGCGCCGAGCGCCTGGTAGCGCGCCGGGTTCTGCAGGAAGTCCTTGATCTCGTACAGCTCTTCGACGGCCTCGTCGGCACCCGCGACGTCCCCGAAGGTCGTCTTGGGCATGTCCTTGTTCAGCTGCTTGGCCTTGGACTTGCCGAAGTTGAGGACGCGGTTGCCGCCGCCCTGGGCGTTGTTCATCATCCACATCAGCAGGCCCAGCACGAGGGCGAGCGGGATGGCGAAGATGAGGATCTGCGTCAGCACGCCCTGCTGGGTCACCTTGGTGGTGAACTTGATCGGCTGGCCGCCCGCCTTCGCCGCGATCAACGAGTCGTAGATCGGGCGGGTGGCGTCCGCCGGGTACTGCGAAATGATCTGGGTGACCTGCTGGCCGTCGACGTCGATGGGCTTGGCCAGCAGCAGCTTGAGCTGCTGTTCCTTGTCCTCGAGGCTGGCTTCCTTGACGTTGTTCGAGGTGATCTGGGAGTTCGCCACCGAGATGGGTGCCTGGGTGTACCCACGATCACTGTCGAAGATCGTGTTGTACGCGAACAACGCCAGCAACCCCGCGACGATCCACAGCAGTGGGTTCCTGAGCACGCTCTTCCGGTTCATACGACTCGGCCCTGGTGGCCTCGACCCTCCCTGGTTGGGCGGCTCCTGTGATACCCGCCATCACGATCTTGACAACCACTGGTGCCTGGACACCTGCTCATCAGGGTACCGTCCGCTGCCGCGTTCATCCCCTGTGAGCCTCTCGCAGGTCAACGGGCGATACCGCGCCGAGGTTCCCGACGGCACCCACACCCGTTCACGCTAGCGCGTGCCGTCGGACACACTGCTCACCATCTCGCCCAGCCGGGTGCGCAGGGTGGCCGGGTCCGCGGGCGCCACGGTGACCCACTCGCGACCGTCCGTACCTGCGCGGGAGAGGCTCAGGTACCGGCCGGTCGCGGTGTCGAACCAGGCCAGCACGCGGGACCGTTGCTTGGCTCCGACCTGCGAACGGCTGTTCGCTGCCAGCTGACCGCCGCGCTGCCGGGGCTGCCCGGCGATACGGCCGTAGGCCTCGCGCGGATCCGCCGTGACGCGTTCGCTCAGCGGGGTCCGGCGCGCTTTGCCGCGTTCCTCACCCGACGACGGCAGCGACGCCGGCACCCGGATCGGGGCCGTGCGCAGGGCGTCGTCCAGCGGGAGTGTGACCGACGCCTCGCTGCCGCGCGGCCCGGCGGGCAGGATCCCGACGACGGCGGAGACCAGGCCGTCCGGCGGGACGTCCCGCAGCCAGATCCCGTCCGCGTCCTGGACCGCGAGCACGCCCTTGGTCTCGTCGGCCGCCGCGAGGACGCCGACCGTCGGGGCTTCGAACTGCGGGATGTGCAGCGCGTCGATGGTCAGCGGGGCGAAGGCCAGCAGGTGCAGGGCGTCCTCGATCGGCGGGGCGAGCCGGCCGCGTGGTTCGCGGATGCCGCGCGCCTTCAGCTCGACGTCGATGCGGTGACGCAGCGACACGCGCTCATCCTCGGTCGCGCCGTGCGACCGGATGATCAGCGGGTACGGCAGCTCGCCGACCTGCGCCGACTCCCACAGGAAGTCGAACGCCAGCGGCGAGAAGAACTCTTGCATCATCACTCTCCCGGATCGGACTCTTGCTCAGCGTAGCCCGCACCCCCGACAAAACCGGATCGTTCCGGTGCCGGCCTGGGCACATCCGGAGACCGGCTGTCCCAAAGCGGACCAGGTGGGCGCGCCGGCGCCGGTGCCGGCGGCCCCGACCGAGGTCGCGAATGACTCATTCGCGACCTCCGACGTCCCGAATGAGTCATTCGCGACGTTCCACCGGGCCGGCAAGCCGACGGCGACCCGGTCAGGCCGAGCTCGTCGTCGCGGCTCCGGCGAGCATCTCACCGAGGCGGTGGCGCAGGGTGGCGGCGTCGGCGGGGGCGATGGTGATCCAGTCCCGGCCGTCGCGGCCGCGGGTCGCCTGGGTGAAGTAGCGGCCGGTCTCGGTGTCGAACCAGCTCAGCACCGGCGTCCGGGTGCGTGCGCCCAGCCGGGTGCGGGCGTTGGCGCCGATCTGGCCGCCGCGCAGCCGTGGCTGGGCGTGCAGCCGGGCCAGGGCCTTGCGGTCCTCGTCGGCCGACGCGCGCTCGTCGCCGTGGCCGCGGCGCTGCAGGAAGTCGCCGCCGGTCAGCTGCTCCATCGGCACCGTGAGCGACTTCTCGCTGCCACGTGGGGCTCCCGGTAGCAGCGACACGATCGCGCTGGCGAGCCCGTCGGCCGGGCACGGCTGCAGGTGCAGGCCGCGGGTGTCCTGCACGGCCAGCAGGCCCTGGCCGCCCAGCACGCCGGCGACCGCGAGAAGCGGTTCGGCGTCCGGGGCGATCAGCTGGACGGCGTCCAGGCTCAGTTCGGGTGCCGCCAGGACGCCGAAGTAGTCCTCGACGTGCGGCTCGGGCCGGCCGCGGCCGTCGGCGAGACCGCGCGCGGCGAGCCCCTCCAGCGTGCGGCGGCGCAGCAGCGACCGCTCGTCGGCGGTCGCGCCGTGCGAACGGATGCGCAGCGGGTACGGCAGCTCGCCCAGCCCGGCCGACTCCCACAGGAAGTCCACCTCGACCGGGGTGAGCAGCTCGGCGTTCGGCATCGGGCCACCCCCCAGGAGAAACCGGGCCGGGCACACCGTCGGCGTGCCCGGCCCGAAAGGATCAGCGGTCTTCGTCGTCCCCGGACCAGCCGATGACCGGCGGCGGGGTCGCCTGGTTCGCGCCGAAGGCCTCGTCCGGGTCCGCCTCGATGAGGAAGGACGCGTGGGTGTGCTCCTCGTCCTGCTCGCCCTGGGCACCCTGCGGGGCCATGCCGCCCATGCCGGGGTTCATCGGCGGCGGCGTCTGCCCGCCGATGGTGCCCGCGGACGAGACGAGACCCTGCTGCGGCGCCTGGGCCGACGCGGCGCTCTGGCCCTGGCCGTCGGCCGCCGCCAGGCTCGTGTCGTCCTTGGACTTCGCACCGGACTTGCTGCCCGCGCCCAGCGCCCGCGACGCGAGCGCGCCGAGGCCGCCGGCCACCCCGCCGATGCCGAGGCCCAGGCCGACCTTGCCGAGCGGGTTGCTGCCACCCGGCTGCCCGCTGCCCGCGGGGACGTGGCCCGCGCCGGTGCCGGTGCCCGCGCCGCTGACCGAACCGCCCGCACCGTCGCTGCCGAGGGTGGCCGCGTCCGCGCCGAAGCCCGCACCCGCGACGCCGCCGTGGACGCCGTTCGGGCCGACGACACCGGCGTGCTGCGCACCGAACGCGGCGCCGTGGCCGCCGAAGCCCGCGCCGCCGGAGGCGAAGATCGCGTCGCCCGCGCCGGGCAGGCTGCCCACCGAGCCCGTGCTGCCGACACTGTTCACCGAGTTGAACGACAGGGAGTTGTGCGACGCCGTCGGCTTCATGCCGAGCGACTCCGGGCCGAAGCTGGGGGTCGAGTTGTCGACCTCCTTCATCGCCTGGGTGTAGGCGTTGAAGAACGCGACCTGCTGCGCCTTGACGTCGTTGGCCGCGTCCGCCTGCGCCTTCTGGTCGGCGATCAGCGCCGCCGGACCGCCGGCCAGCGCGGCCGCCATGGCCTGCTTCGGGTCGTAGTCCTTCGGGGCGGGCATCTTCTTGACCTCGGCGGCCGCCGCGGCCTGCTTGGCGAGCCGGTCGGACATCGTGTGCGCGGCGTCGGAAGCCTGCGAACCGGAGTTCGCGATGGCCACCAGCGCGCCCTGCGCCCCCGCGGCGCCCCGGCCGACCCACGCGTTGCCCAGCTCGGAGATCGCGTTGTAGAGGTGGTCGGACGCCTGCTTCAGCTCGGAGCCGTGGTGCGCCCAGACGTGCCCGGTCGCCTCGGCCGTGCCGGGGTCGTTGTTGTTGACCGCGCCGGCGTAGAGCTGCTGGCTTTCCTGCGCGTTCCAGTTCGGCGGGTTGGCGATCGCGCGGTCGCTGCCCATGTCGAAGCCGCCGGCGCTGCCGCGGGCGTTGTCGACGATGTTCTGCGACGCCGAGTTGTCGCCGAGCGGGACCAGCGAGCCCGGGTCGGTCGCCGCCGGCTGGTCGCTGTGGTTCGGAGCCATGACTACGAGTTCCCCTCTGGACTCAGGCGTTACGGAACGGGTCGGCCGCGGCCTGGTCGATCTCGTGGTACCGGGACATCGCCGTGACGATGCCTTCTTCGGCGGCGGAGTACTGGTCGAGCAGGTTCTGCAGCGCGGCGGCGTAGGAGTCGCCCCCGCCGTCCGCGCGCTGGACGAACTTCGCGGCCATCGCGTTGCCGACCGGGTTGTCGCCGAGCTTCGGCGGCTGGGCGAGCGTGCCCGCGCCGGCGAGCAGGGCCTCGACGGCGTCCTTGCCCGTGCGGATCTTGTTCAGCACGGCCTGCGCGGCGTCGGGGTCGATCCCGACCTGACCCGCCGCGGCCGCGGCCTTGAAGGCGTTCGCGTCGGCAGCGCTGCTGTTCCCCATCTGCACTCTCTCCCGTTCCCCCGACCCGGTCACCCGCGGGCACGATTGGTCTTCGCATAGGTTAACGCACGTGATCAGAGCCTATGACGCAAACTTCGTGCCCGGGGTTCCGCGGATCCGGTAATTGCGGTGAACGGTCGGTGAACCCCCGCCGGCGGACTACGAGGTGTAGACCTTCGGGTCCAAGGTGCCGATGTAGGGCAGGTCCCGGTACCGCTCGGCGTAGTCGAGGCCGTAGCCGACCACGAACTCGTTGGGGATGTCGAAGCCGATGTACTTCACCGGCACGTCCACCTTCACCGCTTCCGGCTTGCGCAGCAGCGAAACGACCTCGAGCGACGCGGGGTTGCGGCTGGCGAGGTTCTTCAGCAGCCACGACAGCGTCAGGCCGGAGTCGACGATGTCCTCGACGATCAGGACGTCCCGGCCCGCGATGTCGCGGTCGAGGTCCTTGAGGATCCGGACGACGCCGGACGACGACGTCGCCGATCCGTACGAAGAGACGGCCATGAATTCCAGCTGCGTCGGCAGCGGCAGCGCGCGGGCGAAGTCGGTCATGAACATGACCGCGCCCTTCAGGACGCCCACCAGCAGGAGTTCGCCCTGCCCGTTGGCCGGATAGTCGGCGGCGATCTGCTCCGACAGCTCCGCGATCTTGTCCTTGATCTGCTGCTCGGTGACGAGCACGGAGGCGATTTCGCCCTCGTACACGGGTCATTCTCCTCGTGTGGTGGGTTGGGAGGTGAGGCAGAGCCTGCCACGGCACCGGCTCGCCTCCAAGTTGCCGGGCAACCACACGCCGCCCTGACCACGCCACCGGGCGACGAGGTCGTCGACCGCGCGGAGGTGCGCGTCGGTGAGCTCGCGCACACCCGATTGCAGCAACCACCTGCGAAGAACCCGCCGCCGCAGTGCCGCGGGCTCGGCCCCGAGGACGCCGGCGTCCAGCCCTTCGGCGCCGCCCGCGCGGGTGAAGATCATGTCCGCCATTGTGTCCAGCGCCTCATTGTCTTCACGCAGTTGCGCCGCCGTCCGGGCGAGCGCGGCGGCGACTCCGCCGTTGAGGACGTCCTCCAGCAACGGCAGGACCTCGGTGCGCAGCCGCACGCGCGTGAACCGCGGTTCGGCGTTGTGCGGGTCGTCCCACGGCTCGACGCCGAGCTCGGCGCACGCGGCCCGGGTGGTCGCGCGGCCGACGGCGAGCAGCGGGCGGCCCCACGGCGGGTCGTGCGGCCGCATCCCGGCGACGCTGCGCGGGCCGGAGCCGCGGCCCAGCCCGAGCAGGACCGTTTCGGCCTGGTCGTCGAGGGTGTGGCCGAGCAGGACGAGCCCGTGCCCGGAGAGGGTCCGGTAGCGGGCCTTGCGGGCGGCGGCCTCCGGGCCGCCCGGGCCGGTGACGTCGGCCCGGCGCACCTCGGCTTCGTCGGCGCCCAGCGCCTTCGCCGCGGCGGCCGCGTCGGCCGCGACCTTGGCCGAGCCCTCCTGCAGCCCGTGGTCGACGACCAGCGCGCGGACGACGTGCCCGCGGCGGTGCCCGACGTGCGCGGTGGCCTCGGCCAGCGCGAGGGAGTCGGCGCCGCCGGAGACCGCGACGCACAGCTCGGGTGGTGCTTCGACGGTCTCCAGGAAGGCGCGGACGGCCCGCCGGACGGCCGCGACCGCCGGCCCGGTCATCCGTGCAGGCGCCGGACCCACGCCGCCGGGTCGGAGATCTCGGCGCGCGACGGCAGGGTGTTCGGCGACCGCCAGACGGCGTTGAAGCCGTCCATGCCGACGGCGTCCACGACGTGCTTGGTGAACTTCGCGCCTTCTTCGTACTGACGGATCTTCGCGTCGACGCCGAGCAGCGCCCGCAGCAGCCGGTCGAAGACGCCGCCGCCCTTGCGCCGGGCGGTGAACCGCGCGCGGATCTTGTCGACGCTCGGCACGACCTGCGGCCCGACGGCGTCCATCACGTAGTCGGCGTGCCCCTCCAGCAGCGTCGAGAGCGCCAGCAGCCGGTCGAACACCGCGCGTTCCTTCGGCGACTGGAGCAGCTCGGCCAGGTTCAGCTTCGGGCCCTGCTTGATCGCCTCCGGGAGCCGGCCGACCAGGTCGGACAGGCTGTCCGTGCCGCCGCCGGCCAGCCCCGAGACGAGCCGCTCGACCTCGTCGGCGAAGTAGTCGCGCAGCCACTTGACCGCGGTGAACTGGAGCCGGTGGGTGCACTCGTGCAGGCAGACCCAGAGCCGGAAGTCGTGGCCGGGCACGTCCATCGCCTGTTCGGCGGCGACCACGTTCGGCGCGACCAGCAGCAGCGTGCCCGCGCGCTCCGGGCCGCCGAAGGGGTCGTACTGGCCGAGCACGCGGCTGGCGAGGAAGGCGAGCACCAGCCCGGTCTGGACGCCGGCGCCGCCGGCCAGGATCGGCCCCAGCGGCCCGCCCTGCTGCGGCAGCGCGCGCCCGGTCAGCGCGTCCAGCCCGGCCGCGGCCGATCTCACCCAGCCCGGGCGGTCGACCACCTCGCCGGGCAGCAGCGGCAGGTCGAGCCCCAGGTTCGTCAGCTGCCGCACGTGCCCCTCGGCCTTGGCGGTCAGCTCGCGCAGGTCGGTGACGGCCTCCTCGGCCCGTTCCCGCGGCACCTGCGGGCCGCCGCGCACCAGCAAGGCGCCGGTCTGCGCGGCGATCGCCCAGTCGACCATGGGCCGGGTCTGCGTTTCCTGACTCACCCTTCCGACGCTACCTGGCCGGTGCGGGGTTTCCGGCCACGATCTTCGTACGGTTCGGCGTCCGCTAGGCGCAGCCGCACTTGCGGAGGCTCGTCGCGAGGGCGTCGATGGCGTCGCGGCCCGGCTCGGTGTCGGAGCCGTTGGACATGAACGCGAACACCAGCACCCGGCCGTCCTGGTCGAGGACCAGCCCGGCGAGGGTGTTCACCGCGGTGAGCGTGCCGGTCTTGGCCCGCACCCAGCCGCGGCCGGCCTGCGACGCGGCCGTGTCGAACCGCTTGTCGGCGAGGGTGCCCGAGCCGCCCGCGACCGGGAGGCCCGCCAGCACCGGGCGCAGCTTGGCGGTGTTCGGGTCCTTGCCCTCCTGCGCCGCGGCGGCCGCCAGGAGCTGGGTGAGCAGCCGCGCCGGGATCCGGTTCAGCGACGAGATGCCGCTGCCGTCGGACAGCGCGACACCCGAGACGTCGAAGCCGTGGTCCTTCAGGACCTTGATGGTCGCCCGGGCGCCGCCGGCGTAGCTGGCCTCCTCGCCGTTGGCGAGCGCGACCTGCCGGGCGACCGCCTCGGCGAGGACGTCGTCGGACAGCTCCATCAGGTCGGACACCAGCTCGGTCAGCGGGGCCGACTTCACCTCGGCGACCACCTTCGCGTCCTTGGGCGCGGTCGCCTGGCCGCCCGCCGAGGCCCCGAGCTTCGAGGCGATCGACTGGGCGAGCGCGCTGCCCGCGTTCGCCGTGCGCTGCGAGTTGTTGTCCTTGGGGTTGATGCGGCCGCCGTCGGCCATCACGGGCGCCATCTGCGTCGCGTACGTCGACGGCGCGTCGCCCGCTTCCCAGCCGGGCGCGGTCGTCGCGCCCTTGAACAGCGTCAGGTCGACCTGCACCTTCTTGACGCCCGGCACCGCCTTCTTGACCTGCGCGACGAGGTCGTCGACGTGCGCGGCCCCCGGGTACAGCGGGGAGTCGGTGCCCAGGGGCAGGTTGGTGAGGGTCGTGTCGCCGCCGCCGACCAGGATCACCGTGCCGGGGTCCGCGCCCTGCACGATCTTGGTCGGCAGGCGCAGGTTGTGGTCCAGCGAAAGCAGCGCGGCCGCGGACGTGAGCACCTTCGTCGTCGACGCGGGCGTCACCGGCGTCGAGGAGTTGCGGTCCCACAGGACGGTGCCGGTCACCGGGTCGATCACGCTGCCGGTGAGCTGGCCGAGCGCGCCGTTGCCGGCCGCCGAAGCGAGCGCGGCCTTGACGCCGTTCGCGGTCGGCGCCGTCCCGGCGGTGGCCGGACCCTGCAGCTGCCGGGTGGCCACCGGCGGCGACGGCGGGTCGCCCTTGGGCGCGTTCGGCGCCCAAGGCAGGGCCAGCCGGTTCGCCACCTTCGGGGTCGCCGCGGCGACCCCGGCGCCGGCGAGCACCAGGAGGACGACCACGACGAGGGCGATCAGCTTGCCCTTGCGCCGCTTCTTCGGCGGCTCTTCGGCGGCGGGCGGCTCGGCCGGCGTCGGCGGCTGGTCGTTCCGGGGCGGTTCGCTGCGCTGCTGGGGCTGCTGCTGGAAGACGCCGGGGAACGGGGTCGGGCGTTCGATCCCGACGGTCGCCTCGGCGTCGAACCGCTGGCCGTCCGGCTCGATCCGCTGCGGGCGGGCCAGCGAGCCAGCGGACGCCGACGGCACCACCCCGCGCGGCGGCTCCGGCGGCAGCGCGGCCCGGCGGTCGCCCGGTTCGGCCGCCCGGTCGCCGGTGCGGTCCTCGCGCAGCTCGATGCGCTGGCTCCACGGCTGCGGGGCTTCGGGCTCCTCGCGACGCTGTGCGGCCGCGCGGCTCAGCTGCTCTTCACGGCGCTGCTGCTCCTCGCGCCAGTGCTTCAGCTCTTCACGCCACTGCTGCTGCGGCTCTTCCGGCTTCGGCTCCTCCCGGGGCGGCACGTGGCGCTCGACCGGCACCACGGGCACCGGCCCGGACGGCTTCACCTCGATGTACTGGGTGCTTTCCCCGGCCGGCTTCGGCTCGGGCGGCTCGACGTACTGGGTGCTCTCGCCGGCCGACGCGGCCGCCTCGGGCTTGAGCTCGGACTGCTCGACCCGGATGTATTGCGTGCTCTCCTCGGCGGGCTTGGCCGGGGGCTGCGGCTTCTTCGGCTCGCGGCTGCCGAGGCGGTCGGCGAGGTCCTGCTTGGCCGGCGACGGCGGGGGCGGGGGCTCCTCGGCCGGGGCGTTGAGGCCCGGGATCGGCTCGGGCGGGACGTTCGGCGCGAACCACGAGCCCTTGGGCGCCTCACTGCCTGTGAGCTTGGGCACGCCGGGGCTGCCCGCGGCGGCCTCCGGCGGGTCCGGCAGCGCCATCGGAGTGGTCTCCCGCGCGCCGGACGACGAGCGGTCTTCGTCCGACGAAGGCCACATCGGCTGGTCGTTTTCCGGCACCCACCACTCCTTCTCACCTGCCCCGGGAGGGGCCAAGCTCACATGCCGTGTGGCCGACATCGATGCGGCCCCCCGGCAGGGCGTAGTCCACACTAGGAGACGTCAAGAGAGTCATGAAGGTTGCCGCCCGCGATGCGGGTATGCCCGGATCTACAAGAAGCAGCGAGGACGGCGTGGAGTTCGACGTCACGATCGAAATCCCCAAAGGGGAGCGCAACAAGTACGAGGTCGACCACAAGACCGGCCGCATCAAGCTGGACCGGACCCTGTTCACGGCCACGCAGTACCCGGCCGACTACGGGTTCATCGACGACACCCTCGGCCAGGACGGCGACCCGCTCGACGTGCTCGTCCTCGTCCAGGAGCCGACGTTCCCGGGCTGCCTGATCCGCTGCCGCGCGATCGGCATGTTCCGGATGACCGACGAGAAGGGCCCGGACGACAAGGTCCTCGCGGTCCCGACGAACGACCCGCGCCTGGAGCACCTGCGGGACATCCACCACCTGAACGAGTTCCACAAGCTGGAGATCCAGCACTTCTTCGAGGTCTACAAGGACCTCGAGCCCGGCAAGAGCGTCGAAGGCTCGACCTGGGTCGGCCGCACCGAGGCCGAGAACGAGATCGCCCGCTCGTACGAGCGCGAGACCGACCGGCTGGCGAAGGAAGAAGCCAACGGGACCGGTCACTGAGTCCACGAGAAAGGCCCCCTCGGGATCTCCCGAGGGGGCCTTTTTCATGCGGTCAGTGCGTCAGGGCGAGCGCCGCCGGGGCCTCTTCGGCCTCCGCGCGCTGCTCCATCGCCGACTTGTCCGACAGCGGCTTCTCCTTGAGGAACCACACGAGCGCGAAGCCGACGGTCAGCACGATCCCGCCGACCAGGAACACCGTGCTCATCGACTCGGCGAAGCCCTGCAGGATCGGCCGGGCCAGCGTCGGGTCCAGCGTCGACAGGAACGACGTGTCGTTGACGTCCAGGCCGCCCTGCATCTGCTTCGCGAACTCCGGGTGCTGAGCCAGCGCCGCCGTGTAGGCCGGCGTGGTCATCGCCGAGCGGATGGCGTTCGCGATCCGGTCGCCGACCGTGCCGAACAGGATCGACAGGAACACCGCGGTGCCCGCCGTGCCGCCGATCTGCCGGAAGAACGTCGCCGCCGAGGTGGCGACGCCGATGTCCTGCGGGCGGACGTCGTTGGTCGCGGCCAGCACCAGCGTCTGCATCGAGGCGCCGAGGCCGAGGCCGATCACGAAGGCGATCACCATGACCAGGGCCAGCGAGCTGTCGACGGTGATCGTGGACAGCGCGAACAGCGCCGCCGCCATCAGGCCGATCCCGGCCACCGCGAACATCTTGTACCGGCCGGTGGCCGCGATGATCCGGCCGCTGGTCAGGCTGGCGACCATGATGCCGAGCGTCAGCGGGAGCATCTGCAGACCGGCCTGGGTCGGCGTCGCGCCCTTGACGATCTGCAGGTACAGCGGCAGCGACATCATCGCGCCGAACATCCCGGCGCCCTGCACGACGGTGACGATCGTCGACATCCGGAACACCGGCCGCTTGAACAGGCGCAGCGGCAGCAGGGCGGCGTCGCCCATCCGGCGTTCGATCCAGACGAAGGCGGTGACGCCCAGCGCGCCGACGACGTACATCGCGATCGAAGCCGCGGAGCCCCAGCCCCACTCGCGGCCCTGCTCGGCCACGACCAGCAGCGGCACCAGGCCGACGGCCAGCGAGACGGCACCCCAGTAGTCGACCTTCTGGTCCACGCGGGTGTGCGGCAGGTTCAGCACCTTCGTGACGACGACCAGCGCGGCGAGCGCGATCGGGACGTTGACCAGGAAGACCCAGCGCCAGCCGGTGATGCCGGCGAAGGTGTCGATGCCGGCGAAGAACCCGCCGACGACCGGCCCGGCCACGCTCGAGATGCCGAAGACGGCCATGAAGTAGCCCTGGTACTTGCTGCGTTCCCGCGGCGCGGTGATGTCGGTGATGATCGCCAGCGCGAGCGACATCAGGCCACCGGCGCCGAGCCCCTGGAAGGCGCGGAAGGCGGCGAGCTCGTACATCGACGTCGCCATGCCGCTGGCCAGCGAGCCGACCAGGAAGAGCGAGATCGCCGTGAGGTACATGGGCTTGCGGCCGTAGAGGTCGGACAGCTTGCCGTACAGCGGCGTCGAGAGCGTCGCGGTGATCAGGTAGGCGGTGGTGGCCCAGGCCTGCAGGGACAGGCCGTGGAGCTCGTCGGCGATGGTGCGCATCGAGCTCGACACGATGGTCTGGTCGAGCGCGGCGAGGAACATGCCGAGCATCAGCCCGGACAGCACGGTGAGGATCTGGCGGTGAGTCAGTTTGCCGTTCGTAGCGGCTGCTCCTTCCGCCGTGGTGGTGTCGCTCATGGGGTCTCCCTCGAAGTCCGCGTAGTTGCTTGTACCTCTCAACTACTTGCCTGAGCCAAGTATTCCCCGAGAAGCTTGTACCGTGCAATCAAATATTCTGTGACCCCGGTCTCGCACCTCGCTTGACGGCCTTCGCGACCACGGTCACCTCGGCGGACGGCACCTCGAGCCGCGTCACGAAGGCGTAGAGGTCACTGAGGTCGCGGCACCAGACGGCGGCCATCAGGTTCGTCACGCCGGTCGTGGCCAGGGTGCCGTGGACCATCGGGTGACCCGCCAGCGTCCGCCCGACCTCGTCGAGCCGTCCCGGCGGCACGGTCATCCAGACGTTCGCGTCGATCTCGAGGCCCAGCGCGCGGGCGTCGACGTTGGCGTAGGTCCGGATCCGCCCGGCCGCGGCCAGCCGGTCGAGCCGGCGGCGGACGGTCGACTCCGGGGTTTCGGGCGCCAGTTCTCCGGGACCGAGCCGGGCGTCGACGGCGAGGCGGGCGAGCAGCCGCCGGTCGAGTTCGTCGAGCGTGACGTCCACGCCGGGTGGCGGCGGGCTCAGGGCCGCGGCTTCGGCGTCGGTGAGCAAACCGGTGCGCCACTGCGCCGCGTCGGAAAAGACGTGCAGGATCGAGTGTGCGCGCAGCTCGGTGACCGCGGACGTGGCGGGCAGCGCGTCGTGCACCAGCCGTCCGTCGAGCCCGCCGAGCGCGACCGCGCTGATTTCCTCGCCGCCGGCCAGGATGTCGACGAACAGGACGTCGTCGCGCTTGGCCAGGGCGTCGGCGATCACCGGCGTCCGGCCGCGAAGCACCTTCACACGCAGGAGCATCGCGCCCCGCAGGCCGTGCCGGGGATCGGGAACGCAGACGACACCGAGCCGCCCGTCGGCCCTCAGGCGCGCGATCACGCGGGTGACCGTCCGCGGCGAGAGGCCGAGGACTTCGGCGATCCGGCCGGGACCGGCCCGGCCGTCGACCTGCAGGGCCGAAACCACTCGCTGTTCGATTTCGGTCAGAAGCTGCATTGTGCAGTCCGCTTCCGCTCACTCTGCCGGGCTGGAGTACTCGGTCTCGTCGGTCAGCTTAATCCTGGGCGCATGCTGAAACCGGTGATCGACATCGTGGAAACCCTGGCCGCCGGCGTCCGTGCCCCGGACCGGCCACCCGCCTCCCTCGGGGAGCTCGGCGAGATCTTCTCGGCCATCGACGACCCACTGGCCGCGAACCTCCGGGCCGCGCTCACCGGCCTCCGGCCCGGAGCGAAGTGGGCGGGCGAGTTCGACGAGCTCCCCGACGGCGAGGTCTGGGTGGTCGACGCCCTCGACGGCGCCGTCCAGCTCCTCCAGGGCCTCCCGCAGTACTGCCTCACCGTGACGCTCGTCCGCGACGGCGAGCCGGAGCTCGCGGTGCTGCACTCGCCGTGGTTGAAAGAGACCTACGCGGCGCAGCGGGGCGAAGGCGCCGAGCGGAACGGAACACCGATCGAGCCGTCACGGAAGAAGAGCCTCGAAGCAGCCGTCGCCGCGACCAGCCAGCCGCCGTTCATCGCGAAGCAGCCCGGTGTGGCCGAAGCAGCAGGCGCCTCGCTGACCGCAGTACTGCCGAAAGTCGCGGCGGTGCGGAACCTCGGGCCGACGTCCTGGCAGGTCGCCGACGTCGCCGCCGGCCGGCTGGACTTCTTCTGGCAGTACGGCACCGACGCCACCAACCTGGCCGGCGCCGCACTGGTCGCGCGTGCGGCCGGCGCGGTCGTCACCACTTCCGGCGGCGCCCCGTGGACACCGTCGGACGGCAGCTTCGTCGCGGCCGCGCCGGCCCTGCACGCGCTGGTGCTGGACGCGCTGGCTCAGGCGGAGTAGCCCGGGATCGGGAACGGCGCCAGGAACTCGCGGATCTCCGCGGCAATCGTGTCCAGCGCGGCCTCCTCGGCCGCGGCGGCCGCGGTCACCGTGCGGTCGATCCACTCCGCCACCTGCACCTGGTGCTCCGGCTGGAGGCCCCGGGTGGTGATCGCGGACGTGCCGAGCCGGATGCCGGACGGGTCGAACGGCTTGCGCGGGTCGAACGGGACCGTGTTGTAGTTCAGCTCGATGCCCGCGCGGTCGAGGGCCTGCGCCGCCGGCTTGCCCGCGACCGCCTTGTTCGTCAGGTCGATCAGCAGCAGGTGGTTGTCCGTGCCGCCGGAGACCAGGTCGTAGCCCTTCGCCAGCAGCGCGTCGGCCAGCGCCTTCGCGTTGGCGACGATCGTGTGCGCGTACTCGCTGAACGACGGCTGCTGCGCTTCCCCGAGCGCGACCGCGATCGCGGCGGTCGTGTGGTTGTGCGGGCCGCCCTGCAGACCCGGGAACACCGCCTTGTCGACGGCCTTCGCGTGGTCGGCGTCGGACAGGATCATCGCGCCGCGCGGGCCGCGCAGGGTCTTGTGCGTGGTCGTCGTGATCACCTGCGCGTGCCCGACCGGCGAGGGGTGCGCGCCCCCCGCGACCAGGCCGGCGATGTGCGCGATGTCGGCGACGAGCACCGCGTCGACCTCGCGGGCGATCTCGGCGAACGCCGGGAAGTCGATCGTGCGCGGGATCGCCGTGCCGCCGGCGAAGATCAGCTTCGGCCGGTGCTGGCGGGCGAGGTCGCGGACCTGGTCGAGGTCGACACGGCCGGTCTCCTTGGCGACGCCGTAGCGCACCGGGGTGAACCACTTGCCGGTCGCGGACACGCTCCAGCCGTGCGTGAGGTGGCCGCCGTCGGGCAGCGCCATGCCGAGCACGGTGTCACCCGGCTGCGCGAACGCGAGGTACACGGCCAGGTTCGCCGGCGACCCGGAGTACGGCTGGACGTTCGCGTGGTCGGCGCCGAACACGGCCTTCGCCCGCTCGATCGCCAGCTGCTCGACCTGGTCGATGAACTGCTGGCCCTCGTAGTAGCGCTTGCCCGCGTAGCCCTCGGAGTACTTGTTGGTGAGCACGCTCCCGGTGGCCTCGAGCACGGCCTGCGAGACGTAGTTCTCCGACGCGATCAGGCGGATCTTGTCGTGCTGGCGCTTCGCTTCGTCCTCGACGAGCCCGGCGATGGCGGGGTCGGCGGCGGCGAGTGCGTTCAGTTTCGGCTGGTGTGTCATGGCGTACTCCGGCTCTGGAGTGGCCTTCACCCAGGCGCGCGGTGCCGGCCTCGTCGTCGCTTCCCGGTGGTGCTCCACCTCGATGGCGCCAGTCGCTGCTGCGGGAAACAGCCTAGTCCACGCCGCGGCCGGCCCGGCGGTGTTCGGCGCACCACTTGCGGGTGCAGCCGGACGTGCGGTCGCAGAACGGCCGCGCGCAGGTCGCGCAGCGCTTCACCCGCCGCCAGCCGCCGACGGTCACCAGCTCCGCCAGGCCCGCCGCACCCGCGGCCAGCTCGCCGGTCTCCGCGAACGGCGTCACGTACACGATCCGCCATCCCACGCCGGTGTCGACGAGCCGCGGCCGCGCCCCGGCCTCCGCCAGCACGGCGTTGAGGCGGCGCGCGGCCGCGGGTTCGTCGGGCAGCTGCGCGGCGATGCCGCACAACTGCGGGTTTCCCTGGCGCAGCAACCGTTCCGCGACCCCGAGCTCGGGGTCGAGCGCATGGAACGGCGGCACGACCGCGTGCTTGCGCACCTCAGTCGACGACCACGACGCCCATGGACCGGGCGGTGCCGGCGATCGTGCGCATCGCCGCCTCGACGTCGGAGGTGTTGAGGTCCGGCAGCTTGCGCTCGGCGATCTCGCGCAGCTGCTGCGTGGTCAGCTTCCCGGCGACCTCGTGCCCGGGCCGCGACGAACCCTTGTCCCCCAACGCCTTCTTGATGAGGAACGACGTCGGGGGCGTCTTGAGCCGGAGCGCGAAGGAGCGGTCCTCGAACACCGAGACGACCACCGGCACGATGTCGCCGCGCTGGCCCGCCGTGGCCGCGTCGTAGGCTTTCTTGACCTCGACGAGGTTGATCCCGGTCTGCCCCAGCATCTTGCCGAGGTCGACGACCGGGGCGTTGCCCGCGGTGAGCTCGAGGGTGACCTGGTGGGTGAGTTTCTTCGAAGCCATGCCCCGAAGCTAGAGTCTCCAGTTACTGGAGGGTCAACTTCAATCCAGTGCCTCGACGCCGGCCTTGTGCCGCTTCGCCAGGTCCTGGTAGACGGCCGCGTTGTGCTCGACCCACAGCCGCGCGGAGTCGGTCAGCGGGACGAACTTCTTCGCCGGGCTGCCCATCGCGACCACCTCGGACGGCACCTCGGTACCCGGCGTCACGGTGGCCCCGGCCGCGACCAGCGTCCGCTCGCCGATCTTGGCGTCGTCCAGCACGGTCGAGCCGTTCCCGATCAGCGCCTGCTCGCCGACCGTGCAGTCGTGCACCAGGCACTGGTGGCCGACGGTGACGTTCCGGCCGATCTCGCAGACCTTGCCGACGTTGACGTGCACGACCGAGTTGTCCTGGATGTTCGCGCCCTCCCGGACGACGATCTTGCCGAAGTCGGCGCGCAGGACGGCGCCGTACCAGACGGAGGCGTCCTTCTCGACGACGACGTCGCCGATGAGGGTGGCGGTGGGGGCGATCCAGGCGTCCGGGTGGACCTGCGGGCTGCGCCCTTCGAACGAGAACAGAGGCATGCCCGCACCCTAGACCGCGCGGGCCCCCTTCCCCGGCCGAGCGGGGAAGGGGGCCGTTCGCAGGCCGCGGCCGGGGCTGCTGGGGGTCAGCCGGTGATCGCGGCGTTGATCAGGATGTCCACGGCCTGGTCGTTGCGCGTGGTCTGCGGGCCGATCTGGGTGTCGCGCGGGTAGAAGCCCGGGCTGCTGCCCTTCGGGTACATCTCGAAGGTGAAGCTCCAGATCTTGTGCGTCGCCCACATCCAGTCGTTGACGCTGCCGTCGGTGATGTAGAGGTCGCTGGACTGCTCCGGCGTATAGCCGTTGGTCGCGGCCATCTGCCGGCCGAGCGACTGGAACTTCTGCGCCTCGGCCGCGGTCAGGCCGGGCGCGGTGTCGGCGTAGGTGTAGCCGAACGGCCAGAGCACCAGCTCGGAGTAGGTGTGGAAGTCGATGTGCGTCTTGATCTGCTGGACGCCGCCGACGACCCGCGAGTTCACCCAGTTCGAGACCGCGCGGGTCTCGGGTGCGGAGAACGCCGCCGTGCCGCGGTAGGTCTCACTGGACGTCTGGCCCGACGAGCCGCCGCAGCAGCCCCACTTGTAGCCCCAGTTGCGGTTGGTGTCGGTGCCGGGGCCCTGGCGGTTCTTGCGCCAGCTGTGGAACGTGCCGCCGGAGATGTCGTACTCGGAGCCGTCCGGGTTGACGCTGGGGAGCACCCAGATCTCGGTGCTGTCGACCAGCCGCTTGATCGCGTTGTTGGTGGCGTACCCGCTGGTCAGGCGGTCGACGATGTGGAGGCACATCTCGGTGGTGAGGTGCTCGCGCGCGTGCTGGTTGCAGGTGAAGAGGACCTCGGGCTCGTTCTCGTCGGTGGCGGCGTTGTCGCTGATCTTGATGAGCGACAGGGCACGGCCTTCGTACGAGTTCCCGGCGCTGCCGAGCTTGGTCAGCGACGGGTGGTTCGCGACGGCTTTCTGCAGCTCGGTCTGCGTTTCCGCGTAGGTGTGGTAGCCGGTGTAGCCGGCCGGGAAGTCGAGGACGGCCGCGGTCCCCTGCGGCCGGTTGACCTTGCCGAGCGCCTTGACGCCGAAGCCGTGCGCGCGCAGCTGGGCGGCTTCGCCGGGGTTGGCGATGACGGTGGTCGTAGCGCCGTCGGCGTCGAGGATGTCCGCGCCGGTCCGCGCTATTGCAGTGCGCTGCTGGGCGGTGGCGGCACCGGTCACCTCGTACACCTGCGGGCCGTCGGGCTGGGCGGCCCCGGCCTGGCCGCCGGTGGTGAGCACCAAGAGGGCGGCCGCGGCCGCTGCCATGCACGTTCGTGTGCGCATCACGTCTCCTGCTCTCGGGGGTTCCTCGACCTTGGCGGGAGCCGGACGTAGCGCACAATCCGGAGCAGTACGGATCTATTGGCCGTTTCTACCCGTAGTTCGCGAAGCAGAGCGCCTCGATGTCGGCACGCAGCGTGGCGAACGGCCGCGGGCGCACCCGCTGCTGGACGACCGTGCCCAGCAGGTACGACAGGAGCGCGCGGGCCCGGGCGCGCGGGTCGTCGACGTCGAGCGGGGCGAGGAGCTCGGCGAGCAGCTCGGTGAGCGAGGTCAGCATGACGTCGATGGCCTGCGGGTGCTGCGCGCGTCCGGCGGCGATCCAGTACTCGAACCAGAGGAAGGCGGCGTTCGGGTTCGCGGCGAAGACGCTCAGGTACTCCTCGAGGACGGCGAAGAGCCGCTCGCGGGGTTCGTCGTGCTTCGCGGCGACCTCGCGCAGGCCCGCGGCGAAGGCGGTGATGTGCGCCGCCATCGCCCGATCGATGAGGACGTCGATGTCGGCGAAGTAGTAGTGGATCGCGCTCTTGGTGAGCGGGCCGGCGTCGGCGATGGCCCGGACGGTGCACCCGGCGAGCCCGTCGCGGGCGAGCACGATGCGGGCGGCTTCGACGATCTGTTCCTGCTTGGCCAGCTGGTTCGGCGAGAGCTGCTCGCTGCGGCCGGGGACTGCGCTCACGGTGATTCTCGTTACCTTCTTCCTGGACGCCGGACCCCAAACCCTAGGGCAGACGTCCTGTGGGTGGCTTTCGGGTGAAAAACCGGATTGGCCACCCCGGTCCGCGCAGCGGACAATGCCCGGCATGGTGATCTCAGGGGACAAGGGGCTCAGCCCGGCTGCGCGCAGCCAGCTGGAGAAGGAAATCGCGAACTTGCGCGCGCAGCGGGAAGCCCTCGCGCCGCAACCCGGCGAGCAGGAACGCACCGGGGACGCGGCGGACCAGGCGGACGTGATCGACCGGGCGGAGGCCGCGGCCCGCCTCGACCGCCAGATCGCCGACCTGGCGGCCAAGATGGAGCACGGCGGCTACGGCAACAGCCAGCTCCCGGACGGCACGGTCGTCTCCCTGCGCTTCTCCGACGGAGACGAAGAGACGTTCCAGGTGGTGACGGTCCCGGGCGAGGACGCGGACGCGATCACCTCGGACAGCCCCCTGGGCCTGGCCCTGGTCGGCGCCAAAGCCGGCGACGAGATCACCTATCGAACCCCCCGCGGCGACGCCACGGCCACGGTGGTGAAGCTGACCCCGCCGAAGTAGGCAGGTCGCCGTCCGAGGGGCCCAGGCCCTTCGGACGGCCTCAGGCCTGCACCGGGTAGTGGAGGACGACGGCACCACCGGTGGCGTAGCTGGCCACATCGGCGGCGACCCGCAGGCCTTGCGGAGACTCCCTCGCGGCGGTCATCGCCGCGGCATCGGCGAAGTCGGCTTCGAAGATCGCGAAGTACGGAGACGGCCCCTGCGTCGCGGCCACGTCGAAGCTGTACCGCCACGCGAGCAGCCCGGGCATCTGAGCGACCAGCGGCAGGTGGTGGGTCACGTAGTACTCGCGGAAGTGCGCGGGATCGGCGGGTTCGGGATACAGGACCACCATCTTGTGCAAGAGAACCTCCATCCAGCGGCCGCTCACTTGGACCCGCACCAGACGAGTCAGGCCCCACCCGAGATGTCTCGGACGGGGCCTGATTTCCCTGAGCCGCCTAGGGGAATCGAACCCCTGACCTATTCATTACGAGCGGAATTCGTCACTTCTCGACCTTGGCCGTGGGGCTCTGACCTGCACATCCACCGTCCCCGAACGTCCGCGTAGGTCCAGGATTAGTCACCCCGATTGTCACCCAGTTAGTCACCCACCAAATGGTCCTCCCCGGAGGCTGCCAGTTAAGGCAAGGTGATCCAGTGAGCCTCTTGAACGTCCGCTACCAGCCGCTTCCCCCGCACACGAACGAGCGAGAGTTGGCCGACTTGGCCTGGTAGCCGCCCAGTTGGCAGCGAGTTCGAGGTGGAAGATCCCAAGGGAAGCCGGACCGGCGGTCGGCGGGTCGATCGTGAGCGTGCGCGCGTCCACCGCAGCTACCTGCATGCACCAGGATGGTTAACGTGCAGACGTGACCGACATGACCGCACGCGGCTGAGCAGGGCGGATGACCAGGTTCACGCAGTGTCGACTTGCGCATGCATGCACCAGGATGGTTAATGTGTAGACACGAGCAGACATGAGCAGACCTGAGTCGACATGGCTGCACGTAGCCGGACAGGGCGGAAACGCCCCCCTCCTGGTTGCCGCCAGGCGGGGAGCGTCTCCCTTCGGCAGGGTTATTACGGCTGGGTGAGGTGCAGCAGCTCCGCCACGAGACGGCATGCACCGCCCAAGAAGTTCAAGATCGGGCCGTACCAGCGGACAGCGTCCCCTGGTAGCGGCCCTTTCTTCGCTCCGGGCATTTCTCACCCCCTTCGGGATACCGTCTCAAGGCGAAACGGAGCCCTTGGGGCCACACCGACCCCAAGTTGGGGCCTGCCGGTTTCCAGAGACTACTTGTAGGGGTGTGTGCGCGCAGGGGACCCAAAGGGTGGCGTGTCGTGGGCTTGCGCCCGTCGATGTTGCCAGCACAGCACACCAGAGCCAGGCGTGTAATCACAAGACTACCCACTGCTCCCTCTGCGTGGATTTTCCTGGCGTTCATCACGGGTTGTTAGCATGGCTCAACTCGTTGGCACACCCGGCAACTCGCCTGAACCGGGTTGAACACCAAGACTCCCGCCGGTCTCACCTGGCTCGCCGCGACTGCCAGTCAGCCCGCCTGGCGTCCTGAGCGGCTTCCAAGCTGGCTTGCGATCCCACTTAGCGCGATCACTTACGCCTGCCGTCACACAAAAGGTGACTCATCACTGGAGTCGAATCCACTACAATCAACGGATGACAAGACAGTTCAAGTCAATTATTGACCTTCTAGATTCCTTCTTTGGTGGTCCCTGGACCCCGGATAGTGTTGACAAGTTGTCAACCGACGAGCTCCACTCGCTCGCCATAGACGTAGACGACTATTACTACAGCCATAAGCTTCCCGATCTAGAGCCCGACGTCGTCCGCTCCTATAGCGGCGGCGCCGCATTCGTCGCAAATATTCAGCGGCCTTTCACCACTAGTTCCGAGATGAGAAAGATCTCACAATCACAACTCCTCCCTTTTGCGCATTCTGCAGCATTGTACGTGGATCAAATCGTTGTAAACTGCCCACTTGATACTTGGATATTTAATTACCGCGACTTCCTTGCACCAGGATCTTTTCGGAGCACAAACGGATTGGAAATAATGCCCTTTGGCTTTGGGCAGCACTACGGAGCAGGGTTCCACAACTCCGACGAAGACACTAATCGCGAGCAGATAAAAGCAGCCTTGTACCGACTGGAGGTCCTTGAACCCGGGATCCGCAGCGGCTGGATCCTGACGGTCCCACACCTGCGAATCTGGAAGACAGCAAAAGAGTCGATTCGAACACAGGTCCGTAAGGACACAATGAACCCGTCGCTAGTTGAAACCCTCTCATCAGAGTTTGACATACCACCGGCGCACAATGACTTTATTCGAGGCCTAAGTGTTGTCGGAGGAGACGGCGTCGTCCCTCAGGATCACGCTCGGTCCGTCGTCGAAAGCCCAATGATCTATTTCAATAGCACACTCGCCGTTGCTGGCGAAACCGATTCACGCTTCCTGCCAACCGTCGATTCCGACTTCAGTCTCCTTCGCCAGCGCGTCACGGATGCAGCGAAGTTAAACAAGGAGCTCCGCGACGGAGTCGCAGTAGGCAGCCTTAGACGAGTCCTTCTACCCACCTTCGACGATCTAACCTTTGAGCGAATCTGCAGCATTCGCGAATCGGAAGCTTCCTTCAGTGAATGGAGAACACAGATTCGCGAACTCATTGACGGCAACACGACTCTTCGAGAGGACGACATGAGCGCATTTGAAGAGATAGTAGACGATAAGATCAAGCAGCGAGTGGCAAAAATTGAGTCTGATATCGAAAAGTCCAACACGCTTCGCGGAGCGCTTGAATCAGCAAAACCAAGTAAGCTTGACCTTGGACTGGCCGCCGCAGTTTGGGCAATTCCCCCGCAAGGTTCGATCCTCAAGTTGATTGCAGGCGTTGGCGCACCAATACTAAGGGCTGCCCTGAAATCAGTATCAAGTCGACAGAACTCTGCGCAGTCCGTGGTTATGGAGATCAGGAAACTCTCTTCACCCTAATTTTTGCAACTAGATTCACGAAATCCTCCGCAAGAAGCGTCGACCTCAATTCAAGTAAACTATTAACTATGAAGAGTTGACTACAACGTTACTCCGCGCGCCCATCACCGATAACACTGCATGCCGTATCACAAGAAGTAATATCATGCAATTTTGATTAATCCCATTCGGTCTGCCATGCCGCGGACCTCACGGGCTACGCCTTCGCGTCGAGCGCGGGCGAGCATTGTTGAGATGATCTCCCGGACGAACGGGTTCGTCCGCGTGCGGATACGTCCCAACTTTTCTGCCTTAACCAGCAAAGCCAGCACTTCCTCATCAGGTCGGCGGATGCCGTAGAGCGCGCGGGCGCGCTCAATCAGGAACGTGGTGCGACGCGAGTCGATAGTCAGCTCGGCCGGATCAACGGTCGCAGCCAGCCGAGCGGCCTCGGCGTGGTCGCCGCGTTCAAGGGCTGATGAAATGCGCCAGAGCACCACGTTGGCCGGACTGAACAGCAGGAAGTTCCGGTTACCGTACTCGACGTGCTCGGCCAGGCCGGCGGCTTCGTCGAGCGCCGCCGTGGCGTCGCCGCCCAGGACGGATTCGGTGTAGCCGGTCGTGAGGGTGAGCGCGCCACGGACGTCGTAGGCATCTGCCGGCACGTAGTCCAGCGCTCGCTCGGCGAGCTTGGACGCCCGCTTGTGAGCGCCGAGGCCGGACAGGGCCTGGGTGCGCGCGAACTCCGCGAGAGCAATCCAGCCGGGTTCGCCGAGCCGCTGCGCTGCCTCGTGGCCGCGGTCAGCGGCGATCCAGGCCAGCTCGAACGCCCCCAAGCCCTTCGTGAGCAGGGCCGTGGTGTGGGTGGCGGTGACGAGCGAGCGGAGCGCGTCCGGCTTGTCGACGTGGGTGTGCAAGGCCAGCAGCAGCTCGGGCAGCCGGGCGCCCACCTCGGCGTCCTGGTTCGCCTGCCGCAGGGCTGCGACCAGCTGCGTCTCGGACAGCAGCTGGACGAGGTCGCCGATCGGCGGCTCGGTGCCGTCGAGGTCGGTGCTCAGCAGGGCGTCGCGGATGGCGGGGATGGCGGAGTCGGCCTGCGGGTCCCGGATCTCCAGCCCGTCGCCGGTGATGTCAGAGAGGCTGACGCGGAGCGCGCCGGCGATCGCGACCAAGGTTGAGCGCTTGTCAATCGCTGTGCGCTCGTTTTCGATCTTGGACAGGTAGCCCTTCGACAAGCCGGACAGGCCGGCGAGCTGTTCGAGGGACAGACCACGCCAACGGCGAAGCCGACGGATCGTGATGCCGATCGAGTCCATGCGCCTCAGGATACAGACTTGGGTTTCCCAGCAGGAAACGTTTGTGACCTGCATCTTTGTACGGTCACTAACTATGCGTGATCGACGACGTACGCGACAGAGCACCGAGGGTGTGGACCAGCTCGGCAGTCCGGCACACGTCGAGGTCGAGGTGCGGCATGACGACCGGATCGCGCTGACCAGCTCGACGCCTCCCGGCGAACCAATCCTGTTCACCGCCGAGGCGGCCGCGCAACTTCGGAACCAGCTGGGTGACGCCCTGACTGTCTCGCTGCGCGACGCTCGCACAGCTCGGGGGTGCAAGGCGCCATGACCGCGGAGCACTTCGACGACCGACCGACGTTCCGGTGTGGCGCGTCGCTGTTCAACTCGGGTGGTCAGCGGCTCAACGACATCAATCTTGATACCTACCAGCCTCCGAAGACGCACGCGGACATGACCGATGCCGACTGGGAGCAGGCTGCCGCCGCGGTCCGGGCGTTCGACGTCGAGCGAGGGCTTCGATGACTGCCTTGGACGACGGCCCGATGACAGGCACCGACTTCTGGGAGTGGCACGAGTTCACGGGCGGCGACGGGTGGGCTCACCTGTACCTGGACTCGGAGATGACCAATCCGCGGCTGTTCATGCTGCTGCCCTGGTGCTTGACCGACGTCCGCTTCCCGCTGGAACATGACCGGCCCAGCATCAGCCGGCGCCGGGTGATCCCCAGGCCGGGTCGGGTGTGTCCCGTCTGCGCGGCCCAGAACGAGCACCGGCGGATCGGGGTGCCCCGTGCACGCTCGTGATCGCGGACTGCTCGCTGCGCTCTCGAAGGTCAATTCCAAGATCGGAAGTGTGACGGTCGAGCTGCTGACCCTCCAGCCGGACGACGCCGCCTACGCCGCCGGCCTGCGCACCCTCGGCCGCCAACTCGTCCACATCGGCGTCGCCCTCACCCGCCGCGCCAGCCAACTCGATCCATCTGCCCTGCTCAATGCACCTGACACAGAAACCCACGACCGAACGGAGCGGTCTGAACCGTGACCGAAACTGCCCTCCGACCAGCCGTCATCGCCCTGGCCGGCGGCCTGCGCAAAGCCCGCAACGAGCGCGGCATCGGCCTGCGCCGGCTCGCCGACATGATCGGCGTCTACCCCGCGCACCGCAGGACACGATCGTGGCCCACATCCTCGGTGTCCTGCGAGCACCACGCGATGTGCGCGAACACCTCCTCGACCTCGCCCGCCGATCCCACGACCCTGACCTAATCGACCGCACCGGACGTGCCGAGAACTACCTGCGCACCGCCTTCGAACAGCGATCCACCCGCGTGACCGAGTGGTCGCCAACCCTCATCCCCGAGGTCCTGCAGACCGCCGAGTACGCCCGCGCCTTGCGGGACACCGGCCTGGTCGACCCGGAGGCCGCCGACGTGGGCTGTCTTCTCCGGACCGCACGTCAGCTCGCCCTGTCCGACGAGCCGGGCCCGCCGCACACGTTCCTGATCGGCGAGGCTGCCACGCGCCCCGACGCTTGCAACGCCGATGTCCTCCGCGAGCAACTCGACCAACTGCGCACCTGGGGGAGAAGGCCGCGGATCAACCTGCGGATCATCCCCACCGCCGACTGCCCGCCCGGCCTGGTCGAACCGTTCACCCTCTACGAACGCCGCGGCGGCGCCCTCGCCGTCGGGCTGCGCCACCAGCACGGCGCCGTGTACTCCACCCACCAAGCCACCTTGGCGACCTATGAGAAGGCCGCCCGAGCACTACGACGCCACGCCACAGAGAACGCGTGGCCCTAAGCCCCGGCCGGCGCGTCCTGACCTCCCTCCAGGCGGCGCGCCGGCTGGGCCTCACGCCCCGATTCGCCGAGCACACGTTCCTGCCGAAGCTCTAGCCTGGCCAAGGCACCCCGATAGAGGAGTCTGATGACATCGACGAAGGCTTACACGACGGAGCGGACACAAGCTGTCTTCGAGGCAGCGTGCGCCTTCGCCGGGCTGGATGCGACCGACGCGAAGCGAGTCCGGTTCGGGGAGAACGCCATCTACCGCTTGGCCGACGGCTCCGCCGTGGTGCGCGTCGGCCGCTCCATCCCGGCCGCCACGAAGGAAGTGCTCGTCGCCGGGTGGCTTGCCGAGAACCGGTTCCCCGCTGCGACGGTGCTCGAAGGCAACGAACAGCCCTTCGTCGAGGACGGGCTACCCGTCACTTTCTGGAATTGCCTGGAAGAGGACGACACCCCGATCACCCCGGCCGAGTTCGGGAAACTACTGCATGACCTGCATGCACTTCCCCACCCAACGGACTTCCGGTTGCCGGCCTTCTCGCCGATGCCGAAGGTCGAGCCACGTCTACAAGCCCTGAAGGGCAAGCTGCCCGAGGCGGACCTGGACTTCCTGCGCGACCGGTACGAAGAGCTCTCCGAGAGGTTCCAAGATCTTGAGTTCCCGCTTCCCGCCGGCCCGGTGCACGGCGACGCCCACCCCGGCAACGTCATGCGCTCCCCCGACGGAACGCTGAACCTGATCGACTTCGAGGACTTCGCCTACGGACCGCGCGAGTGGGACGCGGCCGTGCTCTCCGTCCGCCACCAGGCGTTCGGCTGGGCCTCCGAAGCCGAGTACGACTCGTACACGGCGGCCTACGGCTTCGACCCGATCGACTGGCCAGGCTTCCCCGTGGTCAGGGCAACACGAGAGCTGAACATGACCATGTGGCTTTCGCAGACCGTCGACGAGTCCGCCGAGGTCAAAGCCGAGGTCGAGAAGCGGATCAGCGACCTACGCGACGACCAGGCGCCCCGACACTGGAAGGTTTTCTGACGGCAGGTGGATGTTGGCGAAGTCGAGGAACTCCTTCACCAACGGGTCGCCGGCATGCCCGCCCAGCCGCCCGCGGAAGTCGTCGAGGTACGAGATCACCCGGAACGACTTCAGCTTCGCCGCGGTCTCGACGACCGACCTGGCCACGTCCAACGCCTCTTCGAGGTTCCCGCCTTGCAGGTGCGACGTGGCCAGCACGGTCCGGCAGAACGAGAGGCTGCGGACGTAAGTCGACTCCGAGGCGGCGATCGACGCGGCCGCGTGGTGGTTCGCCAACTCGGCATTCCCGATGTCGCGGAAGCAGTGCGCGAACTCGGCGTGTAGCTCGGCCTCGTCGAAGTAGTGGATCCACTCGGGGTCGTTCTCCCGGATGCCCTGGCAGTGCCACCGTTCAGCCGTGAGCAGCGCGGCCGTGACGTCCTCTGCCCGGCCGAGGGACGCAAGCGCCCTGGCCTCCATCGCGTGGAACAGCGCCATCGTGGTCGGAGTGGCGTAGCCGTTCGCACCCTTGTACGCGGCGCGCGCCAGGTCGACCGCCCGTTGGAAGTGCCCGAGGAAGTTCGCCTGGTGCGACATGCCCGCGAGGATTCGACCGCAGAGCGCCTTGTCGCCGGCTGCCTTGGCCAGGCGGAACGCCTGAGTCAGGTACCGCTGCGCGAGGCCGTGCGCGCCCGTGTCATAGGCCGTCCAGCCGGCGAGCCGCGTCAGGGCAGCGACCTCGCGGAAGTACTCCCGCCCAACCGGGTCGTGCGGAGACACGTGCCTGATGTTCGGCAGGATCTCCTGGTCGAGGAACGAGGCGACGAGCGACTTCGGCCGGCCGCCGCCGTACTTGTAGTCGAAGCTGCTGAACATCGCGGTTGCCTCGCGGACCGCCTCGACATCCACGAGGGTGATCGAGCGCGGCTCGGACGGCGGCCGCGAGCCTTCGTCGTCGGAGTCGGTCAGCCACCGGACGAGCAGGCCGCTCCAGGCCTCCGGCACGACAGCCAGCGGGCCAACCCGCTTCGGCGTCCGCAACTCGAGTTCGGTGATCGCGCCCAGCGCGACCAGGCTGTGGGCGACCTCCTCCGGGTACTCCAGGCCGACGTCATCCGAGGTGGTCTCGGACGCTGCTGCGAAGCCGATCTCATCGAGGCCGACAGGCCGGCCGAGCAATTCGCCGAGGACGGCGGCGATCAGCTGGCAGGTGCGCGGGTGCGGCTTCGTGCCGTCGAGCCAGCGCTTGACCGACACGTGGTCCGCGCTGACCAGCTCGCCGCCGTCTCTCTGGCTGCGTTCGCGCACCCGGCGGGCGAACCCCTTGTTCGTCGCCCCCGCCTGTCGCATAACCGCAGCTAGAAGTGCGTTCGGCTGCTTCCCCTTGTCGACCACCGGTACCTCCGAAGGTCATTAAAGCACCCCCCGTGCACCCCCCACGTGCAAAAACGCACCCCCACGTGCACACTGCTGCACCCCCGCCCCTGCGCGGTTTCCTGAATTCATCAGCGACAACGCCGGATCGAAAACCCCGATCCGGACCGGCCTCCAGGGCCTGTCGCAGAACGAAAGGAGACCGCGATGGCGAAGAACAACTTCCCGGTTATGAAGAGTGGGGGCGGCCTGGTCGGCAAGGCGATCGGCCTGGTCATCGGACTCGCGATCGTCGTGCTGATCGTCAAGTATCCGGCCGACTCGGCGACGTGGGCCAGCGGAGCCGCGCACGGCATCGGCGCGGTGATCGACGGCGTCGTGCAGTTCCTCCGCGCCCTGTTCGGCTAGTTCTCCCCCAGCTTCCGCTCGATCTCGCCGAGACGCTTCCTGATCTCGGCAATGGCCTGCCAGACCCGCTCGTCTCCCGAGGCCTCGGAGCGAACCGCGGAGTCGCCTTCGGCCGGCTGGGTACGGACGAATGAACCCTTGCCGTGCCGGATGACCACCAGGCCCTCTTCCCTGAGGTGGGCAACGGCGCTCTTGGCCGTGTTCACCGCCACCCCCCAGGAATCGGCCAGTTCCTGGTAGGTCGGCAGCTGCGCCCCGGGGGCGTACTCCCCCGACAGGATCGCGGCCCGGAGACCACCGGCTACTTGCAAGAACGGCGCACGCGGGTCGTCCGGGTTCAGGGATGCCATACCACCAGCGTAGGCCAAGTCAGTTGGCTAAGTCAGTTCTCCCATGTCAGTTGACAGAGTTAATAGACAGGACTTACGTTGAGTTCCGGCCGACACCGGCCGCTCCCGAGCGGGAGACCTACAAGTCGTTGGAGTTCACACCAATGGATGACCTCGTTCCTTTGCCCAGCTACGCGCCGGACGGACTGACCGAGTCGGACATCGACGCGATGATCGCCGAGTACTTCGTGACTGCTCACGACCAGGAAGCGGCGAGCACCAGCCCGGCGCCGAGCACGGACCGGGCCGCGACGCATCGACACGTCCGGCGCATCAGCCGCCAGAACGTCAGCTCGGCCCTCCGGGGCCGGTCGGACAGCCCCGGCGCGGCCGCTTGAAGCCGCCCCGGCCCGGCGCACGGAACCGCCAAGAACCACCCGCCGGACCGGGCTTCTCCCAACCACTTCCAAGCCAGTCAGGAGAACACCCATGGTAGGGCTCGACACGCCTACGAACACCCGAAGCGCATACCCGCCTTCGGTCACCGACCTGCTGCCCCGTGTCCGTGAGTTCGCCGCGGACCTGGGCGAGTGCCCCTCCCGGAACCGGATCATGACCGAGTTCAAGGTGGGTGCGCCGAAGGCCCGCGCCATCCTCGCCGCGCTGAACGAGGAGGCCGACACCAAGCCCGTGCGGAAGCTGCACGCGGTGACGGAACCCGCCGAGGTCGAAGAACCGGATCAGGAGTCCGAGATTCCCGAAGAACCGGCCTCGGAGGACGCAGAGCCGCAGGTCAGCGTCACCGCAGACCCGGGCCCGACGCCGGAGAAGGTGCAGGGGATCAAGCTGTGGCCGGTGCTCCTCCTGGCCCTGCCGGCGTTCGTCGCCGTCTGGAGCGGCTGGGTCGGTCTCGGCAGGCTGACCGGGTTCGGCCCGATCCAGCTCCTGCCGGGAATCTGGGACCACCTGACGATCAACTCGGCGATCACACTCCCCATCGGGGTCGAGACCTACGCGGCATTCGCCCTGCGGGTCTGGCTGTCCCCGGCGACCCGGACTCACCGAGTCCGCAGCTTCGCGAAGTGGTCCGCCCTGGGCTCGCTCGTCCTCGGGATGGTCGGCCAGGTCGCCTATCACCTGATGTCCGCGGCGGACGTCGAACGCGCTCCCTGGCCGGTGACCACGCTCGTCTCCTGCCTGCCGGTGGTCGTCCTCGGCTGCGGCGCGGCCCTCGCACACCTCGTACGCGACACCACCGACCAGGAGGTGAACGACTGATGAGCACCACCAACGAACCGCACGGCGGCCGCGTGATCGCGTTCCCCAGCACGACGCCCGTCGAGGCCGAGCCGTTCGTCGCCGACGCCGAGCCTGGCGACGAAACCGCGGAGCAGTTGCCGGCTGTTCCGGTGGACCGCCCGGTCACGGACGGCTCGTCCTGGCTGGACCGCCTCCGCTCGCAGAACCGCCAGGCGATCATTCCCGGCTACCTCAAGTCGACGGCCGACGCGAAGGACGCCGCGAAGTGGGTGGGGAAGCACTACGCGCATAAGGCCGGCTACCACGCAGCCCGGTCACCGCTCTACGCGCTTCGGCTCGTGGTGCGTTCTCCTCGCGGCCTTTTCCTCCTGCTGGCGGCAACCGGCCAGTACGTGACCGACGCCGAGGGGCGTCCGGCCCGCTCGGAGACGGCCACGGCCGACAAGGCGGACCTCTACCTGAAGCTGTCGCAGCAGCGTGACCGGCGAGTCGTGCTCCGGCTGATTCAGCTCGGTCTCGTGTCGACGGTCGGCCTGGTCCTGGTGTTCACGCTGCCGAACGTCTTGCCGGAGTGGGCGATCTGGGCCTGCGGCGCCATTGCGGTAGGACTGCTCGGAAAGCTCGGGTCCACCCGGGACAACCCGGTGGTGTCGTCTCGGGCCGTCCTGTCCACGCAGGTCCAGAAGCTCACGAGTGACAACGTCGTTCAGGCGCTGTCGGTGCTCGGCATCGCGGGCATCAACCAGGCCCTCACCAAGAACCCGAACGCAATTGGGTTCACGGCGCCGATCACTCGCGACGGCCCCGGCTGGCGCGCCGACGTCGACCTTCCGCCGGGCGTCACGGTGTCCGAAGTGGTCGAGCGGCGCGCGAAGCTCGCGTCTGGCCTTGGCCGTCCGCTCGGCTGCGTCTGGCCGGAGGGCAACGCCGAGGTTCACCCCGGGCGGATGGTCCTGTGGGTCGGCGATCAGGACCTGTCCAAGTCGCGACAGGCAACTTGGCCGCTGCGGAAGCCCGGCACCGTGGACCTGTTCAAGCCGCAGCCGTTCGGCACCGACCAGCGCGGCCGGTGGGTGGACATCACGCTGATGTTCATCTCGATGGTCATCGGCGCGATCCCGCGGATGGGCAAGACGTTCACGCTGCGAGAGCTGCTGCTGATCGCCGCGCTGGACCCGAGGGCCGAGCTGCACTCGTTCGACCTCAAGGGAACCGGCGACCTCTCGCCGCTGGCGCCGGTGTCGCACCGGTACCGCGCCGGCGACGAGCCGGAAGACATCGCGTACGCCGTCGCCGATCTGCGGGCGCTCGCCGACGAGCTGCGGCGGCGCGCGAAGGTGATCCGGGAACTGCCGAAGGACCTGTGCCCGGAGAACAAGGTCACGCCGGAGCTGGCCGGCAAGAAGTCCCTTGGCCTGCACCCGATCGTGATCGGTGTCGACGAGTGCCAGAAGTGGTTCGAGCACCCGGAGTATGGCGCGGAGATCGAGGAGGTCTGCACCGACCTCGTGAAGCGTGGCCCGGCGCTGGGGATCGTGATCATCCTGGCGACGCAACGACCGGACGCGAAGAGCATCCCGACGGCGATCAGCGACAACGCGGTGATGCGGTTCTGCCTCAAGGTCACGGGCCAGCAGGCCAACGACATGGTGCTCGGGACCTCGTCGTACCGGAACGGCATCCGGGCCACCACTCTGTCCTTTCGGGACAAGGGCATCGGGTACCTGGCCGGCGAAGGCGACGAGCCGCGCATCACCCGCGGCGTGTACATCGACGGCCCGGACGCGGAGAAGCTCGCGGCCCGCGCACGAACAGCGCGACTGGCGGCCGGACGGCTGACTGGCTACGCCGCTGGCCTCGACCTCACGCCCGAAGAGGACGAGGGCACGAGCACCCTGCTCGCCGACGTGCTGACCGCGATCGGCGACGCCGAGAAGGCATGGTCGGAACGCATCGTCGACCGGCTCGCCGAGCTGCGGCCGGCGGTCTACGGCCCGTGGGCCGAGCTACCGACCGGCGCGGCGAAGGCAACCCAGCTCTCCACCGCGTTGAAGCCGCTCGGGATCACCACAAAGCAGGTGTGGGGCAACGACACCGACACCGGCAAGGGCGCCAACCGGATGGGCGTCAAGCGCGAATGGATCGCCGACGCATTGACCGAGCGTGACCGGAACCGCAAGAGCGGCTAGCTCGCGCAGGGCTCTAGGTCTAGAGCCTCGCCCTCTAGACCTAGAGCCCTCCCTAGACCACCACAACACCGCTGATCAGCGCCCTAGCACCTAGAGGCGCGGGCCGAGTGCGGCCAAAAACAGCCCCGGAGGCTCCGTTGAACCCCCTCAGCAACCCGACCGTCCTGCTCCTGCTCGTTCTCACAATCGTCACTCTCGGCTACTCATGGTCGTGCGCGGTCTACCCCTACAAGCCGTGCCGCTCCTGCCGGGGCTTCGGCAATTTCCGCTCGCCACTGCTCCGCGCGATCCGGCTCTGCCGCCGGTGCGACGGCACCGGTCGCACGCTCCGCGCCGGCCGGCGCGCCTACAACTCCTGTCTCCGCGCCCGCCGGTCGTACCGCGATCTCCGTGACCGCGACCGCCGCGACAACAGCCGCTGACGCGCAGCTCAACCGAAAGGCCACCCCATGAAGACCACATTGCTCGACCCCGAGCGTCAGTTCCTGGGCTGCGTGATGCAGGTCCGGCTGACAGGGGCCCGTCGACTGCTCGCCGGCATGCGCGCCGACGACTTCGGCTCTCCGATCGCCGCCCGCGTCCTCCAGCTGGTCATCGAGCTGACCGGCGCGGGCCACGCACCGACACCGATGGCCGTGATGGACCACGCCCGCGAGCGGACAGCGACCGAACCGCGGTCCGGCGGCGCGCACCGCCTGCACAGCCTCGGCCTCTGGATCGTCGAGACCTACACCGACGGCCCGATCCTGCCGCCGCCGTACTACGGCGCCTGGCTGAAAGCCCTCGTGCTGAAGACCGCCTACCGCCGAGCTGTTCGGGAGCACGCGGCCCGCCTGGTGCAGGCGGTCGAGGACGACTCGCCGACTGACGTTCTCCGCCACCAGCTCGACGACACCGAGCGGCTTGACGACCTGTGGCGGCGCTACCGCGAGGCCGGCGGCGACGACGAGCCGACCGCGCGCCTGGAGGTGGCTGCCTGATGTCCGGATTCGACGACACCCTGTCCGTGATCGACTTCGTCATCTCCGACGAGCCGGCACCCAGCTGCCAGCAGTGCGGCCGGCCACGCGGCGACTCGCCGTCCGGCGACTTCTGCTCGGAGAACTGCCAGCGTGTCTGGCGCGGCCGCCGCATCGCCGCCAAGCCGGCCGAGGACGGCGGCACCCAGCCGAGCGAGTCCCTTCCGGAGGCTGCGCCGGTCATCCCGCTGAGCTGGCTCGGCCCTGCCCCGGCTAGTGCCTTCGCGAAGCCGGGTTACGAGGTCCTCGACGCGGTCGTGACGTTCGTGTCGCGCTTCTCCGCCTTCGCCAACGAGCACGCCGCGCCGACGTTGGCGCTCTGGTACGCGCACACCCACGTGGCCGAGCGACTCTACGTCACGCCGCGCCTGATCCTCGACTCGGCGGAGCCGGGGAGCGGCAAGACACGCGTGCTGGAGGTCGCGCAGTACCTCGTAGCCAAACCGGAGATGACGATCAGCATCACGCCGGCCGCGATCTTCCGGATGCTCGCCGACGGACCGATGACGCTGCTGTTCGACGAGATCGACGCAGTGTTCAACCCGAAGACCGGCGGGAACAACGAGGACCTCCGCGCGCTGCTCAACGCGGGCTACAAGCGCTCGGCGACGGTGACGCGGTGCGTCGGTGACGCCAAGAGCATGAACGTCACGCGGTTCCCGGTCTACGCGCCGGTCGCGCTCGCCGGGATCGCCGGCGGCATGCCGGACACCATCACCACGCGGGCGATCACCGTGCACATGCGCAAGCGCCGGTTCGACGAAATCGTCGAGGAGTTCATCGAAGAGGACGTCGAACGCGAGTCCGCGCCGGTGCGCGCCGAGCTGGCGGAGTGGGTCGGCCGAGTCGGCGACGAGGTGAGCCGCGCACGCCCGGAACGACCGGACGGAGTCCGCGACCGGGCCGCGGAGATCTGGCGGCCGCTGCTGGCCATCGCAGACGCGGCCGGCGGGCACTGGCCGGAGACCGCACGGCGGGCCTGCTGTCACTTCGTGCTCGAAGCGACCGCGCAACCAGCATCAATCGGCGTACGGCTGCTGGCCGACGTCCGTGAAATCTTCACGGTCGAGAACACCGACCGCATGGTCACCGCCGAACTGATCCGCGAACTTCACGCCATCGAAGACGGCCCATGGACCGACCTCCAGGGCAAGCCACTCGACAGTCGCCGCCTGGCGAAGGAACTCGACCGGTACCTGGTCCGCCCGAAGGACCTCAAGGTCAGCGGCAAGACGCTGAAGGGCTACCGCATCGACGGCGACGGCGGTCTGGCCGACGCCTGGAGCCGATATCTCCCGCCGCTCGAAACGGGCGCGACCTCCGCGACCACCGCAACCCCGCAGGTCGGAGCTCGATTAGGCGCCGCGGAGTCATCGACCGCTGCCGCGACCTCCGCAACCGGGGTCGCGGACGGTCGCGGCACCCAACAGCCGCTCACACCTGTACTGACCAGCCCGGTCGCGGACGTCGCGGACGTCGCGCCCGCCAAGCCGGACCACGACACCGAGGGGGATCGATGAACGCCGCACCCATGCCGGTCGCCGTGCCCGAACGGCACCTCTACCGGATCACCGAAGCCATGCGCCTGCTCTCGATGAGCCGCTCGGTCATCTACGAACAGCTTCGCTCGGGGCGCTTGCGCTCGGTCAAGCAGGGACGCGCCCGGCTCGTGCCGGCCGTCGCCATCCAGGAATACGTCGAGCTGCTCATCAAGGAAGCGGAGGTCCGCTATGGCAAGTCGGCGTAGCCGCGGAGACGGCGGGCTCTACTGGGACGAGTCGCGCCAGCGCTGGACCGCAGAGGTCACTGTTGGCTTCCGGCCGAATGGCAAGCGCATCGTGCGGAAGGCACGCGGCAAGACGAAGACGGAAGCCAAGACGAAGCTCAAGGAGCTGCTCAGCGACGTCGAAGAGGGCGCGGTCAACGCGTCGGCCAGCTACACGGTCGCGCAGGCGGTGAACGACTGGCTGGACAGCTACGAACGGGGCGAGCGGGACCCGAACACGGTCAAGGCCGTCCGGTCGCTGGCGAACAACCACATCATCCCGGCGATCGGCGCTCGTCCGCTGGTGAAGCTCGACGTGGACGACGTCGAGGAGTGGCTAGCGGAGAAGGCGGAAGTGCTGGTCACCTCGACCTTGCGCAATCTCCGCTCCATCCTCCGGAGGGCGATCAACCGTGCTCAGGTGCGCAAGCGGGTTCGACACAACGTGGTGTTGCTGTGCGAGGAACTGCCCGCCGGTAAGGGGACTGGCCGGCCGTCGAAGGCACTCACGCTCGCTCAGGCCGAAGCGGTGCTCACCGCGGCGGAGTCGTCGCCGATGCGCGCCTACATCGTCGTGTCGCTGCTGACCGGTGCGCGAACCGAGGAGATGCGGCCGCTGACGTGGGATCACGTGGACCTGGTCGGCAAGCCGGACGCGTCGCCGGCGATCCCGCCAAACGTCAAGGTGTGGCGTTCGGTCCGCGCCAAGGGCGAGACGAAGACGCGGAAGTCCCGGCGCACGCTGGCGCTGCCTGAGCGGGCCGTGAGGGCGCTGGAGGACCACCGGGTGGCCCAGAAGGCGGTAAAGGCCGTCGCGGGCGACGACTGGCGCGAACAGGGCTTGGTCTTCGCGACCAACGTCGGCACCGAGCGGGACGTCAACAACGTCCGGCGAGACTTCCGCCGGGTGATTAAGGCGGCCGGACTCAAGCCGACGCAGTGGACGCCCCGGGAGCTGCGGCACAGCTTCGTCTCGATCCTCTCGGACGGCGGCATGCCGATAGAGGAGATCTCGCGGCTGGTCGGCCACAGCAGCACTGCCGTCACGGAGCTGGTCTACCGGAAGCAGATCCGACCGGTAGTCGAATCGGGCGCAGTCGCGATGGACCGGCTCTTCCCCGCGACGGACGAACCTCCGGAACTTCGTCCGACCACCAATCAGGCGTCTTAGTCCCCGCCTGACGAGCCAGGCCCCGCCCGAGCTGCCGGTGGGGCCTGGCCTCCTGGTCCGGCGTCGGTCACCGTCATCGTCGAGCGAAGTTGATCGAAGTACGCTATGAGCTGCACGAGAAGGCAGCGTGAGCGCGCCAACTCGATCATCAAAGTCGTCACTCGGCGTCAACTGTCGTGTAGCAACCGGGGAACCTGCAGCGACGTTGTGTCTATGACGTCAGTGAATCAGCGGTATGGAGGTGATTGCAGTGTCCAACGTCGTGCAGTACGCGGTGGATGACGAGACCGTGGTGCGATTCGAGATCGACCCGCCTCCCGGATTCCGGCCAGCCGGGGCCGAGGAAATAGCCGGCCGGATCCGCGACGCCGTCGCGCCCGCGGTCGAAGCAGCCAGGGTGGTCCTGGACAAGGTGCGCCAGGCACGCCCGGACGAGGTCAAGCTGAAGTTCGGCATCAAGGTCGGTGGTGGCGCTACCTGGCTGATCGCGAAAACCTCACTCGAGAGCAATTTCGAGGTCGAGATGATCTGGCGACCCGAGCCTGACGCTGAAGAGGAGCCAGCCAGCGACACTCCGGGCGCATCACCGGCAGCGCCGACGGCAGGTGCGTAGGTCCATCGGGATGAACAGCGATCCGGTATTGCCGTCCCGGTCTTGGGTTGTGGCTGTGCATCTGACGCTCGAAGATCTCGGCCCAGCCGGGACCGGGGTGGTCCTCGACGAGCGGCGGGTGCTGACTTCGGCGCACGTGATACCGGCGAGCGAGCATGGGCGCGCCGGGTTGTGTGTGGCGTTCCCGTTTGCGGAATCAGAGGCGATGCTGAACCGGGTGCGCGTCCGGGAGGTCCGTCGGGCCGCAGCTCCGCAGGCGGACATGGCTGTGCTGCACCTGGATTCTCCGATTCCGGCGGGTGTGGCGGTCGCGCGGTTGCGCTGCCCACCTGCTGACGCGTTGAAGGGACTGCGGTGGGAGGCCGTCGGGTTCCCCGGCGGGCAGTGGCAGGGCAGTGTCGCGCATGGTGAGTTCGGGCCGGGCTTGGGGTATGGGTGGGTAAGGCTGGATACCCAGTCCCGTTATCCGATCGATCAGGGGTTCAGCGGTGGCGGGTTGTGGTGCCCAGACTATGAGTCCGTCGTCGCCATGGTCGGCACGGCCGAGGCCGGGGGCGACGGCCAGGGGCTGACGTTGTTCCACGCTGACCGGTTCGCTCCGGAGGAGCAGATCCAGGTACTGACCGAGTGGAGTATCCGGGCCAGCGATGAGGCGGCTCAGCAGGCGTGGGGCTGGCACTGGAGTCTGGGCAGGGACCGAGAGGCTGACCGGCACTGGCGGCCCCGTGCCCGCGGGGTCATGTCAGCCGCGGAGCAGGGGAACCGGTTCCGCGGCCGGGTGCAGGCGCTGCGCGAGATCGTCAACTGGCTGACCGGCCCGGACCATGACCCGGCGATCCTGATCGTGACCGGGAGGCCGGGCGCAGGAAAGTCGGCTGTCCTCGGGCGCATTGTCGTAACCGCCGCCGGCGACATCGAAGACGGGGAGCCCGGAGCTTCGGAGGACGGCCAGGTGCTGGCTCCGAAAGGCTCGGTGGATTGCGCCGTCCACGTCAAGAGTAAAACGGCGTTGGAAGTAGCCCGCGAGATCGCCCGCGCGGCCTCTGCTCCACTCCCACAAGAACCGGCTGACCTCCCCGCCCTGCTGGCCACAGCGACCGCGGATCGCACAGACAGGTTCGCCTTGGTCGTGGACGCGCTCGACGAAGCCGACGATCCCGAGCAGGCCCGCGCGATCATTCGGGACGTCCTGCTTCCGATCACGGCCGGACACGGCCCTGCGCAGACGAAGATCCTCGTGGGAACCCGCCGCTTCGTCGGGGAGGAGGATCTGCTGCAGTTGTTCGGGTCGCGGGTCCCGGTGATCGATCTCGACGAGCCCAACTATTTCGAGCTGGACGACCTGGCCGCCTGTGCGCAGGCCACGCTGCAACTGCGTGGGGCGGAGCGTCCGGGAAACCCGTACCAGTCCGACGCCGTCGCCGTTCCAGTGGCGCGCCGGATCGCTGCACTAGCCGAACGGAACTTCCTGGTTGCCAGCCTGGTCGCCCGCACACATGGTCTGTACGACGAGTACCCGATTCCGGTCGAGCAGATCCGCTTCACTCCGGATGTCCGCGAGGCCCTCGCCGGATTTCTCCAGCACCTCCCGGCCGTCGACGGGCTGTCTGCGGAAGATCTGCTGGCTGCGCTGGCATACATCGACGCGCCCGGCGTGCCGGTCGGCGTGTGGCGCGCAGCGCTGCAGGCTCTGCTGGGCCGCGCTCCGGACGAGCGCCAGATGCGGGAGTTCGCGCAGACCTCGGCCGCGAACTTCCTGGTAGAGAGCAGCCGGTCCTACGATCCGGTGTATCGCTTGTTCCACCAAGCACTGAACGAAACACTCGCCAAGCGCCCCTCGTCCGCCGCCGATGAGGCCGCGATCGCACGAGCGTTTATCGACTACGGCCGGCAACGCGGATGGCGCGCCGCGCCCCGATACCTGCGCCAGTCCCTGCCCGCCCACGCTGCGCGGGCCGGGGTGATCGACGAGTTGCTGACCGACGTGGACTACACCCTGCATGCCGACCTGCGCCGGCTGATCCCGGCCACGGCCGCAGGTACTTCCACGTCCCGCGCCCAGCAAGCTGTGAGCTTGCTGCACCGCACTCCCGCAGCGATCGACGCGGACCCAGCGCACCGGCTGGCGCTTTTCTCCGTTACGGAGGCGCTGGACGAACTCGACCTCGGCTACCGCCAACATGTCGGCGCGGCCCCATACCGCGGGATATGGGCCCACGTGAGGCCCCGCACTGAACGCTCCATCCTCACCGGCCACACAGGTTCGGTGCGCGGGGTGTGTGCGGTGCGGGTGGACGGCCGCGACCTACTCGCCTCCGCCGGCGCCGATGAGACGGTGCGGATCTGGGACCCGACCACCGGCACCGAAGTCCACCAGCTGACCGGCCACACAGCTTCGGTGCACGGGGTGTGTGCGGTGCGGGTGGACGGCCGCGACCTACTCGCCTCCGCCGGCGCCGATGAGACGGTGCGGATCTGGGACCCGACCACCGGCACCGAAGTCCACCAGCTGACCGGCCACACAGCTTCGGTGCACGGGGTGTGTGCGGTGCGGGTGGACGGCCGCGACCTACTCGCCTCCGCCGGCGCCGATGAGACGGTGCGGATCTGGGACCCGACCACCGGCACCGAAGTCCACCAGCTGACCGGCCACACCGCTTCGGTGCACGGGGTGTGTGCGGTGCGGGTGGACGGCCGCGACCTACTCGCCAGCGCCGGCGCCGATGAGACGGTGCGGATCTGGGACCCGACCACCGGCACCGAAGTCCACCAGCTGACCGGCCACACAGCTTCGGTGCACGGGGTGTGTGCGGTGCGGGTGGACGGCCGCGACCTACTCGCCTCCGCCAGCGCCGATGGGACGGTGCGGATCTGGGACCCGACCACCGGCACCGAAGTCCACCAGCTGACCGGCCACACAGGCTGGGTAACCGGGGTGTGTGCGGTGCGGGTGGACGGCCGCGACCTACTCGCCTCCGCCAGCGCCGATCGGACCGTGCGGATCTGGGACCCCGCCACCGGGACTATGGTCCGTAAGCTAGCTCGTCGCTGGTTCCGGCGCCGTGTCGGCCACGTGGACTGGGTCCGCGGGGTGTGTGCGGTGCGGGTGGACGGCCGCGACCTACTCGCCTCCGCCAGCGACGATAAGACGGTGCGGATCTGGGACCCGACCACCGGCACCGAAGTCCGCCAGCTGACCGGCCACACGGACTGGGTCCGCGGGATCAGTGCGGTGCGAGTGGACGGCCGCGACCTACTCACCTCCGCCAGCGACGATGAGACGGTGCGGATCTGGGACCCCGCCACCGGCACCGAAGTCCGCCGCCCGACCGGCCACGCGAACTGGGTAACCGGGGTGTGTGCGGTGCGGGTGGACGGCCGCGACCTACTCGCCGGCGCCGGCGCCGACGGGACGGTGCGGATCTGGGACCCGACCACCGGCACCGAAGTCCGCCAGCTGACCGGCCACACGGGCTCGGTCAGCGGGATCAGTGCGCTGCGGGTGGACGGCCGTGACCTACTCGCCTCCGCCAGCGCCGATGCGACGGTGCGGATCTGGGACCCGATCACCGGCACCCAGCTTGTGAACATCCCCGCCTACGCCGAAGCCGCAACTGTCAATGCAATCGATGGGCGCGTGGTCGTCGGGTTAAGCACAGGTCTCCTCGCGATTGAGCTAAATCTGGCTTTGCGGGCACCTGAGCAGCTTTGACGGAAACCGCGGCGGACCCCGCCGCCGAGAACCCGGCTACCCGTACCGACGTCACCGAGCTCGCTCGGCGTCTCCATCACCCCGAGCCGGGCGGCTTCGCCGCGCACCCCGGTCGAGTCGGGCGCGATCGCGACGGACCCGATCTTCCCCCGCGACGGGTGACCTGCGGATCTTTCTTCTCTCACCAACCAGGTGTCTTAGTCACCCACTTAGTCACCCACCACACGAGTCAGGCCCCATCCGAGGACTCTCGGATGGGGCCTGACCTGCGGAGCCGCCTAGGGGAATCGAACCCCTGACCTATTCATTACGAGTGAATCGCTCTGGCCGACTGAGCTAAGGCGGCGTGTCGCCGGCTTCCGCTGGCGACGTCGACAAGTGTAGCGGAAGCTGTGCGCGTCACTTTCCGGGGGGATCGTCGTTAAGGCCCTATGACGCCGGTCTCACTCCCCGGCCGACCCCACTTGGAGGCTCTGGCACATGCGGCGAAGACTGCCCCGCTCGGCGGCCCTGCCGGCGGCTGCTGCGTTGCTCCTGCTCAGCGCGGCGCCGGCGATGGCCGACCCGACCTATCCGACGACGCCGATTCCGCAGCCGGCGCATCCGGGGCAGGCGCCCATTTCCGCGCCGATCGGGCCGCAGCCGCTGGGGCAGGCCGTAGGGGACGCCGGGACCGCTCTCGGGATCATCCGGCTGCTGCCCAACGCCGTGCCGACCAGCACCATCCTCCCCGGGTTCGGGCAGACGCTGCCGAAGCAGTCCGCGCTCGAGGCCGGGATGGGCCTGTCGAGCGCGTCGGCGAACTCGGATGCCTACCTGAGCTACGAGAAGGCCATCGCGCAGGCGTCGCCGTTCGGGCTGTCCATCGGCGGGAACGCGCCGCAGACGCCGGGCAGCGTCGTGCAGACCGCCTTGCCCGACAACCCGCAGCCGATCACCGGTGGCCTCAACGCGCCGCCGAACCCGCTGCTGAACGTGGGCCTGCTCAACGGGAGCGCGCACGCGCGGTGGAGCGACTCGCTCGGCCCGTGCGTCGACACCATCGCCGACGCCAGCACGTCGGTGGCCAGCCTGTCGCTGCTGAACGTCGTGCCGTCGATGCCGAACCTCGGCCTGGACGCGCTGAAGCCGAAGCTCGACCCCAGCTCGCTGGCGAGCGGGTTCGACCTGACCAAGGGCCTGCAGAGCCTCGGCGGCCTGCTGCAGGGCGGCGGGCAGACGGCCGCGGACGGCAACGGTTCACTGCTGAGCCTGCCGAACACGCTGTCGTCGCGGTCGCAGGTGAAGCTGGTCGACATCCCGGGGTCGAAGAACAAGGCCGTGCAGTCGACGTCGACGCTGCAGGCCGCGGACATCGAGATCCTCAAGGGCACGCCGCTGGCACTGAGCATCAAGGTCGCCAGCCAGCCGACGCTCGAGGTGACCTCCACCGGCGACGCGAAGACGTCCAAGGTCGAGTACACCGCGCCGGTGCTGACCATCGCCGCCGGCGGGAAGACGCTCTACACCCTCGACGCGGCGCACCCGACCAAGGACATCCCGATCGGGCTGCCGCTGAAGCCGCTGAGCGACCAGTTCGGCAAGCTCAAGGACCTGCCCGTTGTCGGCGGTCTCCTGGCGCCTCTCGAAGGTCCGGTCCAGCAGGTCGGCAACACCGCGGGCACCGTGCTCGACCTCGGCGTGCTGCGGTTGAGCATCGCCGGGCTGGACCAGAAGTCGGCGAACATGACCACGCCGTTCAAGGGGTTCCAGCTGGGCGCGTCGGCGCGGATGTTCGACCTGCAGCTGCTGCCGACGACCAAGCTCAAGAGCCTGCTGCCCGACGACCAGGCGAAGAACCTGCCGTCGTCGCTGGCCCAGCTGTCGCTCGGCGAGCAGATCGCCCGGGCGTACGCGCCCACCGGCGGCGTGATCTGCGGGACGGCGTCGACGCCGCCGCCCGCGGGTGGTGAGGCGCCGAAGGGGCCGGTGAAGAACCTGGCCTACACCGGCGGCGCGTACGACACCGTGCCGCTGTTCTGGACGGGCACCGCGATGCTGCTGCTCGGCGTGGTCATGGTGGCCGCGATGCCGGGCGGACGGCGGCGCCCGCTGGCCGTGGCCGTCGAAGAGAAGCCGTTCAAACCCTCGCCGCGTCCGCGCGAGTGACCCGAGGGGTGTGAAGGAGCCCCGCCAGGTACGCCTGGCGGGGCTCCTTCGTGTTCAGCCCTGGCGAAGCGTCGTGACCATCGCCTCGACGGCGATGCGCGGCTTCACGTTCAGTTCGATCGCCTCGCGGCACTCCAGCACCGCTTCGAGCCGGCGCAACGTCGACTCCGTCGTCCACGCCGACGCTGCTTCGCGGATCTGGTCGGCGTGGTCCGGGTGGTTGAGCGTCGCGCCGGAGCGGGTCGCCGTCACCAGGACGTCGCGGTAGAAGCCGGCCAGGTCGACCAGCGCGAGGTCGAGCGTGTCGCGCTGGGTGCGGGTCGCGCGGGACTTCTGCTTCTTCTCCAGCTGCTTGACCGCGGCTTCGGCGGCTCGCTTGGCGCCCGCGACGCCCTTGCCGACGCCGTCGCCGCCCATCGCTGTCCGCAGCTCGTTGCGCTCGTCCTCGTCGCGGGCCTTGCTGGCCTCGCCCGCGTCCGCCTCGGCCGCGCTGATCAGCTGGTCGGCGCAGGTGAAGACGTCGCCCATCCGGCGGAGGCCGAGCGGGATCCTCAGCACCGTGGCCCGGCGCTGCCGCGCGGCCTCGTCCGTGGCGAGCCGGCGCGCGCGGCCGACGTGGCCGCCGCACACGGATGCGGCCCACTGCGCGCGCTCGACGTCGACGTGGTCGCGGCGCATCAGCACGTCCGCGATCGCCTCCGGGGGCGGCGTCCGAAGCGTCACCAGGCGGCAGCGCGAGCGGATCGTCACCGAGACGTCTTCGGGGTGGTCCGACGGCGCGCAGAGCAGGAACACCGTGCGGTCCGGCGGCTCCTCGACGGCCTTCAGCAGGGCGTTCGACGCGCCTTCGGTGAGCCTGTCCGCGTCCTCGATGATCACGACCTGCCAGTTGCCGGTCGTCGGGCGCCGCGCCGCGGCCTGGACCAGCGCGCGCATCTCGGCGACCGAGATCGACAGGCCTTCCGGCACCACGAGCCGGACGTCGGCGTGCGTGCCCGCCATCGTCGTGTGGCAGCCGGGGCAGGCGTCGCAGCCGGTGCCGGTGCTGCATTGCAGGGCCGCGGCGAACGTCCGCGCGGCCACCGAACGGCCGGAGCCGGGCGGGCCGGTGAGCAGCCAGGCGTGCGTCATCGCGCCGGGTGGCGCCGGTTCGCCGGCGATGATCTTGGCGGCCGCCGAAGCGGCCGCGCTCAGCGTTTCGACCGCGGGTTCCTGGCCGACCAGCTGGTTCCAGACGCCGATGCGTTCGGTCGTCGTCACTTCGCCTCCACGCGAGGCTCTTCCGGGGTCTCGACGGGCAGGGTTTCCAGCGGGAGCGTCACCGGCTTCTCCGTCGTCGGCGCCAGCGCGGCCAGCCGTCCGACGAACACGGCGCGCAGCGCGGTGCGGATGCGCTCGGCGACCTCGACGTCGGAGCCGTCGGCGTCGATCACGACGTACCGGTCCGGGTCGGCCGCGGCCATTTCGGTGAGCAGGTGCTGGACGCGCCACTGGTCGTTCATCGCGGCCGACTTGTCGCGCGGCGCCCCTGTCGGGGCAGCGTCCAGGAGGATGGTCAGGTCCGGGCGCAGGCGGCCGGTCGCCCAGTCGGCGAGGCCTTCGAGCTCGTCGCTGTCGAGCCCGGCGACGGCGGACAGGTGCGCCAGCGGCGAGTCGACGAACCGCTCCATCACGACCACCGAACCGGCGTCCAGCGCCGGCTGGACGTGCCGCTCCACGATGTCGGCCCGCACCGCCGCGGCGGCCAGCGCCTGGGCCCGCGCCCCGGTGAGCGAGGCGCCGGAGACGAGCGCGGTGAGCCGCTGGTCGTCGAGCGCCGGATCCGCGGCGACGACGACCGGCCGGGTGCCGCCGCGCATCCAGTCGGCGAGGTTGACGGCCTGGATAGCGGTGTTGATCGCGGTGGTTCCCTCGACGGCGATGAGGAAGCCGTTGACCCGCCGTGGCGTGCGGCGCAGCGCGTTACGCAGGTCGGCGAGGATCGGCTCGGTGCGCTTGTCGTCCATCTGCCGGTAAGCGAAGAGGCCGGCTACCAGGGCGATCGCGGCGCCGCCGAGCATCACCGGGCGCGTGCCGTCGATGGTCAGCGGGTTGCCCCAAACGGTGATCGTGTGCCGCTGCACCGCGCCGACGAGCAGCGGCACGGTGACCGTGGTGCCGAACAGAACCAGCTTCATCATCAGCTGGTAGATCGCGTTGATCCGGCCGCGGATAGCGTCCTCGACGCGCGAGCCGATGATGGTCACGCCGGTGAGGAACGCCGTGCCGGCGCAGACGCCGACCAGCACCACGGCGATCAGCGAGACGGTCAGGTGCGGGGACAGCGCCACGAAGCCGAGCGAGATCGCGGCCGCGACGATCGAGAGGCCGAACAGGCGGTCATGCGGGAGCCGGCGGGCGAGCTTGGGCGCGAAGACCATGCCGGTGGCGAGGCCGAGGAAGACGGCGAGGACGAGCAGGCTGAACGCGGAGTCACCGGCCCCCAGGCTGGAGGAGTACGGCTTGGCCGAGCCGATCACGGCGCCACCGGCGACGAACGCGCCGAACGCGCCGACGAGCAGCCCGCGCACGAGCGGCGTGCTGCGGATGAACCGGAAGCCGTCGGCGATCATCGCGCCGATGCCGAGCTTTTCCTCGTCGGCCTGCTTGACCTTCTGCTCCGGCAGCGCATGGACGTTGCGCAGCGAGAGCTCGGGGATCCGCGTGGCAATGAGGATCGCGCTGGCCAAGTAGAGCAGGCCGGTGATGATGACGACCAGCTTGGCGATGTTGAGGCTCGGGTCGCCGGGGAACAGGTGGAACGTCGTGTTGACGCCGGTGATGACCGCGTTCGCGCCGGCCGCGGTGATGACGGCGAGGCCGTAGGTCATCACCATGCCGAGCTGGTTGGCCGTCTCGACCTGGTCGGGCCGGCGGAGCAGGTTCGGGACCGCGGCCTCTTTCGAGGGGATCCACATGCTGGAGGCGCAGCCGACGAGGAAGTTGCCGGCGAGCAGCCACCAGGGCGCGCTGACGATCGCGATGGACAGCAGGAAACCGCACCGCAGCAGGTCGGCGACGACCATGACCTTGCGGCGGTCGAACCGGTCCGCGAGCAGCCCGCCGACCGGGGCGAACAGCAGCCCCGGGGCCAGGCCGGTCAGGACGACGCCGACGAAGGCGAAGTTCTGCGCGAAGTAGTTGTCAGTGAGCTTCGTGGCCAGGCCGGTGAGGGCCAGGATGTTCAGCCAGTCGGCCACGCTGCACAGGTACGTGACGCCCCAGAGGCGCCGGAACGGTTTGATCGCCAGTACCCGCCGGACCCGGTTGATCGTGGACGCCTCGGCGCCCGACGACGCACCCGGGCCGGCCCCGGGTACCGATCGCACGCCCTCGCTGATACGCCCACCCCACTAGTCACCGCGGTGCCGGGAGGGACCCGACCGTGAAGCCAGGGTAGCCCGATCGGCGTCTGGCGCGCGGGACGGCCCCGTGGTGCGAGGCGGGCGAGAGCGCTAGTCGAACAGCCCCGTCACGCTGCTGACCAGGCTCGAAACCATCTCGATGGCGACGAAACCGAACACGATCAGCAAGGCGACGGCGAGCATGACACCGGCCGCGCTCGACGACGGCCGGTTGAACGCCGGCATCGACACCGAGGGCATCCGCGGCAGCCGCCGCCGCTTGACGGGCACGAGCTCGACGTCATCGACGTCTTCATCGGCCAGCGGCTCCTGCCGCACGGGCCGCATGATCTGCGGCGGCCTGGTCGGCCAGGTGCGCCGCCGCGTCCGCTGCCTCGGGAGCAGGCCCAACGGCTGGCCCTGGTTCAAGGTCCCGGCCGGCGGGATCGCCTCGGGCGCCTTGTCCTCGCGGAGCGTCTCCTCGACCATCCGCCGCACGGCTTCCTCGTCCGGCTGCACCGGCCCAGCCACCGGGATGGCGATGGGCTCTTGGCCATTCGGGACCGCGGTGCGCGGCTCGGGCGACGCCGTGACCAGCCCGGAGACCGGGTCCGCGAACATCTCGCCAGGTGTTTCGGACAGTGTGCCGTCGCGCTGAGTGAGCTCGGGGGCATTGAAGAAGGGAGCCTCACCGTTCGCGCTCATGGTGACCACCTCACTACTGAATGTCCTCGCCTTTCCAGGGTAGCGACGCAGGCGGATAACGCATCCGCCCAATGGCTCTGTCTCCAGTGGATGGTCGGTCACGCAGCGCAAGCCCGCACCCGAACCTCCTGAAGTGTCCAGTCCGACGGTCACCAGGTCGACCGCTGTTGGTGACAGATCGTAGTGAAACGGGTCACAGTGGCGGGTTGGGGTGGGGTGGCCAGGGCTGGCCTTACCTGCGGCCTTTGTTCAGGACGTCTCCTCCTGTCCGAGGTCGATCATCTTGCGGCACCAGTCGCGAAGCATGCCGCGGCTGAAGGGGCTCAGGACGAGCTGGCGGCGGCCCTCTCCTCGGTCGAGCGCGGCCAGGGCGAAGCGGCCCAGGTCGGTGTCGACCAGGACGAAACCGTGGTCCGGGAACTCTGCGCACAGGCCTCCGAAGGCGAGCATGTCCAGGACCGCCGTTCCCGATCTCGGGCGGGCCAGCAGCTCTCGCATTGCTCCTACATCGTCGTCTTGGCCGTCGTGGACCAGGCCGTCGTCGTCGACCGAGACCCAGATTGCTCGCGGGGAAGCGCCGAACGGGACGTCCGGTAATTCGGCCACCAGCATCTCCGGCAGTTCCTCGAAGTCGGCCAGGTGGATCGCCGTACGGCCGGGGAGCGAGCCCATCATGAAGGCGCGCTCACCGTCGGCGTAGCAGCGGATGTCCGCCGTTTCCGGACCGTCGTCGAACACGCCGCACAGGGCTGCGCGGACCGAGCCGCGCAGCATCAGCGAGACGACTTCGAAGCCGATCTCGTTGAGCTCGCCGTTCGCGCCGAACGGGGTGCCGTCGATCCAGGCGGCCCAGGCCATGTGGCGCTCGACCTCGGCCACCAGGTCCGCCGGGTCGTCCGACACCGGGCCGTGGACCAGGATGTCGTGGTCGCTGACGTCCGGGTTGTAGAGCCGGTCGACCGGCTCGCGGTCCGGCATTGCCGCCAGCACCGGGCCGGCCGCCAGCTCGAGCAGCTCCCGGGCCGCTGTGCGCTCAGCCATGCCGCCGCCTCTCGCTTGCATCCGGACCGGGCCTGGCAGCCGAGCCGGGTGAGCGGGCCGCGCCACGCGCGTCAGCCGAACGACGTGCGTCAGCCGAGCCAGCCACGCCACCTGAGCGGCCTCCGCCAGCCGACCTGACCTGGCGACCCGTGCCACCGGCGGCAGCCTGGTGGCCCGGGCCGCTTGGGGTGGGCGGGGTTGGGGCTGGGTCGGCTGAGGGGCGGGGCTCTGGGATGCCGCTGTTCAGCTCGGCTGCCGCGAGGATTGCCTCCCGGACCGTCAGGTCCTTCGAGGCCGCAGCTACCACCCTGTCCACTCCCTCGCCTGCCGTCTTTCGGACCTCCCCTTGCTCACGCATGGCTCTGCACCGCCTCGACGATCCACTGCTCCGCCGTTCTCCGCGAGGCTGGGCCCCACGTCACCGTCCAGCGGCCGCTTCTGGCCACCGCGGCGCTGAACTGGTAGCGGCCCAGGTCGTTGTCCACCAGGCCGAATGCGCCGTGCGGGTACTCGGCCAGGATGGCGTTGCGCACGGCCAGGTCGACCAGGACCGTGCCCAGCCTCGGCCGGGCCGCGGACTGGCGGATCTGTTCGACCGCCCTCTCGCAGTGTCGCGGGATCAGGCCGCGCTCGTCCGTCTCGATGCGCAGGTGCTCGCCCGGCCCCGGTGCGCGGTCGGGCAGGCCGTCGAACACCCAGCCCGGCAGCTCGCTGAGGAAACCCGACCGCAGGCGCGCGCGGTTGCCCAGCTTGTGCAGGACCGTCGTGTAGTCCTCGTCGCCGAAGAAACGGACCTCCCACGGCTTCGCCCGCGCCGGGAAGACCCCGGTGACCACGCCGCGGATGAAGCCGCCGCGCAGCGCCCGGTACAGACCGACCGCCTCCGCCGTCACCTCGCCGCCCGGGGCGAGGCCGATCGCGGCCATCCCCGCCACGAAACGCGTGTACTGCTCCACCTCGTCCGCGAGGCTTGACGCGGGCGCGGAGCGACGCCCCGGCAGCGGTCCGGTGTCCGCCAGCACCGGCGGGATCTCGAACTCGGGGTCGTAGAACTCCATCACCGAGGGCCGCTCCGGCACCTCGGCCGACAGCGGGGCGATGACCTCGTCGATGACGTCGAAGACGGCGACTGCGTTGCTCACCCCTCGATTGAACACCCTGGCACCGACAATTTCTCGCACATATGTTCGAGAGGGTGACATCGGTCGGTGAGCGGTCGGCGAGCGGCTCAGCCATGCTCCGGCACCCGCCCTTCGACGAACTCGGCGAGCCTCTCCACGGTCCCGGGCAGCCACCAGAGCCGGCGGTGGCCGCCCTTGGGTCTGCTCAAGGCCGCGAGGTGCCGGCCGCGGTCGTCGTCGACGAACGCCAGCATCTCCCACTGCGGCGGTGAGCCGTCGCGGTGGATGTCGAACTGGACGGTGCCACGCCGGGTCCGCCGCAGATCGTCCATCAGATCCAGGACGAGGCACTCCTGCTCGGGTTCGAGGACGCCGCGCTCGTCGGCGTCGAGGTACAGCCCCTCGCCCGGCACCGGCGGCAGCGGCGGCAGGCGCGTCAACGCCAGCCGCAGCAGCTTCGCGACGCCGCCCGGCGAGGGCCCGGACAGGCTCAACCCGTCCCCGGCGACGCCGAACGCGGTCCGGTCGTCGAAGAACGCCGAGGTCCACGGTTCGTCGGACATCGCGACGGCCACGCCGCAGACGCCGCCGCTGCCCGGAAACTCGGGCAGCGCCTCCATCAGGTCCAGGGCGGTAGAACTGCCGGCGGCCGCCGCCCGGACCGGCTTCAGGATCTTGGTGGTCACCGTGTGCACGGTGCGTGGTGTGCTGGTCACGCGTTCATGAAACCCGGGACCACCGACAATTTCCCGAACATCCGTTCGAGGTGTCACCTGAAGGTGTGACGCCGAGGGCCTCCCCAGCAGAGGAGGCCCTCGGGTCTTACTTGGCCTTCGTCGCGGTCGAGCTCGAGCGCTTGGCCGTGGTCGCCTTCTTGGTCGTGCCCGCCTTGACCGTCTTCGCCGTCGTCGAAGCCGGCTTGCGCGCGGGCGCCTTCCGCTTCGGCGCCGGCCCCTTGGCCCGCTTCTCCGCCAGCAGCTCGGCCGCCCGTTCCGCGGTCAGCGACTCGATCTCGTCGCCCTTCCGCAGCGTCGCGTTGTATTCGCCATCGGTCACGTACGGGCCGAAGCGGCCGTCCTTGACCACCATCGGCTTACCCGACACCGGGTCGTCGCCGAGCTCCTTGAGCGGCGGCTTCGCGGTGGCGGACCGGCCACGCTGCTTCGGCTCCGAGTAGATCTTCAGCGCCTCTTCGAGCGTGATCGAGAAGAGCTGGTCCTCGGTCGAGAGCGAACGCGAGTCCGTGCCCTTCTTCAGGTACGGCCCGTAGCGCCCGTTCTGCGCCGTGATCTCGTCGCCGGACTCCGGGTCCTTGCCGACCACGCGCGGCAGCGAGAGCAGCTTCAGCGCGTCGTCCAGCGTGATGGTCTCGATGTCCATCGACTTGAACAGCGAGCCCGTCCGCGGCTTCGGCGCCTTCGCCTTCAGCGCCTTCTTCTGCGCGGCCGTGGCATCCTCGGGGATCTCGATCTCCGGCAGCACCTCGGTCACGTACGGCCCGAAGCGGCCTTCCTTCGCGACGATGTCGTGCCCGCTCACCGGGTCGGTGCCCAGCGTGCGGCCCTCCTGCGGGGTCGCGAACAGCTTCTCCGCGATCTCCTGCGTCAGCTCGTCCGGCGGCAGGTCCTCGGGCAGGTTCGCGCGCTGCGACTCGCCGTTGACCTCGCGCTCCAGGTACGGCCCGTAGCGCCCGACGCGGACCACGACCGTGTGCCCGTCGGCGTCGCTGAACAGCGGGATCGAGTTGATCTCCCGCGCGTCGATGTCCTCGACGCTGCCCTCGACCAGCTTCTTGAGCCCGCCCAGGCGGCCGATCGAGCCGTCCACGCCCATGTCGCCGCCGAAGTAGAACTTCGACAGCCACTGCGCACGCTGCTCGTCACCGGCCGCGATGCGGTCGAGCTCGTCCTCCATGCCGGCGGTGAAGTCGTAGTCGACCAGCCGCTCGAAGTGCCGTTCCATCAGGCCGATCACGGCGAACGCGACCCACGACGGGACGAGCGCGGAGCCCTTCTTCCAGACGTAACCGCGGTCCTGGATCGTCTTGATGATCGACGCGTACGTCGACGGGCGGCCGATGCCCAGCTCTTCCAGCTTGCTGACCAGGCTCGGCTCCGAGTACCGCGCCGGCGGCGAGGTGGTGTGGCCGTCCGGGTTCAGCTCGGACGCCGTCAGCGCCTGGTCCTTCTCCAGCACCGGCAGGCGGCTCTGCTTGTCGTCGGCTTCGCCACCGGTCTCGGTGTCCACCGCTTCGACGTACGCCTTCAGGAAGCCCGCGAAGGTGATCGTGCGGCCCGAAGCGGCGAAGGTGCACTCCTCGCCCGAGGTCGCGTTGCCGACGATGCGCACGGACATCGTCGTGCCCTTGGCGTCCGCCATCTGCGACGCGATCGTGCGCTGCCAGATCATCTCGTAGAGCCGGAACTCGTCGGTGTCCAGCTCGCCCGCGACCTGGCCCGGCGTGCGGAAGACCTCGCCCGACGGGCGGATCGCCTCGTGGGCCTCCTGCGCGTTCTTGACCTTGCGCGTGTACTGGCGCGGCGTCGGCGAGACGTACTCCTTGCCGTACAGCTGCGTGGCCTGGCTGCGCGCGGCCGAGATCGCCGACTCCGACAGCGTCGTGGAGTCGGTACGCATATAGGTGATGTAGCCGTTCTCGTACAGCTTCTGCGCGATCCGCATGGTGCGCTCGGAGGTGAACCGCATCTTGCGGCCGGCCTCCTGCTGCAGCGTCGACGTCATGAAGGGCGCGTACGGCTTGCGCGTGTACGGCTTCTCCTCGACGCTCGCGACCTTGAAGTCACGCTGCTTCAGCGCTTCGGCCAGGCGCCGCGCGTCGGCCTCCGCGAGCACGCGGACCTCGGTGTTCGACGCCTTGAGCTGCCCGTCCGAGCCGAAGTCGCGGCCGGTGGCCAGGCGCGCGCCGTCGACGGCGACCAGGCGCGCCGGGAAGTTCCGCGGCGAAGCCTCTTCACCGGCGTCCATGGTCGCCGAGATGTCCCAGTACGACGCCGAGGTGAAGCGCATCCGCTCGCGTTCGCGCTCGACCACGATCCGGGTCGCCACCGACTGCACGCGGCCCGCCGACAGCTTCGGCATGACCTTCTTCCACAGCACCGGCGAGACCTCGTAGCCGTAGAGGCGGTCGAGGATGCGGCGGGTCTCCTGCGCGTCGACGAGGTCGGCGTCGAGCTCACGCGTCGAGTCGGCGGCCGCGCGGATGGCCTGCTCGGTGACCTCGTGGAAGACCATCCGGCGGACCGGGACCTTCGGCTTGAGCGTCTCGAGGAGGTGCCACGCGATGGCCTCGCCCTCGCGGTCGGGGTCCGTGGCGAGGTAGAGCTCGTCGACGTCCTTCAGCAGACCCTTGAGCTCGGTGACCTTGGATTTCTTGTCCGGGGTCACCACGTAGAGGGCCTTGAAGCCGTTGTCGACGTCGACGCCGAGCCGCGCCCACGCCTCGCCCTTGTACTGGGCGGGGACGTCGGCGGCACCGCGCGGCAGGTCGCGGATGTGCCCGACGGAGGACTCGACGACGTACCCGCCGCCGAGGTAGGGCGCGATCTTGCGGGCCTTCGTCGGCGACTCGACGATGACCAGCCGCCGGTGCCCGGCGCCGTTGCCCGCCGCGGCTCCGTTCTTCTTGGTCCGTGCTCCTGCCACGCTGTCCTGCTCTCCGCTCATCTCGTCCCGCCGCCGCGGGACTGCACCACGTCCCTGCCAGGGCCCGTGTCTCGACCTGCCAGTGTGCACGCTGTTCCCGGCCGGACGGCGCGGAGGTGGCCCAACACGCCGCCGGTCCTGTGCCCAGCGCATCGCCGCTGACCTCGACGATGTTTCCCCAAGTTACCTGCCACGTGATTTCGGCCACGTCCCGCGCAGCCTAGCGCGTGACCGTCCGGATACCCTCCGTTCGACGGTGGTGGGCGCAGGGATGTCACCGCTTCACTGGTTTCCCCGTCCAGCCGAAAGGACCCGCCATGACCCGACGCCTGCTCGGCGCCCTGTTCACCGCCGCGACCGCCACAGTATTGCTGGGGGTCACACCGGCGAACGCGGCCGCGGCGAACTTCGCCGGCACCGTGGCCCTGTCCAACTGCTCGGGATCGGTGGTCAAGCCCGCCGCGACGCCCGACACCGCGCCCGCGCTCGTGATGTCGAACGGCCACTGCCTCGAAACCGGTTTCCCGGCGCCGGGCCAGGTGATCACCAACCGCACCTCCAGCCGGACGTTCACGCTGCTCACCGCCAGCGGCAGCAACAAGGCGACGCTCCGGGCCAAGAAGATCGTCTACGGCACGATGACCGACACCGACGTGTCGCTCTACCAGCTCACCACCACCTACGCGCAGATCAAGGCGAGCTACGGGATCTCGCCGCTGGAACTGTCGAACGCCCACCCGTCGGCCGGTGCCGCGATCGACGTCGTCTCGGGGTACTGGAAGCGCATCTACTCCTGCAACATCGACGGGTTCGTCTACCGGTTGAAGGAGGGCAGCTGGACCTGGAAGGACTCGATCCGCTACACGTCCGCCTGCCAGACCATCGGCGGGACCTCCGGTTCGCCCATCATCTCCGGCGGCAAGGTCGTCGGCGTGAACAACACCGGCAACGAGGACGGCGAGCGCTGCACGGACAACAACCCGTGCGAGGTCGACCAGGCCGGGAACGTCACCGTGCACTACAAGACGAACTACGGCCAGGAGACCTACGGCATTCCCGCGTGCCTGACCCCGGCCAACGAAATCGCGCTCACCCAGGCCGGCTGCACGCTGCCCCGGCCCTGACGCGGCCCCCGCACCCGGTCAGGCCGTGCTCGTGACGGCCTCCGGGTGCGGGACCGGTTGCGGGGCCGCGCCCGGCCACGCCGCTTCGGCGCCGGGCGGCGGCTCCCCGATCAGCTCCAGCAGCGCCTCCAGCCGGCGTTTCCCGGTGACTTTGACGGCCGGGACGTCGGCCTTCGGACCGGTGAGCTTCGCCGCGACGCCCAACGGCGTCAGCGCTTCGACCAGCCGCTCGTGCATGCCGGGCGCGAGCGGGTCGACGCCCAGCAGGTAACCCTGCGTGCCGGGGCGGCCGCCGGCCAGCGCCCACATCCGCAGCATCGCGCCACTCAGCCGGAACCCGTCCGGCACCGCCTTGCCCGAGTCGTCCTCGACCGGCCCCGCGCAGCCCTCACGCAGCCACCGCAGCGCCAGCGGCAGCAGATCGACCCGGAACGACGTGCGGACCTGCGGACGGCCGCAGTCGGCCTTCGAGACCTGGGCGTCCGCACCGCGGCAGCGGAACTCGCCGGCCAGGACGTGCGCGCGCCACGGCTCTTCGACGACCACCGAGAGCCGGGCGGCGGTGCGCCCGAAGCCGGTGATCTGGCCGTGGCAGCACAACAGGCCGGCCAGGTCGCCCAGGCCCGGCCCGCTGGCCTCGGCGGAGAAGAGCGAGATCGTCCGATCCACCGCGCCATACTAGAACACAAGTTCGATTCGCGGCAGGTCTCGCGCGGATCTTCAGCCGGCAGGCTGATCCAGCCGGCGGCAGGCCGGGGTGCGCTGTTGCGCCGCGGCGAGGGCGGGGACGTCGTCGAGGCCCTTGAGGTAGTCGAGCGCGTCGATGCGGTCGAGCGTCGCCCTGGCCTGGCCGAGGGCCTCCTTCGTCGCCGCGGCGTTCCCGCGGGCCGCCTCGATGCGGTGCCGCGCGTTCTCGGCCTCCGCGCGGATCGCGGTGAACTGCCCGATGACGTCCTGGCGCCCGCCGTCCGCCGACGGCAGCGGCGGCGCTCCGAGCGCGTTCAGCCCGGCCAGGCTCTGGTCGAGCCCGTCGACGACCGAGGCGAGGAGGTCACTGGACGTCCGGGACGCCTTCTGCGGCGTACTGGGGTCGACGGCCGGCAGTGACGCGAGCGCGCCGACCAGGTGCGTCACCGCGTCGCAGTAGCCGCTCGCCCAGTTCGCCACCGGATCGGGCCGCGGCGACGGCGTCGTCACCGGAAGGTCCTGGTCACGTGGCGGCGCCTGCACTTCGGCGGGCTGCCCGCACCCGGCGAGACCGATGGCGATCGTCGTGGTGAGAGCGGCGAAAACGGTCGTCCGCTGCCGCACTCGCGTACCTCCTGCCCGACGACGTCCCAGCAGGCCCGACGGTACCGACTCGGTGGTGCTTCGCAAGTCGCCGGGCCTTTCTGGGACGGGCAGGCCCCGGGCCCGGTGCGCGTCGCGGCGCACCGGGCCCGGGGTCACCCTGGAACTCAGGCCTTGATCTCGGCCGGGGTGTCGGAAATGACGGTGCCCCGCCGCTTCGACACCACGATCGCCGCCACGATCACGGCGACCGCGACGAGCGAGATGATGATGCGGACGGCGGCGTTCTCGTCGGGACCGATCGAGAACTGCACGACGGCGGGCGCGATCAGCACGGAGACCAGGTTCATCACCTTGATCAGCGGGTTGATCGCCGGGCCGGCGGTGTCCTTGAACGGGTCACCCACGGTGTCACCGATGATGGTGGCCTCGTGCGAGGACGAGCCCTTGCCACCGTGGTTGCCGTCCTCGACCAGCTTCTTCGCGTTGTCCCACGCGCCACCCGAGTTGGCGAGGAAGATCGCCATCAGGGTGCCGCAGGCGATCGCGCCGGCCAGGTAGCCGGCGAGCGCGCCGGTGCCCAGGCCGAAGCCGACCGCGATCGGGGCGAAGACCGCCAGCAGACCCGGCGTCGTCAGCTCACGCAGCGAGTCGCGCGTGACGATGTCGACGACCTTGCCGTACTCGGGGCGGGTGGTGCCCTCCATGATCCCCGGGATGTCGCGGAACTGGCGGCGCACCTCGAAGACGACCGCGCCGGCGGCCCGGGACACCGCGTTGACCGCGAGACCGGAGAAGAGGAACACCACGGCCGCACCGACGATCACGCCGACGAGCGTGTTCGGGCTGACGACCTCGTTGATGAACGACTTCGCCGCGTCCATCCCGGTGACCACGCCGTTGCCCATGCCGGACAGCGCCTTGGTTATCGCGTCCGAGTAGGACCCGAACAGCGCCGTCGCCGCGAGGACCGCCGTGGCGATCGCGATGCCCTTGGTGATCGCCTTGGTGGTGTTGCCGACCGCGTCGAGCTCGGTCAGGATCTGCGCGGCCTTCTCGTCGACGTCACCGGACATCTCGGCGATGCCCTGCGCGTTGTCCGAAACCGGGCCGAAGGTGTCCATCGCGACGATGACGCCGACGGTGGTCAGCAGGCCGGTGCCGGCCAGCGCCACGGCGAACAGCGCGACGCCGCCGCCCAGCAGGTAGGCGCCGAACACGGCGGCGCCGATCACCAGGGCGGTGTACACAGCGGACTCGAAGCCGACCGAGATGCCGGACAGGATGACCGTCGCCGGGCCGGTTTCCGAGGTGCGGCCGACGTCCTTGACCGGCTTGTACTCGGTGCCGGTGTAGTAGCCGGTCAGCTTCAGGATGATCGCCGCGAGCACGATGCCGATGATCACCGCGACGGTCGCGATGACCGCCGGGTTGCCGCTGTTCTCGAAGCCGGCGCCGAACTCGGAGAAGCTGCTCGGCAGGTACACGAACGCCGCGATCGCCGACAGCACCGCGGAAATCACCGCGGAGATGTAGAAGGAGCGGTTGATCGTGACCAGGCCGCCCTCACCCGCGCGCGCCTTGGTGATGTAGACACCGATGACGGCGGTGATCACGCCGATGGCCGGCACGATCAGCGGGAAGATCAGGCCGTGCACGCCGAAGGCGGTGCTGCCCAGGATCAGCGCGGCGACCAGCATGACGGCGTAGGACTCGAAGAGGTCCGCGGCCATGCCGGCGCAGTCGCCGACGTTGTCGCCCACGTTGTCCGCGATGGTCGCGGCGTTGCGGGGGTCGTCCTCCGGGATGCCCTGCTCGACCTTGCCGACCAGGTCCGCGCCGACGTCGGCGGCCTTGGTGAAGATACCGCCGCCGACACGCATGAACATCGCGATCAGGGCGGCGCCGAAGCCGAAGCCCTCGAGCACCTTGGGCGCCTGGCCGGTGTAGACCAGCACGACGACCGCGGCACCGAAGAGGCCGAGGCCGACGGTGATCATGCCGACCACGCCGCCGGTGCGGAACGCGACGCGCATCGCCTTCTCGCGGCCGCCTTCCTCACGCGACGCGGCCGCGACGCGCAGGTTGGCCTGCGTCGCCAGCCACATGCCGAGGTAGCCGATCGCGAACGAGAAACCCGCACCGACCAGGAAGAAGATCGAACGGCCGATCTTCTCGTTCCAGTCGTCGGCGGGAAGGATGAAGAGCAGGAGGAACACGATCACGCCGAAGATGGCGAGAGTGTTCCGCTGCCGCTTGAGGTACGCGGCCGCGCCTTCCTGCACCGCCTTGGCGATGTCCTGCATCTTGGCGGTGCCCTGGCCTGCGGCCAGCACCTCCTTGAGCAGGACGTAGCCGATGACGAGTGCGGCAAGCGCGACCACGGCGACTACACCGACAATCGTGTAGCCACCTCCGGAGAGCGCGAGATTTCCGCCGCCCTCCGCGAGGAACTGCCGTGACATTCGTCCTCCATGAGACGTCGCCGTGCGCCAGCGTCGACGGCAAGCCGAGGGTTCGACACGGCCGGCGCTGGCATGGACCCTGTACCGAGCGACACGCTAGCCGGGCAGCAATGCACGTCTCACATGACGCTCACCACAGAGGGTGTGGATTGCGGGAGTGTATTGGTATCGCAACCAGCGTCTTCACGCCGTCCCGGTGACGGTACATTCCGTTACCTTGTGAGCCTCCTCACTTGATCGATCACCCTTTCGCCGATCCGTTGGCGCAGCTGGGGATGCCAGAACTGTCGTACCCCTGTGCCAAGCTCGGCGGGTGGACGAATCACGTGGGCAGCGGCTGCTGAGGCGGGTGACCGCCGGCATCCCGTCGCGCGAGCACCCGGTCACGCACGTCGCGGACCTGCCGGGTCGCGCCGCGCGCTACGCAGAGTGGCCGTCGTGGGCGGATCCGGCGGTCGTCGCTGCGCTGCGTGACTGCGGCGTCTCGGCGCCCTGGGCGCACCAGGCGGAGGCGGCGGCGCACGCGTACGAGGGCCGGCACGTAGTGATTTCGACCGGAACGGCATCGGGGAAGTCGCTCGCCTACCAGCTGCCGGTGCTGTCGCGGCTGGCCGCGGGCGAGAAGGCGAACGCCCTGTACCTGTCGCCGACGAAGGCGCTGGGCGCGGACCAGCTGCGTTCGGTGTCCTCTTTGGACGTGCCGGGGGTGCGGGCGGCGTCGTTCGACGGGGACACGCCGATGGCCGAGCGCGACTGGGTGCGCGCGCACGCGAACTGGGTGTTCACCAACCCGGACATGCTGCACCGCGGGATCCTCTCGGCGCACGGCCGGTGGGCCACGTTCTTCCGGCGGCTCAGCTGCGTGGTCGTCGACGAGTGCCACAGCTATCGCGGCGTCTTCGGCTCGCACGTCGCCCTGCTGCTTCGCCGGCTTCGGCGGGTGGCCGAGCACTACGGCGCTTCGCCGGTCTTCGTGCTCGCTTCGGCGACGACGGCTTCGCCGGCTTCGTTCGCCTCGCGGCTGACGGGCGTGTCTTGTGTCGCCGTGACGGAGGACGCTTCGCCGCGCGGCGCCCGGACGGTCGCGCTGTGGGAGCCGCCGCTGCTGGAGGAGCTGACCGGGGAGAACGGGGCGCCGGTCCGGCGTTCGGCCGGGGCGGAGACGTCGCGGATCCTCGCCGACCTGGTGCTGGAAGGCGCGCGGTCGCTGGCGTTCATCCGGTCGCGGCGGGGCGCGGAACTGGCGGCGCTGGGGGCGCGCCGCATTCTGTCCGAAGTGGACCCGGTGTTGTCGGAAACCGTTGCGGCGTATCGGTCTGGTTACCTGCCGGAAGAGCGTCGCGCGCTGGAGGCGGCACTGTTGTCGGGCCGGCTGCTGGGCGTCGCGACGACGAACGCGCTGGAGCTGGGCGTCGACATCGCGGGCCTGGACGCGGTGGTGCTGGCCGGTTACCCGGGCACGCTCGCCTCGTTCTGGCAGCAGGCCGGCCGGGCGGGTCGCTCCGGCGATTCGGCGCTGGTGGTGTTCGTCGCGCGGGACGACCCGCTCGACACCTACCTGGTGCACCACCCGGCGGCGCTGCTCTCGCGGCCGGTGGAGACGGCGGTGCTCGACCCCGCGAACCCGTACGTGCTGGCGCCGCAGCTCGCGTGCGCCGTCGCCGAACTGCCGCTGACGCTGCCCGAGCTGGAGGTCTTCGGCGGCGCGGCCGCCCAGGAGGTGCTGGCCGAGCTGGCGGAGCAGAAGCTGGTGCGGCGCCGGTCGAGCGGCTGGTACTGGACGTCGCGGGACCGGCCGCACGCCGAAGTCGGCATCCGCGGCACCGGCGGGGAGCAGATCGCGGTGGTCGAGGCGGACTCCGGCCGGATGCTCGGAACGGTCGACCCGGGGTCGGCCTGCTTCGCCGTGCACCCCGGCGCGGTGTACCTGCACCAGGGGTCGTCGTACGTCGTCGACGAGCTGGACCTGGACCAGGGGCTGGCACTGGTCCACGCGGAGAACCCGGACTGGACGACGACGCCGCGCGAGATCGTGGACATCTCGGTGCTGGGCACCCAGGAAAAGCAGGACTTCGGCGGGGTGAGCGTCTGCCTCGGCGAGGTGGCCGTGACGTCGCAGGTGGTCGGGTACCTGCGACGACGGCCGTCCGGGGAGGTCCTGGACCACACGCCGCTCGATCTGCCGGAGCAGAGCCTGCGGACCCGTGCGGTCTGGTACACGGTGTCGTCTTCGCTGCTCGGTTCCGGCGACTCGGCTGGTTCGGTTGGTTCCGCTGGTTCGGATGGCGAGGTGGGGACCGGGGGCCATCGGGTGGGGACCGAATCTGCGGGGCCGGTGGGGACCGGGGAGGAGACCCAGGCGAACGGTCGGGGGCCCGTTCGCGAGGGTGGCAGGACACCGGGGGGTGCCGGATTGGTTCCGGCACGGGTCCCCGGTGCCCTGCATGCCGCCGAGCACGCGGCGATCGGCCTGCTACCGCTGTTCGCTACGTGCGACCGGTGGGACATCGGCGGGGTGAGTACCGCGTGGCACGAAGACACCGGGGAGGCGACGGTGTTCGTGCATGACGGGCATCCCGGGGGTGCGGGATTTGCCGAACGCGGTTATGCCGCGATTGTCCCGTGGCTGGCCGCAACGCGGGAGGCGATCGTCTCCTGCGAGTGCCCGACGGGATGCCCGTCCTGCGTCCAGTCGCCGAAGTGCGGGAACGGCAACGAGCCGCTGGACAAGGCGGGGGCGGTGGCTGTACTGGACACCGTGCTCGGGGCGTTGCGTCAACACGGTGCCTAGAACGGCCACTTGGTGGTCCATGGAGTTGTGTCCTGCTCCGCCTCGGCCGGGCTGGGACCGGCCGGCGGCGGTGGTCCGGTTTCAGGCCGCGGTGGTCTGGACCAGCTGCGGGGCTTCGGCGCCGGCCAGCGCACGGACGAGCACGTCGTGCACCTCGGCGGCGTCCGGCAGCTGCCAGCCGCAGACCTCGGGCTTGACGCGCCAGTGCACGACACCATGCTGGAACGGCGACGGCGGCAGCGGGATGTAGCTGTCCTTGCCGTGCCACTGGATGCCGGCGCGCGAGGCCAGCTCGGCCGGCACGTGGTCGGCGACGGTGGTCAGGAAGAGCCAGCGGCCGTTCGGCAGCGCGATGATCGGCGCGGGGTGGCCGATGGCGCGGAGGAGGCGGCAGGCGCGCTTGCCGATTTCGTCGTCGACCTCGATGGCGTCGAGCACGGTGCCGGTGGCGACGAGCAGGCTGTGGGTGCGGTCGGAGAACCAGGTGGCGACTTCGTGGGCGTGGGTGCCGATCTGCTCACGCCAGGCGTCGATGGCCGGAACCGGACGGCGCCAGGTGAGGTCGTCGCCACCGGTGAGCGGAGCGGGGTCGACACCCGGGAGCACCGGCCAGCCGCGCCAAGCGAGACCGATCGCCTCCGCCCGCAGTTCGATGCGGAAGGCACCGCGCCAGCTGTCCGGCCAATTCGCGTCCAACATCAGTGTTTCCTGCCTTCAAGTTCCGGTTCTCCGCGACCCCGTGGTGTCGCACATCTCACTTAACGGCAAGTTGCACATTGCCCGGAACCCCCGCGCGACAACCGGTGGTTACGAGGCGATGAACGCCCAGTGATCCGTACGGCCCGACCGAACCCCCGGGCGCGGATGGACGGCGAACGGCGACCGCACACGGACCGTTCGTCGCGGCAAACTCCGGGATCCGCGGGGTTTGCCGCCGCTCGTCCGGGGCGGTGGAGACGCCGCTTCGGCCCAGGTGAGCAGCCGATTCGACCGCTCGCCGTGCACCAACGACCGCTGCCCGTGACAATCGGCCGCTCATCGCCCGCACGCGCGGATCAGCCGGTCACCGCCCCATACCGACCGGTCGGCGTCCGCCGGGCGGCTCGGGTCGAGCGTGGTTGCGCTGTCGCCGAGGCGCGACGGGGCTGAGGGGTGGGTACCTCGGTGAGCGGGGCTCGCGGGTGGGAGCCGCTGTCGCGGGTGTCGTGGATGGGCGACGAGCATCACCCGTGCGCGAGAGTTGTCGCGGGTGCGCGACGGGTGTCACGGATGGGCGACAGGCATCGCCGAGCACGGCAGGTGTCGCGGGTGTGCGACAGGCATCGCCGAGCACGGCAGGTGTCGCGGGTGCGCGACAGGCATCGCCGAGCACGGCAGGTGTCGCGGTTGCGCGACGGAAGTCGCGGACGGGCGACGGGTGTCGCAGGTGCGCGATGACGGGCTGCGTGCGGCAGCTCCCCCTGGGTGGCGGATGGAGCGTGCCGCCGAGGCCGCGCGTCGGTTCAGCCGCGCACGAGGCGGAGGGCATGCCGCCGCGGCGCGCGTCGGGTTCAGCCGTGGGGTGGGCGGATGGGCGTGCTGCCGAGGTTGTCCGTCGAGATTGCCGGGGCTGAACGTGCTGGTTCGGCCGCCGGGCCTGCGCGGGCGTGGGCGGAGGGTCTTGGCAAGCCCGCGATCGCCGGGGTGCTTGCCTCGACCTCGACCAGTGCGTCGAGCTGTTGCCAGCGGCAGGTCCGGAGCGTCACTCGCATCCGGTCGGCCACCCATCTTGCGCGCTCGCATGCGCGGACCGGGCCTTCGCTCGCGTGGGAGGCCGCCGCCAGGGCGCCCAGGTCGGCCGCTGACTCCGCTCGGTGGCGCGCCATCACCGTCGCCCCTAGCCACATCGCCAGCGTTGCCACGACCGTCAGGGCCGCCACCGCCATGGCCGTCCAGATGGTGGCCGCTCCTCTGTCGGGGACCTGACTGTCAGCCATTCGTCACCTCCGTGCCCGGCTCGGCCACCGCGTAGGCCGTTGCGTCGAGGTGGATGTCCGGGAGGAAGCCGGCCGCCGGATGGGCCGTCACCTTGGCCGTTATCTCGTCGCCGATTTGCTCGAACGCCAGGTCCGCGCCCGGTGGGCCGATCCGGTGGACCGCGGCCGTTGCCTCCTGCGGCTGGCCTCTGGCCAGCAGGCGCGCCGCCTCGCGGGCCGCGTCCGTGCAGCGCAGCTGGCTTGTCAGCACGGCCAGCGCCGCGACCAGGAGGACCGTCACCACCGTCAGGCCGGCCAAGCCGAGTGCTGCCTCGACCGTCACCGAGCCCTCGTCCCTGTGCCTCATGACGGCACCGCCAAGGCCTTCATGACCAGGTTCGTCAGCCATGAGACGACCGAGTCCCCGGTGAGCAAGGAATAGAGGACGGCGGCGAAGGCCGCGACGGCGACCGTGACGATGGCGTACTCGACCGTCGTGGAACCGTCGTCCGAGCGGAAGCGGCGGCGGAACGCGCGCATGGGGTTTCCCTTCCTATGGGTTCGTGGTCAGAACAGCGGGCCGAGCCGTCCCGCGAGGCCGAGGACGACCGGCAGCACGCCCAGGCAGAAGAAGGCCGGCAGGAAACACAGACCGACCGGCAGAGCCAGCGTCACCCCGGCCTTCTCGGCCCGCTCCTCGGCTTCGGTGGCCAGCTCGTCGCGGAACCGCCCGGCGAGGTCGCCGGCCGCCGTGGCGAAGGCCGCGCCCGACCGGGACGTCCGGATCGCCGCGGCGGCCAGCTCGCCGAGGCCCGGGACGGCCCGCACCGGCGCCCACGCCTCGTCCGGCCGGGAGCCGAGGGCGAGCAGTCCGGCCGTCGAGCTCAGCGCCGCCCTCGCCGCCGCGGGCGCCGCACCGGCCACGGCCTCCAGTGCCGAAGGCACCGGCAGCCCGGCGCGCAGGCAGGCGGCGAGGAGGTCGAGTGTTCCCGCCAGCCGCAGCTTGGCGGCGATGTCGACGGCCGGTGATCGTGGCCGCCGGCTGCGGCGGATCGCCCACCACCCGGTTGCCGTCACGATCGTGCCTGCCACCACTCCGGTGACCCCGCCGACCAGCACCGCTGTCGAGACTCCGCCCACTGCCGCCGCGATGGGCGGTAGTGCGCGGTGCCCCTTGCGGACGGGCTTCGGGCCGTCGGTCAGCCGGGCGAAGCGCCGCGCGATGGTTTCGTCCGGCCAGCTCAGCAGGGCCCCGGCGAAGAAGAGGAGCGCGATCGCGGTCATCGGATTCGCACCCGTCCGGTCAGGGCCCGGCACCAGGCCGTGCCCGCCCAGAGCAGGAGGCACCCGGCGACCAGCAGCACCTGGCCCGGCGTGCTGCCGGTCAGCACGGGCAGCGGCGCCGCGCCCATGGCCTCCCCCAGCAGCACGCACAGGACCGGCAGCCCGGTGAGCACCGCCGCGCTCGCGCGGGGCCCGGCGAGCTTCGCGCGCATCCGGCGGGCGAACGCCACGCCTGCCTCGGCGTCGCGGCGGGCCGCGTCGAGGACGTCGGCCATCGGGAGGCCGTGGCGTTGGCCCAACGTCCAGGCCGCGGCCAGGTGCGGCAGCGCCGGCGCGTGCAGCTCGGTGTCGAGCCTGGCCGCCATCGCCAGGGCGCGGAGGTCTCCCGCCAGCGCTGGGACCACGTCCGCGGCGGCTTCTGCCGCCGTGACCGGGTGGGCGCCGGCTCGGAGCTCGGCGACCATCGTCCGCAACGCGGTCGCGGTGTGGATGGCCATCGCCAGGTCCGCGGTAGCCCGGTGGTGGGCTCGCCACTCCTGGCTCCAAGCCAGCGTCAGCACACCGGCGGCGATCGCGCCGCCCGCTCCCGCCAGCAAGCCGGCGAGGGCAGTCGGCAGCAGCCAGCGGACGGCGCGCCACCCGTGGAGCTTCCGGATGGTGGCCGTCGGCGAGATCATGACCTGGAACCGGCTCGGCGCCGCGGGCCAGCAGGCCAGGGCCGCGCCCACGCACAGCGGCGGCAGCCACGGGGTGATCATCGCCGCCTCCTTCGATTGCGCGGGAAGGCGTTCAGCAGCAACGAAATCCGCACCAGCAGAAGACTCAGCACGCGATCGCCCCCGATGTCGGGAAGAGGTGCCGGTCAACCGTCCACCGGCCCGCGCGCCACACCGGCACGACCCGAGCCCGGCCGTGTTCGGGGCGGAGGACACCGACCTCGGCGAGGCGACGGCGGCCACCCGGTTCGCGCCGCATGTGCAGCACCACGCGGATCGCGGCGACGAGCTGGCTGTGCACGGCATCGCGGCCGAGGCCGCCGAGCGCCGCCAGCGCCTCGATGCGAGCGGGCACCTCCGCCGGGGAGTTGGCGTGGATGGTGCAGGCGCCGCCGTCGTGGCCGGTGTTGAGCGCGGTGAGCAGTGCGCCGACTTCGGCGCCGCGGACTTCGCCGACCACGAGCCGGTCAGGGCGCATGCGCAGCGCCTGGCGCACGAGCTCGGGCAGGCCGACCGCGCCCGCACCCTCCACATTGGGCGGACGGGCGACGAGGCTGACGAACTGCGGGTGCGCGGGCTGCAGCTCGCCGGCGTCCTCGACGCAGACGATGCGTTCGCCCGGGTCGACGGCGCCGAGCAGCGCGGCCAAGAGCGTGGTTTTGCCCGCGCCCGTGCCGCCGGTGACGAGGAATGCCGCGCGCCTCGAGACGACGTTGCGGAGCAGCTTGGCTCCGGCCTCGTCGAACGCGCCGAGTTCGCCGAGGGCAGTGAGGTCGTGCGTCGCCGGGCGCAGGACGCGGAGGGACAGGCAGGTGCCGCCGGCCGCGATCGGCGGGAGCACGGCGTGCACGCGGATGCGGCCGTGGGGGCCGGTACCCGGAAGCCAGCCGTCCACGTAGGGCTGCGCGTCGTCGAGGCGGCGTCCGGCTGCGAGGGCGAGGCGCTGGGCCAAGCGGCGGACGGATTCTTCGCCTTTGAAGCGGATCCCGGTGCGGGTGAGGCCTTGCGGGCCGTCGGTCCAGACCTCGGCCGGGCCGGTGACGAGCACGTCGGTGGTCGCCGGGTCGTCGAGGAGCGGGGCGAGCGGGCCGGCCCCGACGAACTCGTCGCGGGCTTGGCGGGCCGCGTCGAGCACGGCGTCGTGGCCGAGGGCACCGCCCGCTTCGGCGCGGACGGCGGTCGCGACGGCGACCGGATCGGCTCGGCGGCGGTCGCCCGCGAGACGGTTGCGGACGCGGTCCACGAAGTCGGTGGTCATGGGGTTGCCCGTCTTGGTCGGTGCGTGGGTTGCGGGATGGCCGGTGGGTGGTCGCGTGCTGCAGTGACGCGGGTACCGGGCGGCGGGTCGGCGCGCGAAGTGGAACGCGCCGGTGTGGCAGAGCGGCGGACTGCCGAGCAGCCGCCGCGTGCTGCGGTGACGCGAGTGCCAGGCGGTGGGTCGGCGCGCGGGGTGAGGCGCGGCGGTGTGGAAGGGCGCCGGATCGCCGAGTGGCCGCCGCGTGCTGCGGTGACGCGAGTGCCGGGCGGCGGGTCGGGGCGCGGTGGCGTGGCAGAGCGGCGGATCGCCGACTCGCCACCGCGCGCTGCAGTGACGCGAGTGCCAGGCGGCGGGTCGGCGCGCGAAGTGGAGCTCGGTGGCGTGGCAGAGCGGCGGATCGCCGACTCGCCACCGCGCGCTGCAGTGACGCGAGTGCCAGGCGGCGGGTCGGCGCGCGGAGCGGAGCGCGGCGGTGTGGCAGCGTGGTCCCCGTGCGCTGCGGTGACGCGGGTGCCTGGCGACAGGCGTGAGCAAGCCGAAGGCTCCGGCTCGGGCTGTAGCAGTGCTGAGAACGCTTCCGCTCTTGCCGGGGCTCGGGTCAGGAGGCTGATGACCGTTGGCAGCAACAGGTCCGACACCCTCGTCGGGGCGGTTTTGGTGCGGAGACCGGCCGCTGTGGGGGTCATCGGGCGGCCGCCTGGGCTTCGCGGCGGGCTGTCTGAAGGATCTGCGCGGCCGTTGTCGCCAGTGGGCCTCTTGGTTTCGTGGGGAACTCCGCGCGCTCCACGGCTCCCCAGAGGTTGCGCTCCGGGGGCATTGAGGCCATCAGGGGTGGGCCGATCAGGGTTTCCGTGGTCACGGACGGGTCCTTCGAGTGTCCACATGCCACGATGCCGATGCGCGCCGTCAGCTTCGACAGGCGTCCCAGGACCTTCTTCGCCGCCAGGCAGGCTCGGAACTCCATCGGCACCATCAGCAGGACCAGGTCGGCCCTCAGCGCCACCTCCTCGGCCGCCTCGTCGAGACTGCGCGGGAGGTCGCACACCACAGTCCGGCCCGCGCGGCGGCCTGCGGTCAGGATCGCCGACAACGACTCGACGTCCGGGCCCTTGCCTTCGGGGCCGGAGGCGAGCACCGGGAGGCTGCTGCCGCGGTGGCTTCGCTGTGGGAGGGCCGCCGCCAGTGAGGAGACCGATGCCCGGCCGCTCAGCTGGACGTCCGGCCAGCGTGTTCCGGGCGTCTTTTCCAAGCCGAGCAACACATCCAGACCGCCGCTGAGGGGGTCGCAGTCCAGCAGCAACGCGCCTCCCGGGTCGCGGGCGGCCGTCAGCGCCAGGGTGGCCGCGAACACCGACGCGCCCGCGCCGCCGCGGCCGCCGACCACGCCGAGGACCAGGCCGGGTTGCTCCGCCGGTGTTTCAACGACGTCCGCGAACGCGCCGGCCAACGCGGTTTCCTCGTCGGGCAACGAGATCACGCGCTCCACGCCGCCGCGGAACGCGTGCTCCCACGTCTCCGGACCCGGGCTGCCCTTGCAGACCAGCAGGACCCCGCCGCGCGGGGGCAGGGCCGGTGGGTGCCGCACGGCTTCTTCGTCGAGGACCACCAGCGGCGCTCGGGCCCAGCGCCCGCTCGCCGCTGTCAGGTCCGGTGCGCTGTCGAGCTCGCAGCCCGCGACCGCGGCCACGCGCAGTATCTCGTCGAGCACGGTTTCGTCCGCGGCGATCACCAGCGGTCGTTCCCCCGTCATGCGTTCCTCCCCCGTCGTCGGTGCGGGCCGTGGGTGGCCCGGGTTCCACCGTCGCGGGCGGGGATGGGGCGGCACAACGGGTCGGGCGGCCGGCTGTGGACAACCGGGGTGTTGTGGACAACTGCCGCCCGTGCGCCCCTTTCGAACCGGTTCCGTGGGTGGCACGTGGCAGGATCGACGCATCTGCGGTGGAAATGAGCACGGATATCCGCACGCGAAGATTCCGTGCGCTTCGCGATCGATGATTCACAAGGCGATGGGAAAGGCCGAAGGTAAGCGGAAGGCAAAAAGGTCTCGGCGCGAAAACCGGAAACCGAACCGGGAAAGGCAATCGGGAGGTAAGAGGGCGGCCCCCGCCAGGGGGGAGGGACGGGGGCCGCCGTGGGTTCAGCCCCGGGGGGTCGGACTGAACCGGCCCGGTTGGACACCGGGCTCCCTCACTGTAACTCCGCCCGGCGCCGGTTCGCGCATCGGATGAGGCACACAGTTCGATAACGGCACAGCCCGCCCGAAGTGCCTGCCTGTCATGGATTTTCCGCCCGGCGCGACGCGCGTGTGGTGGATCAACGGGACGCCCCGCGATCAAGCTCCTATCCTGGGCGGGTGGCCGAACCGAGCAGCGCGCCGTCGCGCATCCGGAAGCCGGGCCCGGAGCACGCGGTGGCCGCGTTCTTCGACCTGGACAAGACGATCATCGCTTCGTCGAGCGCGCTGGCGTTCAGCAAGCCCCTCCTCAAAGAAGGGTTGATCAACCGTCGCGCGGCGTTGCGAAGCGCATACGCGCAGCTTGTGTTCTCACTCGCGGGTGCTGATGAGAACAAAACCGAGCGGCTGCGCGCCGAAGTTTCCGCGCTGTGCGCCGGCTGGGACGTCGCCCAGGTTTCGGCGATCGTGCGCGAGACGCTGCACGACGTCGTCGACCCGCTCGTGTACGCGGAGGCGGCGGAGCTGATCGCGCGTCACCGCGAAGACGGGCACGACGTGATCGTGCTGTCGGCGACCGGCGAAGAGGTCGTCGCGCCGGTGGCGGAGATGCTCGGCGCGACCCGGAGCGTGGCCACGCGGATGCAGATCGTCGACGGCCGCTACTCCGGCGAAGTCGACTTCTACTGCTATGGGGCCAACAAGGCCGTCGCTGCGAAGCAACTCGCCGCTACGTACGGCTACGACCTCGCCGAGTGCTTCGCCTACACCGACTCGAGCACCGACATCCCGCTGCTCGAGGTCGTCGGGCACCCGCACGCGGTCAACCCGGACAAGCTCCTGCGGCGGGAGGCACTCGAGCGCGGCTGGCCGATCCTGGCCTTCGACCGGCCGATGTCGCTGCGCACCCGGATCCCGACGCGATCGGCCGGAATGGTGGCCCTCGGCGTCGGCGCGGTGGCCGCCGGAGCGACCTGGTACGGCCTCAGCCGTCGCCGTCGGTCGCGCTAACCGGACACCCGCCACCCACACGGCCGTACGGCCTCCGCTTTGCTTGGCCCAGCCCCGAATTGTCCGTCGCGGAGGGTGCCCGTGTCACCCGATCCAGCCTCTGTACCGGTGCACCCGTCCGCGCACTTGAAGTGACCGGGCTCACGGCGTAGAAAGTAGGTGCGGACGTTCGGTCGGCCAGGGAACAGGTAGAAGAGAAGCCTGTTCCACCCCGGCAAACCTCCGTGCGCGGACTCCGGGTACCCACGCGCAGCGCGCCGCGGGAGGCTCGTCGTCTAGGGACTGCGTAGTGGGACGCCACACGCCGAGTCCATGTAGGTACGACCAGAGTTGCACGCTTGGTCGCCCGAGAAGTTCGCGCTTGCAGGCGGCGCCCGTGGCTTCGGCTACGGGCGCCGCCTCGTCTATTTGGGGGGTCGTGCCGGCGCAGGAGACGGGCGGGCCGGGGCATCTCACGTGACTGGCAGGGCATCACGCGTGATTGGGGAGTCGACACGCGTGATTGGGGGGTCGACACGCGTGATTGGGGGGTCGACACGCGTGATTGAAGGGTCGACACGGGCGGTGGGTTTGCTACCGATCCGGGTACGACTGGCGCGTTCGTGCGGTCGGCCGATGGACATCGCCGGATTCGGTGAGTAGCTTCCCGATACTGGCGCCTCCGAGTGGACTTCTCACGTCCGACGGCGCCCGCTACTTTCTGGGAGGCTGAGTCGTGACGACCCGAAATCGGAGGTTCCATGCGCTCGCCCTGCCCGTCGTGGGGGTGCTCGCCTTCACCGGTGTGGGTGTCGCGACCGCGGCGAGTGCACCGAGCGTGAGCGTGGACGCGCAGGCCGAGGCCGCCGCGACGCAGGCCCTGCGCGGGCTGACGCTCGAGCAGAAGGTCGGGCAGCTGTTCGTCACCTGGGTGAACGGCAAGACCGCCGACGAGGTCAACCCGAAGAACCAGGTCGACTTCGGCGTCGACACCCCCGCGCAGGTCGTCGCGAAGTACCACCTCGGCGGGGTCATCTACTTCAACAACGACTCGCGCGACAACTTCGACGATCCCGTGCAGGTCGCCAAGCTGTCCAACGGCCTCCAGAAGGCCGCCGTCACGAGCGGGGCGCACATCCCGCTGCAGATCGCCGCCGACCAGGAAGGCGGCACCGTCACGCGGATGGGCGCGCCGGCCACCGAGTTCCCGAACGCCATGGCCATTTCCGCCGGGCGGGACACGAACCGGGCGACGCAGGCCGCCACCATCCTCGGCCGGGAGCTGCGGGCCGTCGGCATCAACCAGGACTTCGCGCCCGATTCGGACGTCAACTCCAACCCCGTCAACCCGGTCATCGGCGTCCGGTCCTTCTCCGGGCAGCCCGGCCTGGCCGGCGACTTCGTCACGGCCGAGGTCAAGGGCTTCGAGAAGTCCGTCGCGGCGACGGCCAAGCACTTCCCCGGCCACGGCGCCGCGCCGACCGACAGCCACACCGGGCTGCCGCGCATCGACAGCACCGAGGCGCAGTGGCGGGCCACCGACGTGCCGCCGTTCAAGGCCGCCATCAAGGCCGGCGTCGACTCGATCATGACCGCGCACATCCAGTTCCCCAGCCTCGACCCGTCGCTCGAACCCGCGACGCTGTCGAAGCCGATCGTCACCGGGAAGCTGCGCGGCGAACTCGGCTACGACGGCGTCGTCATCACCGACTCGCTCGAAATGCAGGGCGTGCGCGAGCTGCACAGCGACGCCGAGATCCCCGTCCTCGCCTTGAAGGCCGGTGTCGACCAGCTGCTCATGCCGGTGCACCTCGACGTCGCCATCGACTCGGTCCTCGCCGCGGTGAAGTCCGGTGACATCCCGATGCGGCGGATCGACCAGAGCGTGCTGCGCGTGCTCAAGCTCAAGTTCAAGAGCGGCATCCTCTTCTCGCCGTTCGTCGACCCGAACCGGGTGATGAAGACCGTCGGCACGCCGTCGAACCTCGCGACCGCCCAGGACATCGCCGACCGCGGCATCACGGCCGTCGCGAACGACGCCGGTCTCCTGCCCCTGAAGCAGAAGCCCGCGACCACGCTCGTCACCGGCTGGGGCGTCTCCACGACCACGACCCTCGCGCAGAAGCTGACCGCCCACGGCACGGCCGCGACGGCCTACCAGACCGGTCAGACGCCGACGGACGCCCAGGTCGCGCAGGCCGTCGCCAAGGCACAGACCGCCGACCTCGTGGTCGTGCTGACGAACAACATCGCCACCTACCCCCTGCAGACCAAGCTGCTCGACGCCCTCCAGGCCACCGGGAAGCCGGTCGTCGCGGTCGCCGCGCAGATCCCGTACGACGCCGGCTACCCGAGCGCGGTGAAGACGTGGCTGGCCACCTACGGCTACATCGGGCCGACCCTGGAGGCGCTGGCCAAGGTCATCCTCGGCGAGACGAAACCGGTCGGGAAGCTGCCGGTCGACATCCCGGCGGGCGCCGACGTGCAGACCGTGAAGTACCCCTTCGGCCACGGGCTGACCTGGTGAACCTCAACCGGCGGCACTTCCTCGGCGCGAGCGCGCTCGCCGTCCCCGTGCTGGCGGGCGGCTCGGCCGTCGCCGGAGCCCAACCCGAAGCAGCGGAGAAAGCCGACCGGGTCCTCACCGGCGCGGAGCAGCTGGCCGCGCAGGGCTGGCGCTCCCTCACAGGCCGCAAGCTGGGCGTGCTGTCGAACCCGACCGGCGTCCTGCTGAACGGCGACCACATCGTCGACTCGATGGTCGCCGCCGGCGTGAAACCGGTGGCGGCCTTCGGCCCGGAACACGGCTTCCGCGGCAGCGCGCAGGCCGGCGGCTCCGAAGGCGACTACACCGACCCTCGCACCGGCGTCCCGGTCTACGACGCGTACGGCGTCGACGCGGCGAAGCTGGCTTCGCTGTTCACCAAGGCGGGCGTCGACACGGTCGTCTTCGACATCGCCGACGTCGGCGCGCGCTTCTACACCTACATCTGGTCGCTCTACACCGCGATGGTGGCCGCGGCGCAGGTCGAAGCCGCCTTCGTCGTGCTCGACCGGCCGAACCCGCTCGGCGGCCGCGCGGCCGGGCCGGTGCTCGACCCGAAGTTCGCCTCCGGGATCGGGCGGCAGCCGATCGCGCAGCAGCACGGCATGACCGTCGGCGAGCTCGCCCGCTTCTTCGGCGGGGAGTTCCTGCCGGGTGAAGAGCTGAAGCTCGACGTCGTCCAGGTCCGCGGCTGGCAGCGCGACACGCTCTTCGCGCAAACCCGGCTGAACTGGGTGCTGCCGAGCCCGAACATGCCGACGCCGGACACCGCGCTCGTCTACCCGGGCACCGGGATGTTCGAGGGCACGGTGTTCTCCGAGGGCCGCGGCACGACCCGGCCGTTCGAGATCATCGGCGCGCCCGGGCTCGACTGGCGCTGGCGCGAGAAGCTCGAAGACGAGCAGCTGCCCGGAGCGAAGTTCCGCGAGACCTACTTCGTCCCGACGTTCAGCAAGTTCGTCAACCAGACGTGCGGCGGCGTGCAGCTGTCCGTCAGCGACCCACGTGCCTTCGACGCGATCCGGACCGCGGTCGCCATGCTCGTCACGGCGAAGGCCCTGCACCCGGAGGTGTTCGCCTGGCGGCCCGACAACTACATCGACAAGCTGTCCGGGTCCGACCGGCTCCGGACCATGATCGACGCCGGCGCGGGCGTCGACGAGGTCACCGGCGCCTGGCGGGCCGAGCTGGCCGGGTTCGACCGGAGACGCCGCCACTACCTGCTCTACCACTGAGGGGGAGACTCGTGCGTGCTAGGAAGGTGCTCGTCGCGGCCACCGGCGTGCTGGTCGCGCTGACCACTCTGACCTCGGGAGCCAGCGCCATCACCAGCCACGATCCGGCGGCCGGCCGCTTCGACCGGCCGCAGCAGGGGTTCGCCCCGCCGTGGACGACGCTGCGCGACGGCCGGCCCCAGGACGTCGGCCTCGACCCGGCGCCGGTGAAGGCCGCCGAGGACTTCCTGGCGAGCTGGACGAGGCCGGACGCGTCCGGGCACCCGCACTTCTCCGGGGCGGTCGGCCTCCTCGCGCACGACGGCGTCGTCGTCGACCGGTACGCGGTCGGCGGCGCGCTGCGGTACGCCGACGCGGCAGGCACCGAACTGCCCGCGGACCAGCAGGTCCCGATGAAGAACGACACGATCTTCGACATGGCTTCGATCTCGAAGCTGTTCACCTCGATCGCCGTCATGCAGCTGGTCGAACGCGGGCAGTTCACCATCGACACGCCGGTCAGCCGGTTCTTCCCGGAGTTCGCCACCGGCGACAAGGCCGCCATCACGGTCAAGATGCTGCTCACGCACGTCTCCGGGTTCGACGCCGACCCGATCCCGTCGCTCTGGGCGGGCTACCCGGACATCCCGTCGCGCCGGCAGGCGGTGCTCGACAGCCCGCTGAAGAACAAGCCGGGCACGACGTACCTCTACTCGGACATCAACCTGCTCACGCTCGGCTTCATCGTCGAGAAGCTGACCGGGCAATCGCTCGACAAGGTCGTCCACGACCGGATCACCGCACCGCTCGGCATGACCGACACCGGGTACAACCCGCCCGCCGCCAAGCTGGCCCGGATCGCCGCGACGGAGTTCCAGGCGAACCCGCCGCGCGGGATGGTGCGCGGCAGCGTGCACGACGAGAACGCGTGGTCGCTCGGCGGCGTCGCCGGGCACGCCGGCGTGTTCAGCACCGCCGGCGACATGGCCACGCTCGCCCAGGCGATCCTCAACGGCGGCAGCTACCGCGGGCACCGGATCCTGCGGCAGGACACCGTCCGGCAGCTGCTCACGAACTACAACCAGCAGTTCCCGGACGACTCGCACGGCCTCGGCTTCGAGCTCGACCAGCCCTGGTACATGGGCGCGCTGGCGTCGCCGGTCACCGCCGGGCACACCGGCTACACGGGAACGACGCTGGTCATCGACCCGGAATCCCGGTCGTTCGCGATCCTGCTGACCAACCGGGTGCACCCGAGCCGGAACTGGGGCTCGATCAACACCGCCCGCCAGATCTGGGCGACGTCGCTGGCCAGGGCCATGGCGGTGCGGCCGGTGGCCGGGAAGGACGCCTGGACGAGCACGCTCGGTAACGCCGCCGTCGCTACGCTGAGTACCCGGGTTTTCACCACGCATAGTGATCAAGCACGCGTCTCGTTCGCTGCCTTCGTGGACACCGAAGGCGAGGGAGATCCACTTCAGCTGCAAGCGAGCACCGACGGCGTTAACTGGCAACCGATCGCCCTATCGGTTTCGGGACCGGGCGCACCCTCCGGAATCGTGACGTCGCTCTCCGGACACGGGCACCGCGCCTGGTGGAAGGCGGTGGGCACGCTGCCGCAGGGCACGTCGGTGAGCCTCCGCTGGCGTTACAGCACCGACCCGAGTTACACGGGACGAGGAGTTTCGGTGGACGGTGTGAAAGTCACCGAGAGCGGCCGATCACTCCTCGACGGTGAACGAGACCCGGCCGTTTTCGCTGCGGAGGGTTGGCAGTTGACCTCTCGGTGACCGGCCGGTCGCCGAACGTCCACCACAAGCCGGATTTTACCGTCCCCTTGCCGCTTGCACCGCGACACTAAGTTGCCAAGTCGTTAGCTTGACCTCGTTAACAAGGTCGACCTGGTTGGCGACTTTCTGGTCAGTGATTAATCGCAAATCCAGATCCGCAGACACGGACGGGTTGCGATCCGACCGAAGGGTGTGGGTAGCCTTGTCGCAGATGCCAACGGTTAGTAACTTTCCGACGGTGAGTGATACCGAATCCGTAGTCGGCACGGCACCGTCCGAGCCCGTATCGGTCCAGACGGCCGTGCGGGACGCCGACTCCAGCCCGCTGGTGCGGATCCGGTCCCTGCTCCCCGGCCTGGCCCGCGCCGAACAGCGCGTGGCCAAGGTGGTGCTGGAAGACCCCGCCTCGGTGGCGCGGCGCAGCATCACCGAGGTGGCCCTGGCCGCCAACACGAGCGAGACCACGGTGACCCGGTTCTGCAAGGCCGTCGGGGTCGGCGGGTACCCGCAGCTGCGCATCGCGCTGGCCGCGGACACCGCGCGCACCGAGGCGCGCACCACGCGCAACCTCGGCGGCGAGATCGGCCCGGAGGACGACCTGGCCGCCGTGATCGGCAAGGTCAGCTTCGCCGACGCCCGTGCCGTCGAGGAGACGGCCGACCAGCTCGAGGTCGCCACCCTCGAGCGGGTGATCGAGGTCGTCGCGAACGCCGGCCGCGTGGACGTCTACGGCGTGGGCGCCAGCGCGTTCGTCGCCGCCGACCTGCAGCAGAAGCTGCACCGCATCGGCCGCGTGTGCTTCGCGTGGTCGGACACGCACATCATGCTCACCTCGGCCGCGGTGCTGAGCCCCGGTGACGTCGCGATCGGCGTCTCGCACACCGGCGCGACCACCGACACCGTCGAGGCGCTGCGCGTGGCGCGCGAGCACGGCGCGATCACCATCGCCGTGACGAACTTCCCCCGCTCCCCGATCACCGAGGTCGCCGATCATGTTTTGACGACCGCGGCCCGGGAAACCACGTTCCGTTCGGGAGCGACGGCGAGCCGGATCGCCCAGCTCACCGTCATCGACTGCCTGTTCATCGGGGTCGCACAGCGGCACATGGACGCGTCGGTCAGCGCACTGGACGCGACCAGGGACGCAGTCGGCTCGCACCGCTTGGGGGTCAGGCCGGACGGTCGTCGCCGTCCGCGGGAAACCGGCAAGTAATGACCGGAGAAACTGTGAGGCGCATGATGACCGTCCCCGTGCAGGCGGTGCACGTCGATTCGCCGACCGAGACCCGCAATCCCCGCACCAAGGACATCGACCTGATGTCCACCGCGGGGATCCTGGGCGCGATCAACGCCGAGGACCGCACGGTCCCCGGTGCCGTGGCCGCGGTGCTGCCCCAGGTGGCGCGCGCGGTGGACTACGCGGTGGACGCCCTGCGGGCCGGGGGCCGGGTGCACTACGTCGGCGCGGGCACGTCCGGGCGGCTGGCCACCTTGGACGCGGCCGAGCTGGTGCCGACGTTCAACGTGCCGGGCGACTGGTTCATCGCGCACCACGCCGGCGGTGAGCGCGCGCTGCGGCACGCCGTCGAAAACGCGGAGGACGACTCGGCGGCGGGGGCCGCCGAGATGGCCGCGATGGTGCAGCCCGGCGACTTCGTGCTGGGCCTGACGGCGTCGGGCAGGACGCCGTACGTGCTGGGTGCGCTGCTGGCGGCGTCCCGCCAGGGTGCCCGGACCGGGCTGGTCTCGGGCAACGCCAAGGCCGCGAAGCCGGCCGGGGTGGACGTGCTCATCGCCGTCGACACCGGTCCGGAGGCGATCGCCGGCTCGACCCGGATGAAGGCGGGCACGGCGCAGAAGATGATCCTGACGTCGTTCTCCACGGCGACGATGATCAAGCTGGGCCGGACCTACTCCAACCTGATGGTCAGCATGCGGGCGACGAACGCGAAGCTGCGCGGCCGGACCATCCGGATCCTGCAGGAAGCCACCGGCATGACGATGGCGGACTGCTCGGACGCGCTCACCGAGGCCGGGGGCGACCTCAAGGTGGCGCTGGTGCACTTGCTGTCCGGCGAGGACGTCAAGAGCGCCGCGAAGGCTTTGCACGCGTCCGGCGGGCACGTGCGCAAGGCGCTGGACTCTCTCAGGGTGCGAGCGAGCTAGATCTTCACCTGTTCATCTGTCTAACCTCTCAGATGAGGAAGGGCAGGTGGCGATGGCGGGCACGGACGAGGACTCGCGGCGCAGGCTGTCGCGTCGCGAGTGGGTGTCGATCGGCGGGATGGGCGGAGTCATCCTGCTGCTGAACGTCGTGGGCTGGGGCGTGCTCACGGCGTTCGTCGCGCCGCACCACTACGCGCTGGGCACGTCCGGCGTGTTCGGGATCGGGCTGGGCGTCACGGCGTTCACGCTGGGCATGCGGCACGCGTTCGACGCCGACCACATCGCCGCGATCGACAACACGACCCGCAAGCTGATGGGCGACGGCCAGCGGCCGCTGTCGGTCGGGTTCTGGTTCTCCCTCGGGCACTCGACGATCGTGTTCGTGCTGTGCCTGCTGCTGTCGCTGGGCGTCCGCGCGCTGGCCGGGCAGGTCGAGGACGACTCGTCGGCGCTGCACCAGGCGACCGGCGTGATCGGGACGTCGGTGTCCGGCGTGTTCCTGTACGTGATCGCGATCCTCAACCTGGTGGTGCTCGTCGGGATCCTGCGGGTGTTCCGGCAGATGCGCCGCGGCGAGTTCGACGAGGCCGCGCTGGAGCACCAGCTGGACAACCGCGGCCTCATGAACCGCCTGCTGCGCGGGGCGACGAAGGCCGTGCGCAAGCCGTGGCACATCTACCCGGTCGGGCTGCTGTTCGGGCTGGGCTTCGACACGGCGACCGAAATCGGGCTGCTCGTGCTGGCCGCGGGCGCGGCGACGTTCGCGCTGCCCTGGTACGCGATCCTCGTGCTGCCGATCCTGTTCGCGGCCGGGATGAGCCTGTTCGACACCGTGGACGGCTGTTTCATGAACTTCGCCTACGGCTGGGCGTTCGCGAAGCCGGTGCGCAAGATCTTCTACAACATCACGGTGACCGCGCTGTCGGTCGCGGTGGCGCTGCTCATCGGGACGATCGAGCTGGTGTCGATCCTCGCCGAGAAGCTGGACATCACGTCCGGGCCGCTCGCCGCGATCGCCTCGGTGAACCTGGACTACGTCGGGTTCGGGATCGTCGGGCTGTTCGTGCTGACGTGGGCCGTCGCACTGGCGGTGTGGCGGTTCGGGCGGATCGAAGAGAAGTGGTCGGCGAAGCTGTCCGGTTAGGAAGCGGCGTCCGAGATGCTCTTCGCTTCCCTCGCACCGGCTTCGAACGCTTCGCAGCAGAAGAGCAGCCATCCGCGTACGCCCTCGGGCGTCCCGCTCGCGAATCCGTTCGCCGCTTCGAGGTAACGCGGGACCCGGCGGAAGAACGCCACTTCGGGCACGCTCAACGCCTTCGGGTCCAGGCCCGTCGCCACCATCGTCAGCCGGGCGGCGGCTCGCGCGACGACGCCGTCCGCGCTGCCGAACGGCTTGAGCGCCAGCAGTTCCCCGTGGACGACCGCCGTCAGGACCGGGCCCGGCACCGACGTCGCCCCGGTCACCAGCTGGGCCAGCAGCTCCAGCCGGCCGCCGCCGGAGTGCGGGCGCCCCAACGCGTCCAGGTCTTCGACGAGGTCCGCCGCGGCCAGGACGTGCAGGCGGGCCAACGCTTGCAGCGGCGCCCGGCGCCACGTCGGCAGCAGCGACTCCAGGGTCTCCGCGACGCGCAGGGCACCGGCCAGCACCGGGTCGGCGACCGCGCCGTCGAGGGGCAGTTCCGGGTTCGCGCCTTCGATGCCGGCCGATGCGCGAGCTGCGCGCACGGACGCCTCCGCCGCCGTCGCCGCGCCGCCGCGGAGGTTCGCGGGCAGGCGGTGGACCGCGAACACCGCGTCCTGCGCGGACTTCGCCGCCGCCGCGACGCCTTCGAGGTCGAGGAGGGGCTTCAGGGGGTCGCTCATGCGTCGAGCACCTGTCCTTCGCGGGTGACCACGGGCGGCAGGACCGACCACGGGAAGTTGATCCAGCGGTCGGTGTGCCGCCAGACGTACTCGCACTTCACCGTCGAATGCGGCTTCTCGTAGACGACGGCCGAGCGGACCTCGGCGACGTGCTCGAGGCAGAAGTCGCGGACCAGCTTGAGCGTGGCGCCGGTGTCGGCGACGTCGTCGGCGATCAGCACCTTCTTGCTCGTCAGGTCGACGACGTTGGGCACCGGCGGCAGCATCACCGGCAGGTCGAGGCGCTGGTCGACGCCGGTGTAGAACTCGACGTTCATCACGTGCAGGTTCTTGACGTCGAGCGCGTAGCCGAGCGCGCCGGCCACGAACAGGCCGCCGCGGGCGATGGAGAGGATGAGGTCCGGCGCGAAGCCGTCTTCGGCGATGGTGTGAGCCAGTTCACGGCTCGCCGTGCCGAACAGCTCCCAGCTCAGCTCTTCCCGCTCTTCGCCCATCGAGCCCGTCCTTCCGTCGTGGTCCGCCGAGCATAGGCAACCCGGAAGTGGCCTCTAAAAATGATCAGAAATTGGCTATCCGGAGCAGCCACTGACCGATCTACCGTGGTCACGTGAGCGACTGGAACACCCGACCGACCCTGTCCGGCGAGCACGTCCGCCTGGAGCCGCTGTCCCCCGAGCACGCCAAGGGCCTCCTGGAAGCCGGCGCCGACCCGGGCATCTGGGCGTGGCTGAGCAGCCGGCAGCCGCAGGACCTCCCCGCGGCCGAGCGGCTGGTCGAGCAGGCGCTCGCCGACCCCGATCGCCGGGCGTTCGCGCAGATCGACGTCACCTCCGGCCGGGTCGCCGGGACGACGTCGTACTACCAGGTCGTCGAGCAGCACCGGATCCTGTCGATCGGCCACACGTGGATCGGCGCGGACTGGCAGCGCACCGGGCTGAACACCGAGTCGAAGCTGCTCCTGCTCACGCACGCGTTCGAAACCCTTGGCGCGCAACGGGTCGCGTGGGAGACGGACATCCGGAACCTCCGTTCGCAACGCGCCATCGAACGGCTTGGCGCGCTTCGCGAAGGCGTCTTGCGCGCGCACCGGATCCGGCCGGACGGGTCGTCGCGCGACACCGTCCTCTACTCGATGCTCGCGCCGGAGTGGCCGGCCGCGAAGGCCCGGCTGAACGAACGCTTAGTCACCGCGGCTCGCCTGGCACGGTGAACCGGCCGGCCAACGTGGGTGCAACCTTTTACAAGGCGGACTAACGTCGCTAGCGTGCCGCTAGCCGTCATGTCGGCGCACTACAGGAGGCCTTGCAACCATGACCGAGCAGTCCCCAGCCCTGGACAACCTGCTCACCGAGAGCCGCACCTTCCCGCCCAGTGACGAATTCGCTGGCCAGGCCAATGCGAAGGCCGATCTCTACGCCGAGGCGGACGCCGACCGCGAAGCGTTCTGGGCCAAGCAGGCCGAGCGGCTCACGTGGGACACGAAGTGGACCACGGTACTGGACTGGACCAATGCGCCCTTCGCGAAGTGGTTCGTCGGCGGCAAGCTGAACGTCGCCTACAACTGCGTCGACCGGCACGTCGAGTCCGGCCACGGCGACCAGGTCGCGATCCACTGGGTCGGCGAGCCGGGCGACACCCGGGACATCACCTACGCCGAGCTGAAGACCGAAGTTTCCAAGGCTGCCAACGCACTCGCGTCGCTGGGCGTCACGGCCGGCGACGTCGTGGCGATCCAGCTGCAGATGGTCCCCGAGGCCATCTTCGCGATGCTCGCGTGCGCGAGGATCGGCGCGCTGCACAACGTCGTCTTCGGCGGCTTCTCGCCGACGGCGCTGCGGGCCCGCGTCGACGACGCCGCCGCGAAGATCGTGATCACCTCCGACGGCCAGTTCCGCCGCGGCAAGGCCGCGCCGATGAAGGCCAACGTCGACGAAGCGCTCGACGGCGCCGAGACCGTCGAGAAGGTCATCGTCGTCAAGCGCACCGGCGACAAGCTCGAGGGCGACGTCCCGTGGACCGACGGCCGCGACCTCTGGTGGCACGAGCTCGTCGACGGACAGTCCGAAGAGCACACTCCCGAGGCCTTCGACAGCGAGCACCCGCTGTTCATCCTCTACACGTCCGGGACGACCGGGAAGCCGAAGGGCATCCTGCACACCTCCGGCGGCTACCTGACGCAGACCGCGTACACGCACCACAACGTCTTCGACCACAAGGCCGGCGAGGACGTCTACTGGTGCACCGCGGACATCGGCTGGATCACCGGCCACAGCTACATCGTCTACGGCCCGCTTGCCAACCGCGTCACGCAGGTCGTCTACGAAGGCACGCCGAACACCCCGCACGAGGGCCGGCACTGGGAGATCGTCCAGAAGTACAAGGTCTCCCTCTACTACACCGCCCCGACGCTGATCCGCACGTTCATGAAGTGGGGCGCGGAGATCCCGGAGAAGTACGACCTGTCGTCGCTGCGGGTGCTGGGTTCGGTCGGCGAGCCGATCAACCCGGAGGCGTGGATCTGGTACCGCGAGAACATCGGCGCGGGCAAGACTCCGATCGTCGACACGTGGTGGCAGACCGAAACCGGCGCGATCATGATCTCGCCGCTGCCGGGCGTCACCTCGACCAAGCCGGGCTCGGCGCAGAAGGCGCTGCCGGGCATCTCCGCGAAGGTCGTCGACGACCAGGGCAACGAGGTCGGGCCCGGCGGTGGTGGGTACCTGGTGCTCGACAAGCCGTGGCCGTCGATGCTGCGGGGTGTCTGGGGTGACGAAGAGCGCTTCAAGGACACCTACTGGTCGCGCTTCAAGGAGCAGGGCTTCTACTTCGCCGGCGACGGCGCGAAGTACGACAACGACGGTGACGTCTGGCTGCTGGGCCGCGTCGACGACGTGATGAACGTGTCCGGCCACCGCATCTCGACGACCGAAGTCGAGTCGGCACTGGTCTCGCACCCGACGGTGGCCGAGGCCGCGGTCGTCGGCGCGACCGACCCGACGACCGGCCAGGGCATCGTGGCGTTCGTGATCCTGCGCGGCAACGCCGTCGACGGCGGCGAGGAGGCCATCCAGGCGCTGCGCAACCACGTCGCGAAGGAGATCGGGCCGATCGCGAAGCCGCGGCAGATCATGGTCGTGCCGGAGCTGCCGAAGACGCGCTCGGGCAAGATCATGCGCCGCCTGCTGCGCGACGTCGCCGAGAACCGGCAGGTCGGTGACGTCACCACGCTGGCCGACTCGTCGGTGATGGACCTGATCTCGTCGGGCCTGAAGTCGGGCAAGTCGGAGGAGTGAGCTAGCGTTCTCGCCGTCAGAGCCCTTCCGGCTTCGCGCCGGGAGGGCTCTGTCATGACACCCCGTGTGGCACGAGTCGAACGCATGTTCTACGCTGTGCCGCGAACCACACCCCCTTCCCGGGCAAGGAGACGACACGACGATGACCGTGGATGTCCTGACGCACGACGAGGAAATGACTTCGGCTTCGGCCGAGGCTCCGGCTGCTCCGGCCGCTCCGGCTTCGGAGGTTTCCACCGACGAGGCGGCCGTCACCGAGTCCGCGTCCCCGGCCCCCTCGGAGGACTCGCCCGAGCCCGCCGCCGAGGAGGCCCCGAAGCCGAAGCGCGGCCGCCCGAAGGGCGCGGCGACGGCGTCGACGGCGAAGAAGACCCGCACGGTCGAACTGACCCTCACGGTCACCGGCACCGCCGACGGCGAGTGGCAGGCCGAGCTGAAGAACGGCTCGAAGTGGGTCGCGAAAGGCCTCGAGATCCCGGCCGCGGCGGTCTCGCGGGCGGCGAAGGAGCTGCACAGCGACCTGTCCGGCCCGATCGACGAGGTGATCAACCAGGCCCGCGAGGCGCAGGCCGCGAAGGTCGCCGCGCTGGAGGCCGAGCTCGAGAAGGCCAAGCAGGCCCTCGCCGAGCTGGACGCCTGAGCTTCACTCCAGGAGACGCCCGGTCCGCCTCGCGCGGGCCGGGCGTTTCCGCTTTCACGCACTCAACGCGCGTGATTGAGGGGGCGACACGCGTGATTGAGGGGGCGACACGCGTGATTGGAGGGACGACACGGGCTCAGGCGATGGGCGGGCGGCCGGGCAGCGGGGACTTGAACTCGACCCACATCGCGTCCGTCAGCGCCTCGACGTGGTGGGTCACCCCGCGTGGGTGCACGACCGAGTCACCCGGCTCGAGGACGGCCTCCACGCCCTCCACCGCACCTCGCAGGCGGCCCGAAAGGACGTAGACGATCGAGTCGTGGTCATGCGCGTGTGGCGGTGAAGCAACACCCGCCGGGTAGTGGATCAAGTAGGCCAGGCCGGTCGCCGCTCGCTCCAGCAGCCGGAAGCGGCCCTCGCCGCCCAGCAAGGGCAAGCCCTCCACCGTGACCAGCGGCTGCCACACCTGCTCTTCCATGCGCCCATCATGACCCAGCGCAGCTGAGAGTCCACACTGGACCGGCTTAGGTAAGGCATGTGTTATTTAGGCGGACCTGACAAAAAGGCAAGTCTCGCCACGATTCCGCGTTCGTGTTTCACTGTTCTCGTGACCGAAACGATCGACGGTGACGCCGTGGAACACACGCACGAACCACACCAGGGCGTGGGCGGGAAACTGAACTGGCTGCGGGCCGGGGTGCTCGGGGCGAACGACGGCATCGTGTCCGTCGCCGGCATCGTCGTCGGCGTGGCCGGGGCGACCACGGAAAGCACGACGATCCTCACCGCCGGAATCGCCGGGCTCGTCGCCGGCGCCTTTTCCATGGCCGGCGGGGAATACGTTTCCGTCAGCACTCAGCGCGACACCGAACAGGCGCTGCTCCGGCTCGAAAAGCAGGAACTCAAGACGATGCCGGAGGCCGAGGAACGCGAGCTCGCCGAGATCTACCAGGAGAAGGGGCTCTCGCCGGACCTCGCGAGCCAGGTCGCCCGCGAACTGACCGAAAAGGACGCCCTGCAGGCGCACGCGGAAGCCGAGCTCGGCATCGACCCGGACAACCTGACCAGCCCCTGGCAGGCCGCGTGGGCGTCGCTGCTCGCCTTCTCCATCGGCGCGCTGCTGCCGATCCTGTCCATCGCCTGGGCCGGCGTCTCCCTGCGGGTGTGGGCGTGCGCGGCCGCGGTCGTCGTCGGCCTGACGCTGACGGGGTACGTCAGCGCCAGGCTCGGCGACGCGAACGTGGGGCGCGCGATCGTCCGCAACGTCGGCGTCGGCGCCCTCACCATGGTCGTGACCTACTTCGTCGGCGTCGTCTTCGGGGTCACCGTGGGCTAGTGCACGCCCTTCATCAGCTTGCGGATGAACGGGATGCCCAGGAACAGCAGCACGCCGACCCCGATGGCGACCAAACCGACCGTGCTGAAGTACGGCGCTTCGTCGTCGACCGAGTAGTACTCGGCCAGCTTGCCGGACATCGCCGTGCCGAACGAGATCGACAGGAAGTTCAGCGCCACCATCTGCGTCCGGAACGCCTCCGGCGCGAGCTTCGTCGACAGCGACAGCCCGACCGGGGACAGGCACAGCTCGGCGATCGTGAACACGAACAGGATGCCGACCATCGCGAGGATCGGGCTCGCGTTCTTGCCGCTGCCCACCATCGGCAAAAACAGCAGGAACGCCGCGCCCATCAGCACCGTGCCGAGGACGAACTTCATCGGCGTCGACGGCTGCCGCTCGCCGAGCTTCGTCCACAGGGCCGCCAGCACCGGGGCGAAGACGATGATGAACACCGGGTTGATCGAGTTGACCCAGGACACCGGCATCACCCAGCCGAACAGGTCCCGGTCCAGCCGCTGGTCGGTATAGGCCGCGACGACCGTGAACTGCTGCTGGTACAGCGAGAAGAACACCGCGCTGGCGATGAACATCGGGATGAAGGAGAACACCCGGCTGCGCTCGACGGCGGTGATCTTGCCGCTGGTCAGGATGACCAGGAAGTAGATCACCGAGATCACGCCGACCACCCACACGACGACGTCGGCGAGGTTGCCCGGGTTGACGACACCGGTGACGACCAGGGTCACCACCGCGGCCACCAGCAGGACGGCGGCACCGACGGCCAGCGCGCGCTGCGACGACGGCAGCGGGTTCGGCACCTCCTTCGCCTTGTCACCGAGGTTCTTGCGGCCGAACGTGTACTGCGTCAGGCCGAGCGCCATGCCGATCGCGGCGAGGCCGAACCCGAGGTGGAAGCCGACCTCCGTCTGCGCCAGGCCGGTCAGCAGCGGGCCGACGAACCCGCCGAGGTTGACGCCCATGTAGAAGATCGTGAAGCCCGCGTCGCGCCGTTCGTCGCCTTCGGCGTAGAGCGTGCCGACGATCGCCGTCGCGTTCGACTTCAGCCCGCCGCTGCCGACCGCGACGCACACAAGGCCGACGCCGATGCCGGCCAGGCCCGGCAGCAGCGCCAGGCTGATGTGCCCGATCATGATCAGCACGGCGCTGTAGAACAGCGTCCGCTCGGAGCCGAGGAGGCGGTCGGCCACCCACGCGCCGATGACGGCCGACAGGTAGACCAGGCCGCCGTACGCGCCGACGATGCCGAGCGCGGACTCCTGCGCCAGGCCCAGACCGCCCTGCTCGACCCTGTAGTAGAGGTAGATCGGCAGGATGCCGAGCATCCCGTAGTAGGAGAACCGCTCCCACATCTCGACGCCGAAGAGGTTCGCCAGTCCTCGTGGGTGCCCGAAGAACCTCGTGTCCTGCTGGACCTCGGTGGAGGTGCTCACAACTCGTCTTCCTTTGTCTAGGGACTTCGTTGTCGTTTCGCATGCTAAGAGCCCGGCTGGTTACCCACCACCGGCACCACGTGTGACAGCGGTCATGACAATGGGTGACAAAGGCTTGGTAAAATTCGATCGAGGTGCGCCGGGAAGCCTGGTCGGCAACAGTGATCAGCGACCCCTGGAGCCGCCCCCGATGACCCGCCCGTTCAGTGAATTCGCCCGGTACCTGCGCACGGAGACGACCGGCGGGCTCATCCTGCTCGGCGCGACGGCGGTCGCGCTGCTCTGGGCCAACTCGCCGCTGCGGGACAGCTACCACGCGCTGCGGGAGTTCCGGCTCGGTCCGGAATTCCTGCACCTCGACCTGACGATCGGCGACTGGGCCAAGGACGGCCTGCTCGCCCTGTTCTTCTTCGTCGCCGGGCTGGAGCTCAAGCGCGAGCTCGTCATCGGTGAGCTGTCCCGGTTCAAGCAGGCGATCCTGCCGGTCGTCGCCGCGCTCGGCGGCATGGTCGTGCCCGCGCTCGTCGCCCTGTCCGTCGGCTGGGGGACGCCGGGGATCGAACGGGCCTGGGCGATCCCGGTCGCCACGGACATCGCCTTCGCCCTCGGCGTGCTCGCGCTGACGGCGTCGAACCTGCCGTCGAGCGCGCGGGTCTTCCTGCTTTCCCTGGCCGTGGTGGACGACCTCGGCGCGATCATCGTCATCGCCGTGCTGTTCACGACCGGCTTCGACCTGGTCGCCGTGGCCGTGGCCGTCCTCGCGCTCGCCCTGTATGCGTTCCTGCAGCACCGCCGCGTCCGGACGCCGTGGCTGTACGTCCCGCTGGCGCTGATCACCTGGGTCGCGGTGCACTCGGCGGGCATCCACGCCACGATCGCCGGCGTCGCGCTGGGCCTGCTCACCCGCGTCCGCGCCGACGAGGGCGAGGCCGAAGCCCCCGCGCTGCGCCTCGAACACCGGCTCCAGCCGTGGTCGGCGGCCGTCGCCGTACCGGTGTTCGCGTTGTTCGCGGCCGGGATCTCGGTCAACGCCGACGCGCTCGGCGCGGTGTTCACCACGGCGTTGCCGCTCGCGGTGCTCGCCGGGCTGCTCGGCGGCAAGGTCGTCGGCATCCTCGGGGCCAGCCTGCTCGCCGTGAAGCTGCGGTTGGCGGAGAAGCCGCGCGGGATGGGCTGGCGGGACCTGGCCGCGTTGTCGGTGCTCGGCGGGGTCGGGTTCACGGTGAGCCTGCTGATCGCGGAGCTCGCGTTGCCGGGTGAGACGAGCGAGCTGGCGAAGGCGGCGGTGCTGATCGCGTCGGCGACGGCGTCCCTGCTGGCGGCGGCCTTGCTACTCCGCCGTAGCAAGGTTCACGCCGAAAACGCCGACACACTGTGACTCCGCCGCGCCCGGTTTCGGGACACATGGCACGATGACCCGGTGAGCAGCCCCAAACACGAACGCACCCCCGACGGCGTGGGGGCCGTGCCTTACCTCCCGCTGTCCTCCGCCTCCGACGTCCCCGGCGACCAGTCGATCGGCCGGCTGGTCGGCGACGCGACCCAGCACATCTCCACCCTGGTCAGGGCCGAGATGGAGCTCGCGAAGTCCGAGCTGGTCGGCGAGGTGAAGAAGGGCCTCAAGGGGGCCGTCTTCTTCCTGATCGCGCTGACGGTCTTCCTGTACAGCACGTTCTTCCTGTTCTTCTTCGCGGCCGAGGGGCTGGCCGAGTGGGTGCGGTACCGCTGGATCGCGTTCGGCATCGTGTTCGTCCTGATGCTGCTCGTCGCGGGCGCGGCCGGCTTCCTGGGCTACCGCAAGGTGAAGAAGTTCAAGGCACCGGAGCGGACCATCGCCAGCGTCAAGGAGACCGCCGCCGCGCTCAAGCCGCAGCGCGCGCCCGAAGCCGGCGTGACCACGCGCGACTGAGTCGTTGCACGCGTCCCCCGACCCGTCGATCGTCCGGCTCGACGGCCCGTGGGTCCACCGCGACGTGTCCGCGAACGGCATCCGCCTGCACGTCGCCGAACTCGGCGACGGGCCGGTCGTGGTGCTGCTGCACGGGTTCGCCGAGTTCTGGTGGACCTGGCACCACCAGCTGAGCGCCCTGGCCGACGCCGGGTTCCGCGCGGTCGCCGTCGACCTGCGCGGCTACGGCGACTCGGACAAGCCACCCCGCGGCTACGACGCCTGGACGCTGGCCGGTGACGTCGGCGGCCTGATCAAGTCGCTCGGGGCGCGCCGCGCCCACCTCGTCGGGCACGCCTGGGGCGGCATGCTGGCCTGGACGGTCGCGGCGCTGCACCCCCGGCTGGTGTCCTCGGTGACGGCGATCGGCGCGGCCCACCCGCTCGCCCTGCGCTCGGGCGCGGCCCGCCCGTGGCGCGGCCAGGGCCGGGCGGCCGGGCACCTCTTTCGCTTCCAGGTGCCGATGGCGCCGGAGAAGTGGCTGGTGAAGGACGACGCCCAGGCCGTCGCGGACCTGTTCAGCGGCTGGGCCGGCCGCCGCTGGCGGTCCACTTCGGACTTCACCGGCAGCGTCGAGGCGTTCCGGCAGGCGATGCTCGTGCCCGGGGTCGCGCACAGCGCGCTCGAGTACTACCGGTGGGCGTTCCGCGCCCAGTTCCGCGGCGAAGGCCGCCGGTTCACCGACGCGGTCGGCACCCGGATCGCGGTGCCGACGCTGCAGCTGCACGGCGCCGACGACACCTGCATCCTCCCCGAAACGGCGATGTCGTCGACGCGCTGGGCGGGCCCGCACGCCGAGCCGGAAATCTGGCCGGACGTCGGGCACTTCCCGCACCTCGAGGTGCCCGACCGCACGTCGGCGGCCCTGGCGGGCTTCCTCAAGCGAGACTGATGGCGTTCTTCGCCCGCTCCACCGACTCCTCCGAGGCCGGTCCTTCGGGATTCTCGGTGGCCAGTGCCTGGTTCACCGCGACGAACGGCCGCATCCGCCGTTCGTAAGCCGCGAAGGCCTCTTCGCGAGTGGCCCGGCCGAGTTCCTGCGCGAGGACGTACGCGCCGACCAGGGCGAGGCTCGTCCCCTGTCCGGACAGCGCCGACGCGCAATATCCGGCGTCGCCGAGCAGCACGACCCGGTCCGAAAACCAGCGGTCGAGGTGGATCTGGGCCATGGCGTCGAAGTAGAAGACGTCCGCGGCGGCCATCGCTTCGAGGAGCTTCGGCACCTCCCAGCCGATCCCGCCGAGCCGCTCGGCGACCAGCCGCTTCTGCTCCGGAACGGTCATGCGCGGCAGTGGTTCCGAGCCGAAGCCGAGCGTGACGCGCAGTTCGGTGTTCTCCCGGACCGGGTAGACCACGCCCCCGGTGTGCTCGTGCCGGAACCAGATCTGCCAGTCCTCCAGACCGAGGAAGTTGGCCGTCGGGAAGATCGCCAGGTATTGCCCGAGGTGCCGGGTGAAGTCCGCTTCCGGGCCGAACGCGAGCCGCCGCACCGCCGAGTGCAGGCCGTCCGCCCCGACGACCAGGTCGAACGTCCGGAAGCCGCCGCGCTCGAACTCGACGCGCACGCCGTGCGCCTCTTCGGTCAGGGCGGTGATCGAGTCGCCGAAGACGTACTCGACGCCGGGTGCGCCCAGCAGCAGTTCGACGACGTCGTCGCGCAGGATCTCGAAGTCGGCGCTGTCGAGCCGCCCGCTGCTGAAGGTGTGCTCCTCGGAGCGGAGCAGCTCGTGGCCGTCGCCGTCCACCACGGACATGCCCCGCATCCGGGTCCGCAGCGTGCGCATCCGGTCGCCGAGACCCAGCTCGTCGACGACGTCGAGGGCGACCCCGCGCACGTCGATCGCCTGGCCGCCGGTGCGCGGGCCAGGTGCCCGCTCCACCACGGTCACCGACCAGCCGTCGCGGGCCAGGAACCGGGCCAGGGCACCGCCGGCGATCCCGCCACCCGAGATCAGGATGTTCCGCATGGTTTCCTCCAGAGTCGTACGCTTGTACGCTCCACTGTGGAGAAAGAGCAGCTCAAAGGCTATTTCTGTACTAGTACAGATGGCCGTCTGTACTAGGTCAGGAGTCAGTCGTGAAGTACGTGGCCATCGCCGACGAACTTCGGGCGCGGATCGCCCGCGGCGAGCTCCCGCCGGGCGCGCGGGTGCCCTCGACCCGGCGGCTCGCGGCCGACCACGGCGTCGCGCTCGCGACCGCCGCGAAAGCCCTGGACCTGCTGAGCCAGGAGGGCGTGGTCCGCGCTGAGCCGCGGTCCGGCACGGTCGTCGCCGACCGCGACCGCCGCGGCGGTCAGCGCGGGCTGACGCGCGAGCAGCTCGTGCGGACCGCGATCACCATCGCCGACACCGAAGGCCTCGGCGCGCTGTCCATGCGCGGTGTCGCGGCCCGCCTCGGGGTCGCGGCGATGGCGCCGTACCGGTACGTGCGGGGCAAGGACGAGCTGGTGCTGCTGATGGCCGACGCGGCGTTCGGCGAGCGCGGCTACCCGGCCGAGCCGTCCGGCGACTGGCGTGAGCGGCTGCTGCTCGGCGGCCGCACCCTCTGGTCGCTGTTCAAGCGGCATCCGTGGCTGGCGCAGCTCGGGCCGATCACCCGGCCGCTGCCCCTGCGCAACCTCGCCGTGCACGGCGAATGGACCCTCGCGGCGCTGTCCGAGCTGGGCGTCGACGCCGCGACGCTGTGCAACCTGCACGTCCTGGTCTTCGGCCACGTCCAGGGCATGGCGGTCCACCTCGAGCGCGAGCAGAGCGCGCTGGCGTCGTCCGGCCTGACCGAGGACGACTGGATGGACCACCAGGGCCCGGCCGTGGCGGCGATGGCCGCCGGGCACCCGACGTTCGCCAGGATGCTCGCCGACCTCACCGAGACCGGTTACGACCTCGTCCTGGACGACATCTTCGACCTGGGCATGCGGGCCCTGCTCGACGGCCTGGCGCTGCGCTTCGGGCGTTAGGCCGCGCAGGAGCCGGTGGACACGTTCGCCGACTGCGACGAAGCCGCGTCGACCTCGGCGCGGACCTGCTCGGCGGTCAGCGTGAAGCCGGTCTCCGGGTCCTCCACCGCCGCGCCGAAAACGACGCCGATGACCTTGCCGTCCGGGGTCACCATCGGGCCGCCGGAGTTGCCGCTGCGGATCTCGGCGCGGACGGTGAAGACGTCCCGCTGGACGGTGTTGGCCTCGTAGATGTCCGGGCCGCGCAGGTTGATCCGGCCGCGCACGCGGGCCGGCGTCGCCCGGTACGGGCCGTCGAGCGGGTAGCCGAGCACGATCGCGCTGTCGCCCGCCCGCGCCGTCTCCGGCGCGAACTGCAGCGGCTCGGCCTTCAGCCGCGGCACCGCGAGCACCGCGATGTCGACCTCCGGGTCGAAGTAGACGACGCGGGCCGGGTAATCGCCCTGGGTGGTCTCGATGCCGACGGTGTCGGTGCCGGCCACGACGTGCGCGTTCGTCATCACCCGCTGCGGCGCGACCACGAACCCGCTGCCTTCCAGCGACCGCGAGCACGAGCCGGCGGTGCCGCGGATCTTGACCACGCTGCCGTGCAGGTCCTGGACGATCCCGCTGCGCTGCAGGGCGGGATCCGGCGGCGAGGTGTCCGCCGTCGGGGCCTTCTGGAACGGGTCCACGATGGACGGGAAGCCGGACGCGTCGAGCAGCTTGCGCAGCTGGCTCGGGAAGCCCTGGGCGGCCTCCGGCATGGCCTCGTTGACTTTGCCGAGCACGACCGAGTTGTTGATCGCCTTGGCCAGCCCGGGCAGGCCGGACACGGTCGTCAGCGGGGTCGCGATCAACCACGCCACCACGAAGACGACGAGGGCCTGCACGACCGCGCCGAGCGTCTTGTCGATGCCGGAGAGCTTGTCCGGGTTGATCTTCTGCCGCAGCCGCCGGCCCACGTAGACGCCGATCGCCTCGCCGAAGGCGACCAGGAACACGACCGTGGCGACGGCGAAGGCGACCTTCCAGACGGGGTCGTCGAAGAACGAGACCACGACCGGTGCGAGCTTGATCCCGGCGACCGCCCCGAGCACGACGCCGACGAGCGACGGCAGCGCGATGATCACGCCCTGGAACGCACCGGACACGGCGGCCAGCAGGGCCAGCAGCAGCACCAGCACATCGACCCAGTTCACGGCGTCACTCCCCTGCCACCTGCTTTTTGGGGGTCCGGGTGGCGGAGCCCCCGGCCCGGGGCGGAGCCCCGGTAAGACGCTGCGCGTGGTACGCGGCCAGCGCCTCGTCGAGGTCCCGGACGTCGCCCGCGTCCCATTCGCGCTCCCAGCCCCCCAGGCTCAGGAGGACCGACAGCAGCCCGGCGGTGAACCCCCAGACGAACAAGCCGCTGACCTCGAAGGCCGGCCCCTTCCAGGGCATGCCCTTCTTCCGCACGGTGAACCGGTTGGCCGGGTCGACCAGGTCGGCGATGGCCACCCGCGCGACGGACGCCGTCTCGGCCGGGTCGACCGCGTGCACCGGCGACGGCTCGGCCCAGTGGGCCAGCACCGGCGTCACGGCGAACCCGGATACCGGGACGAACAGTTCCGGCAGCACCGCGACCGGGCGGACGCCCGAGGGGACCACGCCGGTTTCTTCTTCGGCCTCGCGCAGCGCGGTGCCGATCGGGCCGCCGTCGCCGTCCTCCGCGCCGCCGCCGGGGAAGGCGACCTGGCCGGCGTGCGAGCCCAGCGTGTCGGCGCGGCGTTGCAGGAGGACGTCCGGCTCGCCGTCGGCTTCGCGCTCGCCGAAGAGGATGAGCACCGCGGCGGCGCGCGTGTAGGTGTCCTCGGGCGGGCTGAACCGGGTGAACGTCTTCGAGTCGACCTCGGCGCTCACCTTGACCAGCGGCCGGAGCCACTCGGGAACCGACTCGGGTTCGACCAGTGGTCCGATCACGATGCCCCCTCGACTGCCACACGCACCTGGTCAGTGTTCACGAACGAGCGAGGATTCGCGATGAACCGCACCTCGCCGGACGCGGTGACCAAGTAGGACGCCGGCAGCGCCGAGGGCACCTTGAGCGCCGTCCGGACAGGTCCGCTGCCGCCGTCCCCGTCGTACACCGACGGCAGGTGCACGCCGAGCTTCGCGAGCAGCTCCAGGCCGTCCTTCGCCGGGCTCTGCACCTGGACGCCGAGGACGCGCACGGCACCCGGCTGCTTCGCGTACTCCTGGAGCACGGGCAGCTCGGTCCGGCACGGCTCGCACCACGACGCCCACACGTTGACCAGCACCGGAGCCCCGGCGAGGGCCTTCCCGACGTCGACGCGCGCGCCGTCGCCCAGGCAGTCCACCGTGACGCCGTCGAGCTGCTTCACCGGCTGTGCCGCCCCGGGCGCCGGGCACGGCTGGAGCGCCGCCGCGGATCGGGCGGGCCCGAGGTCCCCCGCCGGCTTCGCGGCGGTGTCGGCACCCCCGCGCGGCAGCAGCGCGACGAGCAAGGCCACCGCCAGGACGGCGGCGGCCAGTGCCCACTTGGTGACGCTCGTCACCGGGGCGCCGCCATGGCCAGGATGTGGTCCTTTTCTTCGCCTTTGACCAGCTTCGCGGCTTCCTCGAACCCGGTCGGCCCGGTGCCGTAGGACGGGCAGTCCTTGGCCAGCGGGCAGGCGCCGCAGGCCGGCTTCTTGGCGTGGCAGACGCGCCGGCCGTGGAAGATCACCCGGTGCGAGAGCATCGTCCACTCCTTGCGGGGGATCAGCTCACCGACCGCGTGCTCGACCTTGACCGGGTCCTCCTCCGCCGTCCAGCCCCAGCGCCGGACCAGCCGGCCGAAATGGGTGTCGACGGTGATCCCCGGCACGTCGAAGGCGTTGCCGAGGACGACGTTGGCGGTCTTGCGGCCGACGCCGGGCAGGGTGACCAGGTCTTCGAGCTTGCCGGGGACCTCGCCGCCGAAGCGCTCGACCAGCGCCGCGCCGAGGCCCATCACGGAGTTGGCCTTCGCCCGGTAGAAGCCGGTGCTCCGGAGGTACTCCTCGAGCTCGGTGCGGTCGGCACCGGCGTAGTCGGCGGCGGTCCGGTAGCGCTTGAACAGCGCGGGCGTGACGAGGTTCACCCGGACGTCGGTGGTCTGCGCGGACAACACGACCGCGACCAGCAGTTCCAGTGGCGTGGTGAAGTCGAGCTCGCAGTGGGCGCCCGGATACACGTCGTCGAGGCAACGCTTCATCCGCCTGGCGCGTCTCACCAGAGCCAATCGGCTTTCACCAGCGCCCTCACGGGGGGCGTTCGTGGTGGCAGGTGGCACCCCGATAGCCTACGGGCGCCGTCGGACGAGCCGGTGACTGCACCGGTGGACGACCGACACGCCAGAGCACCACCTCGGCGCGTTTTCCGGCCGCCATGAGCGAGGATCTGGAGTAGATGCTTTCCATCGAGTGTTTCGGGGTCCGGTCATGACTGTCTGGTTCGTCATCCTGGTCCCCCTGGTGATCATGTTCTTCGCGCTGGGCATGGAGCGCGTCGAGAGCAGGCTGAAGCACGTCGCGGTGCAGGAGAACGAGGTCGAAGAGTTCCTCGAGCAGGCGCAGCCCAACGAGGTCAGGGCGCTCTACGGGCACGGCATCGGCCGTGCGCTGGAGCTGTTCCGGCTGCGTAGGCTGGGCGGACGGGCAGCCAGGCTACGCGCGCGCCGCGTGCGGAGTTAGGCTCCACGTTCGAACGAGATCGTTTCCGCCGTGCGCGAGTCCGGCGGGCGATCTCGCGAGTACGCCCTAGACTGACGCGCAAGTGATCGGCGTCACGCTCCTCCAGCCCAGGGGGAGCGTGATCGTTTCTCGACGAGGAGGCACCCGAGGTGGACGAAACCCTGGCCCGTGCGGGCATTTTCCAGGGTGTGGAGCCGGCAGCGGCGGAGGCGCTGGCCCAGACCTTGGAATCCGTGGAGTTCCCCCGCGGCCATGTCATCTTCAACGAGGGCGAACCCGGCGACAAGCTGTACATCATCCAGTCCGGCAAGGTGAAGATCGGCCGCAAGTCCCCGGACGGCCGCGAGAACCTGCTGGGCATCTTCGGCCCGTCCGACATGTTCGGCGAGCTGTCCATCTTCGACCCCGGCCCCCGGACGTCGAGCGCGACCACGGTCACCGAGGTCCGCGCGGTCACCATGGACCGCCCGGCCCTGCGCCAGTGGATCTCGACCCGCCCGGAGATCGCCGAGCAGCTGCTGCGCGTGGTCGCGCGCCGCCTGCGCCGGACGAACAACATGGTCGCGGAACTGATCTTCACCGACGTCCCCGGCCGCGTGGCGCGGGCGCTGCTGCAGCTCGCGCAGCGCTTCGGCAGCCAGGAGGCGGGCCTGCTGCGGGTCACGCACGACCTGACGCAGGAAGAGATCGCCCAGTACGTCGGCGCCTCGCGCGAGACCGTCAACAAGGCGCTCGCCGACTTCGCCCACCGCGGCTGGCTGCGGCTCGAGGGCAAGAGCGTGCTGATCCTGGACCCGGAGCGGCTGGCCCGCCGGGCTCGCTGAACCACGCACGTCGAAGGCCCCTCGGTGCACCCGAGGGGCCTTCTGCGTTCACAACAAAGAGCCGGGCGCCACCCCCGACGTGGCGCACCGGCTCTTCGTTGTTTGCGCGGACCATCCCCCGACGATCCGCGCTCCCCGCCCTCCGGGCCAGGCCCCGACCCGAGTGCCGGAGGGAGCTGGGTTTTCTGTGCTGTTGTTCAACCATCACGGCCCATACCCACGAATTCAAGGCCATTCACTCTCAAGGACGCCGTCCGGGCCGTTTCGTTGCAGGAGTCCACGGAGAATATCGTGAGTGTTACCTGATCGAGACCTCTCGCGCCGGTCCCGGGATCCGGCGGTGACGAACCTGACCGTCAAATAACTGGTACCGACGTACCACTCTGCGGCATACTTGTACGCGTGTCCCAGTCTGTCTCGAACCACGAAAGCCGCACGTCCCTCGCCGACTACCGCACCGCGCTGACGACCCGGGCGGTCCGGTGGCCCGCCGTCGCGTCCGTGCTCGCCCGCCTGCCGATCGCGATGATCGGCATCTCGGCGCTGCTCTACGTCCAGCGCGAGACCGGTTCCTTCGCCGTCGCCGGGCTCGTCTCGGCCGGTTCACTCGTCGGGGTTTCGGTCGGTGCGGTGGTGCAGGGCAGGCTGATCGACCGGTTCGGGCCGACGCGGCCGCTGCTGACCGTCGCGGTCCTGCTGGCGCTGTCGATGAGCGGGCTGGTCACGGCGATCGAGTCGCACGCCGCGACGGCCGTGCTGGTCGCGCTGGGCGCCCTCACCGGGCTGACCGAGCCGATGGTCGGGTCGGCGTCGCGGGCGCTGTGGGGCCGGCTGCTCCCGCCGGGCGGCCCGCGCAACGCGGCCTTCTCGTACGAGGCGATCAGCATGGAGGTCTTCTTCATCCTCGGCCCCGGCGTCGCCGGGCTGCTGGTCATGGCGCCGTGGGCGGGCACCGGCCTGGTGCTCGGCGTCGCGCTGCAGTTCACCGGCGCGGTGCTGTTCGCCCTGAGCCCGGCCGTGCGCGCGTGGGGGCCCTCCTCGGGTTCGTCGGGGTCGCTGCTGGGCGCGCTGGCCAGCCCGGGCATGCGGACGCTGGCCATCGCCGCGCTCGGCTTCGGCGTGGTGATCGGGTTCGTCGAGGTCGCCGTGCCGGCCGCGGCCACCGAAGCGGGCCAGGCGTCCGTGGGCGGTCTGCTGCTTTCGGCGTGGTCGCTGAGCTCGGTCGCGTTCGGCGTCGCCTACAGCCTGCGGCCGTGGCCGCGGCAGCTCGGCCTGCGGCTGCCAGTGCTGCTCGGCGGGTTCGGTGCGCTGGTCGCGTTGCTCGCGTGGCCGTCCTCGCTGTGGGGCCTGGCGTTGATGATGCTGCTGGCGGGGGCGCTGATCACCCCGCAGTCGACGGCCCACTCGACGACGATCGAGGTGGTGGCGCCGTCCGGCACGGCGGCGGAGGCGTTCGGCTGGGTGCTCACGGCGGTGACGCTCGGGCTGGCGGCCGGCCAGTCGATCAGCGGGTACGTCGTCGAGCACGCCGGCCCGGGCGCGGCCTTCCTGGCGGCGAGCGTGGCGGGGCTGGCGCTGGCGCTGGTCGTGTGGCTGCTGCGCGGCACGGTCCGCTCGGCCCGGCCCGCGCCGGTTCCGGCGCTGGTCAACGCGTAGTTCCGCCGTTTTTGTCGGTGCCCGCCGCTAGCTTGTGGGCATGGACGTCACCGCGCCTGCCCACCGCCTCTCGGCGGCCGTCTCGGCCGCGTCACGCCTCCTGCCGTCCCGCACCGGGCTGCGGCTGGAGGCGGACGCGGCCGGCCTGACGGTCGCCGGCGCGGCAGCGGACCTCGCCGTGCGCTTCGGCTGCCCGGCGACCACGCACACCGACGGCGCGGTCGTGGTCCCGGCCGCCCCGCTGGTGGAGACGCTGAAGGTGCTCGACGCGGAGCTGGTCCGCTTGGTCGTCGAGGGCACGCGCCTGGCGTTGCGGCTGGACAACGCCCGGTTCGCGCTGCCCCTGCTGCCGTCGTCCGGTCCTGCTTCGGACCCACCCGCCCAGGTGTCCGAAGTGGACGGAGCAGCGTTCGCGTCGGCGTTGCGGATCGTCGCGGGCACGGCGGCGAAGGACGACCCGCTCCCGCTGTTCACCGGCGTCCGCGTGCAGGCGGCCGGGTCCGGCCTGACGTTGACGGCGTCGGACCGCTACCGGATGGCGGTGGCCCGGCTGCCACTGCGGTCGCCGGGCACCCTGGACGTCCTGGTCCCGGCGGCCCTTCTGGCGGAGGCGGCCCGGCAGGCCCGCGGGAGGGTGGGGCTGCACGTGAGCCCGGGCCGGTTCGGGGTGAGCTGGCCGGGAGGCCTGGTCGCGACGGCGGTCCTGGACGCGGGCTTCCTGTCGGAGGACTCGATCCCCTCGGGCGCGGTGGACACCACGGTGACGGTGGCGGCGGACGCCCTGGCGGCGGCGGTCCGCCGGGTGGGGGTGTACGCGGAGGACAGGCGGGTGCTGACGCTGGAGGTGGGCGACGCCCAGGTCCGGCTGGCGAGCGCACGGCAGGACACGGGCGAGGCGGAGGAGGTCCTGAAGGCGGAGGTCAGCGGCGGGCGGACGGCACCCTCCTTCCAAGCCCGCTACCTGCTGGACGCACTGGCGGCGTTCGGCAGCGAGCGGGTGGTGCTGTCGATCCAGCCGGGGATGCGGGCGTGCGTCCTGCGGGCCGCGGAGGCCGGGGAGGTGGAACTGACGTACTACCTGATGCCGATGCTCAGCCGATGAGTCCGGTCAGGTCGCGGAGGACGACGTCCGCCGCCGGCCCGGCGGTGAACTGGCCGATCGTCAGCACGGCGCTGCCGAAGCGCTGTTCGTAGGCCTGCCGCAGGTGCGGTGACGAGCGGCCGAGTGCCCACTCGACCGTCGAGGTGCTGGTGCGCAGGAAGTCGAGCGGCGAGGAGCCGAGCACGTACAGTTCGGCGCGGCGATCACCGCGTTCGAGGACGAGACCGACCAGGTCGGCGACGAGCATGCGTTTGCGCATCGTGTCGCGGCCCTTCCACTGGGCGGCCTTGAACTCGGCCACGCGGCGGTCCGTCTCGAGGTCGAATTTGCGGCCGCCGTCGTTGCCCGAGGCCAGCGACGGGCGCCGGACGATGCGTTCGCCCGGTTCGAGGATCTTCGGCAGCGCTCGGACGATCATCGCCGCGTGGATGAGGTCGTTGACGCGGCCGGCGTGCCGCCGCACCAGCAGCGCGCCCTCGAGCAGGTCGGCGGTGAAGCCCTCGGGGGCCAGCCGCTCCTCGACGGTGTCGCGGTCGGCGCCCTCCAGGCGGTCTTCGAGCCGGCTCACCCGGCGGGAAAGATCTTCCTGCCCGAAGAACTCGTGCAGGTCGATGAAGGACTTGATCGCCGACCCGAGGTCGCTTTCGGGCGCGGGCCGTTCGCGTTCGGGGATCCCCGGTTCGTGCGGCAGCGGGCTCGTCGGGAAGCCGAGCCGCCGGAGCTGGCGGATCGCGTAGTGCGAGATGAAGTCCGTCCGCGGCACCCCGAGCGCACGCTCGAAGATCTGCCGCGGCGGCCACCGCTGCTCGCCGATGCCGACCCAGTGCGTGCGGATGGGCTCCGGCCCACCGCGGGCCGCCGCGCTCAGTACCTGGGCGCGGCTCAACCGGTACTGCTCGCCGTTGAGCACGAAGTCGATCGCACGGTCGTCGTCCACAGGCAGTGAGTCGCCCGGATGGCCGCTCCCGCTACAACCGGGGGCGGCCCGCCGCGCTCAGCTCGCCGATGCGGCCTTGACCGCCGCCTCCACCTCGGCGAACGACGGGTTCACCATCGCCTTCGAGCCCACGATCACCGTCGGGACCGTCTCGTTGCCGTTCGCCACCTCGCGGACCCGGGCGGCCGCCGACGGGTCCTCCCAGATGTTGATCGCGCGGACGTTGAAGCCGCTCTTCGACAGCGGCCGCTCCAGGGCCGCGCAGAAGCCGCAGCCCGGGCGCCAATAGAACTCGACCTCGACGTTGCTCATCCGTTCTCCTCCGACCGCAAGTAGTCCAGCTGCGCCTGCACGCTCCACTCGGCAGGCGCCCACAGCGCTTTGTCGACATCCGCGTACACGACCTCGACGACCTGGCGCGGCGTGGCGTCCGGCCCGAGCGTCTTCAAGGCCGAACGCACCTGGTCGAGCCGCTGTTCCCGGTGGGCGAGGTACTCGCGCGCGGTGGCCGGCAGGTCGGGCAGTTCCGGACCGTGCCCGGGCAGGCCGACCGTCCCGGCCGGCAGCTCGATCAGCTTGCGCAGCGAACGCAGGTAGTCGCCGAGGTCGTGCAGCACCGTCGTGCCGCGGCCGAGGATCGTGTCGCCGGTCAGGACCTGGCCGTCGAGGACCAGGGACACCGAGTCGTCGGTGTGCCCGGGCGTGTGCAGGACCCGGAGGGAGAGCCCGCCCGCCTCGAGCACCGAACCGTCCACAAAGGACGAAGCGCCGACGCACAACGCGGGGTCGAACGCCCGCACCGGGGCGCCGACGCGCTCGGCGAACCACGGCGCGCCCTCGGCGTGGTCCGGGTGGTGGTGCGTGAGCACGATCAGCTCCACCGGACCGACCGCGGCCAGCAGCTCGAGGTGCTCGAGGTCGCGGTAGCCCGGGTCGACGACCACGGCCGGGCTCGACGGCGTCGCGCGCAGCACCCAGCTGTTGGTGCCTTCGAGCGTCATCGACGACGGGTTGTTCTCCAGCAGCACGGAAGCCGTCTCGGAGACCTGGCGCAGCACGCCGTAGGCCGGGGCGCTCATCGCGGCTCCAGGACGACTCGGACGTGATCGTTCTCGCGGACCAGCGTCGGCGCGATCCGGACGATCTCGCGCGGCGCGTTCAGCACGTCGTCGGCCGTGGCGAACTCCGCCAGCTCGCTCAGCGTCAGCCAGGTCGGCGGCATCAGCATCCGGCGGCCTTCGCGGGCGTCGGCGATGGCCTCTTCGGGACGCTGCCAGCCGGAGCTCGACGCCTCCGACGTCGCCCCGTCGGCCTCCTGGCCTTCGGGCAGCTTCGCGACGTAGAACCGGGTGTCGTAGCGGCGCGGCTCTTGCTCCGGCGTGATCCAGTGCGCCCACGGGCGCAACAGGTCGGCCCGCAGCGTCAGGCCCGCGTCGGCGAGGAACCCGGCCAGCGACACTTCCCGCGTCTCCAGGGCCTGGCGGGCCGCCGCGTACGGCGTGACGTCGGTGAGCGCCTCCTCCGCGCCGCCCGCCAGGAGCACGCCGGACTCCTCGAACGTCTCGCGCACCGCCGCGCAGGTCAGCGCCCGCGCGAGGGCTTCGTCGCAGCCGAACCGCGAGGCCCACCACGACGGCTCGGGCCCGGCCCACGCCACCGACGTGTCGGCGTCGCGCCGGTCGACCCCGCCGCCGGGGAACACGGTCATCCCGCCCGCGAACGGCATGCCCTTGACCCGGTGCTGGAGGAAGACCTCGACGCCGTCGGCGCCGTCCCGGACCAGGATCACCGTGGCCGCGTCCTTCGGCGTCGCCGGCGGGCCGTCGGCGTTGGCGCGGGTGGCCACCCCCGCGCCGACCGGGATGTCGAAGACAAACTCCTTTGGCTGCTCCACCTCGGCAACATACCTCCGCACCCCGACGTCCCGTCGCGCAGTTGTGGCACGCCGGACACGGAAAAGGCGGCACCTCCCATACGGGAAGTGCCGCCTTCTCGCGAACAGAGTCCTACGGGGCGGTCCAGCCGCGCTGGTCGCCGCCGGAGCGGGACGCGCCGTTGAGCCGCATCTTCGCCGCCTCGGCCCGCTCGCGCTCGGCCAGCTCGGCGTGCAGCTCGCGCAGCAGCGCCCGGTCGCGCTCGCTCAGGCTCGGGTCGTCCAGATCCAGTGCCGGCAGCTCGACGACCTCGTGCATCGACGGCTTGCCCGCGGCGATCTCGCGGCCCTTCTCCGGGTCCTCGGCCAGCGCCTGCCGCAGCTGCGCCACCTCGGCCGGGGTCAGGTCGGCGGTGCGTTCCGCCCGCGTCTCCGACCGCGCCTTGCGGGGCGGCTCGGGGGCGGGCGGCGACACGATCGGCACCACCGGGGCGACCGGCTCGGCCGGCGCCGTCGTGGTGGTGCTGCTCGACCGCATGCTGTGCCGGCTGCCCGACTCCGCGACCGGCTCCGACGTCACCGGGGCCGGCGGCTTCGCGGGCTCCGAGCGGTACGACGACGAGCTCGACGTCGTGCTCCCGGTCACCCACGCCGGCGACGCGGCCGCCGAAGCGGCCTGGTGGTACTCGGAGTGCGCGACGCCCGGACCGCTGACCTCGACGACCGAGTGGATCCCGGCCCGGCGCAGCGCCGTGTCGACGCGGAACGCGACGGCCGGCGGGTTGCCCTCCGGCCCCAGCTCCACGAGCACCACGCGCTGGGGCAACGCGCCCGGCACGCTGCCGGCCGGGGTGTTGCGCCACACCGCGTGCACCGAACGGACGTCCGGCAGCACCTGCAGCGTCCGGTCGAGCGCCTCGGCGATGCCGAACTCCGGCGCGTTCTCGCCGGTGAACCGGTGCGTGTTGACCGGCTCGGCCTCATCGACCAGCAGGTCGTTCGCCAGCGTCGCGTCCGACCGGCTCATCTCGAGGACCAGCGCCAGTTCGCGCTGCTCGGCGGAGCTGACCGGGATCCGGCCCGCGATGAGCGTGCCGGTGGTCAGCTCGACCGCCTCGTCGATGTGGGCCCGGGCGATCAGCTCACGCGCTTCGGTGAGCGCGCTGTCGTCGATCCGGCCCGCCAGGGCCAGCAACAGGTTGTGCAGGCGCAGGGGCACCGAGAACCCGTCCATGGGCGGGCCGTCGTGGACCTCCACCATTGCCTTGCTCCCTCCCAGCTCGCTGGCGGGCGAGCGTTATGCGGCTACTAGCCGGGTCCCCGCCACGGCGCCCACGCAGACCAGCTCTGAGTCGGCCAGCGCGGCCCGGTGGTACCCCGGCAGGTCGAAGCGCGGCGGGATGACTTCGACGCTGGGCTCTTCGTCGCCCAGGACCCGCAGCACGCGCTGCAGTTCGCCGGTCAACCTCGGCAACCCCGACAGCGCGTTGATCAGCAGGACGCGCTTGGCGGTGCCCTGTCCGACCACACCGACGTGCCGCCAGCTCTGCCGCACTTCCCCCACGTCCGGGCGACCGCGCAACGTTGCGTGGATCAACACGGACACGGAGTCGACCGAGTTAACCCATTCGGGCGCACTCGACGTGAATGTGTACCGGTTCTCGGTGACGTCGTCTACCCCCAGCGTCGAACTGACCTGGTGCCAGTCGGCGCCGTGCGGGATGAGACCGGCCACGAGCAGCCGGTACTCCGTTTGGTCGAGGTCGATCCTGTGCTTAAGCAAAGACCTCGGCAGGGTCCGGGCGAGGGTGCCCATGGCGCCCTCGCCGAGCCAGTCGCGGAACCGCCACAGCAGCTGGTCGGGCAGCCGCCCGGCCAGCCGGAGCAGCAGTTCGTGGGTGGACTGCTCGATGTCCGGGTCCATCACTGCACCTCCACGATCAGTTCGACCTCCACCGGCGAGCCGATGGGCAGCTCCGCGACGCCGACGGCCGAGCGGGCGTGGATGCCCGCGTCGCCGAAGACCTCGCCGAGCAGTTCGGACGCGCCGTTGACGACCGCGGGCTGACCGGTGAAGCCCTCCGCGGAAGCCACGAAGCCGACAACCTTGACGATCCGCGCGACGTTGTCAATGCCGACCAGTGCGTGCACGGCCGCGAGCGCGTTGAGCGCCGACGTGCGGGCGTGGCCCTTCGCCTCTTCGGGGCTGATCTCCGCGCCGACCTTGCCGGTCGCGGCGAGCACGCCGTCGACGAAGGGCAGCTGGCCGGAGGTGTAGACGTGCTGCCCATTCCGGACGGCGGGCACGTACGCGGCCAGCGGGGCCGCGACGCCGGGCAGCTCGATGCCGAGCTCCTTCAGCCGTTCGCTCCAGCTCACCGGGTCAGCCCTTCGGACGCTTCAGGTAGGCGACGTGCTGCTCGCCGCTCGGGTTCGGCAGCACGGTGACCAGCTCCCAGCCGTCCTCGCCCCACTGGTCGAGGATCTGCTTCGTCGCGTGGATCAGCAGAGGGACGGTGGCGTACTCCCACTTGGTGGCGCTCATAGCCGGGAGCGTAGCCAAGCGGGCAACCGCACCGCGGGCCACCGCCGGATTAACGCCCGCGACGCGCCGGACTGTGGCCCATCTCACGCTCCGTGCCGCCCGGCCCGGATGCCGCGAATGACTCATTCGCGACCTCGGAGGTCCCGAATGAGTCATTCGCGACGCTCGGGGGCGCGCGTCGCTAGCGTGGCGGGGTGGAGACGTGGCGGGTGATCGCGACGGCGCTGCTCGCGGCGGCCGGGCTGCCGCTGGTGCTCGTCGTGATGGCAAAGGTGCGCGACCGGACGCAGAGCTCCGGCCAGGTCGCGCTCGGCGGGGTGATCACCTTCACCCTGCTGGTGGTCGTGGGCGTGCTCACCCTGACCGTGCTGCCCGGCCTCCTGAGCTGGGCACTCGTCGCCGCCGTCGCCGCTGCGGCCGGCGTCATGCTGCTGGCCGGTTGAGCGCTGAATTAGGGTGCAGAAGTGACCATTTCCCATGCCGGCTGGACCGACGAGCTTGCCCGCGCCCGGCTGCACTTCGTCACCGGCAAGGGCGGGACGGGCAAGACGACGCTCGCCGCCGCGCTCGGCCTCGCGCTCGCCCGCGAAGGCCGTCGGGTGCTGCTCATCGAGGTCGAGGGCCGGCAGGGCATCGCCCAGCTCTTCGACACCGAGCCGCTGCCGTACGCCGAGCAGCGCATCGCGTCCGTCCCGGGTGGCGGCGAGCTGCGCGCGCTGCACATCGACGTCGAGGCCGCGCTGCTCGAGTACTTCGAAATGTTCTACAACCTGGGCTTCGCCGGCCGGACGCTGCGGCGGATGGGCGCGATCGAGTTCGCCACCACCCTCGCCCCGGGCCTGCGGGACGTCCTGCTCACCGGGAAGATCAAGGAGTGCGTCGGCCGCACGGAGTCCGACGGGCGGCACACCTACGACGCCGTCGTCGTCGACTCGCCGCCGACCGGCCGGGTCGTCAAGTTCCTCGACGTCACCAAGGCCCTGACCGACCTCGCGAAGACCGGCCCGATCCGCGGCCAGGCCGAGGGCGTGGTGCGGCTGCTGCACTCCGGCGAGACCGCGGTCCACCTGGCCACGCTGCTGGAGGAGATGCCGGTCCGCGAGACCGTCGAGGCCGTGGCCGAGCTGGACGGCGCCGACCTGCGCCCCGGTGCGGTGCTGGTCAACCGGGTCCGGCCGCCGCGGCTGCCCGCCCGGTCGGTGACCGCCGCCGCCGACGGGCGCGTCGACGCCTCCCGCGTCCGCGACGGGCTCGCTTCGGCCGGCCTGAAGCTGCCGGAAGACACTTTGGACGCGCTCGTGGAAGAGACTGTCGAACACGCCGTGCGGGTAGCCGCCGAGCAGCGGGCGCGCGAGCAGCTCGCCGAGGCCGACCTGCCGACCCTGGAGCTGCCGGACCTGACCGAAGGCGTCGACGTCGCGGCCCTCTACGACCTGGCCGAAGCCCTGACCGACCAGGGGGTGCGGTTGTGACCACCATCGACATCGACGCGCTGCTCGACGACCCGGAAAGCCGCGTGATCGTCTGCTGCGGCTCCGGCGGCGTCGGCAAGACGACCACGGCCGCGGCGCTCGCCCTGCGCGCGGCCGAGCGCGGCCGCCAGACCGTGGTGCTGACGATCGACCCCGCGCGGCGGCTGGCGCAGGCGCTCGGCCTGCGCGAACTCGGCAACCACCCGAAGCGGGTGCACGTCGAGGGGTTCGAGCCGAAGGGCGAGCTCTGGGCGATGATGCTCGACATGCGCCGCACCTTCGACGACATGGTGCGCGTGCACGCCGGCCCGGAACGCGCCGAGCAGCTGCTCCAGAACCCCTTCTACCAGACGATTTCCACGTCGTTCTCCGGCACGCAGGAGTACATGGCGATGGAGAAGCTGGGCCAGCTCGCGGCCACCGGCGAGTGGGACCTGATCATCGTCGACACCCCGCCGAGCCGGTCGGCTCTGGACTTCCTCGACGCGCCGACCCGGCTGTCGAGCGCGCTGGACGGCCGGATGATCCGGCTGCTCACCGCTCCGGCGAAGGCGGGCGGCTGGGGTCTGCGCAAGGTCGTCAACGCCGGGTTCTCGATGTTCGCCAAGGCCGTGTCGACGATCATCGGCGGCCAGCTGCTCACCGACGCGTCGGCGTTCATGCAGGCCTTCGACAGCATGTTCGGCGGCTTCCGCGAGCGCGCCCGCAAGACGGCGGAGCTGCTGCGTTCGTCCGGGACGTCGTTCCTCGTCGTCGCCGCGCCGGAGCCGGACGCGCTGCGCGAGGCGTCCTACTTCGTGGAGCGGCTGTCCTCGGAGTCGATGCCGCTGGCCGGGCTGATCGCGAACCGGACGCACCCGGTGCTCGCGAAGCTGTCCGGCACGGAGGCACTGGCCGCGGCCGAGTCGCTGCAGAACGCCCCCTTGGCCGAGGCGGTGCTGCGGCTGCACGCCGACCGGGTCGGGCTGGCGGCCCGCGAGGAGCGGCTGCTGGCCCGGTTCACCCGGGCGCACCCAGAGGTGGCGCTGGCGAAGGTGCCGGCCCTGGCCGGCGACGTCCACGACCTCGACGGCCTGCGCGACATCGGCGTGAAGCTCGCGGGCTGAGCGGTACGGGCGGCGCGGCAGCAGGACCGCGCCACCCGCAGCCCGGCTCAGCCGACCGAGACGCGTTCCTCCGCGTCCCGCTTGGCCGCTTCGAGCAGGTCGGCCCAGCTCTCCACGTCGGGACGGCGGCGCAGCAGGGCCCGCCGTTCCCGTTCGGTCATGCCACCCCAGACGCCGAAGTTGATCCGGCCGTCGAGCGCTTCGGCGAGGCATTCCGTGCGGACCGGGCAGCCCATGCAGACGGCTTTCGCCCGGTTCTGCTCCGCACCCCGGACGAACAGGCCGTCCGGATCGGCGTCCCGGCAGGACGCGTTGATTCGCCAGCTCGACTGGTTGGTTTCCATACCCCCAGCTCCCTACCCTGGTGATCGACGCACCAGCGGGGAAAGGCACTGCGCTCCCTTGCCCCCGCGAGCGTGTCTCCCTCAGCTCACGTCGGTTACCCGGGCACCTCCCCGGTGCCGGTGCCGCCGTTCGGACCAGGCGAGCTCCCACCCGCGTTGATCCATCCGACGGCTTGTCTTCGTGAGACGTTGACGGACTGTAGGGGCCGTCGGTTCCCCCCGTCGAGACCCAGAATGCCTTCCGTTACCAGTTGTCACCGAAGGGGGGCTGTTTTGTCACTGATTTCACACCTTCGGAGACACGGCGTCACCGGCGCCTGATCCGTTCCGGGTAGCCTGGCCCTCGTGCGAAAAGCGGATGGTTTGTTCAAGCTCATCGGCCTCTGTCTGCTCGCGGGGGTGCTCGTCGCCGGCATGCTCTTCCCCGTCGTGGGGGCGGCCGGCGTCATGTCGAACCAGGCGAGCGAGACGGTGGAGAAGACTTCCTCCGACCTCGCGGACATCCCGCCGCCGCTGGTGACGACGGTCACCGACAGCACCGGCAAGCCCATCGCGACCCTCTACAGCCAGTACCGGCTGCCGATCACCGAGAACCAGATCAACGAGGCCATGAAGTGGGCCCTGGTTTCGGTCGAGGACAAGCGGTTCTACGAGCACCACGGGGTCGACTGGCAGGGCACGCTGCGCGCGGCCGTCAGCAACAGCACCGGCGCCGACACCCAGGGCGCCTCGACGCTGACCCAGCAGCTCACCAAGAACTACCTGATCAACGTCGTCTACCGGAACGACCCGATCGGCCAGAAGAAGGCCCAGGAGCAGTCGATCTCGCGCAAGCTCAAGGAAGCGCGGATCGCGATCAACCTCGAGACGAAGCTGAGCAAGCAGCAGATCCTGGCCAACTACCTCAACATCGTCGAATTCTCCCGGCAGATCTTCGGGATCGGCGCGGCGGCGCACGCGTACTTCGACACGACGCCGGAGAAGCTCACCGTGCCGCAGGCCGCACTGCTGGCCGGCCTGGTGAACAACCCGATCAACAACGACCCGTGGAACCACCCGGACAAGGCCACCGCGCGCCGTAACCTGGTGCTCGACCGGATGGTCGACAACAAGAAGCTGGCGAAGGCCGACGCGGACCGCTTCAAGGGTGAGCCGCTGGGCGTGGTCGCGGACGGCCCGAAGAAGCCGCCGGCCAACTGCATCGGCGCCGGCCCGGAGGCCGGGTTCTTCTGCCAGTACGTCGAGGACTACCTCCTCAAGGCCGGCGGGATGACGAAGGACCAGCTCTACTCCGGCGGCTACACGATCAAGAGCACGCTGGACGAGCGCGCCAACCACGAGGCGAAGGTCTCGGCGGAGGCGCAGGTCAAGAAGACCCAGCCGTACATCGCGAACACGCTGTCGCTGATCAAACCGGGCAAGGACCGGCACGAAGTGGTGGCGCTGGCGGCGAACCGCGACTACGGGCAGAACCAGGACGCCGGGCAGACGACGTATGCGCTGCCCGCGGGTGTCTACAACACCGGTGGTGCGGGGTCGACGTACAAGATCTTCACCACGGCGGCGGCGCTGGAGAAGGGCGTCGCCGGCATCTTCACACCGGTGCAGGTGCCCGAAAACTACATCTCGCACGTGTTCACCGGTGGCGCGAAGACCTGTCCGAAGACCGGCCCGCCGGCCAATTCGAACTGGTACTGCGTCGGCAACGCCGGTGACTACAGCCGCATCGCCGAGGGCGCGACGATCCAGACCGCGCTGGCGACGTCGCCGAACACCACGTTCGTCGAGCTCGAAGACCGGCTCGGCAGCACGGCCCCCGGCATCGACATGGCCAGGCGGCTGGGCATGCGCGACACGATGGCGAGCAACATCGGCGGCGGCACCGTCGACCCGAAGGCCGAATCGGAAGCGAAGCGGCTGAGCCAGGCCGAGTACTACGGCCCGCGCGGGGCCAACCCCGGCTTCGGCGCGTTCACGCTGGGCTTCAGCCCGCTGAGCGGCCTGGAGCTCGGCAACGTGGCGGCGACGATCCTCTCCGGCGGCGTCTGGTGCCCGCCGACGCCGATCAGCGCGGTCACCGACCGCAACGGGAAACCGGTGCCGATCAAGGAAGCGCCCTGCGAGCAGGCCGTGCCCGAGCCACTGGCGAACACGCTCGCGGTGGGCATGAGCAAGGACGACCAGCCGGGCGGCACGTCGTTCCAGGCGGCCAGCGGCGTCGGCTGGAACCGCCCGATGATCGGCAAGACGGGCACCACCCAGGGCAACGTCTCGGCGACGTTCGTCGGCGGCACCCCGCAGCTGGCGGGCGCGGCGATGACGTTCAAGTTCGGCGGCGGCCAGGGCGGTATCTGCGACGCCGGCCCGGGCAACGTCCGCGTGTGCCCGACCGGCACCATCTTCGGTGGCCGGTCACCGGCCCGGACGTGGTTCGGCGCGATGAAGAACATCATGGAGGGGCAGCCGACGATGGACCTGCCCCAACCGGATCCGAAGTACATGGGCGGCGGCGCCCGCTGAAAGCCGGAGGGCCCCGCGGACGTCGCGGGGCCCTCCGGCTTTCAGCTCTGCGGCATCTCCGACAGGATTTCCGTGTTCCACCACTGGTAGAGCTTGTCGAGGTCGTCGTTCGTGGTGACCTTCGTGGACAGCAGGATGCCCGCCACGAGGTTCTTCTTCTCCGTCCACACCAGCTGGGCCGGGTCGCCCAGGAAGCAGGTCAGGTACTCGCCCGGGACCGGGTTGGGGACCTCCGCCCGGTAGTACGTGCCCCAGATCTTGGGGTACTTCTCCGGGCGGCACGCGCCTTGGGCGTCGTTGCGGGTGAGACCTTGGGCCTTCACGATGTTCTGGAAGAACGCGTCCATCGCCGCGGCGTCGGCGAAGCGGAGGAAGCGCGCACCGGTCGGCTCCGCGAACCAGACGTTGCCGATCCGGACGTCGCCGACCGTCGAACCGCCGCACTCGACCGCCGCCACCGCTCCGGCGGGCGCCGCCGCGTCGGTGCACGTCCGGTAGATCGGCGGCACCGCGGCGGCCAGGCGGTCGTCGTGCGCCGGCTTCGCTTCCGAAGACTTCGGGGATTCCGAAGTGGACGATTGCCCGGTCGAGGTTTCCGACGGCGGTGCCGACGTTTCGCCGGTGATCGAGGGATCCGTCGGGCCGGGACCGCCCGTCTGGGTCGTCCGGTCCCGCGTGACGACGTACGTGATCACCAGCGCCACCACGACGACGCCCGCCAGCACCGCGCACAGCGCGATCCACCGGTTCCGCTGCGGCTTCGGGGGCTTCGCGGCCGGCCCGGCCACCCGCGGAGGCCCGGTGAACGGGCCCGGGCCCGGGTGCGGCGCGGTCGGGAGCGGCATCGGCCGTGGCGGGGTCGTCGGCGCCGGGGCGGCGTGCGCCACGAAGCCCGGCAACGTCTTCTGCCACGTCGGGATCGGCGGGGCCGGTGCGGTGAGGGCCGCCCGGACGGCGTCGGCGAACGCCCCCGCCGTCGGGTACCGGTCGGCCGGGTTCTTCGCCATGCCGCGCGCCAGCACGGCGTCGAGGGCCGGCGGGAGCCCCGGCCGCGCCCGCGAAAGCACCGGCGGCGGCGCGGTCAGGTGCGCGCCCATCTGCGCGGCCGCGCCCTCCGCCGGGAACGGGCGGTGGCCGGTCAGGCACTCGAAGAACACGCACGCCAGCGCGTAGACGTCGACGAGACCGGTGATCGGCGCGTCGCCGAAGCGTTCCGGCGCCATGTAGTCGAGGGTGCCGATCACGTTGCCGGTGCCGGTGATCGACGTCCCTTCCGCCGTCATCGACCGGGCGATGCCGAAGTCCACCAGGTACACGAAGTCCGCGCTCGTCACGAGCACGTTCGACGGCTTGACGTCGCGGTGCACGAGGCCGTCCACGTGAGCGGCGTCGAGCGCCCCCGCGACCTGCGTCACGATCCCGGCGGCCCGCGCGGGGTCGAGCGGGCCGTCGGCCAGCACTTCCTTCAGGTCACGGCCTTCGACGAGCCGCATGTCGAGGTACAGGCGGCCGTCGATCTCGCCGTAAGCGTGGATCGGGATCACGTGCGGCTCCCGCAGCCGCGCGACGATCTGCGACTCGCGCCGGAACCGCGCGCGGAAGGCTTCGTCGGTGACGAAGGGCTCGGACAACAGCTTCAGCGCGACGACGCGGTCGTGCGCGGTGTCGTACACGCGGTGGACCTCGCCCATGCCGCCGCGGCCGAGCAGGCCTTCGATCCGGTACGGCCCGAACTGCTCCATCGTTCTCCCCAAGCCCCCCGGCCTGTTTCCCGTCTTCGGGCCGACGCAAATGCTAAGCGCCAGGTTCCCCGTAACGGCGGCGAAGTCATCCAACTGTTGAGCACGTATCCTGGAGTTTGTGAGCACGCTCAGTAACACACGCACGTCGGGGGCGACGGTGGCGCGCCTCGCCGCGGGGACGGTGGCGCTCGGCGCCGCGACCCTCGGTTACGCCGTCGGGATCGAACGGCGCCGCTGGACCCTCCGCACCGCCGAACTGCCGGTGCTGGCGCCCGGTTCGCGGCCGTTCACCATCCTGCACGTCTCGGACCTGCACATGCTGCCCGGTCACCACAGCAAGCAGCGCTGGGTCGCCGCGCTCGACGAGCTGAACCCGGACCTGGTCGTCAACACCGGCGACAACCTGTCGCACCGGACGGCCGTCCCGGCGGTGCTGCGCGCGCTGGGCCCGCTGCTCGACCGGCCGGGTGTGTTCGTCTTCGGCAGCAACGACTACTACGCGCCCAAGCCGAAGAACCCGGCCCGCTACCTGATGCCGCAGGGCAAGAAGAAGCGCATCCACGGCGTCCAGCTGCCGTGGCGCGACCTGCGCGCGGCGTTCGTCGAGCACGGCTGGACCGACCTCACGCACGTCCGCCGCACGATCGACGTCGGCGGGCAGCGGGTGTTCGCGGCCGGCGTCGACGACCCGCACCTGCGCCGCGACCGCTACGCCGACATCGCGGGCCCGGCCGACAGCGGCGCGGCCGTCCGCCTGGGCGTGACGCACTCGCCGGAGCCGCGGGTGCTCGACACGTTCGCCACGGACGGTTACGACCTCGTCCTGGCCGGCCACACCCACGGCGGCCAGCTCCGGCTGCCGGGTTACGGCGCGATCGTCACCAACTGTGACCTGGATCGCAGCCGGGCCCGCGGCGCCTCCCGGTGGGGGGCGCACATGTGGCTGCACGTCTCGGCCGGCTTGGGGACGTCGCCGTGGGCGCCGGCCCGGTTCGCCTGCCCGCCGGAGGCGAGCCTGTTGACGCTGGTCCCGCGCGGATCGGGGTCGTCCGAGCCCCATAAGTCGGCCCCCCGCAAAGCCCGCGACAGCGTCCGCTAGACTTCTCCACGACCCGTTAAGCAGTACCTCGGGGTGTGGCGCAGCTTGGTAGCGTGCCTCGTTCGGGTCGAGGAGGTCGTGGGTTCAAATCCCGCCACCCCGACGAGATGGTCCTTGGGGGCCGCGTGTTCGCAAATTGCGCGAACCTACGCGGCCCCCTCGGTATTTTCTGGGGGTCGAACCCCCAGACCCCCGCCAGGGGGCTTCGCCGCCCTGGACCCCCTGCGCGGCCGCGCGTTCTCGTTCACTTTCGCGTGGCCGTCACCTCGACCCAGCATTGGCTGAAATCCCCGTCACCGCCGCGCGTCCACATCCACGCCGAACGGGCCGCGCTGGCCAGCTGGTCGCGGTCGCGCGCGTACGCCGGGTCCGCGATCGCCGCGTCCAGCCGCGACTCCACGTACTTCGCCAGGTCGCGATAGCTCATGTCCTCGCGGTACTTCGCCCGCGAAGCCACCTCCGTGAACCCCGCCCGGACGCACTCCTCCGCGATGTGGCGGCCCGCGAACGGGTTGCCGCCCGCGCGGCGGCGCAGGAGGTAGTGGCCTCTCAGCGCGGCGTCGACGTTCGCCGTCTTCGGCCGCAGACGTGCCTTGCTCCAGTCCGATGTGGACAACGCCAGCCTGCCGCCGGGGCGGAGTACCCGGCGCAACTCGGCCAGCGCGTCCGCCGGAGCGGCGAGGTGCTCGAACAGCGCGTGCGAGAAAGCCACGTCCACGCTGCCGGAAGCGAACGGCAGGTCGTACGCCGACCCGACCACGAAGTCCACTGTGGACCTTCCGGCCCGGCGGGCCGCCTCGCGGGCGAGCACCACCTGGCCCGCGTCGCGGTCGACGCCGGTCACCCGGGACTCCGCGGCCAGGCCCAGGGTGATCGAGCCGGGACCGCAGCCCAGGTCGACCACCCACATGCCCGGCCGGAACAGGGGCTGGGCGAACGTCGCGCGCTCCGCCGCCGTGCGCGCCGCCATCATCGACACCGCGTCTCGCCCGTAGCCCGGCGCGTAACCCTCCAGCACCTCGCACACAGTACGGCCAGAAGGTGGCAGGATCGAGGGGTGAGCACGCAGTCAGCCAACCAATATCCGCCCGCGGTGGTCCCGGACCGGCTGTTCGACGACGCCGAAGCCGAAGCCCGCTGGCGGGCCCGCTTCCACGCCCCGCGCATCTCCGTGCCCGAGTGGGCCCGCGACGCCCCCGACGCATGCGTCTACGTCTCCAACGCCAGCGGCGTCTGGGAGGTCTACGCCTGGAACCGCGCGACGGACGAGCACCGCCGCGTCACCGACCGGCCCAACGGCACCCTGCACTCGACGCCGTCCCCGGACGGCGAGTGGATCTGGTGGTTCGACGACACCGACGGCGACGAGTTCGGCTCCTGGGTCCGCGAGCCGTTCGCGGCGACCGAGGGCAGCAAGCCGGAGAAGGCCGTCCCGGACGTCCACGACGGCTATCCGGCCGGCCTCGAGATCGGCACCCGGCTCGTCGCGGTCGGCGTCTCGACCGACGACGGCAGCGAGCTGTTCGCCCGGATCGGCGGCGAGACGCGCCGGTTCTACAGCCACCCGGACGACGCCGGCATCGCCTCCCTTTCCCGCGACGAGAGCCTGATCGCGATCTCGCACTCCGAGCACGGCGACTCGCGCCACCCCGCGCTGCGGGTGCTCGCGACCGACGGGTTCGAGGCCGTCGCGGACAAGTGGGACGGCGAAGGCAAGGGCCTCTCCGCCCTCGAATTCTCGCCACTGCCCGGCGACCAGCGGCTGCTGGTGCTGCACGAGCGCCGCGGCCGTGAGGAGCTGCTCGTCTGGGACGTCCGGACCGACACCGAGACGGAGATCGAACTGGACCTGCCCGGCGAGGTCGTCGCGGGCTGGTACCCGGACGCACGCGCCCTGCTGGTCGTCCACTTCCACGAGGGCCGCAGTTCGTTGTACCGCTACGACCTCGACACGGCGGAGTTGTCCTCAGTGGACACTCCGGCCGGCCGGATCGGCGGCGCGGGCGTCCGCCCGGACGGCACGGTCGAGTACTCGTGGTCCAGTGCCGCCGAGCCGACCGCGGTCCGGGCCCGGACCACCGACGGCACCGACGCGATCCTCCTGGAACCGCCGGGTGAGCGGGCACCGGGCTCGGAGCCGGTGACCGACGCGTTCGTCGAAGGCGTCGGCGGGCGGATCCACGCGCTCGTCTCCCGGCCTTCGGGCGCGCCGGACGGGCCGCTGCCCACGGTGTTCTCCCTGCACGGTGGCCCGCACGCGGCGGACGAGGACCGCTTCTCCGCCTACCGCGCGACCTGGCTCGACGCCGGGTTCGCCGTGGTCGAGGTCAACTACCGCGGCTCGACCGGCTACGGCTCGGCCTGGCGCGACGCCATCGAGGGCCGTCCCGGGCTGACCGAGCTCGAGGACGTCGCCGCGGTCCACGACTGGGCCGTCCAAACCGGACTCAGCGACCCGGCGAAGTGCGTCGTGAACGGCGCTTCGTGGGGCGGCTACCTGTCCCTGCTCGCGCTCGGCACGCAGCCGACGCGGTGGGCGGCGGGCGTCGCCGGGGTGCCGGTGGCGGATTACGTCGCCGCGTACGAGGACGAGATGGAGCAGCTGCGCTCGTTCGACCGCGCGCTCTTCGGCGGTTCGCCGGAGGACGTGCCCGCGGTGTACCGCGAGTGCTCGCCGATCACGTACGTCGACGCCGTGACGGCGCCGGTGCTCGTGCTGGCCGGCGACAACGACCCGCGCTGCCCGATCCGCCAGATCGAGAACTACCTCGACCGCCTCGGCGGCCGCGAGCTGCACCACGAGTTCTACCGCTACGACGCGGGCCACGGCTCGCTGGTGATCGCGGAGACGATCAAGCAGACCGCGATCGAGGTCCACTTCGCGCTGCGGGCCCTCGGCCTGCGCTGACGTCCTCGCCGGGAGGCCGGTCCGGTCTCCCGGCGAGGTCAGCGTTCGGAGTACAGGACGCCGCCGGAAGCCCAGTGGTCGGCGCCGATCTCGACCAGCGTCACCTGGACACCCTCGGGCTTGCCGCCGCAGGTGCGGACGAAGGCGTCGGTCAGCTCGCGGACCAAGGCGCTCTTCTGGGCCGGCGTGCGACCGGGGAACATGGCAACGCTGATCATCGGCATGAGTGGCAGCTTAAAGCCCCCGGTTCACCGTCTGAAGCTTGGTGACGGCGGCCGCGTCACCCTCGAAGTCCAGGTGAACGGCGTCGCGGCCGAAGACGAACAGCAGCAGGTCGACCGGCTCCCCGACGACGGTCACCGGATCGGGCCCGGTCTTGACGGCGGCTTCGCGGCCGTCCTTCGTGCGCAGCGTCACGCCGACGGGTGACTTGCGGAGGTTCAGCTTGGCGGCCTGCTTCGCCGACTTCCAGGCGGCGGCGTCCCGGGTGGGGTCCGCGGGCCGCGGCGCCCAGCCGTCCTGCGCGCGCCGGACGTCCTCGTGGTGGACGAGGAATTCGGCGGTGTTGGTGAGCTCTTCGAGCGGGCCGATCGCGGTGGGCCAGAACTTCGACGGCCCCCGCCGCACCTGCTCGACCAGGTTCGCCCACGGCTTGGCGGCGTAGCGGTCCTGGACCTTCTGCGTGTACCCGGCCAGAGCGGGCACGACGATCCCGGGAGCGGCATCGGGCCGGTGCTCCCGCACGACGAGGTGCGCGGCGAGGTCCCGCGTGGTCCAGCCGTCGCACAAGGTCGGCGCGTCGGGCCCGAGTTCATCGAAGAGGGCGCTCAAGGCCCGGCGTTCGTCAGCAGCGACACCCATGTGGTCGACGTTACCCGCCGGTAGACGCCGTGGCGACGGGAAGAGACGCCTGGCACGTGTCGTTGCTCTTGAGGTGAGCCGACTCTTCAGCCCGATCACCGTCCGGGGACTGACGCTGCCCAACCGCGCTTGGGTGTCGCCGATGTGCCAGTACTCCGCCACCGACGGCCTACCCGGCGACTGGCACCTCGTGCACCTCGGCCAGTTCGCCGCCGGCGGCGCGGGGCTGGTTCTGACCGAGGCGACCGCGGTGACGCCCGAAGGCCGGATCAGCCCGCAGGACACCGGCATCTGGACCGACGCGCAGGCCGAAGCGTGGCGCCGGATCGTGGGCTTCGTCCACGGCCAGGACACCGCCATCGGCATCCAGCTCGCCCACGCCGGCCGCAAGGGCTCGACCCGGCGGCCGTGGGAAGGCCAGGGCAGCGTCCCGCCCGAAGAGGGCGGCTGGCAGAGCGTCGGAGCGGACGCACAGCCCTTCGGGGGTTACGCTCCCGCGCGGCCGCTGAGCACCGACGAGGTCGCTGCGCTGCCGGAAGCCTTCGCGCAGGCGGCCCGGCGAGCCGTCGACGCCGGCTTCGACCTCATCGAGCTGCACTTCGCGCACGGGTATCTGGTGCACCAGTTCCTGTCGCCGCTGTCGAACACCCGCACCGACCGCTACGGCGGCGACTTCGACGGCCGCACCCGGCTCGCGCTGGAGATCGCGGACGCGGTGCGCGCGACCACGGACGTCCCGCTGTTCGCCCGCCTTTCGGCGACGGACTGGACCGAGGGAGGCTGGACCGTCGAAGACTCCGTCCGCCTCGCGAAGCTGCTCGCCGAACGCGGCGTCGACTTCATCGACGCGTCGAGCGGCGGCAACACCCCGCACCCGGACATCCCGGTCGGCCCGGGCTACCAGGTGCCGTTCGCCGAGCGCATCCGCACCGACGCCGGCCTGCCGACCGGCGCGGTCGGCATGATCACCGACCCACACCAGGCGGAGCAGATCATCGCCGGCGACCAGGCGGACGCGGTGTTCCTGGCCCGAGCCCTGCTGCGCGACCCGCACTGGCCACTGCGCGCGGCGAACACACTCGGCGCGGACGTGCGGTGGCCCGACCAGTACGCCCGCGCCAAGTCCTGGCACTAGTGGTGGAACGCGGTCGCCTTAGCCGGGTCCTTCGGGCGGCCGCCCAGCTCCTCCAGCTCCGGCAACACCCGCTTCAGGTCCGCCAGCAGCAGGTCCGCCAGGTCGTGCGTGAAGCCGTTGCGGACCACGATCCGCAGCACCGCCAGGTCCGTGCGGTTCTCCGGGAACGTATACGCCGGCACCAGCCAGCCGCGCTCGCGCAGCCTTCGGGACACGTCGAAGACGTCGAACCCCGTGTCCGGGCGGGTCGTGAATGCGAACACCGGCAGCTGGTCGCCGCGCGTCAGCAGCGAAAACGGGCCCAGTGACTCGATCCCCGAAGACAGGTGCAGGGCGACGTCACGGGAAGCCTGCTGGACCGCCTGGAAGCCGGAGCGACCCAGCCGGACGAACGTGTAGTACTGGGCCGCGACCTCGGCGCCCGGGCGGGAGAAGTTCAGCGCGAACGTCGGCATGTCGCCGCCCAGGTAGTTCACGTTGAACACCAGCTCGGACGGCAGCGCGGCCTTGTCGCGCCAGAGCACCCAGCCGACGCCCGGGTACACCAGGCCGTACTTGTGGCCGGACGTGTTGATCGACGCCACGCGCGGCAGGCGGAAGTCCCACTCCAGGTCCGGGTCGAGGAACGGGGCGATCATCGCGCCCGAGGCGCCGTCGACGTGCACCGGGATGTCCCAGCCCGTGCGGTCGGCAAGGGCGTCCAGCGCCGCCGCGATCTCCGCGACCGGCTCGTAGCTGCCGTCGAACGTCGAGCCGAGGATGGCGACCACGCCGATCGTGTTCTCGTCACAGCGCGCCACCGCCTCGTCGGCCGTCAGGTGGTACCGGTCGCCCTCCATCGGGACCAGTCGTGGCTCGACTTCCCAGTACTCACAGAACTTTTCCCAGCAGACCTGGACGTTCGCCCCCATCACCAGGTTCGGCTTCCCGCTCCGGCCGAGGCGGGCCCAGCGCCGCTTCAGCGCCATCCCGGCGAGCATGCAGGCCTCCGACGAACCGGTCGTCGAGCAGCCCATGACGACCGCGGGATCCGGCGCGTGCCACAGGTCGGCGAGGATGTTCACGCAGCGCCGCTCGAGCTCGGCCGTCTGCGGGTACTCGTCCTTGTCGATCATGTTCTTGTCGACGCACTCGGCCATCAGCTCGCGCGCCTGCGGCTCCATCCACGTCGTGACGAACGTGGCGAGGTTGAGCCGCGCGTTGCCGTCCAGCATCAGCTCGTCGCGCACCAGCTGCAGCGCGGTGTCCGGCGGCAGCGGGTCTTCGCGCAGCTTGTCGTGCGGCATGACGAAACCCGCCGCCAGTGCCGGGTTCGTCCCGGCGTAGAACGGATTCGTCCCGCCCGCGCGGTCCGGGCGATCGGCGTTCCCCTGATGCAAGACCATGCCACCGAACGTACTGGCCCGCACCGACGAAAAAGGGCCGCTCCGTCCGGAACGGCCCTTTCGTGGCGGAAAATCAGGCCTGCTGGGCCTGCCACATCCAGTGCGCCTCTTCCAGCGCCCGGGTGATCTCGATCAGCAGGTCCTGCGTGACGAGGTCGCTCTTGTCGGTCTCGTCGATGCGCTGGCGCAGCCGCTCGATCAGCGCCGCGAGGATGTCGACGATCGCGGCGACCGTGGACTCGACCGACTGCCAGTTGTCCGGGTACTCGGGCACGCCCGAGCTCTCGACGACGGTCTTCGCCTTGCCGTTCGGCGAGATGCCGATGGCGTTGGCGCGCTCGGCGACCTCGTCGACGTACTGGCGCGCGGTGTTCACCAGCTCGTCGAGCTGCAGGTGCGCACTGCGGAAGTTCGACCCGACGACGTTCCAGTGCGCCTGCTTGGCGATGAGGGACAGGTCGACCAGGTCGACCAGCGTCGCCTGCAGGGCGTTGCCGGTGATCTCCTTGTCGGCCTCGGAAAGCGGGCTCTTGATCGGAGACTTGCTCATCTCTGGTTATCCCTTCCTCGGACTCGTGCGGGCTTGAGTGGTCAGACGGTGGCGGAGAGCGCGACCTCGATGTTGCCGCGGGTCGCGTTCGAGTACGGGCACACCTGGTGCGCCTGCTCGACCAGCTGGTCGGCCTGGGCCTGGTCGAGACCCGGCAGCGAGACGTTCAGTGCGACGCCGAGGCCGAACCCGACCTCCTGCTTGAGCACGCTGACCTCCGCGGTCACGGTCGAGCCGGTCAGCGGGACCTTGGCCTGGCGCGCGACCAGCTGCAGGGCGCTGTGGAAGCAAGCCGAGTAGCCGGCGGCGAAGAGCTGCTCGGGGTTGGTCTTGTCCCCGCCGGGGCCGCCCATCTCCTTCGGGATGGCCAGCGACTCGTCGATGACGCCGTCCGACGACGTCACTTCGCCGTTGCGGCCGTCGCCGCGCGCCGTTGCCACCGCGGTGTAGATCGCCTGACCCATGCTCAGCCTGCCTTCTGTCGCGGACGCTCCTCAGCGAGCGTCTCACTGGGCACAACATCCCGCATCCGCGGAACGGTGCCCCCACATGGCAGGCATCACGTCGTCTTATTACCCGGCGGCCACCGGGCGAAACGTCATGCGGTACGCGTCACGGCGAACTCGGCGACCTGCCGCCCGATCAGGCGAAGGGTGCGGACGCTCTTCTCGTCCGACGCGCCGCCGGCCTCGTCGAACTTGGTCTCGGCCGAGTTGATCGAGCCGCCCAGCGGGGTGGCCCAGCCGCGCAGGGCGTGCGTGATCGTGCGGAGCTGCTCGAGCGTGGTCACCGCGGCCTGCCAGCCGTAGGCGACGGCGGCGAGGCCGACCGCGCGGCCGTCCAGGTAGGGGCGGCGGTCCTCGCGCAGGTCCTCGACGTAGTCCAGGGCGTTCTTGACCAGGCCGGACAGCGCGCCGTGGTAGCCCGGCGAGACGACGATGAGGCCGTCCGCCTCCCGAATGGCCTCGACCAGCCGGGTGGCGCGCTCGTCGCGTTCGGGGACGCCGGCGTCGTAGAACGGCAGCACCAGTTCCGGGCCGGTGAGCAGCCTGGTCCGGACGCCCGCCTCCGCCGCGCCGTCGAGCGCGATCTGCAGCGCACGTTCGGACTGCGAGCCCTCACGCAGAGAGCCGCCGATCCCGAGCACGTTGATCGTCCTGGCTGAAGTCACGTTTTCCAGGCTAACCCCTCCAGTTAACTGGAGGACCAGACTCTGGGACCGAGGTGCTGGTCACAACTGGACCGGCTACCTACTGGCAAGTAACGTCACCTCCAGCCCCGACGCTGATGGAGGAACCATGGCGATCCCGCTCCCGGTCCGCGCCCAGGCGGCCGCGTCCCAGCTCGCGTTCTGGCTGCCCGCGCCGGTGCGGCGGGCGGTCGCGGGCCGGCCCGTCCGCATCGACGGCCAGGAGCTCGCGCTCGACGCCCGGCTCCTCCTCCGGCTCCAGAAGATCGCCAGGGCCGAGCTGGTGCGCGGGTCGGTCGAGCAGTCGCGGGCCCTGCTCGACGCGGGGCGGCACCTGGTCAGCGGCAAGCCGATCGAGCCGGTCTCGGTGCGTGAGATTGCCGTGCCGACGCCAGATACGAATCGATCAGCGGAGCGCAGCTCCTCCGTTGAGGGTGGCGGTGGGGGCATGGGCGGACTGCCGGCGACGTTGTACACGCCGGTCGGACTGCCCGAGAAGTCACCGCTGCTGGTGTTCTTCCACGGCGGCGGCTGGGTGATCGGCACCCGCTCGAGCCACGACAACGCCGTCCGCTTCCTGGCCAAGCACGCCGGGGTCAGGGTGCTGTCGATCGAGTACCGCCTGGCCCCGGAGTTCCCGTTCCCGGCGGCGACGGAGGACGCGCTGGCGGCGTTCGAGTACGCGGTGGCGAAGGCGAGCGACCTGGGCGCGGACCCGGCCCGCGTCGCGGTGGGCGGCGACAGCGCGGGCGGCAACCTCGCGGCGGTGACGGCCCAGCAGGCGGTGCGCCGCGGCGGCCCGGTCCCGGCGTTCCAGCTGCTGATCTACCCGGCGACGGACTTCGCGCAGCGGTACCGCTCGCAGGACTTGTTCGCCGAGGACCTGTTCCTGACCGACGTGCACATGAAGTGGTTCGAGGGGCACTACGTGCCGTCGGGCACGGATTTGACGGACCCGCGGTTGTCGCCGCTGCGCGCGGAGGATTTGAGCGGCCTGCCGCCGGCTCTGGTGGTGACGGCGGGGTTCGATCCGCTGCGCGACGAGGGTGAGGCGTACGCGGAGAAGCTGCGCGAGGCCGGGGTCGAGGTGGCGTTGCGGCGGCACGAGGACCTGATCCACGGGTTCATCAACTTCACCGGGGTGGGCACGCGGTTCCGGGAGGCGCTCGCGGAGACGGCCGGCGCGCTGCGGCAGGGACTGTCCAAAATGCACTGACCCGGGGACGCCGGCGGCGAGGGGGCTTTGCGCGGGCGGGATTTCGCGCAGGCGGGCTGGGCGCGGCGGGCAACCACAGCGAGCGAGCCGCAGGCGCCGGGGCGCAGCGAGCGGCGGGCGAACGTCGCGAATGACTCATTGGGGACATCGCACGCCCCGAATGAGTCATTCGCGGCACCGGCGGCGGGGGTTCCGCGCAGGCGGCAGGCAGGCCGGGCGCGGCGGGCAACCGCACCGAGCTCAGCGGCGGGCGGGCGGGCGTCGCGAATGAGTCATTGGGGACACCGCACGCCCCAAATGAGTCATTCGCAGCACCGGCGGCGAGGGTTCCGCGCGGGCGGCGAGCGGGCGGGGCGCGGCGGGCAACCACAGCGAGCTCAGCGGCGGGCGGGCGAACGTCGCGAATGACTCATTGGCGACACCGCACGCCCCAAATGAGTCATTCGCGGCACCGGCGGCAAGGGCTTTGCGCGAGCGGCGAGCGGGCGGGGCGCGGCGGGCAACCGCACCGAGCTCAGCGGCGGGCGGGCGAACGTCGCGAATGAGTCATTGGGGACATCGCACGCCCCGAATGAGTCATTCGCGGCACCGGCGGCGAGGGTTCCGCGCGAGCGGCGAGCGGGCGGGGCGCGGCGGGCAACCACAGCGAGCGAGCCGCGGCGGTGGAAACGACCCGGAGCCCGGCGCGGAGGAATGTCCGCGGCCGGGCTCCGGGCCCCCCTGTTTCCTGCGGTGGCTACGAACCCGGTACCGGCAGCGGTGGCAACGGCAGCGGCGGCACCGGCAGACCTCCGAGCAGTCCGCCCAAGATCCCGGTGACGGCCGCCAGCAGGGCCTTGACCAGGTCGCTGACGATCTTCAGCGGCCCGGGCAGGTCCGGCAGCGAGGGGATCGGCAGCGGCAACGGCGGGAGCTGGCGCGCCTTCGCCGTCGGGTCGGCCAGGAGCCTGGTGGACTCGTCGGCGCGGCCCTTGGCGAGGCCCGCGAGCTGCCCCGTCTCAGTCTGGACCGTGTAGCGCTTGCCGGCCGCGATGTCCGCGAGGACCGGGCTCAGCCGGCCCAGGTCCGCCCGCGTGGCGCCGACGTCGCCCGCGTAGGCCACCTTGGTGAGGTCGTCACGCATCTGGAGCACCTGCGCGGCGAGGGCCTGGGTGCTGGAGGAACCCTTGCCCCCTTCCGGGCTCGCCGACGCGATCCCCGCCGTCGCGACCGCCAGCAGACTGCCGGCGGCTACCAGGGCGATGGATCGCCCGAACTTGGCTTTCATTCCTTACCTCCTGGCGTCGAGACCTGACGGGGTAAATCGATACCCCCCGTGTCGGAGATAAGCCACCCGATCACCGGTTCGGAAGGTTTAACACCCTTACGTGCCGGATCTGAATGGTGCGAACTGGCCCGCATTGGATTAACCGCGAAATCTTGCTTTTCCCCCTGAAGATCATCATGACCGATTCCGATGATCACCGCTGGTAGCGTCCGCCCACTATGTAACGGCCCGGTAACCCACCCGAGTGTAAACAGTGATCATTTAGCTTCATCACTCCGTCGGACCGCGTGTCTCGACTGCTCCAGACGGGGCGTCCCCCACGCTCGCATCGCCACCCACACGGTTTCCCTCCGAGGTGGACGCGGAAATGCGAAATCAATTCCGGAATTCAGAGCGGCAGGCTGGCGTCCAGGTGGGCGACGGCCCGATCGATGACCACGAGGGTGTCGGCCTCCGGGTCCGCCGCGGCGCCGAGGAACGCGGCCAGCACCACGCCGACCACCGCGCCGGCCCAGTTGCGGACCTCGAAGTCGTCCACGGCCCGGCCGGTGCGCCGCGCGGCCAGCCCGGCCAGCAGGTCGATGCCCTCGGCGAACTTGTCCATCACCGCGCTGCGCAGCTCCGGCTCGCGGAACACGAGCCGCTGCCGCTGGCGTTCCCGCTCCCACTCCCCGGCCGGCAGCTGCTCGCGGATGAAGCTCATCGTCGCCCGCAGCGCGCCGATCGGGCTCAGCTCCGGCGCCTGCGCGACCGCGGCCTCGATGAGCACCGGGTCGAACGGGTCGTAGAGCACGGTCGCCTCCTTCGTCGGGAAGTACCGGAAGAAGGTGCTGGGCGAGATCTCCGCCGCGGCCGCGATCTGGTCCACCGTCGTGGCGCTGTACCCCTGCTCCTCGAACAGCCGCAACGCGTGCCGTTGGATCGCGGCACGCGTCTTGGCCTTCTTCCGCTCGCGCAGTCCTACGGGCTCAGCCGGCGACGACGTCATGCTCCGATTCTCGCGGCTGCACTCCGGTCGCCGCCCGCCCGGGCAGGAACACCAGCGCGAGCAGCGCCCCGGCGAGCGTCAGGCCGGCACACACCCACAGCGTCGCGGCCATCCCGTCGGCGAACGCGGCGCGGGCGGACGCGGCCAGGCCGGGCTGGTGCAGCTGCTCCGCCACGGCGACCGCGCCCGAGGCACTGCCGCGCACCGCGTCGGCGACCGGCGCCGGCAGGCCCGTGACGTCGACGCCGTCGCGGTAACCGCCGTTGAGCACCGTGCCCAGCACCGCGACCCCGATGGTGCCGCCGACCTGACGCAACGCCTGGATCAGCGCCGAACCGGCGCCCGAGCGGCCTTCGGTGAGCGCGCCCATCGCCATCGTCATCAGCGGCGGCAGCGTGGCGCCGGTGCCCAGCCCGATGACGACCTCCCAGCCCGCGGTGGCGCCGTAGCCACCCGACGGCGTCGTCGTCGAACCCCAGGCCAGCCCACCCGCGAGCAGCGCGAACCCGCCCGCGACGACCGCGCGCACGCCCAGGACGGCGACCAGCCGCTCGGCGATCTTCGCCGCCACCAGCATCCCGCCGATCAGCGGCAGCAGCCGGACGCCGGTCTGCAGCGCGTCGGCCCCCTGCACCGCCTGGAACAGCTGCGGCAGCACGAACAACAGGCCCATCAGCGCGAAGGACGCCACGGTGGCCAGCATCGCACCCCAGACGAACCGCGGCTCGCGGAACAACGCGAGGTCGGTGAGCGGCGCGGCCACCCGCGTCTGCACCCGGCAGAACACCGCCAGCAGCGCGGCGCCCAGCGCGATCAGACCGTACGTCACCGGGTTCGCCCAGCCGTGCTCGCCGGCGTGGACGAAGCCGTAGGTGAGCGCGACCAGCCCGGCCGTCGAGAGCGCGATGCCGGTGAAGTCGATCCGGCCGCCGCCGTCGCCCGGCGTGAGCGGCACGAGGAACAGCACCGCGGCGACGCCGACCGCGGTCAGCGGGACGTTGATGAGGAACACCGAGCCCCACGCGAAGTGGTCGAGCAGCCAGCCGCCGAGCAACGGCCCGAGCGGGATGCCGGCGAACATCGCCAGCACCCACGTCGTCAGCGCCTTCGCCCGCTCCTCCGGCGCGAACAGGATGTTCAGCAGCGAGAGCGAGAGCGGGATGAGGAAGGCGGCACCGACGCCGAGCCCGACGCGGGCGGCGATCAGCTCGCCCGGCGAACCCGCGTAAGCGCACCACAGCGAGGCCAGCCCGAACACCGCGAGCGCGCCGAGCAGCAGTTTCTTCGGCCCGAACCGGTCGCCGAGCAGGCCGGCCGGCAGCAGCAACGCGGCCAGCGCCAGCGTGTAGGCGTTGCCGAACCACTGCAGCTGCGTGGTCGTGGCGCCGAGGTCGACGGCCAGCGTGGGCACGGCCACGTTGAGCACGGTCAGGTCGAGTCCGATGGTCAGCAGGCTCACCGCGAGCGCGCCGAGCGCCCACCACCTGCGGGGATGTACGTGAGTCATAGTGACCCCCAATTGACAGTTGCTACCAAGTGAGAGTAGCTCTCATAATTTTCCGGCGCCAGGGGGCGCGGCGGCGGAAATATGTTGCACGCGCGTACCACCTTGGGTTCTCATCGAGGACGTGCCTCTGCAGCCCTACCGCCGGGTGCTCTCCGTCCCCCGCGTCCCCTCGACGATGGCCCTGATGTTCCTGGCGCGCCTCCCGATGACCATGAACGGCGTGCTGATGACGCTGTACATCGTCACCGGGCTCGGCCGCGGCTACGGCGCCGCCGGGCTGGTCGGCGGCTGCGTCACCCTGGGGATGGCCCTCGGCGCGCCGCTGCTCGGCCGCTGCTTCGACCGGTACGGGCTGCGTCCGGTCGTCGCGGTGTGCGGGATCGGCACCACGGTGTTCTGGGTCGCCGCGCCGCACCTGCCGTTCGAGGCGCTCGCCGTGGTCGCGGTCGCGGCCGGGATGCTTTCGGTGCCCGCCGGCTCACTGGCCCGGCAGGTGCTGGCCACGCTCGTACCGCTCGAGGAGCGCCGCGCGGCCTACTCGCTGGACACGATCTCGATCGAAGCGACGTTCATGATCGGCCCGGCGGCCGGCATCGCGGCCATCACGGCGTTCTCCCCGACCTGGACGCTGACCGCGCTCGGCCTCCTGTTCGGCGGCACGGCGTTCCTGATCTGGCTGGTCAACCCGCCGATCCGCGAGGGCGCCGGCCAGGCGGAGGAGCTCGGCCCGCGGCCGCCGCTCCGGAGCTGGCTCACCGGCCGGCTGGTGGGGACGCTCCTGATCGCGGGCGGCGCGCTGTTCGTGCTGGTCGGCACCGAATTGGCGACGCTGGCGGCCCTGCGCGCGAACGGCGAACTCGGCGTCACCGGGCTGGTCATCGCGGTGATGTGCGTGGCATCGATCGCCGGCGGCATCGTGCACGGCGTCGTGAAGCGGTCGCTCTCGCAGGGCGTGCTGATGCTCCTGCTCGCGCTGCTGGTGGTGCCGGTCGGCCTGGCGGACCACCCGTGGTGGCTGCTGATGCTGGCGCTGATCCCGACGAACCTGCTGTGCGCGCCGACGCTGGCGGCCACGACCGAGACGGTCTCCCGCCTCGCCCCGGCCCAGGTCCGCGGCGAGGCGATGGGCCTGCAGGACGCGTTCACCCGGCTCGGCCTGGCGGTGGGCGGCCCGGTGGTCGGCTTCGCGATCGACCACTCGAGCGCGGAGTGGGGCTTCGTGGCGGCGGGCGTCGGCGGCCTGGTGATCGCCTCGGGCGGCCTGCTGCGCCGCCGCGTCCCGGCCCCGGCCGCGGAACCGGAACTGGCCGAAAGCCGCCGCTAGCGAGCCTGCCGCGGTCAGCTGCAGGCGGCGCGGAGGGCGTCGAGCTTCTTGACGTTGCGTTGCACCCAGTTGGCCACGACGCCGGCGTCCTCGATGCGTTCCTTCTGCACCTCGACGTAGGACCCGGCCATGCCGAGCAGCGCGTTCTTGACGTTCTGGTCCTGAACGTCCGCAGCGAGCTCGCGCAGCCGCCTCTCCTTGTCCGCGGCCCGCGCCTTGAGCTTGTCCGGGTCGACCAGCGGGTTCAGGTCCGCGAGGCCGAGTGCCTCGGTGCAGACGCCCACCTTGCCGACGGTCTTCGACCCCTGGTCGACCGCGTTGCCGACCTCGGCGCACCCGCTCAACAGCAGTGCGCTCGCGGCCAGCAACGCGGCCGTCGTTCCACCCCTCGTCATGGCGCCAAGGTACCGTCAGCCCTTGACGCAGACCACCTGCTTGAGGTGCGCCACGACCTCGACCAGGTCCGTCTGCGCGCGGATCACCGTTTCGATGTCCTTGTACGCCGCCGGGATCTCGTCGACCACGCCGGAGTCCTTGCGGCACTCGACGCCGGCCGTCTGCGCCGCCAGGTCGTCCGCGGTGAACAGCTTCTTGGCCTTGTTGCGCGACATCCGCCGCCCGGCGCCGTGCGAAGCCGACTGGAACGACGAGTCGTTGCCCAGCCCGCGGACGATGTACGAACCGGTCCCCATGCTGCCCGGGATGATCCCGAGGTCACCCGATCCGGCGCGGATCGCGCCCTTCCGGGTGACGAGCAGCTCGACGCCGTCGTAGGTTTCCTCGGCGACGTAGTTGTGGTGGCACGAAATCGCGTCGTCGAAGGTCACCTGCGGGAGCTCGTCGCGCACCGCCTGCTTCACCAGCGCGACCATCGTGGCGCGGTTGCGCGCCGCGTAGTCCTGCGCCCAGAACAGGTCACGCCGGTAGGCCTGCATCTCCGGCGTGCCGGCGACGAAGACCGCGAGGTCGGGGTCGGGCAGGTCGGCGTTGTGCGGGAGCTTCCGCGCGACGGCCATGTGCCGCTCGGCCAGCTCTTTGCCGATGTTGCGCGAACCCGAGTGCAGCATCAGCCAGACGCGGCCGTCGTCGTCGAGGCAGACCTCGATGAAGTGGTTGCCACCGCCGAGGCTGCCGATCTGCCGCGCGGCCCGGTCGTGCAGGTCCTGGACGCCGGTGTGCAGCTCGCCGAACTGCTTCCAGAACGCGTCCCAGCCACCGACGCCGTGCACCTTCGCCGGGTTCACCGGCGTCTTGTGCAGCCCGAACCCGACCGGCACGGCGGACTCGATGCGCCGGCGCAGCTTCCCGAGGTCGTCGGGCAGGTCGGCGGCGGTGAGCGACGTCCGGACGGCGCTCATCCCGCACCCGATGTCGACGCCGACGGCGGCGGGCGAGACGGCGTCGCGCATGGCGATGACGCTGCCGACGGTGGCGCCCTTGCCGTAGTGGACATCGGGCATCACGGCGACGCCGTGCACCCACGGCAGGTTCGCGACGTTGTGCAGCTGCCGCATGGCCTGGTCTTCGACCGACGCGGGGTCCGCCCACATCCGGATCGGGACGCGGGACCCAACGACCGCGGTGTACATGGTTCCTCCCCTTGAAAAGCGTTTCGCGGCGCTCAGGATCCCCCGAGCGCCGCGAAACGGCCAAGCGATTATTCAGCTGTCCACTGTGGTCAGATCTGCTGGGCCACCAGCTCCGCGATCTGCACGGCGTTGAGCGCCGCACCCTTGCGCAGGTTGTCGTTCGAGATGAACAGCGCCAGCCCGCGGCCGCCCTCGACGCCCTGGTCCACCCGGATGCGGCCGACGTAGCTCGGGTCGTTGCCCGCCGCCTGCAGGGGGGTCGGGATCTCCGACAGCTCGACCCCGGCCGCGTGCGTCAGCAGCTCCGTCGCGCGCTCGACCGACAGCGGCCGCTCGAATTCCGCGTTCACCGAGATCGAGTGCCCCGAGAACACCGGCACGCGCACGCAGGTGCACGAGACACCGAGGCCCGGGATGCTCAGGATCTTGCGGCTCTCGTTGCGGAACTTCTTCTCCTCGTCTGTTTCCAGCTCGCCATCGTCCACAATGGACCCGGCCATCGGGAGGACGTTGAATGCGATCGGGCGGACGTACTTCTCCGGCTGCGGGAACTCGATCGCCGCGCCGTCGTGGGTCAGCAGCGAAGCGTGCTCGGCCGCCGCCTTCACCTGCCCGGCGAGCTCGTCGACGCCGGCCAGCCCGCTGCCGGACACCGCCTGGTACGTCGACGCGACCAGCCGGACCAGCCCGGCCTCGTCGTGCAGCGGCTTCAGCACCGGCATCGCGGCCATCGTGGTGCAGTTGGGGTTCGCGATGATCCCCTTCCGCGCCTCCTTGATGGCTTGCGGGTTGACCTCGCTGACGACCAGCGGTACGTCCGGGTCCATCCGGAACGCCGAGGAGTTGTCGATCACCGTGACACCCGCCGCGGCGAACCGCGGGGCCTGCGCCTTCGACGTCGAGCCGCCCGCCGAGAACAGCGCGATGTCCAAACCGGACGGATCGGCCGCCTCGGCGTCCTCGACCGTGATTTCGGTGTCGCGCCAGGGAAGCTTCGAACCCGCCGAGCGCGCCGAAGCGAAGTAGCGCAGCTCGGCGATCGGGAACTCCCGCTCCGCCAGCAGCTTGCGCATCACCGCGCCGACCTGGCCGGTCGCGCCGACCACCCCGACCCGCAGCCCGTCCGCCATCAGCGACCACTCCCCGCGTAGACGACGGCTTCTTCGTCGCCGCCGAGTTCGAACGCCTCGTGGATCGCGCGCACGGCGTCGTCGAGCTGCGCGTCCCGGATCAGCACCGAGATGCGGATCTCCGAGGTGTTGATGATTTCGATGTTGACGCCGGCCTCGGCCAGCGCCTCGCAGAACGTCGCCGTGACACCCGGGTGCGAGCGCATCCCGGCGCCGACCAGCGACACCTTGCCGACGTGGTCGTCGTAGAGGACCGACTCGAAGCCGATCTCCTCCTTGACCTTCTCGAGTTCCTTGACGGCCTTGGCGCCGTTGGCCTTCGACAGCGTGAAGGTGATGTCGGTGCGGCCGGAGACGGTGCTGGACACGTTCTGCAGCACCATGTCGATGTCGATCTCGGCGTCGGCGATCACGCGGAAGATCCGGGCCGCGGCACCGGTGGTGTCCGGCACCCCGGTGACCGTGATCTTGGCTTCGGAGCGGTCGTGCGCCACACCGGTGATCAGGGCTTGTTCCACGGGGATCTCCTCGATAGAACCGGTCACCGTCGTGCCCGGCTTGTCGCTGTAGGAAGAACGGACTCGGATGGGGACGCCGTAGCGGCGGGCGTACTCGACCGACCGCAGGTGCAGGATCTTGGACCCGCTCGCGGCGAGCTCGAGCATTTCTTCGTAGGTGACGGTGTCGAGCTTCTTCGCGTCCGGTACCACCCGCGGGTCGGCGGTGTACACACCGTCCACATCGGAGTAGATCTCGCAGACGTCGGCGTTGAGAGCGGCGGCCAGCGCGACGGCGGTGGTGTCCGAGCCGCCGCGGCCCAGTGTGGTGATGTCCTTGGTGTCCTGCGCGACGCCCTGGAAGCCGGCGACCAGCGCGATGTAGCCCTGGTCCAGGGCTTCGGTGACGCGGCTCGGGGTGACGTCGATGATGCGCGCGTTGCCGTGCACCGACGTCGTGACGACGCCGGCCTGCGAACCGGTGAACGACCACGCCTCGGCACCCTGGGCCGCGATCGCCATCGCGACCAGCGAGTTCGAGATGCGCTCACCGGCGGTGAGCAGCATGTCCATCTCCCGCTCCGGCGGCGCCGGGTTCACCTGCTGCGCCAGGTCGAACAGCTCGTCGGTGGTGTCACCCATCGCCGAGCAGACGACGACGACGTCGTTGCCCGCCTTCTTCGTCGCGACGATCCGCTCCGCCACGCGCTTGATCCGGTCGGCACTTTCCAGCGACGATCCGCCGTACTTCTGGACCACGAGGGCCACGCCCGAACCTCCTCGCGGGCCGGGCGGCTCCCTGGTGGGCACCGGAGAGCCCCCGCGTCCCATGATTTGACCAGGAGCCTACCGGGGCTCGGGCGGCCCGCCACCCTCTTGACGTGGGGCGCACCCGTCCGGCGGCGGTCCGGGAAGTAAATCTTCCGCAACACCAACGAAATGTGCGGAGCCCTTCCGCCCGAGTGACGCACAGCACTCGTGGGTAGTGTCTTCGGCGTGCGGAAACCAGCTGTGACGAGCGTCCCGATCGCAACCCTGATGGCGGAACGGTGGAGCCCGCGGGCCTACGACTCCTCCGCGTCGGTCACCGACGAGCAGGTGCGGGCGCTGCTGGAGGCGGCCCGCTGGGCGCCGTCGTTCGGCAACACCCAGCCGGCCCGCTACCTGGTGGGCGTCCGCGGCGCCCCCTCGTTCGACGCGATCTTGGGGACGTTGAACTCGGGCAACCAGGCGTGGGCCCACCGGGCCGGCCTGCTGCTGATCGGCGTGATGGTGACGACGAACGAGAAGGGCGCGGTGCCGTACGCCGAGTACGGGCTGGGGCTGGCGTCGGAGAACCTGGTGCTGCAGGCGGTGGAGCTGGGGTTGATCGCGCACCAGATGGCGGGCTTCTCGCCGGACGCGGTGCGGTCTTCGTTCGGCCTGCCGGAGGACGCGGTGCCGAAGGTGGCGATCGCGGTGGGGTCGCCGGCGGCACCGGACGTCCTGGAGGAGGACTGGCGGATCGAGCGCGAGAAGGCGGACCGCGTGCGGCTGCCGCTGGAGGAGTTCGCGTTCACCGGCCAGTGGGGCGAGCCGGCGCTATGACGCACCGCCCACGCGGCGGATGACCTTGGCCAGGATCCCCGACACGACCATCCAGAAGATCGCCGCGATGCCGTAGTTCACCAGTACGCGCAGCTTCTCGTCACTCGGCGTGAACAGGTCGCTGAAGCCCAGCGCGAGGCTGTCCGCCCAGGACTTCACGAACGACACGATGCCGTTGTCCGGGTTGGCCGAGCCGACCGTGAAGATCACGTGGATCACCAGGAACGCGGCGAAGACCAGCCCGACCCAGCGGACGATCGACGCCACCAGCGAGGCGACCTTGCCCCGGGTCTGGCGCCAGTCGACGGCCGCGCGGCGGGAGACGCGGGTCTCCTCCGACGACGACTCTGCGTGCTCACCCATGCCCGCAGTTTCGCACGGCACCCGGCCGATTGCTACCCACAAGTAACCGTGTGGGTAACAGTTCCACCACGGCCCGGCTTCCCTCCGCGCACGTTCGCTGGTTATGGTGGGGCCGTGGCGCGTGCTCTCCTGCTTCGCTGCCGCGACGGGGCCTGACCGGACCGGCTCCCCGTCGCGGGGCTTCGTGGTGCCGGTCGCACCCGTCGAGCTGGAGACACCCCAAATCCCATGAGCAAGATCCGCAAACCTTCTCGTCCCGCGCCCGCCGGCCAGCCCGCCTGGAACACCCAGCGCGGCACGTCCATGCCGGTGCACCGCTACCGCCCCTGGTACGACCTGGTCGAGAACATCGACCTGCCCGACCGCACCTGGCCCGAAAAGCGCATCGACCGCGCGCCGCTGTGGTGCGCGGTCGACCTGCGTGACGGCAACCAGGCCCTGATCGACCCGATGTCGCCCGCGCGGAAGCGCAAGTTCTTCGACCTGCTGGTCCGCATGGGCTACAAGGAGATCGAGGTCGGCTTCCCGGCCGCGTCCCAGACGGACTTCGACTTCGTCCGCGAAATCATCGAAGACCACGCCATCCCGGACGACGTCAGCATCCAGGTGCTGACCCAGTGCCGCCACGAGCTGATCGAGCGGACCTTCCAGGCCCTCGAAGGCGCGCCGCGCGCGATCGTCCACATCTACAACTCGACGTCGATCCTGCAGCGCCGCGTGGTCTTCCGCGAAGAGCGCGAAGGCATCAAGAAGATCGCCACGCAGGCCGCCGAACTGGTCGTCGAGCTGGCCGCGAAGCAGCCGGACACCGACTTCCGGTTCCAGTACTCGCCGGAGTCCTACACCGGCACCGAGCTGTCCTACGCGCTCGAGGTCTGCAACGCCGTCACCGAGATCTGGCAGCCGACGCCGGAGAAGCCGGTGATCCTGAACCTGCCGGCCACCGTCGAGATGGCCACCCCGAACGTCTACGCCGACTCGATCGAGTGGATGAGCCGGAACCTGGCCCGCCGCGACTCGGTGATCCTGTCGCTGCACCCGCACAACGACCGCGGCACCGGCATCGCCGCCGCCGAGCTGGGCTACCAGGCCGGCGCGGACCGGATCGAAGGCTGCCTCTTCGGCAACGGCGAGCGCACCGGCAACGTCGACCTGGTCGCGCTGGGCATGAACCTCTACAGCCAGGGCATCGACCCGCAGATCGACTTCTCCGACATGGACGAGATCAAGCGGACGGTCGAGTACTGCAACCAGCTGCCGGTGCCCGAGCGCTCGCCGTGGGGCGGCGACCTGGTGTTCACCGCGTTCTCCGGCAGCCACCAGGACGCGATCAACAAGGGCCTCGACGCGCTGAAGGACGCCGCGGACAAGGCGGGCGTACCGGTCGACGAGCACCCGTGGGAGGTCCCGTACCTGCCGATCGACCCGAAGGACGTCGGCCGCACGTACGAGGCCGTGATCCGGGTGAACTCGCAGTCCGGCAAGGGCGGCGTCGCTTACATCATGAAGGCCGAGCACCAGCTCGACCTGCCGCGCCGGCTGCAGATCGAGTTCTCGAAGGTCATCCAGCGCTACACCGACTCCGAAGGCGGCGAGGTCGACCCGACCACGATGTACAACGCCTTCTCGGCCGAGTACCTGGAGCTGAAGACGCCGCTGGAGCTGGTCCGCCAGCACGTCCGCGACAACGGCGACGGTGAGTACGACATCACCGCGACGGTCCGCGTGGAAGGTGACGAGCACGAGGTCACCGGCCGCGGCAACGGCCCGATCGCGGCGTTCTTCGACGCGCTGTCGACGGTCGGGTACGACCTGCGCCTGCTGGACTACAGCGAGCACACGCTCTCTCCGGGCGACGACGCGCGTGCGGCGTCGTACATCGAGTGCGCGATCTCCGACCGCGTGTTCTGGGGCATCGGCATCGACCCGTCGATCGTCACGGCGTCGCTGCGCGCGGTCGTCTCGGCGGTGAACCGCGCCAACCGGTGAAAGCCGAGCGGCTGGTCGCGCTGCTGTTCACGCTGCAACGGCGACGCAGCGCGACCGCCGCCGAGCTCGCTTCGGAGCTGGGCGTTTCAGAGCGGACGATGCACCGCGACCTGGCGGCGCTGCGCGAAGCGGGCGTTCCGCTGTGGACGGAGCAAGGGCGGCACGGCGGCTTCCGCCTGGTCGACGGCTGGCGCTCCGGGCTCGACGGCCTCACCGCGCGCGAGGCCGTCGCGCTCTTCGCGCTGGGGGTGCCTTCCGCGCTCGCGGGCCTCGGCCTGGACACGGCGAGCAGCGCGGCGCGGGCGAAGGTGTCCGCGGGCATGCCGGCCGAGCTACAGGAACACGCGGCGTTGGTGGCGGGGCGGTTCCACCTGGACGCGCCGGGCTGGTTCGGTGCCGCCGACGAGCCGCCCGCCCTGGCCTCGGTCGTCGAGGCGGTCTGGGCGCAGCGCCGGCTCTCGATCACCTACCGGCGTAGCGACAAGGTGGCCGCCCGGGAGCTCGAGCCGCTGGGGCTCGTGCTGAAGGCGGGCGTTTGGTACCTGGTCGCACGGGTGGTCCCGGACGACGCGCTGCGGACGTACCGGGTCTCCCGGATCCTTCGCGCGGCCGCGGAGGGAACCACGTTCGACCGGCCACCGGACTTCGACCTGGCGGCCTGGTGGCGGGCGTCGTCGGCCACGTTCGAGCAGGTCGCACGGCCGTTGCGGGTGCGCGCCCGGCTGAACCGGACGGCGGTGCGCGAGCTGCGCCGCGTGTTCGGCGGCGAGCACCTCGCGGACACGGTGGTTTCCCTGGGCACGCCGGACGCCGACGGCTGGGCCGACGCCGAGCTCGCCCTGGAGGGGGCCGAGATCGGCGTCGGCCAGCTGGTCGCGCTCAGCCCGGGTGTCGAGGTCCTCGAGCCGGCGGAGGTGCGGGCGGCCCTGGCGGCGATCGGTGCGGAACTGGCCACCCGCAACGGTCAGCGATAGCCGGTGGTGTCCGCGGGCTTTCCGGCGTCCGCCACCTCCGTCATGTACCGCCACGCGTCCGGGCGGCTGCCGTCGATGTCGTCGACGCCGTACTCCTTCGCCAGCTGGCCGCTGTTCACCGTCTGGCCGCTCCACCGGTCCCGCGCCGGGTCCGCCGCCAGGGCCGCCACCGTTCGGCCGCAGAACGTCGGTGTCTCCGAGATCGCGAAGTGCGGCACCCGCGAGCAGGCGTCGCGCCAGTTCTCCTCCGTCACCCCGTAGTGCTCCAGCATCGCCTCCGACCGCAGGTAGCCCGGCGTGAAGCCGACCGCGGTCGCCCCGAAGGACGCCAGCTCGGCCGCCTCGCCGATTGCCAGCAGGTGCGCCGACGCCTTCGCCAGGTAGAACGGCAGCGACGTCCCCTCGCGGTACTTCGCGTTGTACTCCGCCGTCCCGTCGGTCAGCTCGACGACCAGCCCGCCCGGGCGGCCGATCAGCAGCGGGAGCAGGAAGTGGCTGGTGATCAGGTGCGCGTCGATGCCGAGGCGGATCATGCGCAGGCCCGCCGTCAGGTCGTGCTCCCACACCGGCTTGCCCCAGCCGAGGTGCTGGTCGCCGCCCCAGAGGCCGTCGACCAGGATGTCGAGGCGCTCGATCCGCTTGGCCAGCGCCTCGACCTCGTCCGGAACCAGGTGGTCGACGCGGATCGCTTCCGCCTCGCCACCCGCCCGCTCGACCAGCTCGGCCGTCTCCTCGATCGTCTCCGGGCGGTCCACTTCGGACCGTCCGGCGCGGGTCGTCCGGCCGGTCACGTACACGAAGGCGCCCGCGCGGCCGAGTTCGACGGCGATCGCCCGGCTCGCACCGCGCGTCCCGCCCGCCACCAGGGCGACTTTTCCGGAAAGTGTGTTCATGCGCCCAGCCTCACGGCGAACCATGACAACTTCTGGCATGGTTTCCCCGAGTCTGTGGAAGAGCTGTCGGGTTGCTGTGAGTCCCCGTTGATCGGGAGTGCCCGGGGGCGGGCCGGCGGTTAATGGAGGTGTGGACGGATCGACGGCGGGACTGCTGGTGCTGTTCGTCGTCGCGCTCGTGCCGCTGCTGCCCACCGAGGTGACCATCCTCGGCATGGGCATCTCGGCGGCGCAGGGCGGGACGTCGCTGGCGCTGGTGATCGCCGTGGCGAGTGCCGGGTGCCTGGCGTCCGACCAGGCGCTCTACGCCCTCGGCCGGTTCGGTGGCCGGGCGGCGCTGGACCGGCTGAGCAGGCGGAAGAAGATCGCCGCCGGCCTCGGCCGGCTCGACGGGCGGCTGCAGCGCCATCCCCGGCCGGTGCTGGTGGTCGCCCGCTGGCTGCCGTCGGGCGGGACGCTGGGCGCCCTCCTCGCCGGATCACTCCGGTGGCCGCCGGCGGAGTTCTTCGCCGCATCGGCCATCGGCGTCACACTCTGGACGTCTTACGTGGCCTTCCTCGGCTACGCCGGCGGCCGGATCGTCACCGAACCCGGGATCAGCCTGCTGCTCTCCCTGGCCGTGGCCCTGATCCTGGGTTCGGTGATCACCTACGGCGTGAAACGGTCGGCTAGAGCGCTTTGAGGATGTCCGCCGGTTCGGTCCGCGTGACGAAGTCCGGGTGGACGTCGATGTACCGGATCACCCGGTCGCGGCCGACCACGACGACCGCGGGGTGGACCAGCTCCCAGCTGCCGTTGACCTGCTCGAGGTCCGTCCCCAGCGTCTTCATCGCTTCGCGGACGACATCGGAAACCGGGTAGCTCAGCCCGAGCCCGCGCGCGACGGTGCTCCCGACGTCGGAAAGCACCGGGAACCCCAACCCGGGCACCGGGCCGTCCGGCCTCTGCGGGCTGATCGCCGCCAGGGCCGCACCACGCTTCTCCAGCTCGGGCAGCAGTTCCTCCTGGTAGGTGCGCAGCGTCAGGTTGCAGTACGGGCACCACTGGCCGCGGTAGAACACGAGCACCGCCGGCCCCTCGGCCACGAGCCCCGCCAAGCCGATCGGCGCGCCGTCGGCTCCCGGCAGGGTGAAGTCCTCGATCTTGGCGCCCACCTCGGCGAAGTCCGTCGCCACACGGCGGCGGTCCGCATCGAGGACCTCGGCGAGCTCCGGCGGCAGGGCACTCCGGAGCTGGTCGTTGAGCCCGGTCAGGGCCTGGTCGAGCGTCATGGATCCCCCTAATTAGTTGTACTGATCGGTACAGTGAGCCGAACTGTACTATTCGGTACATGGAGGCGCAAGCGGCTTCGACCCCGCGCGGCAAGCGCACGCGTGACGCGATCGTCGACGCGGCGGCGGGCCTGATGTACGTCGACGGCGTCGCGGGCACGAGCGTCGACAAGGTGCTGGCCGCGAGCGGCGCCGGGAAATCGCAGATGTACCACTACTTCAAGAACAAGGAACAGCTGGTCGCGGCCGTGATCGACCGGTACCTCGAGCAGATCCTCGGCAACCAGCCGGTCATCTTCACGCTGGCGTCCTGGGCCGACCTCGAGACGTGGACCGAGCAGCTGCTCGACGTCCACCGCCGCGCGGGCGGGCCGATCGCCTGCCCGCTGGGCAACCTCGCGGGCGAGGTGGGCGACAACCCGAAGCTGGCCCCGCTGGTCGACCAGGCCTACCGGACCTGGGAGTCCCATCTGGCGCGCGGGCTGAAAGCCTTGCAGGACAACGGAGAACTGGCCGCGGACGCCGACCCGGCGCGGCTGGCGCAGGCGGCGATGACGTCCGTCCAAGGTGGACTGCTGCTGGCCCACATCCGCCACGACCTCACGGCGCTGCAGGACGCGCTCGGCATCGCGCTCGCCTACCTGCGGGGCTTCAAGCGGTGAGCTGGGCGATCTCCGCGCGGAGTTCGTCGATCACCTTGGCCACCGCCGGACGCTGCAGCGCGCCCGTCCGGCACACCGCCTCCACCAGCCGGGCCGCGCGGATCCCGGCCAGCGGCCGGCTGACCAGGCCGCTGCCCCGGCGGGTGTCGATCGTGTACCGCGGCACCAGCGCGATGCCGTGCCCGGCCGCGACCAGCCGCTCGGTGATCCGGAAGTCGTTGATCCGCTGGACGACGACCGGCCGCACGCCGGTGCGGACGGTCAGCGAGCGCAGCACGTCGTCCACCGGGAAGCCGTGGTCGACGCCGATCCAGCGTTCGTCCGCCAGCTCGGCCAGTTCGACGCGGCGCCGGTTCGCCAGCCGGTGCCCGGTCGGCAGCGCGACGTCGAGCGGTTCGCGCAGCAACGGCACCACCTCGAGGCGGCTCGAGTCGAACTCCGGCGCGTGCTCGTCGCGGTGCGCCACGACGATGTCGTAGTCCGCGACCAGGCCGGGCACCTCCGGCGGCGTCATGTCGACGTCCCGGACGTCGACCTCCAGGCCGTCGTACCCGGCGACGCGCGACAGCAGCCCCGGCAGCAGCATCAGGCCGGCCGACTGGAAAATCGCGATCCGCACCCGCCCGCGCGGCGCGCTGCGGTAGGTGTCCAGTTCGGACTCGGCCCGTTCGAGCGCGGCGAGCACCTCATCGGCGCGGGCGACCAGCGCGCGGCCGGCGTCGGTCAGCCGCAGGCCCCGGCCCGCGGGCTCGGTGAGCGGCAGGCCGACTTCGCCCTGCAACGCGCGCAGCTGCTGCGAAACCGCGGACGGCGTGCAGTGCAAGGCACGCGCGGCCGCCGTCACGCTCCCGCGGTCGGCGAACTCCCGCAGCGTGCGCAACCGGCCCAGATCCACGCCGTCACTGTACTTGAAGCTCCGCTACAAGGTTCCTGCAGATATTCTCGCTGGTCCTTCACGGTCGGCGTTGACACAGTGGAGGCATGCCCGCTCGTGACCGTCTGCTCGCCGTGCTCGTCGCCGTCCTGTGGGGCCTGAACTTCCTGGCCATCCACGCCACGCTCGGGCAGTTCCCGCCGGTGTTCGCGGGCGCGCTGCGGTTCGCCGTGATCGCCGTGCCGACCATCCTGTTCGTGCCGTGGCCGAAGGTGAAGGTGCGGCACCTGCTCGGCTACGGCCTCGGGTTCGGCACCGGCCAGTTCGCGTTCCTGTTCATCGCGATGGACACCGGGATGCCGACCGGGCTGGCGTCGCTGGTGCTGCAGGCGTCGGCGCCGTTCACGGTGCTGCTCGGCGCGGTCTTCCTGCGCGAACGCGTCACCCCGCACCAGCTGGCGGGCATCGCGCTGGCGGTGGCGGGGATGGCCGCGATCGCGTGGCAGCAGTCCGGGCACGCGGCGCTGCTGCCGATGGTCCTGACTCTGCTGGCCGCGCTGAGCTGGGCATTCGGCAACCTGAGCACGCGCAAGGCCGAGCCGGACAACCCGCTGCACTTCACGCTGTGGATGTCGGTGGTGCCGCCGCTGCCGATGTTCGCGCTGTCGCTGGTCATGGAGGGCCCGGCCGCGCAGTGGCGTTCACTGACGACGCTCGGCACCCCGACCGGCCTGACCGCGCTCGCCGGGCTGACGTACGTGGTGCTGATCGGCACGGTCGTCGGCTCGGGCCTGTGGACGACGCTGATGCGCCGCAACCCGGCGGGCGTGGTGTCGCCGTTCTCGCTGCTGGTGCCGGTGGTCGGGCTGACGGCGTCGTTCCTGATCCTGGGCGAGCGCCCGACCTGGCTGGAGGTCGGCGCGGCGGCCGTCGTGATCGCCGGGGTGCTGCTGGGCTCGTTGCGGTTCGCGCCAAAGCGAGAACTCGTCGCGGTCTAGGCGGCGGTCTCTTCCTGCTTTTCCTCTTCCGGGTGGTTCCGGCCGAGACGCTTCTTCATGACGAAGAAGACGACCACGCCGATGAGAACGGCGGCCACCAGGCCGAACTTGGAGAACCGGCCGAGCCACTCTTCGGCCACCACACCGAGGTAGTAGACGGCGGCGGTGGTGCCCCCGGCCCAGACGATGCCCCCGGCGGCGTTCGCCAGCAGGAATTTCGGGTAGTGCATCCGCAGCGACCCGGCGAGCGGCCCGGCGAGGATCCGCAGGAACGCGATGAACCGCCCCAGGAAGACGGCCCACACACCGCGTTTGTTGAAGATCCGTTCGGCGTTGGCCAAGTGCGCGGGACCGAAATGCTTCGGGAATTTCCGGCCGGCCCAGGCGAACAGCCGTTGCCCACCGGTTTTCCCGATGAAGTACCCGATGCTGTCGCCGATGATGGCGCCGGCACTGGCCAGAATCCCGATCCAGAGCGGGCTCAGGTTGCTGTGCTGCGACGCGAGCAGGGCCGCGCTGACCAGCACGATCTCGCCGGGCAGCGGAATCCCGAGGCTCTCGATCATGATCACCGCACCGACGATCAGGTACACCGAGAGCGGCGGGATCGCCTCCAGCCATTGGTCGATGTGCACAGCTGTACCCCCTGGTACCCACGTCCGGATTTCGGTGTTCGCTTTCCGAAGGGTACCGGGGGCGTTCCGCAGAGCGCGGCATCCTCAGGTATGGCCGCGGGTACGACTTTGGTCGGGTCCTGCTTGCGAACGAGGGGCGGCTTTGGCCGGGGTTGGCTTCGGTCGGGCTGGCTTCGATCGGGGTCCGCTTGGGCCGCAGGCCCGGCTTCGGCCGGGGCTGGCTTCGGCCGGGGCTGGTTTTGGCCGGGGCCGCTTGGGCCGCAGGCCCGGCTTGGGCCGCAGGCCCGGCTTCGACCGAGGGCTCGGCCCCCGTCCCGCCAAGCCCCACCGGCCACACCCCCCTGCCGACCCGATACGCAGCCGCCTCAGCGGCCGTCACGCCGGGTCAAGGCACGCTTTCCCGCCTTGACGCGGCGTGACGGCCGTTGAACAATCCGGCGTCCGGGTCGGTGGAGGGGGCACAACGGGGCATCTCACGCAGCCGGAGTTGTCCACAGGCTCCACCCCCATGTGGACAACTCCGGTGGACAACCCCGTGCAGGCACAGGAGACTCCAGTGAAATACGTGGTCCTCATCTACGGCAACCCCGCGTCGCGCCAAGCGTGGGAAGGGATGACCGACGAGCAGCGGGCCGCCGGGCTGGCCTACTACCAGCAGCTCAACGACGACCTCGATGCCTCCGGCGAGCGGATCGTCTCCGAACGGCTCGCCTACCCGGAGCTGACCAAGCAGGTGGGCGTCACCGACGGGCCCTTCGCCGAGGCCAAGGAGTTCCTCGCCGGCTTCTACCTGCTCGACTGCGAGAGCGAAGAGCGCGCCCTCGAGATCGCCGCGAAGGTCCCGGAAGCGTCCTTCGGCAAGGTCGAGGTGCGGCCGGTGATGGGACTCCACGGACCGGAGCTGTGACCGACGTCGAACTCCTGCTCCGCGAGCTCGCGCCGCAGGTCCTCGCCGCGCTGGTCCGGCGGTACGGCGGGTTCGACACCTGTGAGGACGCCGTCCAGGAAGCCCTGCTCGCCGCGTCGCAGCAATGGCCGGTCGAGGGGATTCCGGATCACCCGAAGGGGTGGCTGATCACCGCCGCGTCCCGGCGGCGGATCGAGCAGTGGCGCAGCGACACCGCGCGGCGACGGCGTGAGGAGGCCGTCGCCCAGGCCGAGCCGCCCGGTCAGGAACCCGCCGGCGGGGTCGACGACACGCTGACCTTGCTGCTGCTCTGCTGCCACCCGTCGCTGAAACCGCCGTCGCAGGTCGCGCTCACCCTGCGGGCCGTCGGCGGGCTCACCACCGCCGAGATCGCGCGGGCCTTCCTCGTTCCCGAGGCCACCATCGGCCAGCGGATCAGCCGCGCGAAACAGAAGCTGAAAGGCGAACGGCTCACCCACGACCAGCGCCCCGAGCGGCTGGCCGCCGTGCTGCAGGTGCTCTACCTGATCTTCACCGAGGGCCACACCGCCAGCTCGGGGGACACGCTGAGCCGCGTCGAGCTGACCACCGAGGCGATCCGGCTGGTTCGGCAGCTGCACGCGGAACTGCCGGACGACGGCGAAGTCACCGGGCTGCTGGCCCTGATGCTGCTCACCGAAGCCCGCCGGCCCGCGCGGGTCGACGCCACCGGCGCGCTCGTCCCGCTGGCCGAGCAGGATCGGTCGCGCTGGAACCGGGCGTTCATCGACGAAGGCGTCGCGCTGATCACCCAAGCGCTGGCCACCGCACCGGTCGGCCCCTACCAGCTGCAGGCCGCGATCGCCGCGGTCCACGACGAGGCCGCGACCAGCGAAGACACCGATTGGACCGAGATCCTCACGCTGTACGACCTGCTGCGGGTCGTCGCGCCCGGTCCGATGGTGACGCTGAACCGGGTGGTCGCGTTCGCGCAAGTCCACGGCCCCGCGAAGGGGCTGGCCGAGCTGGGTGAAGCCGCGAAGCACCTCACGCGGCACCACCGGGTCGACGCCATCCGCGCCCACCTGCTCGAAACCGCCGGTGACCCGGCCGGGGCCCGCGAGGCGTACCTGGCCGCCGCCCGGCGGACGCTGAGCCTGCCGGAACAGGCGTACCTGCAGTCGCGGGCCAACCGGCTGGAGACGTGAGAACGGCCGGCCGGGACAAGGCCCGGCCGGCCGTTCGGCACATCAGAGGATCTCGGCCGCGGTGCCGACGTCCGGCGGACCCAGGTCGGGGTTGAGCGCCCCGGTGAGCTCCACCAGCTCCGGCTCCACCTCGTGCGGCTGGATGCGCCCGTCGCGGATGTCCTCCGCGTAGTGGCACGCCACCCGGTGCCCGCCGCCGATTTCGCGCAGCTGCGGGCGGTCGGTGTTGCACAGGCGCTCCTGCCGCCACGGGCAGCGGGTGTGGAACCGGCAGCCCGACGGCGGGTTGGCCGGCGACGGCAGGTCACCGGCGAGCAGGATCTGCTCACGGGTGTCCTCGACCTGCGGGTCCGGCACCGGGATGGCCGACAGCAGCGCCCGCGTGTACGGGTGCAGCGGGTCCCGGTACAGCGAGTCCGCGTCGGTCTCCTCGACCAGCGCACCCAGGTACATCACGCCGATGCGGTCGGAGATGTGCCGCACCACCGCGAGGTCGTGCGCGATCACCACGTAGGTCAGGCCGAGCTGCTGCTGCAGGTCCTCCAGCAGGTTCACCACCTGGGCCTGCACCGAAACGTCCAATGCGGACACCGGCTCGTCGGCGACGATCAGGTCCGGCTCCACCGCCAGCGCCCGGGCGATGCCGATGCGCTGGCGCTGCCCGCCGGAGAACTCGTGCGGGTACTTCCGCAGCGACGTCTCCGGGAGGCCGACCGCGGCCAGCAGCTGCCGCAGCCGCCGCTGGGTGGCTTCCTTGTCCTTGTCGAGGCCGTGCGCGTGCATGCCCTCGAGCAGGATGGACTCGACCGACTGGCGCGGGTCCAAACTGGACATCGGGTCCTGGAAGATCATCTGCATCCGGCGCCGGGCCTTCCGCAGTTCCTCCCCCTTCAAGGCCGCGACGTCGGTGCCGTCGAACTTCACGGAACCGGCGGTGGGCTCGTTGAGCCGCAGGATCGCCCGGCCCAAAGTGGACTTGCCGCAGCCGGATTCGCCCACCAGGCCGTAGGTTTCGCCGCGGCGGATGGCCAGGTCGACACCGTCGACCGCGTACACGTGCCCGACCGTCCGGTCGATCACGATGCCGCGCTTGATCGGGAAGTGCACCTTGAGGTCGGTGACCTCGAGCAGCACGTCACCAGCAGGACGGGTCATCGGGTTCCTCCTCCCGCGGCGACCGCGGGCCGCACGGGGTTGTGACAGCGCAGCAGCCCGCCCTGGTCGGGCACCAGCTGCGGCTGGACCTCGCGGCAGACCGGCAGCGCGTTGGGGCACCGCGGCGCGAACGCGCACCCGTGGTCCCACGGGATGTTGTCGGCCACCGAACCCCGGATGGGGATCAGCTTCTCGCCGCGGCCCGCGTCGAGCCGCGGGATCGAGGCGAGCAGGCCGTGCGTGTACGGGTGCCGCGGCTCGGCGAAGAGCTGGTGCCGCTGCGCCCGCTCGACGATCTTGCCGCCGTAGAGCACGTTGACCTCGTCGCACAGCCCGGCGACGACACCGAGGTCGTGCGTGATCATGATCAGCGCGGTGCCGGTGTCCTGCACCAGTTCCCGCAGCAGCGCCAGGATCTGCGCCTGGATGGTGACGTCGAGCGCGGTGGTCGGCTCGTCGGCGATGAGCAGCCGCGGCCGGCACGCCAGCGCGATCGCGATCAGCGCGCGCTGCCGCATCCCGCCGGAAAGCTGGTGCGGGTACTCGGAAAGCCGGCGCGACGGGTCGGGGATGCCGACCTTGTCGAGCAGGTCCACCGCTTCGACGGACGCCGCCTTGCGCGACATCCCGCGGTGGCGCTCCAGCACCTCGGTGATCTGCAGCCCGATCGGGATGACCGGGTTCAGCGAGGACAGCGGGTCCTGGAAGACCATGCCGAGGTCGCGGCCGCGGCGGTCGCGCATTTCCCGGTCGGAAAGGGAAAGCAGGTCGGTGCCTTCGAAGCGCACCGAGCCGGTGACCTTGTTGCCGCGCTTGGCCAGCAGCCGCATGATCGCCAGCGACGTCACGGACTTGCCGCAGCCGGACTCGCCGACCAGGCCGACCGTCTGGCCCGGCTCGACGTCGAAGCTGACGCCTTCCACCGCGGTGAACGGCTGTTCGCCGCGCCGCTGGAACACGACCGAAAGGTCGCGGACTTCAAGGAGTGCCATGGGATCTCACCGCCTGTTCTTCGGGTCGAGGGCTTCGCGGAGGGACTCGCCGAGCAGCGTGAACCCGAGCGCGACGATGATGATCGCGATCGCCGGGTAATACGCGAGCTCGGGCCGGACGTCGAGGAACTGCCGGGCACCCTTGCTCAGCATGATGCCCCACTCCGCCCGGTTCGGGTCCGGGTCGCCCAGACCGAGGAACGACAGCGCCGCGGCCTCCAGGATGGCGGTCGCGAGGGTCAGCGTGGCCTGCACGATGACCGGGCCCAGCGAGTTCGGCAGCATGTGCCGGAACACGATGGTGCCGCGCTTGACGCCCAGCGACGTCGCCGCGAGGACGTGGTCGCTGCCGCGCTGCACCAGCATCGAGCCGCGCAGCAGCCGCGCGAAGATCGGCACCCCGATCAGCGAGACCGCGAGGATCACCGTCCACTGGCTCGGCTTGGCGAACAGCGCCGCGACCGAAATCGCCAGCAGCAGCGACGGCACCGACAGCATGACGTCGACCAGTCGCATGAGGACGGTGTCGACCCAGCCGCCGAACGCGCCGGCGAGCCCGCCGATGATGATGCCGAGGAGCACGCCGATCACCGTGGCCAGCACCCCGACGAGGAGGGTGTTCTGCGCGCCGACGATCAGCCGCGACAGCTCGTCGCGGCCGAAGTCGTCCACGCCGAGCGGGAAGCCCGGCTGGGAGCCGGGGATGATCCCCTGGCCGAGGGCGACCTTGTCCTGCAGGTAGCGCTCGAACGGGTCCTTGGGCGCGATGAGCGGCGCGAACACCGCCAGCAGCACGAACAGGCCGGTGATCACGCCACCGGTGATGGCGACCGGGCTGCGCAGCATCCGCCGCAGTGCTTCGCGGCCGAGGCTGTTCCCGCTCGCCGCGGCGAGCTTGTCGATCGGCTCTTTCTTCTTGTTCAGCAGAGTGTTCATCGCACACGCACCCTCGGGTCGATGATCCCGTACGAGACGTCGACCAGCATGTTCACCAGGACGTACACCAGCGCGCCGAAGAGCAGCAGCGCCTGGAGCCGCGGGTAGTCACGCCGTTCGATGCCTTCGGCCAGCAGGAATCCGAGGCCGCGGAAGTTGAACACCCGCTCGGTCAGCACCGCGCCGCCGAGCAGCGCGCCGGTCTGCAGGCCGATGGTGGTGACCACCGGGAGCAGGCCGTTGCGCAGCACGTGCCGCCGCCGGACGACGGGCTGCGTGAGGCCCTTGGAGTTGGCCGTGCGGATGAAGTCCTCGTTGAGCACTTCGAGCACCGACGCGCGGGTGATCCGGGTGACCACCGCGAGCGGGATGGTGGCGAGCGCGAACGCCGGGAGGATCAGGTGCCTGATCGCGTCCCAGACGGCGTCCCATTCGCTCGTCATGATGCCGTCGAGGACGGCGAAGTTGGTGACGGCGGTGGCGTCGAGCCCCGCGGTCTGCCGGCCCTGCGACGGCAGGCCCAGCGGCCCGGCCAGCAGGTCCTGCATCATGTAGCCGAGGAAGAACACCGGCACCGCGACGCCGACCAGCGTCAGCACGATGATCACGTTGTCAGCGACGCCACCGCGGTAGCGGGCCGAGAGGTAGCCGGCCGGGATGCCGATGACCACCGCGACGATCATCGCGGACAGGCCCAGCTCGATGGTGGCCGGCAGGAACGTGCCGATCTCCGACATCACCGGCTGGGTGGAGACCAGCGAGGCGCCGAAGTCGCCGGTGATGGCGCGGCCGAGGAACTTGAAGTACTGGATGATGACCGGCTGGTCGAGCCCCAGCACGTGGTTGAGGTTGGCGATCTTCTCCGGCGTTGCCTTGTCGCCGAGGAGGGCGGCCGCGGGCCCTCCGGGCAGCGACCGCAGCCAGGCGAAGACCAGGATGGACAGGATGAGCAGCGTCGGGATCGCTTGTAGCAGCCGACGCACGAGAAAACGGAGCACTTGCAGTCCTTAGGTGGCAGCCCGCTGAGTACGGAACATGGGGTGGGCGCGGTAGCACCCACCCCATGCCTCGCGGCGTTGAGCCGTCAGTTCACGGTGACGGTGTTGAACCGCTCGTCGGTCAGCGGACTGGCGACCAGACCCTTGACCTTCGGGCCGACCACGATGGCGGGCGGGCCGTAGGAAATCGGGATGGCCGGCAGGTAGTCCATGATCTGCTTGTTGACTTCCTGGTACGCCTTGGCGTGCGCGTCACCGGCGGGCGAAGCGTCCGCGGCGGCCAGCGCGTCGAACAGCTGCTGGTTCTCGAACCCGAACTCCGGCTTCTTGCGGCCGAAGAACGTGCCGACGAAGTTCCCGGCGTCGTTGTAGTCACCGGTCCAGCCGAGCAGGTGGAGGTCCTGCTTGCCGAACTTCTGGACGTCGTCCTTGTAGCCGCCGTTCCACGGCTTGGCGACCGGCTCGATCTTGATGCCGATGGCCTTCAGGTCCTCGGAGATCGAGGTGAAGACGTCCGCCGGGTTCGGCATGTACGGCCGGGTGACCTCGGTCGGGTAGTAGAACTTCAGCGTCAGGTTCGTCGCACCCGCCTGCTGCAGGAGATCCTTGGCCTGCTGCTGGTTGAACGGGTACTTGGTGACCTCGTCGGTGTAGCCGGAGATCGTCTTGGGGACGAACTCGGTGGCCACCTCGGCGCCCTCGGGCAGCTTGCTCTTGACGAACTGCTCGCGGTTGATGCCGTAGGCCAGCGCCTTGCGGACGCGGACGTCCTTCAGCTTCTCACCGGCCGGGCCGGACTGGTTGATGCCCAGGTAGAGGACGTTGAACGGCGGGCGCACCAGCACCTGCTCGCCCTCGTTGCGCAGCAGGCCGTAGTCGGCCGGCGCCGGGTAGTCGTAGCCCTGGATGTCGCCGGCCTTGAGCGCCTGCTTGCGGGCGTTCTCGTCCGGGATCACCTTGAAGATGAGCTTGTCGAGCTTGGCCGTCTGGGTCGGGCTGGTGTCGTTCTTGGACAGGGTGATCTCACCCTTGCCCTGGTCCCAGCCGTCGAACTTGAACGGGCCGGTGCCGACCGGGTGCTTGTTGGCGTACTCGCTGTAGGTGAACGAGTCGCCGGACTGGGTGACCTCGTCGGCCTTGTACTGCTTCAGCGCGGTCGGGCTCTGCATCGAGAACGACGGCAGGGTGAAGGCCGCCGGGAAGGCACCCTTCGCCTTGTTCAGGTTCACGACCGCGGTCGCCGGGTCCTTGGCTTCGCAGCTCTTGTAGACCGGGTCGCTGTAGTCGGTGCTCTCGTTCTTGGCGAACCCGCCGAAGACGTCGGCGTAGTAGATCATCTGGCTCTGGGCGGCGGCGCCCTTCATGTTGTACCAGCGGTCGAAGTTGAAGCAGACCGCGGTCGCGTCGAAGGCGGTGCCGTCCGAGAACTTCACGCCCTGCTTGAGGGAGAAGGTCCAGGTCTTGCCGTCGTTGCTGGGCTCCCACTTCTCGGCCAGCGAGGGCTCGAGGTCGGCGGTGCCCGGCTTGTTCTGGATCAGCGTGTCGAAGATCTGGCGCGTGATCCGGAAGGTCTCGCCCTCGTCGTTGAAGATCGGGTCGAACAACTTCGGGTTACCGGCCGCGCCGAAGATCATGGTGCCCCCGGAACCACCCCCTGCGCCCTCGTCACGCTTGGATTCCGCACAGGCGGACAGCGAAACCGCGAGCGCGCCGCTCAGCCCGATCAGGGCCACGCGGCGTGTTCGGGTCAGCCGCAATTGCTGCATCTGGCACCCCTTGGGAGATGTTCGGGTTCAAAGTCACCGTCCGGTCGGTCAGGAACTCGACGGACGATCGGTGTGCCCCGCGACACTAGCGGGAACTCGGCCCAGGCTTAAGTACGTGAGGTTACGATCGCGCTACGTGGGCGCCGATTTGACCGCAATGTGTCCATAAATAGCGACAGAATGTGACCGTTTGTGTGCTCTGGCTGCACGCGGTGCCCGATCACTAACTCAGATGGCGGTACCGAGATTAGTCCGGTCGTGCTGCGACCGCTGGTCGACTTGATCGATCCGGAGTGCCGCGCGCACGGAGGGTGACCGGTCCGTCCCCTACAAAAGTCGGGTGCCGGCGGCCCCGGGGGTGCCGTCGACGGCGAACCAGCCGCGCTCGAACCGTTGCCACCGCGCCAATTCGGCCCGTGCGGCCGCGCCGTCCCTGGCGACGGTTCCGGCCAGCCGGGCGGCCTCCGGGCCGCCAGAGAGCCAGCAGAGGTGCGAAAGCAGGGGTCTTGCCGAAGTGCGGCCGCAGGAAACGCCCTCCAGCACGAGGACTTCCGGCACGGCCACCCGGACGAGCTCACCCGGCCGGGGCACCCCGGTGGTCCAGTCCATGCGGCGGTAGGCGCCGGGCCTGCCGGCCGCCAGGGGACGCAGGACGCCGTCGACCAGCCGGGGCCACCAGGCGACCGGGTCGTCCCAGGTCGCGAAGGCGTCGGTGCTCACCAGGGCCGTCCGGCAGCCGCGGGCGGTCAGCTCCTCGACGACCTGGGCGGCCAGCGTGGACTTGCCGGCGCCCGACGGGCCGTCGATGGCCAGCACCCGCACCCGGCCCAGCCGAGCGGGGGCGGCGAGCAGGGCCTCGATCAGCGCGTCACTTGCTGACGCGCTCGACCTCCGGAAGCCCTTTGACGTCGTCGGGAGCCGCCGTCTTCGCCTCCAGCTCGGCGATCCGGCTCTCCAGCGCGCGCCGGGTGTCCTCGAGCTCGCAGCGCAGCAGCGCGATCTCCTCGACCGACGTGCGCACCTCTTCCTCGAGGTGCCCGGTCTCGGTGGACAGGTGCAGCGACACCAGCGCCAGGACGACGCCGGCGAGGAGGAAGACGAAGTTCGACGGCGTTTCCACGCCGGTCAGCCGGGCCAGGAACTGCGCGGCCGCCGGGATGGCGGCGAGCACCACGACGCCGACGGCGACGACCAGCCACACGCCCGCGTACTTCTCCCGCAGCTTGCGCCGCCGCATCATCTCGATGACGACGAACAGCACCAAGCACGCGATGACGATGCTGAGGATGCGCCAACCCTGCATTCCCAAGCTCCTTAAGCCGAGTCCGAGGAGTCGACCGCGGGGCGGCGGCGGACCAGCGCGAGCAGCAGCGCGAGCCCGGCGCGGCCCAGGTAGACGGCCGACTTGACGGGCGAGTGGCTGGGCGTGCCGCCCGCGCGCTCGCGCATGATGACCGGGATCTCCTTGATGGTCAGCTCGGCCCGGATGGCCATGACCAGCGATTCGACCGTGTCGCCGAGGTACTCGGCCGGGTAGTAGCCGGCGAACAGCCGGATCGCGCGCGGCCCCATCGCCTTGAAGCCCGACGTGACGTCGGTGAGCCGGGTCTTCGCCAGCCGCGAGAACACGATCGACAGCGCGACCATGGCGTACTTGCGCGGCCCGCTGGCCTTGTACGCGCCCTTGCCGGCGAACCGCGAGCCGATCACGATGTCCGCGTCGTCGAGGCCGCGCAGCAGCGCGTCGAGCTCGTCCGGGTCGTGCTGGCCGTCCGCGTCCACCTGCACGACGACGTCGTACCCGCGGGCGGCGGCGTAGCGGAAACCGGTGCGCATGGCGCCGCCGACCCCGAGGTTGACGGCGAGGCGGGCCACCTCGGCGCCCGCGGCGCGGGCGAGCTTGGCGGTGTCGTCCACCGAGCCGTCGTCGACGACGAGCAGGTCACCGTTCGGGAGGGCCCGCTTCACCTGCTCGATGACCGACGCGACGCTCGCCGACTCGTTGAGGGCGGGCATCACGATGAGCACGCGGCGGCTGGTCACCGTGGTCGCCGGGGTCGTTGACACGCGATCACTTTATCCCTTCACTGCCCGTCACCGGGCGCGGACCCTGGTGCGGCACCGGCCGCGACGACGTCCTCTTGCCCGGCGATCTCGTAGACGGAGGCCCCGGCGTTGCGGTAGACCAGCTTGAACCCCGGCGTGGTGTCCAGGTGCTGCAGGCCCGGGTCGTTCCGTTGGTCGGGGACGGCGTTGCCCTGCCCGACGAAGGCGTAACGGACCTTCAGCGCGCGCAGGATCTGCCGGGCTTTCGGGTCGTTCTCCAGCCGGTTCGCGTACGCGCTGACGTAGCCGACGTCGCTGGCGGGCGGGGCGCCGTAGTAGTTCCACTGCGTCGGGTGCACCCCCTGCAGCGCGTACATCCAGACCGACCCGTCGAGGCGGTCGTTCAGGACGCGCTCGCCGGGCACCGTGTGCTGGGCCAGCCAGGCGAACGCCGTCTCCTCGTCCGCGCTCACCGCGGGGAAGCCGCGGTAGGCGATGTTCACGTGCACGGAGTTGAGGTGCACGTACCCGCGGCTGAACCCGCCGATCACCGCCGCGAGCAGCACCACGCCGGCCAGGACGGGCGCGGCCGGGTGCAGCTTCGGCAGCCGGGGCCGGACCTTCGCGGCGAACCACGCCGACGCGGTGTGGACGAACTCGCCGAACCCGACCGCGCCGATCATCGGCAGCAGCGCGGCGAGCCGGTAGTTGTCGTTGTAGAACGGCCCGCTGAGCAGGTGGACCAGGCCGTTCTCCATGGAGACCGTCGCCGCGTACAGGCCGCCGAGGACGACGTACGCCGCGACCAGCCAGAGCATCCGCCGGTGCCGGACCAGCAGGAAGATGCCCGCGATGGCGGGCAGGCCGATCCACCACTGGGGGAAGCTCGCCATCGGCGAGAAGGTGACCGTCTGCCCGACCGCGCCGGTCATGGTCGCCGCGTTGGCCCAGACCGCGGACGTGACGCCACCGGCGTTGTAGAGCGAGGGCAGCACCTGGGGCAGGCCGAGCCCGATGGCGAGCAGCGCGGCCGCCACCAGCGACGGCCAGGCCCGCCGCCAGTCGAGCGGCTCGAACCGGAAGAGCACGACGGCCAGGATCAGGACACAGTAGACAGCGAGGACGAACACGACGCTCGTGTGCAGCGCGGCGAGGCCCGCGACGCCGACCCCGACGGCCAGCGGCCCGGTGCCCCCGCCCGGCTCGAGCAGCAGGCGGACCACGGCGAGCATGGCCGGGACCAGGGCGACGCCGGCCGCGTACGGCCAGACCGGGCCGTGCCAGAACAGGTCGTAGGGGAACGAGGTGAAGCAGGCCGAAGCGGCAGCGGCCGCCGCGGCCGTGACCGCCGGCATCCGCCACGCGCGGCACATCGCGGCCACGCCGAGCGGCACCGCGAAGGTGACGGCGATGGACGCGAAGTTCAGCAGCGGCATCACGGTCAGCCCGCCCTTGCCGAAGAGCAGGGCGAGCAGCGCGTGGTAGGTGTCCGGGTAGAAGTAGTGGGTCTCGTCCGGCAGGTTCGCGATGGTGCCGATGGTCGACGGGCGCGCGTCCCCACGCTCGGCGATCCAGCGCACGAGGTTCGCGTGGAACGCGGCGTCCCAGTCCTGGTTGACGGTGCCCGGCGTGGGGATGCCGCGCAGCACGGTGCGCAGGCCGACCGCCATCCCGGCGGCGACGCCGAGGGCCGTGAAGGCGTGCCCGCGCCACGACCACCGCGGGCGCTCGGGCGGCTCGGCGTCCGGGCGGCGGCGCCGGGTGAACCGGGCCACGGCCCAGGTGATCGCGAAGCCGGCGGCCGACACCAGGAGCGTCCACAGTGTCACGGAGAGCGCGGTCCACCGGATGCCGGCGCCGCCCAGCAGCGGGATGCCGAGGGCCACGACCCCGAACGTGAGGACCGGCGCGGCGGCGCCCAGCGTCCAGCCGCGCAGGCCGATCGCGGCCCCGAATACGGCACCCGGAAGCCAGAATGCGGCCAGAACGAGCAGAAAACCCATTCTCGCACCCCATTTTCCGCCGTGATCCGGGCCGCACCCGCGGTGAACGCCGTTCTCCGACGGCGCGGCCACGCTACCGTGCACGTCAGCTGGCTGGTCACCCGCATCCTGGGCGGACCGCGGCCACCCATAGACTCCGGGCGTTGGCGGCTTTGTTGATCGGAGAAAGCATGCTGTCCGAAGCTGTCCGGCTGGCTGCGGGAATCCTGGTGGTGTTGCTCCCGGGATTTTCGATCCTCCTGGTCACCGGCGTACGCGAACGGTTGTGGCTCGCGGGCCTTTCGGCTCCGTTGACCACCGGGTTCGTGCTGCTCGTGTCGCTCTTCACGGGCGTCACCGGGCTGCGCTTCGGCCTGCTGACGACCGTCGTCGCGCTCGTGGCCGTCCTGCTCGTGCTCGGCGGGGTGCGCTGGCTGGTCCGCCGCCGTCGCGCGGCCGCCGAGCCGGTCGAGCCCGCCGAAGACCCGCGGCTGCGCACGCTGACCGGCCGGGCCGGGCTGGTGGCCCAGGTGCTGGGCGCGCTCATCGCCGTCGCCGGGGTCGGCCTCGGCGTCCGGATGTGGCACAAGGGCCTGGGGTCGTGGCAGACGCCGACCCAGGAGCACGACACCGTCACGCACGCCGTGCTGACCGCCTTCACGCACTTCACCGGCAAGGCGGCGCCGTGGCAGATCCTGCCGATCGACGTGGTGCACGACACGAACGTCCAGTTCTACCCGCCCGGCTTCACCGACATCAGCGCGCTGCTCACCGACGTCTTCGGGGACACGATGCTGTCCCTGAACCTGGCGACGGTCGTGTTCTCGGTGGTCGTGCTGCCGCTGTCGGTGGCGGCGCTGACCGCGGCGGTGCTCCGGCACGGCCGGCTCGGCCGCGGCTGGGTCGAGCTCGCGGCGGGCGTCGCCGCGCTGGTGTCCGTGCAGCTGTACCGCCCCGGCATCGCCTTCGCCCACGACGGCGGCGTCCTGCCGAACGCGGCCGCGATGACGCTGATGCCCGGGCTCGTCGCCGTGATGCTGGTGATCGGCAAGCGCAACTGGGGCCGCGCGGTGCTGGTGGGGGTCGCCGCCGCCGGGGCGTTCAACCTGCACCCGAGCGCGCTGACCTCGATCGCGCTGACGACGGTGGCGGCCATGATCGGCCTGCTGTTCACCAAGGCGGCCCGGCTCGCCTTCGTCCGCGCGCTGCTGCCGCTGGTGCTGGCGGGCGTGGTCGCGGTGGTCCTGATCATCCCGGACGTCCTGGCGCTGCTGCGGCTCGGCAACGGCTCGGTGGTCGACGCCCCGGCCAACATCCGCGGAACGCAGCTGGGCGCGTCGTTCGAGCTGGTCGCCCGGCTGCCGTACGGCGGGTACTTCGACCCGAGCGGCACGATGGGCCAGCTGGTGCTCGGCCTGCTGGGCCTGGCCGGCGTCGCCGCGGCGGTGCTGTCCCGGCGCGCGTGGCCCCTGCTGACGGCCTGGCTGTTCTGGGCGGCGGTCATGGTGAGCTTCCACTACTCGCCCAATTCGGGCTTCGGCGCGATGATCGGCCGCTACTACTACCGGGTGGCCAACCGCCTGGACACGCACGTCTACCTGCTGATCCCGGTGTTGGCGGGCGTCCTGTTCGTGGCGCTGGGGCTGTTCGTCGTCGCGGTGCAGAAGCGCAACCCGATCCCGCCGCGCTTCCGCCCGGCGGTGGCGTACGGGCTGATCGTGGTCCTGCTGGGTGCGCTGACGGTGACGTCGTTCCGCGGCTACATGAACACGGGCGCGCTGTCGCTGAGCCAGCGCTACGCGGCCCCGCAGTTCGTCCGCTACGACGCGGCGGACGACGCGGCGGCGAAGTGGCTGCACGAGCACGCGGCCCCGGGAGAGACGATCCTCAACAACGCGAACGACGGCTCGACGCTGTTGTACGTGGACTACGACCTGCCGATCCTCAACATCGTCCCGGACGGCCACAGCCCGATCCAGGACAACATCACCCTGCTGGCGATGTTCAACTACTACCCGGAGGACCCGGAGGTCCAGAGCATCCTGCGGGCGAAGAACGTCCGCTGGGTGTATGTGGATACGTCGGCGCCCACGGTCGGGACGGATGGGCACCACTGGACGGGCAAGCTGACGTACAGCCTGGCGCCGGGGCTGAGCCGGCTGGCCGGGTTGCCGGGGCTGACGAAGGAGTTCAGCTCGGGGACCGTGAGCGTGTACCGGCTGGATCTGCCCCAGACCCCGCCGCGCGGCTGAGGCCCCGGACGGCTTTCACACCCGTGCCGCGGCCGCCGCGCGGCTGAGCTCCGGCCGCAGCTCGCCCTGGGCGGCCGCCGGGCGCAAGGCGCCTTTCCACAACAAGGCCGGGGTGTGGACAAGGCGGCTCGGGCAGCTTTTCGCCGCAGGTTTCAGTCGGGTGCGGCCGATAGGCTGAAGCGGGGATGGTCCCCCAGGGAGGGCGGGCCCTGCGGCGGCGGCGTCCTGCGGCGGCGTCCTGCGGCGGCGGGGCCCTGCGGCGGCGGCGTCCTACGGCGGGGCCCTGCGGCGGCGTCCTGCGGCAGAGCCGGAGCGACTTACGCAGCTGCCTCACCGGCTCGAACGGCACGCGGACACCCAACCGGCACCCCCACCCAGACCTCCCCCGCCACCCCGATCCGAAGCCAGAACACGGCCGGTGGTGCCGGGTCAAGGCACGCTTTCCCGCCTTGACGCGGCACCACCGGCCGTAGTGACAATCCCGGCTTCGGGGTGGTGGGCACCGAGCCGTTCGCCGAACGACTCGCCAAGGTCCGAGGTGATCAGGCCGAAGAAACCTCAGCCGGCGTCGGACTCGACCGGCTCCGGTGCCCGCCGCAGCACGAACGCCAGGACCACCGCCAGCCCCAGCGTCGGGGCCACCGCCAGCGCCACCACCGCGCGGAACACCGTGTCACCCGGCAGGAACAGCAGCACCAGCGAGGCCGTGCCGGTCACCACCGCCCACGTCGCCAGCACCAGCTTCGCCTGCGTGCGCGCCACCAGCACCGCCGTGAGCAGCTGCATCGGCACCAGCAGCACCGATGACCACACCAGCCCCGCCACCGACCAGCCGTCGATGTCGTACTCCGGGCCGCTCACGAACCGGACCGCCCAGGGGCCCAGCCACAGCCCCACCAGGGCACCCAGTGCCGCCAAGACCAGGGAGGCCGCCGCGCCGAGGGCCAGTACCCGGCGCAAGCGGTGGCGGCCCTCCGGCGTCACCGACAATCGGACCACGAACGGGACCGCCAGGGACTGGACCGGCCCGATCAGCGTCAGCGGCAACCGGGCGATGACCAGGGCCGCGAACAGCGAACCCACCCGGTCGCCGTCGCCGCCCGGGGCCAGGAGGCCGACCAAGGCCGGGTAGCCCGTGATCACCGCCGCCGTCAGGGCCGCTCCGACCAGGAGCATGCCCATCCGGCGGGAGGTCACGCCCCAGCCGTCGCCCTCGACCTGGAAGTCCAGCAACCGGCGGGCCGGACGCGCGAAGAGCAGCCAGGCGAACGAGCCCGCCGCCACCGCGATCGCCAGCGAGACGACGTTGTACGCCACCGAGACGAACAGAACACCCAGGATCAGCGCCCGCACGGCCGGTTCGGCGACCACCAGCAGGGAAAACGCCTTCACCTTGTGCTGCCCGATGAGCAACCCGCGCGTACCGAACTGGCAGGCGAACGCGACCCCTCCGGCCAGCACGATCACCGCCAGGGACCACTCGCCGTGGAACAGCTTGTCGTTGATCGGCGGGATCAGCAGCGCGAGCGAGAACGCGGCCGCGACGACCACTCCGACCGCGACCGCCCGCAGCGCCGGACGCCCCGCCTTGCCCCCCGCCAGCGCGGCGACCGCCGACTGGCGCGAGAGCTCCTGCTCCAGCGGCGACAGCGTGCTGCCGAGGCCCATCACCAGGCCCCAGAACGTCACGAAGACCGCGTACTCCTGCGGCGGCAGCAGCCGCTGGCAGGCGACCGTCAGCAGGTAGCCGAGGCCGATGGACACGATCAGCGAACCGCCGAGGCTGCCCGCGGTCGTGCGCCCGCTGCGCGCGGCGGCCGGCGTGTCCACTTCGGTGCTCATCGGCGGCGGAGCCGGGCGCGCACGGCCATCGCCAGTCCACGCAGGACACCGGCGCCGAAGCCACCGGCGAACACCGGCAGCAGCTTCGTGACCGCGCGGGCCTCGGGGCCGGTCGCCCCGCACTTCTTGACGACCTCGCCCGCCGCGACCGCGCCGAGCACCCCCGCGGCCAGCGTCGTCTTCGGCTTCTTCGCCGCGAAGACCAGGCCGATGACGCCGGCCGCGAGCGCGCCGAACAGGGCGTTGCGCGCCGGGCCCGGCGAGGCGATGTAGGAGTCCACGTAGGTCGTGCCGCGGAAGTAGGCCTGCTGCGTGAACTTCTTGAACGAATCACGCCCGTTGTAGGTCGCCGACAGCTCCGGGGCCAGCCAGATCCGCTCGCGCTCGGCGATCCAGCGCAGCATGCGGGTGTCGTCGCTGGCGAAGCGGAGGTCGTCGAACAGCGACGCGAACGCCGTCACCGAGCCCTCGAGCAGGCCGCGGCGGGCGCAGAAGAACGTCGTGCCCTTCGGGTAGACGTCGAACTCCTCGATGCCGTACGACATCAGCCGCGGGTTCGCGCAGTACTTGCGCCAGGGCACCTTGACCAGGCCGGCCATGAAGCCGGCGTACGGGTTGTGCTCGGACGCGACGTTGATGTGGCCGTTCCAGACCGCGCGCTCGGGGTGCTCCACGAGCTGGTCGCGCAGGAACGTCAGGGTGTGCTCGTCGACGATGACGCGGCTGTCGAGCAGCGCGACCCACTCGCCGGACGACTTGGCGATGCCGGCCCGGCGCGCCTCGAACCGGCCGGAGTTGGCCTGGCTCAGGACGGTGATGCCGTGGCGTTCGCGCAGGTCGTCGAGCCGGGACGGCGTGGCGTCGGTGCTGCCGTCGTCGACCACGACGACCTCGATCGGCCAGCTCGCGGCCGACGCGGAAGCGAGCAGCGCGCCGACACTGCGTTCGATCCAGTCCTGCTCGTTGTAGACCGGGATCACGACGCTGAGCGAGGGGAGGAGCGGGTTCGCACTCACCGTGCCGAGGCTACCCGGCGGCCCGCGCGCCGGGTCGGCCAGTATCCTTACGCCACCGCACCCGACCTGAAATGGGCTCCTCTGGTGATTTCCTTCATTCTCGGCACCACCGCGGAACTGATCAAGATCGCGCCCGTCTACCACGGGATCCGCGAGCGCGGGATGCGGCCGAAGATCTGGTTCACCGCCCAGCACGTCGACGAGGTCGCGGACGTCCTGGCGGACCTGAACATGCCGGCGCCGGACGTCTGGCTGGTGCCGGAGGACAAGGCGCACAACCTCGAGTCGCCGGCGCAGGTGCCCGGCTGGGCCGCGCAGGTGCTGCGGACGGCGTGGAGCCGCCGCCACGAGCTGCGCGCCGCGCTGACCGAGGACGGCCGTCCCCCGCTGGTGCTGGTGCACGGCGACACGTTCACCACGCCGTACGGCTCGCTGATCGGCAAGCGGATCCTCAAGTCCCGCGTCGGGCACGTCGAGGCCGGCGCGCGGTCGGGCAGCATCCTCTCGCCGCTGCCGGAGGAGCTGAACCGCAAGATCGCGGCGAAGATCGTCGACATCCACTTCGCGCCGAGCATCCGCGAGGTCAACAACCTGCGCCACGCCCGCGGGGTGGTCGTCGACACCGAGGCGAACACCGCGATCGACGCGATGCGCCTCGCCATCAACGGCCCGCTGGACGTGCCGGACCTGCCGGAGAAGTTCGGCCTGGCCACGCTGCACCGCTTCGAGCTGGTTTCGCGCCCGGACAAGTACCGCGAGGCCCTCGAAATCCTGCGCGAGCAGAGCCGCAAGATGCCGATCCTGTACATGGCAGGCGCGCCGGAGCGCGAGAAGATCCGCGCGCTGGGCATCGGGAACATCTTCGACGACCAGTTCATCGTCCAGCCGAAGATGCGGTACCTGAAGTTCCTGCCGCTGGTGGCGCGCGCCGAGTACGTGGTCACCGATTCGGGTGGTCTTTCGGCGGAGTGCTACTACCTCGGCCTGCCGTGCGCGGTGCACCGCGAGCGCACCGAGACGCCGCAGCACCTCGGCGAGACGGTCGTGCTGACCGAGATGCGCGGCGACAAGCTGCAGAACTTCCTCGACACGTACCAGAACCGGCGCGGCGAGTCCTGGATGGACAAGTACCACCCGTCCGAGATCGTCGTCGACACGCTGGCGCAGCTCGGCTACTGCTGACGCACCACCCGGGCCCGGCTGCTCGGTTGCGAGCAGCCGGATTCTTGCGCGCCCACCGGACCGCTGGTTAGCCTCTCGACGAGGTCGGCACGGCGGTATGGGGGGCTTGTGCTGTTTCGGGTACTTGGTGCTGTCGGGGCTCAGCGCGGTGCGGACGCCGTCGCGCTGGGCGGTCCGAAGCCGCGCGCGCTGCTGGCCGCGCTCCTGCTCGCCGAGGGCCGGGTGCTCCCGGTGTCCCGGCTGATCGCCGTCATCTGGGACGACCACCCGCCGGAGAGCGCGCCGGCCCTGCTGCACACCTACGTCTCCGCGCTCCGGCGGGCCTGTGGGCCCGGCGCCGGCTCGATCGTCACCGAGCCGCCGGGGTACCGGATCGACCTGACCGGCTGCACGCTCGACTACCAGGAGTTCACCCGGCTGGCGAAGCAGTCCGCGGCCGCGGCGGCGGCCGGTGACCACGAAACCGCCGCACGCACGGGCCGGGCCGCGCTCGCCCACTGGCAGGGACCGGCCTTGAGCGGCCTGAAGACGGCCTTCGCCGACGCCGAGTCGGCGCGGCTGACGGACCTCCGGCTCGCGGTCACCGAAGACGTCTTCGAGGCGGAGATCGCGTTGGGCCTCGGGGCAGCCCTGGTCGACGATCTGCGCACCCTGGTGGCCGAGCACCCGTTGCGCGAGCGGCTGCGCGGCCAGCTGATGACCGCACTGTGGTCGGCCGGCCGGCAGGCCGACGCCCTCGGCGTCTACCGGGACGGACGCCGGCTGCTGGTCGAGGAGCTCGGCGTCGAACCGGGCCCGGAGCTGCGGGCCCGGCACGAGCGGATGCTGCGCGGGGACGGGAACCCGGCGGCCGTCGCCGCGGCGGAACCGGAGCCCGAACCCGTCGCCGGCCCGTGCCTGCTCCCGCCCGACATCACCGACTTCACCGGCCGCGGCACCGAGGCGGGGAAGCTCACCGGGACGGCAGCCCGGATCGTCGCCGTCTCGGGGAAACCCGGGTCGGGCAAGAGCTCACTGGCCGTGCACGCGGCCCACCGGCTGCGGCCCCGGTTCCCGGACGGCCAGCTGTACGTCGACCTGCGTGGCGCGCGGGAGACGCCGGTCGAGCCGGTCGCGGTGCTCGGCCGGTTCCTGCGCGCGCTCGGCGTCCCGGACGCCGAACTCCCGCCGGAGCTGGACGAGCGGGTCGAGCTGTACCGGATGGTGACCGCCCGGCGCCGGCTGCTGGTCGTGCTCGACGACGCGGCGGGCGAGCGCCAGGTGCGGCCGCTGCTGCCGAGCGGGCCGGACTGCCTGTGCGTCATCACCAGCCGCGTCCGGCCCGCCGCCCTCGAAGCCGCGGAGCACCTCGGCCTCGGCGTGCTAGGCGACGACGACTGCCTCGCGCTGCTGGCCCGGATCGTGGGCCCCGAACGGCTGGCGCGCGAACCCGAGCAGGCCCGGCTGCTGGTGCACCTGTGCGGGAACCTGCCCCTCGCCGTGCGGATCGCCGGTGCCCGGCTGGCCGCGCGCCCGGACTGGCCGCCGTCCCGCCTGGTGTCCCGGCTGCAGGAGCAGCGGAAGTCGCTCAACGAGCTGGCGATCGGCGACCTCGAGGTCCGCGGCAGCCTGGCGCTGAGCTACCACAGCCTCGACGAGCCCCAGCGCACCGCGCTGCGCCGGCTCGGCTGGCTCGGCGTGCCCGACTTCGCGGCCTGGCTGGTGTCCCCGCTGCTGGAGGTCTCGCCGGACGACGCCGAGGACGTCGTCGAGGCGCTGGTGCGGGCCCAGCTGCTGGACGTCGTGAGCACGGAGGACACCGCACCCACCCGGTACCGGCTGCACGACCTCACCCGGGTCTTCGCGTGGGAGCGCGCGGAAGCCGAGGAGGACCACGACGTCCTCCGGGCCGCGGTGGAACGGGCCACCGCGGAGTGGCAGCGGCTGGTCGAGTGGGCGTCCGGCGGGTCGCCCATGCGCGCGCTCCACAAGCGCGCCGCCGGCCGGGTGCCCGGCCGGGTGCCCACGGCCGCGCTGGGCGACCCGCGGGCCTGGTTCGACGCCGAGCAGACGGCGCTGGTGCACGTGGTCGAGCGGGCGGGCGAGCTCGGCCTCGCCGACGCCGCGGTCCGGCTGGCGACCACGCTGTGCGCGTCGTCGTTCGCCGTGGAGAACCACTTCCACCACTGGTGGCGCACGCACACCGCGGCGCTGGCCGCCGCCCGGCGGGCGAACGACCTCTGCGGACAGGGGCTCCTGCTGTCCGGGCTCGGCCTGCTGCGCGCGGAGCAGGACCGCTACGACGAAGCCGCCGACTACTACCGGGAAGCGCTGGACGCCTACGCCGGAATCGCCGACCCGGTGGGCGAGTCGACCGTGCGCGTGCTGTTGTCCGGGGTCCACCGGGAGCAGGGGAAGCTCGCCGAAGCCCTCGACCTGCTCGACGGCGTCCTTCCCGCGCTCGCCGCGGCGGACGACGTGACGACCTCGGCGCAGGCCCGGCACTGGCGGGGCATGGTGCTCACCGAGCTCGGCAGGCTGGACGAGTCGCTCGTCGACTACGACGCCGCGCTCGCGGGCTACCGCTCGCTGCCGGACGAGCACGGGGTCGCGCTGGTGGTGCGGTCGATCGGGATCACCCACCGCGCGGCCGGGCGGCTGGCCGCTGCGGAACGGCGGTGCGCGGAGGCACTGGAGATGTTGCGGGACAAGGGCGACCGGCTGATGTCCGCGTATGCGGCGCAGTCGCTGGCGAAGGTCCACATCAGACGCGGGAACCGGCCGTGGGACCAGGTGCACGCGGTGCTGACCGAGGCGCTGGAGACGTGCCACGGCATGCAGGACGGGTTCGGCCAGGCGCTGATGCTGCGCACGCTCGGCGAACTGGAGCTCGCCCGCCACCGGCCCGACGCGGCGCGGCGGCGGCTGGAACACGCACTGACCTGGTGCGACGCGCTGGCTGTCCCGTTGTGGCGCGCCCGCACGCTGCGGGACCTCGCGGTCGTCCTGGATTGCTTGGGCCTGCCCGAGGAAGCCGGCCGCACGCACGCGGAGGCGCAGGCGCTGTTCGTGACGTGCGGCAGCCGGGAAGCGCGGGAACCGCGCCTCCCGGCACCACGCCGCCAGCCGGCCGAGGACCTACCCGGCTCGTGAGCCTCGGCCGGCGACGTCCTCAGCAGCGGTCTTCGAAGTCGCCCGGCGGCACCCAGGCGGTGCCGGGCCAGAAGATCCGGCCGTCGGGCCGGTACTGCTTGCCCATGACGTCGTCCCACGTCCATGGCTCGATCTTGTAGTCGAACGGCTTGTACGCGTTCCAGATCGCCTGCTTTTCGTCCCGCCAGTACCCGAAGACGTTGTCGGGCATGCCGGAGATGGCGTACCCGGTGTACTCGTCGCGGCGGATCCAGGTGTTCCCGGCGCCGTCGACGTCCGCGTCCGCCGCGAGGATCGCCGCCGACGTGTGGTCGATGTGGTCGCCCTCGCGGTGGCCGATGGTGCTCTCCGTCCGGATGTAGTCGGGCCGGACCTGGCCGATCACCGCGCTGAGCATGCCGACGAAGGAGTCCTTCGTGTACGCCGGGCGCCCGTCGATCGGTTCGGCCTCGTACGCGTCGTCGTGCAGCATCCGGTAGAGGTCACCGCAGTCGTCCTCGGGACCGGCGGCTTCGTGGATGTAGGTGAACACGAGGTGCACGTCGGTACCGTCGAGGTGGTCGACGGCGAGGGGGTGCCCGTCGAACCACATCTCCTCGTAGGTCCAGGAGTTCGCGACCCCGGCCGCCCGCGCGTAGGCGGCGTGCTCCCCCTGGACCCGCTGCTCGGCGTAGTCGATGCCGCACGGGCCATCGCCCCGGCAGGGCAGTTCACCGGCGGTCAGGTAGGCGACCCACACGGCGTAGCCGGCCTGGATGTCCGAAGCGATGTCCGGGTTCATGAACAGCAGGTCGTCGTCCTGGTGCGCGACGAAGCTCAGGGTGGTGGTGCCGGGTTCGGCGGCCGCCTGTCCACTCAGGACTGTCGCGCCGAGGACGAGTGCGACGGCAGGCAGAACGACCGCGCGGCGCAACTTCTCCATCATCACTGCCCCCAGGTTTCGTGGTCGGGCGCGGCCATCTCGGTGTTCCAGTACCAGTGTGCGAGGGTGCCGTCGGCGGCCCGGCCGTAGACGTTCTGCTGCGTCGCCGTGGCGAACCCGGTCGGATCGGTGGCCAGGTCGCCGCCCCAGCTCACGTACTGCGGCGCGTTGTCCGCCGGGGTCCACCACCAGTGGCCGAGCTCGTTGCCCGGTGTGCGGGCGAAGACGTGCTGCTGGTCGTTCCAGACGTAGGCGATCGGGTCGCCCGCGATGTCGGCACCGAGCGGTTCCACGGTCACGTCCTCGCCGACCGCCCAGTAGAAGTGCACGAGCTTGCCGCCGGTGTCGCGCGCGAAGACGTGCTGCTGGTCGCCGAAGGCGTACCCGGCTGGGTCACCGGCCAGCCGGCCGCCCCACGAGACGTAGTTGGGGTCGTTGTCCGACGGCGTCCAGTACCAGTGCCCGAGCTCGCCCGCCGGGGTGCGGCCGAACACGTGCTGCTGGTCGCCCCACACGTAGGCCACCGGGTCACCCACGACGTCCTGGCTCTGCGTCTCCTCGACCACGCCGGTGTCCGGCGTCCAGTAGAGGTGCTTCAGCTTGCCGTCGGTGCCCCGGGCGTAGACGTGCTGCTGGTCGCCGAAGGCGTACCCGGTCGGGTTGCCCGCGATGTCGTCGGCGCCCCACTGCTCGAAGTGCGGCTGGTCGTCGGTCGGGTACCAGTACCAGTGCCCGATCGTGTTGTCGGCCAGCCTGCCGAACACGTGCTGCTGGTCCCCGGCCACGTACGCCACCGGCTCGCCGGCCAGCTCCGCGGGGAACGACTCGGACTCGATGGCCTCGCCGGTGTTGTACGAGTGCAGCAACGCCCCGTCGGCTCCCTTGGAGAACATGTGCTCCTGGTGGCCGTAGCGGTAGGACGCGGAGGCCGCGATGCCCTCGTCGCCGAGCGCGGGGCCGGCGTCGTCGACGATGTTGCGGTACCGCATGGGCGTGAAGTTCCGGGCCCAGCTCGACGACCAGGTCCGTTCCTCGGCGGTGAAGGGCTCGCTGTACTCCTCCCACACGACCGGCATCGTGTGCGCGTCGTCCGCCCAGCGGATGAACAGGGCGATGTGCCCGTCGACGTGGTTGGTGTCCTTCCACAGCGCGTCACCCGGCTTGAGGTCGCCCCAGCCGATGACGTCCATCAGCGGCGGCAGCGTCCAGGTGACGTAGCTGCTGTCGAGGTGCCAGGCCATCGACACGTAGCCGGAGCAGTCCTGGCGGTACGTGCCGTACTCGTTCGTCCAGCTCCGGCCCTGGTTGTAGGGCACCCGGTCGCGCAGCCAGGACTGGGCTCTGGTCAGCACCTCCGACCGCGTGATCGCCTCGTTGGAAGCCGCCCGCAGGGACTTCTCCGGCGCTCCCTGGGGTGCGTCGGCACCGCCGGTGACGACCGCACCGGACGCGCCGGCCGGGGTGGTCCCGGCACTGGTGAGCGCGACCAGAAGCGCCACCAGGGCTCCGGTCCTCTTGATGTTCATCTGCCCTCCCTCGAAGGGCTCCGCGGTGGAGCCGAGGACAGCTTGCGGCGCCGCCCTCCAAGTCCGCCCCAAATCGCCTCCAGAACCCGATCGGCGGGTTTACAGATCGTTTGGTGCCGATCTACAGGCGCGACCCCGAGGCTGTGACCAGCACCGACCTCGGGAGGACTGATGAAGACCGGCAAACTGCGGCTCACCACCGTCGGCGTCGGCGTGCTGCTGGGCACGCTGACGACGATCTCGCCCGCGCTCGCCGCACCACCGCCCAAGCCCGAGCCCGGTGCCAGCGCGCCCCTGCAGGAGCAGCAGAGATCCGCGGCCGAGTCCGCGGCACCGGGCAGCTACCAGGAGGACTTCGTCGCCGTAGCCGGTCCCGCCGCCCAGCGCGTCCGCGACGACTACGACATCCCCGCCTCGACCACGGTCGGGCAGGCGATCCTGGAGTCGAACTGGGGCCGCAGCGGGTTGTCCGCGAACGACCGGAACTACTTCGGCTTCAAGTGCGTGGACGCGGGCAGCCCCGGCCCGATCGCCGTCGGCTGCCACGCCTACGACACCACCGAGTGCACGCCGGGCTGCCACACCGTGACCGCCTGGTTCCGGGTGTACGCGTCGATGGAGGACTCGTTCCGCGACTACGCGCGGCTGCTCACCACGAGCGGGCTGTACGACCACGCCCTGCCCTACCGCCACGACCCGCGGGCGTTCATCACCGCGGTGGCCCACCCCTACGCGACCGACCCGGACTACGCCGCCAAGGTCATCGGCCTGATGGACAGCTACGACCTGTACCGGTTCGACTCGGGCACCCAGCCGGGCGCGATGCCCGGTGACGAGGGCATCGCGGCTTCGGCGTCCTACCGCTACGGCAACCAGGAGCACATGTTCTCGAAGGGAGCGGACGGGGCGCTGCTGCACTCGTACAACACCGGCGAAGCCATCGAGTCCGAGTCCTACCCGGCAGAGCTCGCGGGTGAGCCGGTCGCGTACGTGGCCGGGGACCAGCAGCACGTCTTCGCCCTGCTGACCGGGAACCGGCTGGGGCACTGGTTCTGGAACCCGACCGACGCCGACCCGACGTTCGAGGTGGCCGCGTCCGACATCGCCGGCAACCCGACCGGGTACGCCTTCGGCGGCCAGCTGCACGCCTTCGCGCGAGGAACCGACGGCAAGCTGAAGCACCTCTACTGGGCGCCCGGGGAACCCGACCTCATCGAGGAGAACCTGGCCCAGTCCGTGGCGGGTGACCCGGTGGCCTACGTGTGGGGCGACCAGCAGCACGTCTTCGGCCGCACCCCGGACGGGCGCCTCGGGCACTGGTGGTGGCAGACCACCGACAACGAGCCGAACTACACCGTGTGGGGCGGCACGACCCTCGCCGGCGACCCGGCCGGCTACGCCTTCGAAGACCAGCAGCACGTCTTCGCCCGCGGCACCGACGGGACGCTGAAGCACTTCTACTGGACGTTCGACAGCGGGGTCGTCGAGGAACCGCTCGGCGCGCCGCTGCAGGGCGACCCTGTCGCCTACGTCTGGAACGACCAGCAGCACGTCTTCGCCCGCACGCCGGAGAACACGCTGGGCCACTGGTACTGGACGCCGGTCGACAACGAGCCGCGCCACGACGACTGGGGCGGGAACCTCGGCTCCGACCCGGCCGGCTTCGCCACCCCGACCCAGGAGAACGTCTACGGCCGCTCCGGCGACGGCACGCTGACGCACTGGTACTGGAACACCGAAATGGCCGCCCCCGACGTCGAAACCTGGGGGCAGTAACGCCTCGGGTGGGCTGGAGAGGGCCGCCCTCTCCAGCCCGCCGGTGCCGTCAGAGCACCCGGCGGCCCGACAGCGCGCGGCCCAGCGTCAGCTCGTCCGCGAACTCCAGGTCACCGCCCATCGGGAGGCCCGACGCCAGCCGCGTCACGCTCAGGCCCGGGAAGTCGCGCAGCATGCGCACCAGGTACGTCGCCGTCGCCTCCCCCTCGGTGTTGGGGTCGGTGGCGATGATGATCTCCTTGATGTCCGCCTCGCCGATGCGCTTGAGCAGCTCGCGCATCCGCAGCTGCTCCGGGCCGATGCCCGACAGCGGGTCGAGCGCGCCGCCCAGGACGTGGTAGCGGCCCTTGAACTCGCGCGTGCGCTCGACCGCCAGGACGTCCTTCGGCTCCTCGACCACGCAGATGACCGTGAGGTCGCGGCGCTCGTCGCGGCAGATGCGGCAGGTCGGGTGCTCGGAGACGTTGCCGCAGATCTCGCAGAACTGCACGCCCTCCTTGACCTTGCCGAGCACGTCCTGCAGCCGCGCGATGTCGGCCGGGTCGGTGGCCAGCAGGTGGAACGCGATCCGCTGGGCACTCTTCGGCCCGACCCCGGGCAGGCGCCCGAGCTCGTCGATCAGGTCCTGGACGACACCTTCGTACAAGTTCGTCAGCCGCCGAAGCCGAGGCTGCCGAGGTCCGGCATGCCGCCACCGCCGCCGAGCCCGCCGGCCAGCGGGCCGAGCTTCTGCTCGGTGAGCTTCTGCGCGCTCGCCGACGCGTCGCGGACCGCCGCGACGATCAGGTCGGACAGCGTCTCGACGTCGTCCGGGTCGACCACCTTCGGGTCGATCTGCAAGCTCTTCAGCTGGCTGTCACCGGAGACGGTCGCGGTGACCAGTCCGCCGCCGGCGGTGCCGGTGACCTCGGTGTTGGCCAGCTCTTCCTGGGCTTCGACGAGCTTCTGCTGCATCTGCTGCGCCTGCTGCATCAGCTGGGAAAGGTCGAAGCCGCCGCCGGGTTGGGCCATGATCGCACTCGGTCCTCTCTGCACGCCTGTGTCCCCACCAGGGTAGTCGCGCCACGCGAGGTGCCGGGCTGTGGCACCGTGGTCGCCGTGCGACGCGCGACTGCTCCCCTGCTGCTGGCCGGTGCCCTCCTGCTCACCGGCTGCTCCGACGACGCTCCGGCGGCCGGTTCGCCCGCGCCTGCTCCGGTGGTGACCACTGCTTCGCCTCCTTCGTCGTCTTCGTCGGTTGCGCCGCCGTCATCGGCTTCGTCTTCGCCTTCGCCTTCGCCGTCGCCGGTGGCGGCCGGGAAGGTCGTCGTGCTGGATCCGGGGCACAACGGCGGGAACGCCGCCCACCCGGCGGAGATCAACCGCCAGGTGCCGGCGGGGCGTGGGCAGACCAAGCCGTGCAACACGACCGGCACCGCGACCAACGCGGGTTACCCGGAGCACGCGTTCACCTTCGACGTCGCCCAGCGGGTCGGGAAAGCGTTGGCGGACAAGGGAATCCGGGTCGTCTACACGCGACAGGACGACACCGGGGTCGGCCCCTGCGTCGACCGCCGCGCGGCGATCGGCAACGACGCGGACGCGGACGCGGTCGTCTCCATCCACGCCGACGGTTCCGAAGCGGCCGGCGCGAACGGCTTCCACGTGGCGTACTCGTCACCCGCGCTGAACGCGGCACAGGGAGCGCCGTCGACGCGCCTGGCCCAGACGCTGCGCGACACGCTCCGGACAAGCGGCTTCACCGCGGCGAACTACATCGGCTCGAACGGCCTCTCGGCCCGGGCCGACCTGGCCGGCCTCAACCTCTCGACCCGCCCGGCGGCGCTGGTGGAGTGCGGCAACATGCGAAACGCCACGGAAGCGGCCCGCATGACGAGCGCGGACGGTCGCCAGCGATACGCCACAGCCATCGCGACAGCGATCGAGACCTACCTGGCCTCCTGACCCCCACCGTGTCGACCTCCTAATCACGCGTGTCGACCTTCTGATCACGCGTGTCGACCTTTCCCGCACGGCGCCTGCGTGCGCGGAGAATCGACACCTGTGATCCGGGCGTCGACACGCGTGACTGAAGGGTCGACACGCGTGACTGAAGGGTCGACACGCGTGACTGGGGGGACGACACGCGTGACTGGGGGGACGACACGATCCCGGGTCAGTCGAGGGGGCGGGCGCCGAGGTGCTCGGAGAGGAGTTTGCGGGCCACCTCGTCCGGGTCCTTGTCCGGCGGGGGCGGGGGTGGTGGGGGCGCTGGGCTGGCGTCCTCGTTGTAGAGGTCCTCGTCGTCCTCGTCGGAGGGTTCCGGGGGGAGCGGGATGTCCGGCTCGGTCGTCGTGACCTTGGGGCGCGCCGGGGGTGGCGGGGCCGCGGGGCGGGCCGCCGGTTCGGCGGCGGGGGCCGCGGCCGCCGACTGGCGCGTGAACGACCGCTCCGGCGCCGGGGCCGCCTGCTGCGGACGCGCGACGGGCGCGGCCGGGGCGTTGCCGTGGACGCAGCGGACCTGCCAGTCGCCGCCCAGGACGTCGGTCAGGGCGCCGGCGATCTTGCGGGCGTTGTCCTGGTCGGAAAGGCGGCGGGCCAGGGGCTCGGACTTGTGGGTCAGGGTCACGGAGTTGCCCTCGACGCTCGCGACCGTCGCCTGCGTCAGCATGGCTTCGAGACTGCGGCCGCCGGTGAACTTGCGCAGGGCGGTCATCAGCTGCGGCCAGACGTTCCGGATCCCGGCGGCGTCCATCCCGCCCGACGCCGACGCCGCCGCGGGCGCGGCTTCCGGCTCCGGGGCACTCACCGGGGCGGGGGTGCCGCCACCGGGCGTGCGCACCGCACCCCAGCCACCATCGCCCGGCGGAGCCGGGGCTTGGGTCGCCGCAGCGACGGCCGGCGGGGCCACCGGCGCAGGGACGGCCGCCGGAGCAGGGGCCGCAGCAGGCGCGGCCGGCGCTTCCACCGGCCGTTTGACCGGCTCCGGCACCGGCGCCGGTCCCGCCGACGCCGCACGCTGCGAAGGCCTCGAAAACTCACGCTCGGGCGCCGCGCGCACCGGCGGCTCCACGCCACCCTCCGCCGGCGCGCCTCCGCCGCCCGCCAGCGTCGCCCGGCGCTCCAACCGCTCGATCCGCGCCAGCAGCGCCTTCTCCGCCTCGGTCACCGACGGCAGCAACATCCGCGCGCACAACAGCTCGAGCACGAGCCGGGGCGACGTCGCACCCCGCATCTCCAGAAGTCCATTGTGGACGATGTCGGCGTAGCGCGACAGCGTGGCCAGGCCGATCCGCTCGGCCTGCGCGACCATCCGCGTCAGCTCCTCCTCCGGCGCGGACACCAGCCCGCCCGCGGACTCCGGCACCGCGCGCAGCAGCACCAGGTCGCGCAGCCGGTCGAGCAGGTCGGTCGCGAACCGGCGCGGGTCGTGGCCCGCCTCGGTCAGCTTCTCGACCGTGCCGAACACCGTGGCCGCGTCCTCGGTCGACAGCGCGTCGACCATGTCGTCGATCAGCGCGACGTCCGTGACGCCCAGCAGCGCGACCGCCCGCGAGTACGAAACACCCTCCGGCCCGGCACCCGCCAGCAGCTGGTCGAGCACCGATTGCGTGTCACGCGCCGAGCCGCCGCCCGCGCGGATGACCAGCGGGTACACCGCCGGCTCGACCTCGACGCCCTCGGCCGCGATGTTGCGCTCCAGCAGGTTCCGCATCGAGCTCGGCGGGATCAGCCGGAACGGGTAGTGGTGCGTGCGCGAGCGGATGGTGGTCAGCACCTTGTCCGGCTCGGTGGTCGCGAAGATGAAGATGACGTGTTCCGGCGGCTCTTCCACGATCTTCAGCAAGGCGTTGAAGCCCTGCGTCGTGACCATGTGCGCCTCGTCGATGATGAACACCCGGTAGCGCGACTCGGCCGGCGCGTAGAACGCCTTGTCCCGCAGCTCGCGGGCGTCGTCGACACCACCGTGGCTCGCCGCGTCGAGCTCCGTGACGTCGACGCTGCCCGGCCCCTCGGGCGCCAGCGCGCGACACGAGTTGCACTCGCCGCACGGGTCCGGCGTCGGGCCCTTGGCGCAGTTCAGCGAGCGCGCCATGATGCGCGCGCTCGACGTCTTGCCGCAGCCGCGCGGGCCGGAGAAGAGGTAGGCGTGGTTGATCCGCCCGGCGGACAGCGCCGTGCGGAGGGGTTCGGTCACATGCTCCTGACCGACGACCTCGGCGAAGGTCGCCGGACGGTACTTGCGGTACAGCGCGAGAGCCACGCCGCGAGACTACCGCCAGGGTCCGACAACCTTCGCCGTGCGGTCAGGAGACCAGGGCCGTCGCTTCGGCGACCATGGCGTTCACCTTGGTGACGTGCGCCGCCGTGAACGCGTCACGCGCCCGCGCCTTCGGCAGCTCGACGTCGAGGTAGTGCTGCAGGCCCGAGTCCGGCCCGTCGAGAACGCCCTGGGCGACCGCGACGACCTCGGGGCCTTCCCCCAGCGTCCGGGTGGCGTAGACGTCCAGGTCGATCAGGTGCGCGACGTACCGGCCGTGCGCCAGGAACTCGCGGACGTCCGCGACGGTGCCGTCGAGCGCCTTCTGCGCCGCCGACTTCGTCGACGGGCCGCCGGCCGCCAGGAGCTGGTTGACCTCGATGCGGTCGTCGGTGTCCCGGCCCGGGTAGTCACCGGTGCGCAGCAGCGCGGCGACACCGGCGTACGGGCCGGCGAGGGCGTCACGAGCCGCCTGGCGCAGGCCCGGGCCGGCGTTCGGGTCCGCCGCGATCGCCGAGACGGCGGCGCGGTCGTCGGCCTCCTGCGCGACGGCGAGACCGCTGCGCACGAACGTGACGACGTCGTCGTCCGAGCCGCTCAGCGCGGCCCGGGCGGCGTTCTTGACGGCGGCACCGCCGTTGCGCAGCAGGTAGACCGACGCCTTGCGGCCGTTCGGCACGGTCAGCGCCGGGTCGGCCGCGTCGGCGAGCAGCTTGTCGTTGTCGGTCTTGGCCTTCGCCGCGCGCGCCGCGGCTTCGCTGGCCTGGTGCTGCGCGGCCGCGTCGGCCTGTGCGGCGGCCTGGCCGTTGCGCTGGTTCTCGGCCTGCTGGGCCTTGAGCCGGTCGGCGTTCGCCGTCCGCGCGTCCGCGGCGATCCGGCGGGCGGTGCCCGCGGCGATCTTCACTTCCAGGGTGCGGTGGGCGGCCTTGGCCGCCTTGGCCTCGTCGAGCCGCTGCCGGACCGAGGTGGCTTCGGCGTCGTAGTTCACGCTGACCTGCCACCACAGCGACAGGAAGTACCGGACGTCCTCCGGCGTGCCGTCGAGCGCCGCCTGCCCGGCGGCCTTGACCTCCGGGCCGCCTTCGGCCATGGCCTGGTCGACCGTGAGGCGGTCGTCGACGTCCTTCGCCCGCTGCAGGCCGGTCTCCAGGAAGGCCCGCACGTCGGCGGGTGTGCCGTCGAGCGCCTGCTGGGCCCGGGCGTTGACGGTCGGGCCGCCGGCGCTCATGGCCTGGCCGACGGCGATCCGGTCGTCGGCGATCCGGGCCTGCGCCAGGCCGTGCGCCAGGTACTCCCGGACGTCGTCCTGGGTGCCGCTGAGCGCCTTCTGAGCGGTGCGCTTGGTGACCGGGCCGCCATTGGTGAGCGCCTGGGTGACGAGGACCCGCTCGTCGTCGTTCTGCGCCTGCTGGCGGCCGGTGGCCAGGAAGGCCTGCAGGTCGGCGGGCGAGCCGAGCAACGCCGCTTCGGCGGCCCGCGCCACGCCGGTCCCGCCGGTTTCCAGGTACGCGACGGCCTGCGCCCGGTCGGGCAGCACGTCCGCGGCCGCCGGCGTCGCGAACACCCCGGCCGCCAGCGCGGCGGCGACGATTACTGCGTTTGCCCGCAAGTGAAACCCCCTCGATCGATGATCGTCCGGTGGCTTATCGCGGGGGCGGTCGGAATGTTTCCGATAACCTCGGATCCCGTGAGCCGCACGCGGAAACCCGAGCCGGTGCCCGGGCGCTACCCGGTGCGGTTCGGCACGGCGGAGCTCGTCCGCGACGCCGACCGCGGCAACGCCTGGCTGGTGTCGGTGGACGGCGTCGCGCAGTCGTACGTCGACCTCGACGACCCCGCCCACCTGGAGTTCGACTACGTCCGCCGGTTCGCGGACGTGCTGGACCGCCTGCCGCCCGGCCCCCTGGACGCGCTCCACATCGGTGGGGCGGCGTGCACGCTGCCCCGGTACGTCGCGACGGCGCGGCCGGGCTCCCGGCAGCTGGTGTTCGACGCCGACGGCGAGCTGGTGGAGGTGGTCCGCACCCAGCTGGGGCTGCGGGTGCCGGGCTTGCGCGTCCGGGTGACGGACGGCCGGGAGGGCTTGGCGACGCGCCGGGAGGACTCGGCGGACCTGGTGGTGGTCGACGCGTTCCAACGGGCGACGCTGGCGGGCGGCCTGGCCACGCTGGAGGCGACGGCGGCGATCGCGGGCCTCTTGCGATCGCCGGGCATCTACCTGGCGAACATCACGGACGGCTCGGGCCTGCCGTTCGCCCGCCGCTTCCTGGCGACGCTGCTGGAGGTGTTCTCGGAGGTCCTGCTCCTGGCGGACCCGGCCGTCCTGCGCGGCCGCCGGTTCGGCAATCTGGTGCTGGCGGCCTCGGCGACCGAGCTCCCGACGGCGGAGATAGCACAGCGGACGGCGTCGGCGGCGTTCCCGGCGAGGTGCGTGCACGGCGCGGAACTGCGAAAGCTGGCGGGGAGGGCGGCCCCGATCACGGACGCGGACGCCCCACCGCCCCCAAGCCCCCCGGACGACGTCCTGGGCCTGTTTTAAGCAAAAAAAAGGGGACCCCGCGCACCCGCCAGAGCCTGCTTATCCTTGCTGCCTTCCGGCCCTGGGGAGGTTCACAGGGTGGACGCCGCGCGGGGTCCGTGGATCAGTGTAGCGAAGTCCGCTCAGGCCCCCGCGCCCGCCTGGGCTCGGGCTCGCTTGAACGTGTTGTGCAGCACCGCCAGCAGGGCGTCCCGGACCGACAGCTTCTGCCGGGCGTCGAACGTGATCAGCGGGACGTCGTCGCTCACCGCGAGCGCCCAGCGCACGTCCTCGAGGTTGTGGCCGAGGGAGCCGTCGAACATGTTGACCGCCACCACGAACGGGAGGCCCGCGTTCTCGAAGTAGTCGACCGCCGGGTAGCAGTCGTCCATGCGGCGGGTGTCGACGATCACCAGGGCGCCGAGCGCGCCGTGGACCAGGTCCTGCCACATGAAGCCGAAGCGGTCCTGGCCCGGGGTGCCGAACAGGTACAGCTTGACCTCTTCGTCGATCGTGATGCAGCCGAAGTCCAGGGCCACCGTCGTCGTGGTCTTGGAGGGGACGTGACCGGTGTTGTCCACGGACATCGAGGTGATCGCCGCCTCGGTGGTCAGCGGCTTGATCTCCGAGATGGACGACACCGCCGTCGTCTTGCCGACGCCGAAGCCGCCCGCGATGACGATCTTGACCGGGGCCGGCGGCCGGGTGCCCGGCTCAGTGAATGGCTTCGAGTCCACGAATGACCCTTTCGATCATGCCGAGGTCGTGCGAGTTGTGGTTGCCCGGCCGCCGGACGACGACGTAGCCCAGCTCGGCGAGGTCGGCCACCAGCACCCTGGCCACGCCGATGTGCAGGCCGAGCATGGCGGCCACCTCGGCGACCGACATCGTGTTCCGGCAGAGGGAAACGATTTCCTGGCGTTCGAACGTGAGCTTCGGGTGCGACGCCGCGCCCAGGCGGGACGTCATGACCTGCGCCTCGATCTCGAGGCTCTGGTCGACCGGCTGGGCCCGTCCCGAGGTCATCAGGTACGGCCGCAGCAGCGAGATGTCCGGCTCTTCGGACATCACGACCCCACGGTGTTCTTGAGCTCCTCGATCAAGCCGGGTGTCAGCACCTCGGTGGCGCGGTTGGCGAACATCGCCATCTCGTAGGCGATCGTGCCGAGGCTGGCCTGCTTGTTGGCCAGCACGCCCAGCGAGCAGCCGATGCTGATCGTGCAGACGAGCAGGTACCCGTGCTCGAGTTCGATGATCACCTTGTCCGGCGAGCCGAGCGGGTGGCTTTCGGAGACGCCGTGGGCGAGGCCGAGCATGGCGGAGGAGATCGCGGCGAGGCGGTCGGCGTTGGAGCGCTCGAGCTCCGTCGACATCGCGATCAGCAGGCCGTCGGCCGAGACCGCGATGGCGGCTATCGCGCCCGCGGTGTGCTGCGCGAAGCGGCTCACCAGCCAGTTGAAGTTCTGGGCTTCGACACTGACGCCAGGTGCGGGGATGCTCATTTCCTGCTCTCTTCTCCTCGTTCCATCACACGACCGGCGACCACGCCTTGGGGCGGGCTGTCTGCCGTAACGTCCTCCGCCTTGGCGAGGCCGGCGGCGAACGCGTCGAACGCCGCTCGTTCGGCCGCCGGGTCCCGCTTGCTGCGGTTGACGACGGCGCGGGCGAGCGGCCGCCCCGCGGGCTGCTGACGCAGCCCGGGGGCGAGCTGGGCACCGGGGACCCGGCGGATCAGGCCGTCGCGCGACCGCTCGGCGGCCGTGAACGGGGCGGTGGCCACCAGTGGTGCGTCCACGGGGGCGCGGACCGGGAGGGGTGACACGGGCGCGGTCACGACGGTGGGCGGCGCGGCCGGCGGGTCGGTCGTCAGCGCGCTGACCTCGGCCGCCTTCGTGAAGGCGGCGGTGGGCGGCGGAGCGGCTTCGGCGGCCTTCGCGAAGGCACTCGCGAAGCCGTCCATCGCGGCCTTGGTCGCTTCCGGGTCGTGCCGCGGCTTCGTGTCGGCCGCCGGGGCGGACGTGCCCGGGCTGGGCAGCTGGGCGCCGCGGACCCGGCGGCGCAGACCGCCCCGCGACTCCGAAGAAGACACCGACGACGCAGAAGACACCGACGCCGCGACCGCCACCTCGGGTTCGGGTTCCTCGGCCGGGGTGGCGTCGGGTTCGGCGTCCGGCCACACCGGTTCCAGTTCGCGGAACCAGCGGAAGCCGTTGCCGTGGCCGAGCAGCGCCGGGATCGCCGGCGCCGGCAGCTCGGCGGGCCGGTCGCGATCGGGCGCCGGCGGCCGGAAGTCGTCCGAAGAGGACAGTGGGAGGGGCGTGACCGGCGCGGCGTGCCGCGGCGGCGCGGAAATCGGCGGCGCGGCCTGCGCCGGGATCGCGGGCGTCTGCTCGGTCTTCGGGCGCAGCGAGGTGCGGTGGGTGAACAGCGACGCCGGGATGGTCAGCCGCGCGGTCACACCGCCGGTGGTCGGCGTCGCGAGCAGCTCGACGCCCAGTTCGTGGCGCCGCGCCAGGCGGCCGACCACGAACAGGCCGAGCACACTGGTCGGCGCGAGCTCCAGGCGTTCGCGCTCGACGAGCCGCTGGTTCTCCTCGGCCAGTTTCTCCGCGGTCATGCCGATGCCGTGGTCGACGATGCTCACCAGGCAGGCGCCGTCGGCCAGCTGCATGGTGTCCACCTCGACCATCGACCCCGGCGGCGAGAACGACGTCGCGTTCTCCAGCAGCTCGGCGAAGACGAGCACCAGGTCGGCACCGAGGGCCGACGACAGCAGGATGTCGGCGACGACCCCGAGCTTGACGCGCTGGTAGTCCTCGATCTCGGCGAGCGCCGAGCGCAGCGCCGTGGACAGCTCGATCGGGCCGGCGATCCGGGTTTCGTCGCGGGTGCCGGACACCACGAGCAGGTTGTCGGCGTTGCGGCGCAGGCGGGTGGAGAGGTGGTCGAGCCGGTAGAGGCTGGCCAGCAGCCGGGTGTCCTGCTCGTTGCGCTCGACCTCGTCGATCAGGGCCAGCTGGCGGCCGACGAGGTTCTGCGTGCGCTTCGCGACGTTGGCGAACATCAGGCTGGTGTTGCGGCGGGTGAGCGCCTGGCGTTCGACCAGCTCGGCCGCGGTGGTCTGGACCCGGTTGAACGCGGCGGCCAGCTTGCCCAGCTCGTCTTCGGAGACGACGTCGATGGTGGCCAGGCGCGGGACCTGCTCCTCGGCCTCTTCGGTGTCGGTCACGCGGACGAGCTCGGTGCCGGCCAGGTCGGCGACCGACGTCGCCGCGGTGGTCAGCTGGCGCAGCGGGCCGGCGATCGAGCGGGACACCGCGACGGCGAGGAAGGCGACCAGCAGGAACAGCGCGCCGGCGCCGAGGCCGACCGTCCAGGCCAGCCGCGTCGCGGCGTCCGCGCGTCCGGTCGCGGAGTCGGCGATCTCGTTGATCGCCCGCTCCTGCACGAGCCTCCGCTGTCCCGCGTGGGCGTCCGCCGCGGAGAAGACGTCCGCGACGTACTGCGTGGTGGCGGCCGCGTCGCGCGGCTGCTCGACCAGGGCGGCGAGTTCGTCGACGCGGCGCCCGGCGTCGCTCTGCTCGACCCGGACGACGAGGGCGGAGCGCTGGGAGTCGTCACCGTCGTCGCCCTGCTTGACGAACCGGTCGACGAAGATCGGCGCCTGCTGGGTCGCGTCGTCCAGGATGGGCTTGCCGGCGTCCGGCGACACGGCGGTCACGATGAGGGCCATCGCGCGCAGCGAGTTCTCCTCGTTCGCGCGCAGCAGGGCGTCCAGCGCGGTCAGCTCGCGGGCGCCCTCGGCGTCACTGGTGAGCTGCGGGACCAGGCGCAGGGCGTCGATCACCGCGTCGACCACGGCGTTGTAGGTACGGGCGACGCTGTCGAGCGCGACCCCGCGGCGGGCGGCGTTCTGCCGCAGCTCGGCGAGCGAGCCGATCCGGGTCAGCGCCGCGGACAGCTCGTCGGGGGCGTCGTCGCCCAGCGACCGGCGGACGTCGGCGACCGTCTGGTCGACCACCTTCTGCTGCTGGACCATCTGGTCGGGGCTCGCCGACGGCGTCGCCACGAACGCGGCCGTCACCAGCCGCTCGCGCTGCAGCTGCCACATCAGCCCGCCGAGCTGCTGCGCGTGCCGCGCCACGTCGGCCGACTGCGCCGCCGCACCGGCGCTGTTCGCCTGCGTCAGCACGAACGGCACCGACACCAGCACCACCGCGACCAGCGGGGGCAGGAGCAGCAGGTTCAGCTTGCCGCGGATACCGAGCCGGGCGAGAAAGCCTCCGCCGGCCCGTTTCGCGGTCGGCCTGCCGTGTCTCATCCCGCGACCTTCCCGTCTTCCGTTCTCACTCGACCGCGGCCACCCGGCTCACGTGGCCCCGGTGCTGCTCCCGGACCAGGTCCTCGATCCGGGCGCGCAGCTCGAGGAACCGCGGTTCGCGCTTCACCGCCAGGTCCCGCTCGGCGGGCAGCGCCACCTCGACGTCGGCGGCGATCCGGCCCGGGTCGGAGGCGAGCACCACCACCCGGCCACCGAGGAAAACCGCTTCCTCGACGTCGTGGGTGACCATCAGCACCGTGGTGCCGGTGTCGGCCCACACCTGGCGGATGAGCACCTGCATGTCCTCTTTGGTCTGGACGTCCAAGGCACCGAAGGGTTCGTCCAGCAGCAGGACTTCCGGTTCGCACGCGAGCGCGCGGGCGATCGCGACGCGCTGCTTCTGGCCGCCGGAAAGCTGTTTCGGCAACGACTTGCGCACGGCCTGGAGGCCGGTTTCGGCGAGGTACCAGTCCACCCGCTCGGCGCGCTCGGCCGGGTCGAGCGAAAGCAGCTCGAGTCCGAACGCGACGTTCTTCTCGACGCTGCGCCACGGGTAGAGCGCACCCGCCTGGAAGACGAGCCCGCGGTCGGGGCCGGGCCCGGTCACCGGCACGCCGTCGAGCACGATCTCGCCCTCGGTCGGCCGGCTCAGCCCGGCCACCAGCGAAAGCAGCGTCGACTTGCCCGAGCCGCTCGCGCCGACGACGCAGACGAACTCGCCGCGCAGCACTTCGAGGTCGACGCCGTCGAGCGCGCGGGTGACCTTGCCGCGGACGGTGTAGTCCTTGGCGACGTTCCGCAGTTCCAGCGTCATGCCGCCCACTTCCCGACCCGCGTGCGCAGCAGGCGCAGCAGGACGTCGATGGCGAGCCCGGCGATCCCGATGACCACGAGCACCGCGAAGATCTTGTCGGTCTGCAGGAACCGCTGCGCGCGGACGATCCGGTAGCCGAGGCCGGCCGAGGAGTTGATCAGCTCGGCGACGACCACGAAGTTCCACGCCGCGGCCGCGTTGACCCGGATCGCGTCGATCATGCCCGGCAGCGAGTGCGGCACGACGATCTTGCGCAGCACCTCGCCGCGGCGCGCGCCGAGCGTGTAGGAGACGTCGATGAGCGAGTTCGGCACGCCGCGGACGACGTCGGCGGTCATCAGCGTGTTGAAGAAGACCGTGCCGATGAAGAGGATGGCGATCTTCGACGGCTCGCCGAGGCCGAGCCAGATGATCAGCAGCGGGATGAACGCGCTCGCCGGCAGGTAGCGCAGCAGCCCGATCAGCGGCTCGAAGAACGCCTGCCCGGCGGTGAAGCTGCCCATCAGGATGCCGAGCGGGACGGAGACGAGCACGGCGAGGCCGAAGCCTTCGAGCACCCGCTGGGTGGTCGTCCAGAGGTCGTCGAAGAGCTCGCCGCTGCTCGCCATGTCGAGGCCGGCCCGGAGCACCGCGGCCGGGGACGGCAGGAACGTCGAGTCGACGGCCCCGCTGAAGCTCAGCACCACCCAGGCCAGGAACGGGACGGCGAACGACAGCACCGCGAGCGTCCAGCGGGACGCCGCGGAAATGGGCGTGCGCAAGGAGAACAGCGGTGAAGCGGACGGTTTCAGCCCGGCCCGGCGGGGCAGCGGCGACCAGGCCGGTCGCCCGCCGCCCGCCCGGCCGGCCTCCTGCTGCTCGGCGAGCCGCTGTTCCGCTTCCTGGGCTTCCGCGGCCCGCGCGTCGGCCGTGGCCGCCGGGGTGGTGCGCTGGGTCGGACCGGTCACTGGGGCGCGGCCTTCACGAACTGGTCGTCGAACAGGCCGTCGAGCGAAGGCCGCTGCTGGGCGAGACCGGTGCCGACGATGAAGTCGACGATCTTGTTCGCCTGGAAGTCCAGGTGCTGCGCGGTGACGCCCGGGGTGAACGCGTCGATGTTCTGCTGGCGCGTGAAGATCGTGGTGCCGGCGTCGTAGGACTTGTAGTCCGCCTCGGAGACGCCACCGCGCTTGGCCATGATCTTGACGGCCGCGTCCTTGTTGTTCTTGATCCAGGTCAGCGTCTCGAACCAGGTGTTGACCAGCGCCTGGACGTCCTTCGGGCGGTCCTTGACCAGCTTCTGCGACGTGACCAGGTGGTCCGGGATGGCGCCGGGGAACTCGGCCGACGACGAGATCGCGCGGCTGCCCGCGCGCTCCAGCGCCGTCGAGGTGAACGGCGCGAACGCGGCGACCGCGTCGACCTGGCCGCTCTTGAACGCGGCAGCCGCGGCGTCGGTCGGGAGGTTGACGAGCTGGATGTCCTTTTCGGTCAGTTTCGCCGACTGCAGCGCCAGCAGCAGCAGGTAGTGGTCGACCGCGCCCTGCTCGACGGCGACCTTCTTGCCCTTGAGGTCGGCGATGCTGGTGATCCCGTCCCGCGCGATGACCTTGTCGTTGCCGGTGGAGTTGTCGTTCACCAGCACGATCGACAGCTTGGCGCCGCCGGAGACCGACGAAAGCGTGTCGTTGAGGGTCTGGCTGTTGGCGTCGATCGCGCCACTGGAGAGGGCGTTGATGCTGTCGGTGTAATTGTCGAAATACTTCAGATCGACGTTGACGCCGTTCTTGGCGAACAGGCCCTGTTCCTGCGCCACCTGCCAGGGGAACCAGCCCGGCCAGGCGCTGAACCCGATGGTGATCTTGCTGCCACTGCCGGAGGCGGAACTGTCGCTGCACCCGGAAAGCGCAGTGACTCCGGCGAGGGTCAGCAAAGTCAGGAGCACCGTCAGCAGACGGGGGCGAGGACGGGAAATCACAACGAACTCCAGGTTGCGGGGGAAGTGGAGTGGTGCGTACCGAAAGGGGGAATTGCGGCGCTCAGGACTACGGGTGGTGACGACTGGAAGGGCGATTGGTTCGAGCTGCGCTAACGCGCACGGTCATCACTGCTCACTTCCGCCGCACCTGATCGGGTCATCGCGAGAGAACGCGGACAGGAGGCGCCTACCACCAGTGAAATCCCAGCACTCAGCGCACCGGATCAGCCACCCCTGTCCCTCTCCCGGCGGAGAGCCTAGCGAGTGACACAAGATCCCCACAACGTCCGCCCAATGCAGCCGAACGAGTGACCGCCGCCCGGGTCAGCCTGCGGCATCGATGTGTTCGAGGGTGTTTTGCACGGGATTTCTGTCGGCCGACCGGCCAAGATCACGGCGTGCGTGTGCGCGGAGCGCGTGCAAGTGCACGCCCCGAAGTCTCCTGTCGTTACTGCGATCGCAACCGGTGCCGAGGGCGTTACCCAGCGCGACTCAACGGACCCGAACGGTCGTTCGGAATGACCCGAGCACGTTCCGGCTATTCGAACACGTGTCCGCATCCGCCGATACCGCACGGGTCTCGAATACGCCGAATGATTCCCCGACTGTTTACACGCTTGAAACAATTCAACCCGGTCGGCCGAATTTCTGTCAATCGACAGATTTAGCCAGGTCGTAAACCGTCGTGCCCCCGACCGAGAGCGGCGTGAAGTTCTGCTCGACCCAGGCCTGGATCTCCCCGGCGGTCCCGCGGCCGCCGCCGAAGCCCCCGCGACCACCGGCGACGTAGTAGCGGATGTCGCCGTCGGCGACGTATGCCTGGAACTGCCGCAACGTCGGCGCCGGGTCGCTGCCGCTGAAGCCGCCGATCGCGAGCACCGGGCGTCCGCTCGCCAGGGCCAGCCCCGCCGACTGCATCGCGCCGCTCTGCGCCGCGGCCCACTTCGTCGTCGTGCCCTTCAGCAGGTCGATGACCGCGGTGCCGGCTTCCCCCGCTCCGAAGCCGCGCGGCCCCCGTCCACTGGCGACGGCCGGCCCGGACGACGGTGTCCCGCCGGAGTGCGCGGTCGCCGCGGTGGCCAGCGTGAAGGACGTCGTCCCGAGCAGCGCGCCGCACAGGCCGAGCACGGCCACGACCGGGCCGAGCCGCCGGAACCGGTCGGCGCCGAAGAGCAGCCCCGCCACGGCGGCGGCACCGGCCACCAGGAGCGTGTAGCGGACCCACGGCTGCCAGTCCGGCGTCCGCGCGAGGAGGAGGAAGGACCAGACCGCCGTCACCGCGAGCAGCACGGCGAGCACCGCGCGAGCCGCGAAGTTCGCCCGGCCGCGCCAGAGCTCGCGCGCGGAGATCGCCAGCGTCGCGGCGACCCCGGGGGCCAGCGCGACCGTGTAGTACGGGTGGATGATGCCGCTCATGTAGCTGAACACCAGCGCGGTGACCACCAGCCAGCCACCCCAGAGCAGCAGGGCCGCCCGCGTGCGGTCGGTGCGCGGCGCCCGGCGCGTGAACCACAGGCCGGCGGCCAGCCCGATGATCGCGGCCGGCAACAGCCACGACGCCTCGCCGCCGAACTCGCCGCCGAACAGCCGGGTCAGGCCGGCCTGCCCGCCGAAGCCACCGAAACCACCGCCGCCGGTGGGCAGCTCCACCCCGGCGGGCGGCGTGAACGTCCGGCCGCCGCCCCCACCGCCGCGGCCTTCGCCGAAGATCCGGCCGAGGCCGTTGTAGCCGAAGGCCAGTTCGAGCACGGTGTTGTCGGTCGAGCCGCTGATGTAGGGCCGGTCCGCGACCGGCCACAGCGCGACGGCCGCGATCCACCAGCCGGCGGAGACGACCACCGCACCCGCCGCGGCGACCAGCTGCCCGATCCGGCGCCCGAGCGACGCCGGGGCCGCGACGGCGTACGCGAGCACGAACGCGGGCAGCACGAGGAAGGCCTGCAGCATCTTGTCGAGGAACCCGAACCCGATCGCGACCCCGGCCAGCACCAGCCACTTCGTGCTCGCGTGCTCCAGCGCCCGCACCACGCAGTACGCACCGGCGACGAGCAGGAGGACGAGGAAGGCGTCGGGGTTGTCGTAGCGGAACATGAGCGCGGCGACCGGCGTCAGCGCGAGCCCGGCCCCGGCCAGCAGCCCGGCACCCGGCCCCGAAAGCCGCCGCACGGCGAGGTAGAGCAGGCCGACGGAGGCGACGCCCGCGAGCGCGTCCGGCACGAGCAGGCTCCAGCTGGAGAAGCCGAAGACCCGCCCGGACAGCCCCATGAGCCAAAGGGAGAAGGGGGGTTTGTCGACGGTGACGACGTTGCCCGGATCGAGCGAACCGAAGAACAGCGCCTTCCAGCTCCACGTGCCGGCCTGCACGGCCATCGCGTAGAAGTCGTTGGCCCAGCCGGTTTTCGCGAGGTCCCAGAGGTAGAGCAGGCCGGTCCCGAGCAGCAGGGCGGCCACGGACGGCTTGACCCACCGCGGTTCCCGGACGGGAGCGGGCGGCTGGGGCTGGGCGTGCGCGGGCGCCGGCAGCGTGGTCGTCATGAACGTCACCGTGTCGGCGGTGCATGTGGTGAACTTGTGGCGAAGCTGTGCGCCGGCTGTGCATCGACCCCGGACGGGTGATCATGTCGGAGAACGGGACTGCGGAGTACGCGGGGGAAACGGACTTGCCCGACCTCGTCCGGCGGGCCGTGGCCGCGGCCGGGCGAGCGGGCTTCGGCTGCTCCTGCCGCCCCGCCCAGGGCAGGTTGCTGCGGCTGCTCGCCGGCGGGGTCGCCGGTGGCACGATCGGCGAGACGGGGACCGGCTTCGGGGTGGGGCTGGCCTGGCTCGCGGCCGGAGCCGGCCCCGGCACCGCGCTGGTCAGCGTCGAACGGGACGCGGGGCGCCACACCGCCGCGGCCGAGCTGTTCGACGGCACGCCGTCCGTGACGCTCCTGCGCGGGGACTGGACCGAGCTGGCCGCGGCCGGGCCGTTCGACCTGCTGGTGGTCGACGGCGGCGGTCAGGGCAAGGGCGCCGAACCGCCGCTGGCACCGCGCGCGTGGCTGCGCCCGGGCGGCTGTCTCGTCCTCGACGACTTCACGCCGATGACCTCCTGGCCGCCGACGTTCCGCGGCGAGCCCGACGAAGCACGGCTGCACTGGCTGCGGCACCCGGACCTGCTGGCGACCGAGCTGCGGCTGGCGCCGGACCTCGCGACCATCGTGGCCCGCTACCCCGGCTAACCCGGCGCGGGCGCCTCCGCCAAGGTGATCTCGAACTCCGTGCGTCCCGGCCGGCTCTGCACCCCGACGCGGCCACCGTGCGCGGCGACCACCGCGGCCACGATCGCCAGCCCCAGTCCCGTGCTCCCCGCCGCGCGCGACCGGGAATTGTCGCCGCGGGCGAAGCGCTCGAAGATGTCCGGGAGGATCTCCGGCGGGATGCCCGGGCCGTCGTCGGCCACCCGGAGCCGGACGATTCCGTCCGAAGTGGACAATGCGGTCGTCACCGTGGTGCCCGGTGGCGTGTGCGTGCGCGCGTTGGCGAGGACGTTGATCACCACCTGGTGCAGCTGGCCCGCGTCGCCGAGGACGCCGATCGGCTCGCCCGGGACGTCCATCAGCCACTTGTGGTCCGGGCCGGCGACGTGCGCGTCCGCGACCGCGTCCGCCACCAGCCGGCACAGGTCCACCCACTCGTGCACCACCGGCCGCCCGGAATCGAGGCGGGCGAGCAGCAGCAGGTCCTCCACCAGCGTCGTCATCCGGCGCGACTCGGACTCGACGCGGCTCATCGCGAACGCGACGTCCGGCGGCACCTGCTCGCCGCCGCGGCGGGTCAGTTCCGCGTAGCCGCGGATCGCCGCCAGCGGGGTGCGCAGCTCGTGGCTCGCGTCCGCGACGAACTGGCGGACGCGGTTCTCGCTCGCGTGCCGCGCGGTCAGCGCGTTCGCGACGTGCTGCAGCATCCGGTTCAGCGCCGAGCCGACCTTGCCGACCTCGGTGTTCGGGTCGGTGTCGGCCTCCGGGACGCGTTCGGACAGCGCGACTTCGCCGCGGTCCAGCGGCAGTTCGGAGACGCGGGTCGCGGTCGCGGCCAGCCGGTCGAGCGGCTGCATCGTGCGCCGGATCGTCGCCGCGCCGACCGCGCCCGCCACCAGGATCCCGGCGAGCGCGACCCCGCCGAGGATGAACCCGAGCTGCCAGAGCGTCTCGTTGACGTCCTTCAGCGGCAGGCCGATGACCGTCTTTTCCCCGCGCGGCGACGTCGTCGAGACGACGCGGTACTCGCCGAGGCTGCCGCCGAGGTCGATGCTCCGCTGCTTCCCGTCCGACGACAGCGCGAGCAGGGCCAGCACCTGCGCCGTCGGGACTTCTTTGAACGGCGCCTTGCGCTTCGACGGTCCGGCGGCGCTCGAGTCGAGGACGCCGGCGGTGATCTTCGAACCGACCTGGACGACGGCGAGCGTGCCCTCGCCCTGGCCGAGCACGCGCAGCGCGTCCGGTGGCGGCGTTTCGCCGTAGGGCCAGGGCGCCGGCCGTTCCGGGCCGTGCGCGGCGCGGTCGCTCGCCGCGGCCAGCCGCTTGTCCTGCTGACCGACGAGGAACTCGCTCAGCGCGAACTCCGTCACCACGCCGACGACCACGCAGACCAGGGCGAGCAGCGCGGCGAGCTGGACGATCAGCCGCCGCCGCAGCGACCACGGCCGGCGGACGCGCGTCGGTTCAGCCTGCGGGCTTGAGGACATACCCGGCGCCCCGCATGGTGTGGATCATCGGCTCGCGGTCGGCGTCGATCTTCTTGCGCAGGTAGGAGATGTAGAGCTCGACGATGTTGGCCTGGCCGCCGAAGTCGTAGCTCCACACGCGGTCCAGGATCTGGGCCTTCGACAGCACGCGCTTGGGGTTGCGCATGAGGTAGCGCAGCAGCTCGAACTCGGTCGCGGTGAGCGGCACGAGATCACCGCCGCGGTGCACCTCGCGGCTGTCCTCGTCCAGGGTGAGGTCGCCGACGACGAGCGTCGACCCGCTGGCGCCGGTGACCCCGCCGGCCCGGCGCAGCAGCGCGCGCAGGCGCAGGGCGACCTCTTCGAGGCTGAAGGGTTTGGTGACGTAGTCGTCGCCGCCCGCGGTCAGCCCGGCGATGCGGTCCTCGACCGCGTCCTTCGCCGTGAGGAAGAGGACGGGCAGGTTCGGCGCCTCGGACCGCATCCGCCGCAGGACCTCGAGGCCGCTGAAGTCGGGGAGCATGACGTCGAGGACGACGGCGTCGGGCCGGAAGTCGCGCGCGATCCGGACGGCCTCGGTGCCGTCGCCCGCGCTGCGCACCTCCCAGCCCTCCATCCGCAGGGCCATCGACACGAGCTCGGCCAGCGTCGCCTCGTCGTCGACGACGAGCACCCGCACCGGGCTCCCGTCGGCGCGGCGCAGGTCGGCCTTGCCGGGGCCGGGTGACGTGGCGTTCATAGCGGTCATAGTGCCACCTTCCCGGCCCGGCGTCGGTGTTCGCTGTGTGCTCGCTGTGCATTCGCTGTGAAGGTTCCCGCGATCGAGGCACAGCGCCCGCTGACGCTCCGCACAGCTCAAACACAGCCGCGGCGGTGAACCTGAGCGGGACCAGTGTGGGCACCACCGGAGGACACGATGACGACCGAGCCGATGCCGAACACCCAGCCCGAGGGCGCCAACTGGGGCGACCCGGCCCCGGCGGCGCCGAAGAAGGGGTGGTCCGGCAAGAAGACGGCGATCGCGGCCGGCATCGCCGTGGTGATCGCGGCGGGCGGCGGCGCGGCGATCTGGGCGGGCACGAGCAGCGCCGACAACTCCGCGCAGGGCCCCGGCGGCTTCGGCGGCCCCGGCGGCGGTCCGGGCGGCGGCCAGTTCCGCGGCCAGGGGCCGGGCGGTGGCTTCGGCGGCGGAATGGCGGCGTTGCGCGACGCCCTCCACGGCGACTTCGTGGTCTCGAACGGCAGCGGCGGCTACACGACCGAGCGCCTCCAGACCGGCGACGTCACCGAGCTGAGCGCCACCTCGGTGACGCTGACCAGCAAGGACGGCTACAAGCAGACGTACACGCTCGACTCGTCGACCCAGAAGACGGGCGACGTGAAGACCGGCGACACGAACGTCACGGTGGTGGCCAAGGTCGAGGGGCAGACGGCCACCGCGACGACGTTGGGCAAGGGCTTCGAGCCGGGCCAGCGCCAGCCGGGTCAGCGCCGGGGCGACTACTCGGCCCGCCCGACGAACTGACCCGCATCCCCAGTCGGGGAACGCCCCGGTGCCGCGCACACCCCCTCACGTCGCATCGGGGCGTTCCCGTCCGTTCCCGGGGTAGGGCACAGTGGCGGGTGTGCAGGACATCCGGGGGTCCCTGAGACGGCAGTCGCTGCTGGTCGCGCTCGTCTGCGTCGTCTGCGACGCCGCCCTCTTCACCCTGCGCGGGCCTCTGCCCGAGGCCGGGTGGCGGGCCTGGGTGGTGCTGGCCGCCGGGATCGCCGTCAACGCCGCGCTCGCCGGGGCCGCGCGGTACTCCGGGTGGGTCGCCCTCGCCCACGCCGTGCTCTTCGCGGGTGCCCCGCTCCTCCTCTGCACGTGCCAGGGGTACGTCACCGGCAACAACGCCGGGATCCTCATCGCCGGCTACCGGGCCGGGGCCTGGCTGCGGACGCGGCCCGCCGTGCTCGCGCTCGGCGCCCTGCTCGCCGGCGTCACCGCCGGCTGCATCGAGGGCGGCGGGCGGACCGCGGCCGACTGGCGGCTCATCGCCATCAACGTCGGTGTCTCCGCGCTGCTGCCGTGGCTGGTCGGCCGGTACACGACCGCGCGGCGCGCCTACATCGCCGACCTCGAGCGGGAAGCCGACGAACGGCGGCAGCACGAAGAAGAAGCCGTCAAGCGGGCCGTCCTCGAGGAACGGACCACCATCGCGCGCGACCTGCACGACGTCATCTCCCACCACGTCAGCGCCATCGGCGTGCACGCCGGCGCCGCCCGGCTGGGCCTGCCCGAGGGCGCCGGAGCGGTGCGGAAGTCGCTCGGCGCGGTCGAGTCGGCGAGCCGCTCGGCGATGGCGGACCTGCGCCGGCTGCTCGACCTCCTGCACGCCGAGACCAACGCCGAACAGCCCGGTCTCGACAACCTCGACGAGCTGGTCGAGACGGTCCGCGTGGCCGGTCTGCCCACCCGCCTGACCCTGCGCGGCGAGCCCCGCGAACTGCCCGGTTCGCTCGACATCGCGCTCTACCGGATCGCCCAGGAGGCCCTGACCAACGCCCTGCGCCACGGCCAGGGCCCGGTCGAGGTCGAGCTGAACCACGGCCGCACCGAGGTCGTGCTGACGGTGACGAACGGGCTCCGCGCCGGCCGCGCCGAAGAGAACGAGCACGCACACCGCGGCCTGGCGGGGATCCGCCAGCGCGTCACCCTGTTCGGCGGCCAGGTCTCCTACGGCGAGACCGGCGGCCACTGGCAGCTGCGCACGACCTTCCCGGTGGAGAGCACATGATCCGCGTCCTGCTGGCCGACGACCACGCGATGTTCCGCTCCGGGATGCGCGCGCTCCTCGACACCCAGCCCGACTTCGCCTGCGTCGGCGAGGCATCCGACGGCCGCGAGGCGGTCGCCGAGACCGCCCGCCTCCGCCCGGACGTCGCGGTCCTCGACGTCCGCATGCCCCGCCTCGACGGCCTGGCGGCGACCGAGGCGATCCTGGCCGCGCCGGGCAACGACACCCGCGTCCTCGTGCTCACGACCTACGACGCCGACGAGTACGTCTACCGCGCCCTGCGCGCCGGGGCGAGCGGGTTCCTGCTGAAGAGCCTGGCGCCGGAAGAGCTGGTCGCGGCGATGAGGGTGGCCGCCCGCGGCGACGCCCTGATCGACCCCTCGGTGACGCGGCGCTTGGTGGCGAAGTTCGCGGCGGTCCTCGAGCCGGCGGCCGCGGAACCCCCGGAGCTGGCCCGGCTGACGTCCCGCGAGCGCGAGGTGCTGCTGTTGCTGGCGGGTGCCTGCAGCAACGCCGAGATCGCGCGGAAGCTGCACGTCGGCGAAGAGACGGTCAAGACGCACGTCTCGCGCGTGCTCAGCAAGCTCGGGCTGCCCGACCGCGTGCACGCGGTGGTCTACGCCTACCGCCACAACCTCGTGCCGCCCGCTTAAGCTGGGTGGATGAGGCGGTGGATCACCCTCGCGGTCGGAGTCGTGCTCGTGCTGGTCGGCGCCGTTTGGGTGCTGCAGGGGATCGGCGTCATCACCGGCAGCTTCATGACCGGCCAGAAGCTGTGGTTCCTGATCGGCCTGGCCGCGTTCCTGGTCGGCGTGGTCCTGGTGGCGGCCAACTTCACCCGGCGCAAACCTACTTCGTGAAGATCTCGAAGATCGGGTAGCCCGGCGCGATCTCGCGCAGCTTCTCGTCCGAGGCCTTGGCGTCGACGCCGTCGAAGAACACGCCGACCTCGAACTTCCAGCGCTTGAGGTATGCGCGGAGGATGCCCGGCTTCTCGTCGTGGTCCAGCTCGCGGAACGTGAACGTCTCGACCCGGCGCCCGACGCGCAGCGTGCCCTGACCGGCCGCCCGCAGGTTGCGGACCCACTGCGTCTCGCCGCGCGGGGCGACCAGGTACCGGACGCCGTCGACGGTCAGCAGGTTCACCGGCACCGAGCGCGGCTCCCCGCTCTTCCGGCCGACCACGGTCAGCACCCGGCTGCCCCAGACGCTCAAGCCCAGCTTCGTCAGCTTCGCGACCAGCTCGTTGAAGGCGCTGGTCGACTTCTTCGGCTCGATGTAGCGGGTCCCGGTCATGGTGTCCTCCGAAGGTTGGGAGAGCAGTGCTCTCGGTTAAGAGCAGTGAACACGGGAGCAGTGCACCGTGTCAAGAGCACTGCTCTCGATTTGGTGCACTGCTCTCGTCGTGGCACACTGATCTCATGACCGCCCCCCGCACCGCACGCGACCGAGCCCGCGCCGAACTGGCCCAGGAGATCAAGGACGAGGCCCGCCGCCAGCTCGGCGAGGTCGGCGCGCAGGGCCTGTCACTGCGCGCGGTCGCCCGGGAGCTCGGCATGGTGTCGTCCGCGATCTACCGGTACTTCCCGAGCCGCGACCGGCTGCTGACCGACCTGATCGTCGACGCCTACAACGCCATCGGCGAGGCGGCCGAAACCGCCGACCCCGGCACCGGTGACCTCCGCGAGCGCTGGGTGGCGATCTGGCAGGGCGCCCGCGACTGGGCCCGCGCGCACCCCCACGAGTACGCGCTGATCTACGGCTCGCCGATCCCCGGGTACGCGGCCCCGCAGGACACCGTCGTGCCGGCCTCCCGCGTCGCGCTCGCCCTGGTCAAGGTCCTCACCCACACCGAGCTGCGGGACATCGACGGCGAGGTCCCGCCCGAGCTGCGCGCCCAGGCCGAGACGCTCACGAAGGCCCTCGGGATCATCGCCGGGCCGGAAACCGTCGCCCGCCTGCTCATGGCGTGGACGCAGCTGTTCGGCGCGATCAGCTTCGACCTGTTCGGCCAGTACGTCGGCAGCGTCGACCCGGCCGACGCGTTCTTCGCCCACTCGGCGAGGCGGATGGCGGAGTTCGTCGGCCTCTAGGCTGAGGCGAGAGTCCAACGGCGGAAGGCGGCGCGACGTGACGGGGTGGGCCGGGAAGGTCGGCAGGATCCGGGTGATCGGGACCGGGGTGATGGGCCGCGGGATCGTCCAGCTGGCCGCGACCGCGGGGGTGACCGTCGAGCTGGCCGACGTCCGGCGCGAGGCCGTCACCGAGGCGATCGGCTACGTCGGCGGGATGGTCGACAAGCTCGCCGCCAAGGGCAAGCTGAGCGAAGACGCCGAAGCCGTCAAGGGCCGGCTGGTCGCCGTGGCCGCGCCCGACGCGCCCGCGGACGGCGTCGACCTCGTGGTCGAAGCCGTCCGGGAGGACCTGGAAACCAAGCGCGCCCTGTTCGCGAGCCTCGAACGCGTCTGTCCACAGGAGACGATCTTCGCGACGAACACGAGTTCGCTGTCGGTCACCGAGATCGCCGCCGGGCTGGCCGACCCCGCCCGGCTCGTCGGCCTGCACTTCTTCAACCCGGTCCCGCTGATGCGGCTGGTCGAGGTCGTCCCCGGTGCGCGCACGCACGGCTGGCTGCCGGGCGAAGCACTCGAGCTGGTCAAGAGCTGGGGCCACGAGCCGGTGCTCGCCAAGGACGCGCCCGGCTTCCTGGTCAACCACGCCGGCCGCGGCCTGAACACCGAGGCGCTGCAGATCCTCGCCGAGGCGCTGGCCGAGCCCGCCGACGTCGACCGGATCGCCCGGGACGTGCTCGGCTTGAAGCTCGGCCCGTTCGAGCTGCTCGACCTCACCGGCCTCGACGTCTCGCACGCCGTCCTCGAAAGCATCTGGAGCGGCTTCCACGGCGACCCGCGGCTGCGGCCGTCGTGGCTGACCAGGCCGCGCGTGGCCGCCGGACTGTTCGGGCGGAAGAACGGCGAAGGCTTCTACTCCTACGCCGACGGCAAGCAGCAGGTCGCCGACGAGCCCGCCGCTCCGCCGAAGCCGGCCAGCCCGGTGTTCACCGCGGACGAGCACCTCGCCCGCGCGCTGTCGTCCGCGGGCGTGCAGGTGGTGTCCGACGCCTACCCGGACGCGATCCTGCTCGTACCGCTCTACGGCGAGTCCACAGTGGACGCGGCGACCCGCGCCGGGTTGCCGCCGGCCCGCGTCGCGGGTGTCGATCCGCTGGGCGGCTACGAACGACGGCTGACGATGTCCGTCCACCCGGGACTCGACCCGGCGGCGGCCCGCGCCGCCTGGGGTGCGCTGGCCGCGACCGGCCACCCGGTGACGGTCGTCCGCGACGGGCCCGCCCCGATCGCGCAGCGCCTGCTGGCGTCGATCGTCAACACCGCCTGCTTCATCGCGGGCCAGCACCTGGCGACCCCGCAGGACATCGACACGGCGGTCCGCCTCGGCCTCGGCTACCCGCGCGGCCCGCTGGCGTGGGGCGACCTCGTCGGCGGCGACGTGGTGCTGCGCATACTGCGCGGCCTCACCGCGACCACCGGCGACCCCCGCTACCGGCCGAGCCCGTGGCTCACCGAGCGCGTCGCCCTCGGCCTGCCGCTGACAACGGCCGGCACGACACCGGCGGACCTGCGGCAGTCCTAAGAGGACTGGCGGACGGGCCGGAATTCAGCGACGCCGCGGGCCGGATCACCAGCGGAAGTCGCGGGACCCCACGGCGCTGTAGGTGATGTACCCGCCTTCGAAGTCGCTGCGGTACCAGCCGTTCGTCACGTACTCGTCCGATTTCGGGTACCGCAGGTAGGAGTACTCCCACCCGAGCGCCGCCCAGCGGTTCCGGATCTCGCCCTTCACCATGTGGGCGCCGGTGGCCGTCGTGTAGTAGATCGAGCCGCCCTTGGTGAAGTGGTTGTAGCGGCCGCGGCCGTCCGGTGTCGCGAGTTCGTCGGTCGTCGGGTAGCCGAGGCCGCGCTCGTAGTCGAGGGCCGCCCACTTCTTCCGGATCTCGCCGTTGATCGCCCGCGCACCCGTGGCGGCCGTGTAGTAGATCGACCCGACCGTGCCACCCTTGGCGAAGTGATTGTAGCGGGCGACACCGTCCGGTGTCCCCAGCTCGTCGGTCGTCGGATAACCCAGCCCGCGCTCGTAGTCCAGCGCGGCCCACTTCTTGCGGATCTCACCGGAGATCGCGTGCCCGCCCGTCGCCACCGTGTAGTAGATCGATCCGACGTTGCCGCCCTTGACGAAGTGGTTGTACCGCGCGACACCGTCCGGTGTGGCCAGCTCGTCGGTCGTCGGGTAGCCCACGCCGCGCTCGTAGTCCAGCGCCGCCCACCGCTTCCGGATCTCGCCGGTGACGAGGTGCGCGCCCGTCGCCGCGGTGGAGTAGATCGAACCCACGGTGCCGTTGGCGAGGAAGTGGTTGTACTGGGCCACGCCGTCCGGCGTCGTGGCCGTGTCCGACGTCGGCGGCCCGAGCAGGGCGTGCCCGCCCAGGGCGAGGTACTTGTCCAGCACCGGGCCGGTGACGTACCGGGTGCCCGTCCCGGCGCTCCAGTAGAGCCGGCCGTTCGCGTGAACGCGGTAGTGGACCGGGCCGTCGGTGATCTCCGCCCCCGCCGGCGCACCGAGGCTCGCGCGCAACGCCGGGTCGGTGTCGTAGCGCTGGTCGATCGGGGTCGCGTAGTTCGCCGTCAGCGTCAGGTCGGCCGAACCGACCGTGACGATCCACTTGGGATCCGCCGGACCGCCCTGCCAGCCGGTGAACTTCGAGACGCCGTCGATGGCCAGCGGCGCGGCCTCGACGTCGAAGGAAGCGCCTTCGGTGACCATGGCCGAGCTGACCCCGCCCGCCACCGGGATGCTCAGCTCCGCGGGCTGGGTGCCGCGCAGCGTGATCCGGTGCTGCCGCGGCAGCGCCGTGTACGTCTTGGCCGTGGTGACACCCGCGCTGTCGGTCACCGTCGCGGTGAGCTCCATCCGGGAGTCCGGGTGCGCGGTGAACGGCTGCGAGAAGCTCGATCCGGTGCCGCCGACGCCCGGGTGCGAGTGGCACGTCGCTTCGCTCGGGCAGTGGCGCACCGCCGTGGTCCAGGTGATCGGCAGCGCACCGTCCTCGGCGTCGGACGCGGTGGCGCTCACGGAGACCGTCTGGTTCACCGCGAACGTCGCGCTCCCGGGGGTGTTCAGGGTGAGCGCCGGGGTGCGGTTGCCGGGCGCGACGACGATGGCGACCTCGCCGCCGAGTCCCAGCGGGTCCCGGACGCGCAGCTTCGCGGTGAACGACGCCGTGCCCGCCGGGTAGGTGTGCGACACCTTCGGGCCGGCGTCGGCCGCGGTGGTCCCGTCCCCGAACTCCCAGTCGTAGGCGAGTGTGTCGTTGTCGTAGTCGACCGACGCCGAGCCGTCGAACGTCACCGTGCGGGTGTCCGGGTTCGTGGCTGTCGTCGCCTTGGCCACCGGCGCGGTGTTGCCGGCCGAATAGCTCAGGCGCCGCACGTTCCCGGACAGGATGTCGGCGAAGACGATGTCGCCGTTCGGCGCCGCCGCGAACTTCACCGGACCGCCGACGCCGGTGAAGACCGGCGGGTTCTCCGGCGCCTGGCTCAGCTTGCCCTGGCCGTCGTACCGCAGCGTCCAGACCTTGTTCGCCACGTAGTCGCCGAAGAAGTACGAGCCGCGGTAGGCCGCCGGATAACTGGCTCCACTGTAGACGATGCCACCGGTGACGCTGTTGCCGTTCATCGGCCCGGTGCCGTGCGTGTACTCGTGGATGGGCGGCTGGTTCGGTACGCCGGCGCAGCCCGCGAGGCCGCTGTAGCCGGGCGTCGGGCGGCTGCCCTCCCAGCACGGCCAGCCGTGGTTGGCGCCGCGCTGGACGACGTCGACCTCTTCCCAGTTGCTCCAGCCGACGTCGCCGGCCACCGGCAGGCCGAGGTTCGGGTCGATGCTGAAGCGGAACGGGTTGCGGAAGCCGCGCGCGAACACCTTGCTCGCGGTCGAGCCGGGATCGGCGGCGTCGTAGTACGGGTTCCCCGGGACGCCCTGGCCGGACGCGGTCAGGTGGAAGATCTTGCCGTAGGGCTGGTTGACGTCGAGGGCGCGCAGCGCGGCCGGGTCCATCATCCGGTAGTCGCTGCTGTCGCCGACGGACAGCCACAGCGTCCCGTCCGGGGCCGCGATGACCGCGTCGATGCCATGGACGTTGGAGGTGCCCGGCACCTCGAACAGCGGCTGCTCGCCGGTCAGGCCGGTGGGCGCCCCGGCCGCGTCCACGGTCACGGTGAACTTCGACAGCCGCATGACGAAGCCGCCGCCGGCGTTGATCGACCGCGTGAGGTAGATGGCCCGCGACGTCGCGTAGCCGGGCGCCACGGCGACCCCGACGAGGCCGAGGTCCTCCTCGGTGCGGACCGGCAGCGTCGCGATCGTCCGGCCGGCGCCGCCGACCGGCAGCCAGCGGACGGCTCCGCTCTTGCCGGTGGCCAGGACGGAGTTGTCGGGCAGGTACGCGAAGTCGGTGAGCTCGTACGGCCCCAGGCCGGTGTCGGTGTCCCGGAGGACGAACCCCGGTGGGAGCGTCACCGCCGTCGCCACCCCCGGTGACACGACGGGGAGCAACGCTCCCACCAGGACCGCCGTCAGCAACAGGCGAAGCGTGCGCATGGCCATCCGGCTCCCTTCCGATGATCTCTTTGTCGCAAGATCAAGGGAGCCAGTTGCAGCAACGGCGATTACTTCACCCGAACGTGACTTACGCCACGTGACGGAACGTAGCGAGTTACGGGACGACCTGCACGACGTCGCCGATGTGCAGCGTGTTGAAGAACTTCAGCGACGCGGCCGGCGACAGGTGGATGCAGCCGTGCGAGTAGACCGAGAGGCTGCCCGTGTGGAACGCGTCGCCCGGGTAGAAGAAGACCGAGTTCGGCATCTCCGCGTTGTCGAATTCCTTCGACAGGTGCATCTTCTCCTTCGACAGCACGTGGAACGTGCCGGTCGGGGTCGCGTAGCCCTTGCGGCCCGGCAGCATCGGCACCGGCCCGTAGACGACCTTGCCGCCCTGCAGGATCCACGCCTTGTGCGCGGAGATGTCGACGCAGGCGGCGGTGCCCGGGGCCGCGGCCGCCGCCGCGCACGGGACGCCGGGGTCCGCCGCGGGCTTCGGGGCCGGCTTCGGCGTCGGCTTGGGCTTCGGCTTGGCCGAGGTGCTGGTCGGCGCCGCCTTCGTAGTCTCGGTGGTGGGCGTCGGCACCGTGGCGGTGCTGGTCGGCGCGGGGGTGGGGGTGGCGCTGGACGTCGTCGGCGTCCCGCCGCCGGTGCCCGCCGCGGCGACGGCCCCGCCGCCCGCGTTCGAGCCACCGGCCGAGCCCCCGCCGGAGCACGCGGCCAGCACGAACGCGGTGGCCAGCGCGGCCGCTCCCGCCAGAAGCCTCTTCACGATCCGGTACCCCCAGCTGTCTCGATCATCGCGTTTGGACACCGGTAAAGACGGCGGTCACCCGTTCGAGGTTCGTCGGGAAAGGTCACGATTTGGGTAGCTGCGGTCAACCCGGGGGTGGAGGCCGGAATCCACCCGGATCCGATCCCCGGGCCGACGAAACCGGGGCGCTGGTCGCCGAAGCTGGGGGAACCTTCGAAACCAGGGGAGCCTCGAAATGTCCAGCGTCCTGCTCTACGCGGTCATCGCCGCCTTCGTGCTGTACAAGGTCGTGTACAAGCAGGTCCGCGGCACGCTGCTCAGCCGCCGGACGCTGGTCGTGCTGCCGCTGCTGCTCACGGCCGTCGGCGCGTACCTGACGCTGAAAGCGCTGCCCGGCGCGTCCGCCGCCGAGCTCGGCCTGCTCGCCGCCGACCTGCTGCTGCTCGCCGGGCTCGGCGTGCTGCGCAGCACCACGACGACGCTCACCGAGCGCGACGGCACGACGTTCCAGAAGGGCTCGGCCGTCACGATCGGCCTGTGGGCGCTGACGGTCGCGGTCCGGGTCGGTGTGATCGCGCTGGGTACCGCACTCGGCATCACGGGGCCGCTGACCTCGGCGTCGATCGCGCTCAGCCTCGGCCTGAGCATCGCGGTGCAGAACGCGACGACCTACCGGCGCATCCAGCGGCGCGGGCTGCCGCTCGCCGACCAGCGGCCGGCGGTCACCCGCTGACGCGGCCCAGCATCCGGGCGTACATCCGGCCCGGGCTGGGCACCGACGGCGGCACCAGGAAGCCCGGCAGCGGGGGCAGCCCGCCGACGAACGCACCGAGCCGCTCGTACAGCACGGCGGCGCCGGCCGGCCGGGCTTCCGGATCCTTGGCCAGCACCTCGGCGAGCAGCGTGTTCAACGGTTTCGGGACGCCCGGCACCGGCGGCGGCAGCTCCTTGACCTGCCGCTCGAACACCGCGTACGCGGTCGGCCCGTCGAAGAGCCGCCGCCCGGTGAGCATCTCGTGCAGCACGCAGCCCAGCGCGTAGAGGTCGCTGCGCGGTTCGGCGCCACCCCGCTGGATCTGCTCGGGCGCCATGTAGGACGGCGTCCCCAGGAGCTGCCCGGCCCGGGTGAACTGCGCCGCGTCGGCTTCGCGGAGCACGGCCAGCCCGAAGTCCATCACCTTCACGCCGCCGTCGGGCCCGAGCATCAGGTTGGACGGCTTGAGGTCGCGGTGGCAGACGGCGAGCGCGTGGGCGGCGGTCAGCACCGCGCACGCCTGCGCCGCGATCGCCGCGGCCCACGGCACCGGCAGCGGCCCGTGCTCGGCGAGCAGGTCGGCCACCGTCACGCCGTCGACGAACTGCATGACCTGGAACAACCGGTCGTCGTGGGTACCGTAGTCGTACAGCGTCGGCACGCCGGGGTGGTCGAGCGTCGCCAGGATCCGGGCTTCGCGCGCGAAGCGGGCTTCGAGCTCTTCGTCGCGGCCCGGCAGCCTGAGCAGCTTGATCGCCACGCGGCGGCCGAGCCTGCGGTCGAACCCGCCGTGCACCGCGCCCATCCCGCCGCGGCCGAGGGGCAGCTCGTCGAGCTCGTAGCGGTCGGCGATCAGCATCCGTTCCCCTAGTGGCCCGGCCTGAGCCGTCCTTCGACAAGTCCCGCGAAGCCTAGCCGGACCAGCTCACGGCCCGTTTCCGCCGCCTCGCGCAGGGCGGTGTCGAACTCGGCGAGGCTTGTGAAGACCCGGCCGTACTCCCGCTGGACGGCGATCGGCAGCCGCGGGATCCGCACGCGCCTGCCGTCGATCCGGGTGGACGCCGACGCGGCGGGCAGGTCGGCGGCGCGCAGGCAGCCGGCCAGGAAGCCCGCGTCCAGCCGCTCGTCGTCCAAGCGGTACACGGTGAGCCCGGCGCCCACCGGCCGCGGCGGTCCACTGTGGACGTACGCGATGCCGGTCACCGACGCGACGACGTCACCCGCCTCGGCCAGCGGGTGTTCGGCGTCCGCGCGCACCGGCGCGTGCCGGACGTCGACGACGCCGGCCTTGACCAGCTCGCCGATGGTGGTGAACGCCGGCTCGGCGTCCGCCGCTTCGAGCGGTGGCAGCTGCGGTGTCAGCTGGGCGAACTTGGCGCGCACGGCTTGGAAGGCCTGGCCGGGATCCTCGTCCCGGGTGCGGCGGCGGGCGGGTGTCAGGTCGACGTCGTCGTCGAGCAGGTCGATGATCCGGACGCCGGATTCGGGGTGGCGGCCGAACTCCTGCCACATTTCGTCCACTGTGGACAATTTGTCGCCCGCTTCGCCGAGCAGCACCGTGGACGGCGCGCGCTCGCCGGGAGCCGGCCGCCGCAGCAGCCAGAGGTCGGGACCCGCCGGCGTCAGCGTGACGACGGCGCGGACCGCGCCCGCGCGCAGCAGGTTGCCCCGGATGCGCTTGCCGCTGCGCCGCCCGGCCGCCGCACCCGGCATCAGGATCGCCACCGTGCCACCGGGTTCGACGTGCGCGAGGCAGTGCTGCACCCAGGCGAGCTCGGGCTCGCCGCGCGGGGGCAGGCCGTACTCCCAGCGCGCGTCGCCGACGAGTTCGTCGTGCCCCCAGGCCCGTTCGTTGAACGGCGGGTCGCACAACACCGCTTCGGCGGTGCGGCCGGCGAAGGCGTCTTCGCGCAGCGCGTCGACCGCGTGGACCTCCGCCTCGATGCCGCGCAACCGCAGCCGCAGTGCCGCGATCGACGCCGTCATCGGGTCGCTGTCCTGCGCCAGCACGGTTTTCGCGCCGCTCGCGAGCGCGAGGGCGCCGAAGCCGCACGCGGGGTCGAGGATCGTCGACACCGGTCCGGCGAGGCGGGCCATCAGCTCGGCGATCGGTTCCGGCGTCGCCGACAACCGCCGCGAATGCGCCTCGAAGTACCGGCGGCACACCAGTTCGAACGCTTCGACCGGCCCCGCCTGGTGCGTCAGCTCGCTGAGCAGGGTGAGCAGTTCCGGGTCGTCGAGCCGGCTGTCGAAGGTGTCGATGAGGCCGGCCTGGAAGGCGAAGAAGCCGCCCGCGCGGCTGACGCGCTCGGCGAGGTCGAGGTCGTCTCCGAGGGCGCGCAGGCGCTGCCACGCGCGTTCGCCGGCGCTCAGCTCGAACTTCTTGCCGCGGGCGCGGAACCAGGCGGCGACGGCGGACAGGCCGAACAGCGGGCTCGACGCCGTGCCACCGACCGGCGGCGGGAAGTCCGGGTAGCGGCGGCGCCAGTTGCTGACCGCGGCCCGCCCCACCCCGGCGAGCCGCGCGATGTCGGCCGCGCTGACCGTGGCGTCGTCGTCCATGGCGAGGACTCTATCGGAGGATGCTCCATTCAGCCGAGGCGCTTGTGAACTCAGTCAACCAATGCTTTCATGGGGGACATGACACACGATCGCTACGTCCTGCGGTACGCCGCCGGGTCGGACGTCGGGAAGCGTCGCCGGGTCAACGAGGACGCGGTGTACGCGAGTTCCCGCCTGCTCGCCGTCGCCGACGGCATCGGCGGCCAGCCGCACGGCGAGGTCGCCAGCGCGACGGCGGTCGACGTGCTGCGCGAGCTCGAGGTCGACCTGCGACGGCTCGATCTGACGAACGTGGACCTGGCCGCAACCCTGGCCGGTGTGGTCAAGTCGATCGCCGATCGGCTGCACGAAGTGGCGTCGCAGGAGCCGGCGACCGAAGGCATGGGCACGACGCTGACGGCCCTGCTGTTCGACGGCATCGAGTTCGCGGCGGCCCACATCGGCGACTCCCGCGGCTACCTCCTGCGCGAGGGCGGCCTGCGCCGGCTGACCCGCGACCACACGCTGGTCCAGGCCCTGGTCGAGGACGGCCGCGTCGCCGCCGAGGACGCCGAGTCCCACCCCCGCCGGTCGTTGCTGATGAAAGCGCTTCAGACGGCGGGCTCGGGCGACCCGGACATCTGGACGTTCAAGGCCAAGCCGGGAGACCGCTACCTGCTCTGTTCGGACGGCCTCAGCGGCCCGGTCACCGAGGCGACCTTGCGCGACGTCCTGGACGCGGGCCAGGAGCCGGCCGAGGTGATCCCGGAGCTGATCCGCCTGGCCAACGAGGGCGGCGGCCCGGACAACATCACCTGCGTGGTCGCCGACGTCACGGCCTGACCCACCTTCCGGGCCGCGCGGGGCCATCCGGTATCGTCTCCTGCGGAGGATTGGCCGAGCGGCCTAAGGCGCACGCTTGGAAAGCGTGTTGGGTTCACGCCCTCGCAGGTTCGAATCCTGTATCCTCCGCCGGTTGAACACGCCGGGTGTCCCGCTTCGGGACACCCGGCGTTTTCCGTCCTACCGGCCGTCCAGCAGCACGGGGAACTCCCGGATGGTCGCGATGGTGCTGTCCGGGTCGTCCGGCTGCACCAGGTCGACCGGGTTCCGCAGCTGGTGCAGGTCGCCCGCCGGCGGGAACTGCGTGAGCTCGCCGACCAGCTCGGCCGGGGCCTTGGTGACCAGCACCAGCGGCTCACGCCGGGAGTCGGGCTGGTCGATGGTCATCGTGAACGTCAGCCTCAGGATCTGCTCGTAGCGCGGGGGGTTCCGCTGGATGAGCCTGAGCACGCTCGGGGCGTCGGCGTCGACGTCGTCCTGTTCCAGGGTGATCGTGCCGCCATCCTGACGCGAGCCGTCGCCGGCGGGCAGGACGCCGACCACCTTGAGCCCGATGACCCGCAGCCGCACGCTGCTGCCCGGGTCGGCCGGGTTCGCTTCGACCCGCACCTTGATGCCGCCTCGGAAATCGACGCTGAACCGCCGGATCCCGATCTCCAGCGGCGTGTTGACCGACAGCCAGCCCATCGGGAGCTCCGCGCCGATCGGTGGCAAGAAGCCGCTCACCCTCGGAACAGTGGCCTGAGCGGCCGGCATCCCGCTCAGCACCAGCACGGCGGCCATCGCCACCGCCGAACACGACCGGGCAAATCGCTTGACCTGGGTGAACACGAGGCTTCCTTTCTCCGGACCGGCCCTACCGACTCCTCCACCGTCGGGCACCCCCAGCCGGGCGCCAACCCCTTTCACCCCGCTGTGGAATGACCACTCCCGCGCGCCCGCCCCTCCGTCACTCTGGTCCCGCTCACCCCTTGCGCGACCCACCGTCGGTATGCCTCGGACACAGTTGCGCGGCACTTTCGGCCCACCCGAACATGAAATGCGTTCGGCGCGGCGGAATTCCGTACCTGTACGGGGAGTTACGAACAGGGCTGAGCGCAAGCGGTTACTCCGGTCGCGCTAGTCTCACCAGCACCTCGCCCGCCCCCGTCGAGAAAGGCCAGCAGTGGCACTGAAACCGCTCTGACCTGGGGTAGCGCTGGCCAGCGACTTCAAGGTGCGGTACTGGCGTCGGGACGACCCCCGCACAGACCGTGATCGGCCCGGCCCCGGACGTTCCCACGTCCGGGGCCTTGCTGATTCCGGGCCCGCGATCACTCGGCAAAGTCTGATGATCACGCTGAGTCGCTGGATCTGTTTCAATGGAATCCGTCCCCCGTACGACACCAGATTTCGAGGAGTAGAGGCCCGATGGCCGGAGTCGAAGAGATCCGCGCTGGCATCGCGCTCGCCAACGAGAAGGCGTCCGCGAGCATCGCCGCCCTGCAACAGGCAGCGCAGTCTCTCGAAGAAGCCCAGCAGTCGCTCGCACAGGCGACGCAGGGGAGCAGCCAGCACGAAGTGAGCCAGGCGCACGGACTCCTTGCGGAAGCCCTGCAAGGCATCAACGGCTTGCAGAGCACCGTCCAAGCAAGCATTTCCTCCGCCGACTCCTACTCGGCGCGTCTGTAAGCCGGATGACGCTCGCCGAACTCCACCAGCTGCTCACCGCTGCCGTGACCGGGCTCGCCGACGCGCGCGCCCACTCCGAACGGGCCACAAGCCTGCTCGGAGAAGCCCGGCAAGCTCTCGTGGATGCCCAGGCCAAGGCCGATCCCTGGCTTCCTTCGCAGTACGCACAGGCCGGCGAGGGGCTGGACCAGCTCCTCGTCCGCCTGCACGCTGCCGAAGATCTGGTGAGCGGATACCGGTCGCGCCTGTAATCCTTTTCAGGGGACACCTTTTCTTGGGGACGCCGATGGCCAACAAGTCAGCCGAGCAACGCAACCGGGTCGAGACCGCGCTCGACCGGGTCCGCCACCAGATCGGATTGGTGCTGGGCGCGGCGGCCGGCGCGCGCCAAGCCGCGGAGGCCGACCTCGCCAAGCTCCAGCTCGAGCAGGACATCGTCAAGGTCGGCATGAACCACGCCAGTGCCGAGCAGCAGAACGAGTGGTCGCGCCATCCCGCCGCGCACGAGGTGTTCGGCGCGCTCGGGACGGTGCGAAGCGCTTTCTACACCGATTGGAGCCAAGGCCCCGCGACCCTGCGCGAACTGGTCGCGCAGAACGCACCCGGCCCGGCCGGGCTGCCACCGGGCGACTGGCTCGGCACGGTCGGGCACAACCCCGGCCTGATGTCGCCCGGGCTGTGGCGCGTCGGCTCCGCGACCGCCGCCGGCGGGGACGCGACCCGCACGTTCGACGTCGCCGTCCCGCTGCTCGACGAGTCGCACCTGGCGATCACGTCGGCGCCGAAGACCCGGCCGGTGATCGACGGCATCGTGCAGAACCTGCTGGTCCGCGTGCTGTCGACGTTCGAGCCGGGCGCGGTCCGCGTGCACCTGTGGGACATCGGGCAGCTGACCGCGATCCTGCCCGACCTCTACCCCCTCAGCCACACCAGCGCGCTGTCGCTCTACGACCCCGGCCGGCTGGAGGACCTCCTCGACGAGCTGGCCGGCCACATCCGCCGCATCCACGCCAGCTGCATGTCCGCCGGCTTCACGTCGCTGCGGGAAATGCGGCAGCACAACCAGCAGCGGGGCGAGCCGTACCGCATCGTCGTGCTCTACGGCAACGGCGAGACCCTCGAACCGGAACGCGCCCGCGACCTCAAGCGCGTCGCGAGCGGCGCGCTGGCCGCGGGCATCTGCCTGATCATGGTCGACGTGCCGACGGCGGTGAGCGCGCCCGTCGAGACGCTGAGCCTGCTCGACGACCGGCACGCGATCAGCAGCATGACCGGCACCGACCTGGTCGTCGACCTCGAAGCCGCGATGCCGTCCGCGCAGGTGATCCGGGCCGTCGACAAGATCGCCAAGGCGCTGATCGCCAAGCAGGGCGGGCCACGGTCGTTCGACGACCTCCTGCCCGCGGAGCTCGGACAGGAGAACTCGGCCCGCGAGCTGCGCGCCCCGGTCGGGTTCTTCGAAGGCGAGCCGGTCGAGGTCGTGATCGGCGACGCGAGCCCGCACGCCCTGATCGGCGGCCCGTCCGGTTCGGGCAAGACGAACTTCCTGTACGCGCTGCTCGGCAGCCTCGCGGCGCGGTACACGCCGGCCGAGCTGGCGCTGTACCTGCTGGACTTCAAGGAAGGCGTCTCGTTCGCCGGTCTGGCGCCGGGCCGCAAGGACGCGAGCTGGCTGCCGCACGCGCGGCTCGTCGGCGTCAACGTCAACACCGACCGCGAGTTCGGCCTGGCGCTGCTGCGGTTCCTGGCCGACGAGCTGCGCCGCCGGTCCGCGGCCGCGAAGGAACACGAGGTCACCAACCTCGCCGACCTGCGCGACGCCGATCCGGGCGGGCACTGGCCGCGGATCGTCGCGGTGATCGACGAGTTCCAGTACCTGTTCGCCGGCCGGGACCAGGTGACGGCGACGGCGACGCAGCTGCTGGAGGACATCGCGCGGCGCGGCCGGTCGCAGGGCATCCACCTGGTGCTGGCGAGCCAGGACGTCGCCGGCATCGAGGCGTTCTGGGGCAAGCCGGCAGTGTTCGAGCAGTGCACGCTGCGGATCGCGATGCCGAAGGCGCGGCGCGTGCTGGCCGAGACGAACAACGCGGCGGTGTCGGCGCCGAAGTGGCACGCGGTGATCAACCACGACTCCGGCGTCGCGCACGGCAACCAGCTGGCCCACATCCCGGACGCGAGCAGCAAGAACGTGTTCGTCCGGCTGCAGCACCGGCTGTGGGAGGAGTACGCGGGCCACTTCCCGCGGCCGCGCCTGTTCGACGGCGCGCACCAGCCGGTCCTGGAACGGTTCCCGGCGTACCTGGACCTCAAGCCCAGCTCGAAGCCGCGGGCCCTGCTCGGCCAGTCGATCGACGTGACCGAAACGGCGTGCGGCGTCGACCTCCCCCGGGCCCCGGGCCGCAACGTCGCGGTGCTCGGCTCGGCGACCGCCGAGGCACTGTCCATCATGGACTCGGCGGCGCGCTCGCTGGCCCGGCAGTACGAACCCGGCGAAGTCGAGTTCATCCTGAGCTGCCCGATCGAAGCGTGCGCCGACGCGGCGATGGAGCTGACCGAGCGCCTGCGCGAGGACCACGCGGCGTCCCTGGTGGACGACCTGACCGGCGTCCTGGAGTCGCTGACCGGCTCGATGTCGGGCGGCGCGAAGGTACTGCTGCTGTACGGCGTCGACGCGGCTTTGCCCGTGCTGGAAGCCAAAGCGGTCGGGCAGCTGAAGAGCGGCCTCGACCACCTGCGGGTGGTGCTCAAACAGGGGCCGGGCCACGGCATCCACACGATCGGCTGGTGGCGCAGCATCGCCCGGCTCAAGGACACGCTGGGCTTCGCCGGCACCGACGACATCGGCACGTGGGCGGCGCTCGACGTCCAAGGCAACGAGCTGTCCCCGTTCGCGGCGGGCCAGGTCGTGCACTGGTCGCCGCGGCCGGGCCGCGCGTTGTTCTTCGACCGCACGACGCACGGCGCACCCGAAGTGATCATCCCGTTCCAGCGTCCGGAGAACGACCGATGACCGACGACGCCACCGCGGCCATGCGGTACAAGGAGATCATCGCCCTCTCCCGGGGTTCGGCGGAGAACCTGCGCGAGTGGGAGCTGGCGCGGGCGGAGGCCCTGGAGACGGAGATCGAGGCGGCCACGGCGGCGATCGAAGTGGCCACCGAGCGCGAAGCGAGGGCGGCCGAGCGCGCCACGCGCTGGTGGAAGATGGCGCTGCACAACATCCAGGGCCTGACGTGGCTCGCCCCGGGCGACGACCCGCGCCCGGTGTCGACGGCCCGCGCGGCGTACCTGGAGCGGTACCTCGAGGAGGTCAAGCCGAGCTACCAGGAGCTGGTGCAGGCGGTGCTGGCCCTGGGCTGGCGAGCCAAGCGGGCGGCGGCGAAGCAGCGCGGGGAGCCGCCTGCTTGACAGGTTCAGAATGACCACGGCGCCACCCTTCCCGGCTGGTGCGGCGCGTAGACGAACTCGTAGTAACTCCCGAACTGGTGCTCGATCAGGGAGTAGCCGCGGCTTTGCGCGACCCAGAGCAGGTCGGGTCTGCCGATGCTGAACTCGATCCTCCGGATGGTCACCTTGTTCCGCCCGTCCAGCTGCGCGGCCAGGCGTGCCATCTGTTGTTCGCGCGGCTCGGAGGCCCGGTTCATCCGGATGATCATCAACGTCAGGCTGGCGGCCATGAGGCCGACGAGCACGACGGTGAGCATCAGCCAGAGCAGGAGACCGGTTGCGCTGCCGGAGCGCGCGGCCAGCACCATCACCGGGCTAGACATCGAACACCGTGTCGTAGGGATCGTCGTCGTCCGCCGGGGCGGGCCTGCGCGGCGCCGCCTTCGGGACCGGAGCGGCCACCGGTGCCGGGGTGGCTCCCCGCCCGGCGGCAACGGCTTCCCGGATGGCCGCGGTGATGGTCCGGCTCAGCGTGACGGCGTCGAACCGCATGGCCTCGGGCGCGAGCCGGACTTCGCTGACGACCCCACCGGGCCCGGCGAGCACGGTGACGGACCGGTCCGCTGACGTCACGGTGGCGTGGTCGCTCCCCGCGATGGCCGCCAGGACGCGCTGGTTCTCGGCCTTGCGGTCTTCGATCCGGCGGAGCTGCCAGCGCATTTCCTCGATCAGCTGCGCGTTGTCGGTCATGCGAGTCTCCCCGGCTGGTGCGGCGTGAAGACGAACTCGTAGTACTTTCCGACCCGATGGTCGATCAGCGAGTACCCCCGGCTGTACGCGACCCGGATCAGGTCCTCTCGGGCCAACCCGATCTCCATCTTCCGGACGTACACCTGGTTCCGGCCGTCGAGCTGCGCGGCCAGGGCGGCCACCTGCTCCTCACGCGGCTTCGTCGAACGACGTACGCGGAAGATCGTCAACGTCAGCCCGGCAAGGACCATCACGCCCATCAGGACGAGGAAGGCCGTCCGCACGGCCGGCGACTCGGATGAACCGGCGGCCACCGTGCTGATCACGGCGTTTCCCCGCTCCGCAGACTCCAAGCCACCTTCGCGGTCGCCTCGGCCACCGCGGGCCAGGCGTCCTCGGACTCCGCGATCACCGACAGGATCACCACGGACCGGCCGTCCGGCAGCGGGATCTGGTACTCCGCCTTGATCTGGGTGCGCACGTCCCGTTCGGGAACGTGGAACTCGCCACCGCTGATCGCCACGATGGCCGGTCCGATCGGGAGCCGGACCGGTTGGACGACCGCGCGCTTGTGGCGGCCGCGGTACTGCTCGGCCAGCGCCGCCACCACGGCGTCCCGGTTGCCGGGTGCGGTGTCCGGCCACTGCGCCACGCCGAGCGTCAAGGTCGCGACGTCGCCCTTGCGCCGGCCGACCGCGAACTTGCCGAACACTCGGATGCCGTTGGCCTGCATGGCCGGGACCAGCGCCATCAGGTAGCTGCCGAACTGTTCGACGCTCGTGCCGGACGCCACGTTTTCGGCGACCATCCAGGCGTGGCTGCGGTTGAGCCTGTCGTCGGTGCCCACCGGCATGCCGGCGAACCCGGGCGGCAGGTCGATTTCCAGAGGCATCAGTTCCACACCTCGTCTTCCGCACGCTGACGACGGCGCTCCGGCGCATCGTCGGCCTGCATCCCGGCTTCGGCAGCGTTCCAGTACGCCATTCCGGCCGGCGACACGAGGGAAGCCGCGGCCTGGGTCGCATCCTTCGGCACCCAATAGTTGAGGAGGTCTCCGATCGGCCCCTCGAAGTGCGTGCCGATCATCCGTGCGCCGGCATCGGCCTGGAACTGAGCGCCGAAGGCGCCGTATCCGAGGCCCTTCATCACCGCTTCGCCTCCCATCGGCAAGAAGCTGCCGATGAACGAGGTCCCCGCGCCGATTCCGTCGAAGATCAAGGTTTCCCGAGCGACATCGGCGCCCGCCAGTTTGGCTACGGCGTGACCTTCCATCGCTGCCTTCCCGAAGGTGGTCGCGACGGCCCCCACCACCTCCTTCGCCGGGGACGGGAGGAACTCGCCGACGAAACCGAGCGCGTTTCCGATGTCTCCGGTCACGTCCGAGAGCTTCGAGATCAGCTCCGCGTGGTCCTGGACGAAGTTCCACGCCTCGTCGAACTCGTCCGCGAGGGTGTTCGACAAGTCGACAAGTGCCCCGCCGACCGCGTCACCGAGTTTGTCGAGGAGGTCCGGCTCGTCCGGGGCCGGCTCCTTGGCCTTCCTCAGCAGCTCCGCGACCCGGGCCGCGGCGTCCTGGTGCTCCTGCTGGAGCTGCTTGGCCGCGTCTTGGACGTTCTGGCAGCCGTCGATGGCCGTCTGGAGTTGCTGGCCGGCGTTGTCCAGGAGGCGCTGGGCGATCTGCAGGGACTGCTGGTCCGGGAACGTCCGGTCGGCCAGGGCCAGGTCCGGGTTCGCCCGCGCCTGCTCGGCCGCCCGGGCCGCGGCTTCCGCGCGGGCCTCGAGGTCGGCTGCGCGTTTCTGCAGGTCGCCGAGGGTTTGCGCCCAGCCTTCGAGCGCGTCGGCGGCTCGGCTCATCGATTTGGCGGCATCGTCGAGGCACGCCGGCAGCGGGCCGATGCGCCGGGCGAAGGCTTCGCTCGCCTCGCCCTGCCAGATGCCCTGCTTCCGGACGATCCGGCGGAGCGAGTCGTCGGCCTCGGTCAGGTCGTCGGCGACCGTGCGGTACTTGCCGGCCAGGTCGGCGATGCCGTCGAGATCGCCGGGCGCCGGGTCGAAGCCCAGGGCCGGGAAGTCGCGGGCGCTCACCGGCCGAGGCCGTTCAGGAGGTCGGTGATGCCGCCGGTCGCGCCGCCACCGGGCGGCCCGTCGCCGGGCTGCGCCGGGCCACCGGGCTCGGCCAGCCGATCGATGCCCGGCACCCCACCCGTCACGCCGCCACCCACCGGCCCTTCACCCGGCTCAGTGACCGAACCAGTCCGCCCGGCCGGCCGCTCGGGGCCTGCCTTCGACGTGAGATCGCCGATCCCGGCCGCCGGTCCCTCGGCCAGGTCGTCGATCCCCGGCACTCCACCGGTGTATCCCCCACCCACCGGCCCCTCGGCCGGCTGCGCGATCTGCGGGTGGTTTCCCTTCACTCCACCCGGGGACTCACCGCCGGCGACACCATCGCCCAGCACCGCCGAGCCGAACTTGCCCAGTTCGCCGCCGAACTGGGCTTCTATCTCCTCGTACTTCTGCTTCGCCGCCTTCAGCCGCTCGGTCACCTCCGAAGCCGCCTCACCGAGGCGGCCGATGCCGAAGCGCCAGGCCTCCTCGAACTCGACGCCGGCTTTGCCCAGCTCCGCCGTCCCCAGCGCGCCGAACGCCCCGCCGCCGCCCAGCTTCTTGTTGGCGCCCGCCATGCGATCCGCCGCTGTGCCGAGGTCGCCGATGAGCTTGCCCAGCTCGTCGACTTTCACCGCATACCCGTCCACGCCACCCCTCCCCTTGTGGTGCCTTCAACCGTAAGACGGCCGTCAACGCTCCGCGGTTCCGTGGTCACCCATCGGAGTGGTGGAACGAGAAAGGCCACCTCCGGGCAATACGCCCGAAGGTGGCCTCGTCGCGAAAAGACCTACTTCACGAAGACCTGCTCCAACCAGTCGAGGAAGTCGTAGAACGCGTCCTCCAACGGGTTGCCCGCGCCCGGCCGGAACCGGATCACCTGCGGGTCGTGGTCGCTGGCCTGGTCGGCGAACTCCGCGTTGATGTGGACGACGTCGTAGTCCACCCCGCGCGGCGCCCGCGACGCCAGGATGTGGTCCAGCACCTGGGATTGGCCCTCGAACACGTAGCTATACCGCTCGGCCTCCGGCACCGACGCGATCAGGTCCTTCAGCGCGCCACCCGCGGTGAGCGTCTGGACCGCCGGCGAGAACGGGTAGTCGTTCAGGTCGCCCGCCACCACGATGTTCGCGTTGCGATCGGCCGCCAGCAACGAATCGACGAAGCCGCGCAGCACCGTCGCCTGCTTCGCCCGCTGGACCTCGGAACTGCGCGTCGGCGGCTGGAAGCGGCCGTGCGTCGGCTGGTCGCCGCCCTTCGAGTTGAAGTGGTTGGCGATGACGAACACCGTGCGGCCCTTGAAGACGAACTCGCCGGCCAGCGGCTTGCGGCTGGTCGTCCAGGCTTCGTTCGTGGGGTCGACGCGGCCCGGCGACGCCGTCAGGTGCGCCTTGCCGTGCTCGCGGACGACCCCGACCGCGGTCGTCGACGTCCCACCGGGACGGTCCACAAAGGACACGCGGGCCGGGTTGAACAGGAACGCCACCCGGATGTTGCCGCCCGGCTGGCCGCCGTCCTGGTCGTTCACCGGGTCGATCTCGCGCCACTGGTAGCGCGGGCCGCCCTTGGCCACGATCGCGTCGGTGAACTTCTGCAGCGTCTGGTCGGCGGCGACGGTACCGTCGTCGGTCGCGCCCGTGTTGTCCTGGATCTCCTCCAGGTTCACGATGTCCGGCGTCGCCAGGTGCGTCACGATCGCCTCGCCGAGCCGGTCGTACTTCGCCTGCGGGTCGCTCGGGGCCAGGTTTTCGACGTTGTACGTCGCGACGGCGAGCTCGCCGGTCCGCTGCTTGCGCGTGGTCTCGCCCTGCAGCCCGTTGTCCTTTTCGGTCCCGAGCACGCTGGCGAACAGCGTGTAGCCACCGAAGTTGCTGTACTCGACCGGGCCGGACGTGGTGCCGGTCAGCACGTCACCGACGTTGAGCTTCGGGAACGGCCGCTGGTCGAACGGGATCAGCGACGAAACCTTCATGACGCCGCTGTTGAGCTGGTCGTAACCGAGGTAGACGCTGCCGCCGCGGACCGACCGGTGCTGGTCCGGCTTCGACGTCACGTACAGCTCGTTGAACGAGTTCGTCGGGCCGACGACCCGCGCGTCGGTGACCGAAACAATCTCGCTCTCGTGCGCTTCCCAGAAGTCCAGCGCGTACTTCGCCGGCTCCAGGGTGAGCGGCTCGATGTTGCCGCCCGGCGACGGCGCGTACGTCGTCGGCACGGTGTCCGGGTTCAGCACCGTCGGCGCCGGGAGGGCGTTCCCGTGCGAGTCGACCGTCCACTGTGCACTGCTCAGCTCGGTGAGCGACTGGAAGTTCGACGTCGCGGGCGCGTCCGGGTAGAACTCGCGGACGGTGCCGGTCGCGGTCACCGCGTCGCCGGCCGCGACCGCCGGGGTGGTCGAGCCGGTGAAGACGAACAGGCCCTCGCTGGTGCGCGGGTCGCTGTCCGGGTTCGGGTCGGTGAGCCAGAACCCGCGCGACGAACCGAACGTCCGGGTCGCGGTGACGACGCCGGTGACGCCGGAGACCTTCTGGTCCTTGAAGGGCGAAATGCGCGTGGTGCCCTGGATGTCGTGGATCTTCGCCGGGGTCGGCGCCGGGCCGGGGTCCCCGCCGGTCGACTCGCCCGCGGTGTTGGTCGGGGTCGGCTCGCCGGCGGTGAAGTCGGCGGCGTTGTCGTCGGTGTCGGCCAGCGCCGTGCCGCGCGCGACGGACGTCGTGTTCGACGGCGCCGCGGTCGGGTTGCCCTCGCGCACGGTCGCCGCGCCGAACCCGACGAGGTCCTTGATCCGCGCGTCGGCGGCGCAGTCGGCGGCGGTCTTGCAGGTCAGCGCGGTGGTTCCGGAGACGAGGGCGATCGTGCCGGCGGTGGCCGACATCGCGATCGCGCCGGTCGCGTCCGGCGTCGGCAGCGCGACGGTGCCGCCGGAGCCCTTGCTCTCGGCGACGAGGTAACGCCCGCCCGGCGCGACGCTGCCGGCCAGCGGCGTCACCTGCCAGGTGCTCGACGGGCTCGCCGAACCGGGCAGGTACTGGACGCTGAACCCGGCGAGGCTCGCGGCGGCCGCGCCGCGGTTGGCGAGCTCGACGAAGTCGCTGACGAGCGTCGCGCCCGAGTTGCCACCGCCGCCGTAGACCTCGGCGATGACCGCGTCGGCGCTCGGTGCGGCGAGCGCGGCCGGTGCGGCCACGCCGCCGAGCACCAGGCCCGACGCGACGGCCAGCGTGAAGGCCGCCTTGGATCTGTGGGTCTTGGTCACCCTGAGTCCCCTTTGTGCTTGAACAGTCGTGGCATAGTCCCCCGAACAAGTGAGGAGGAGGAAGACAAAGATGCAACGATTCGTAACAACTACTTTCGTCGTCACTCACTCGGCAGAGCAGGTTTCGTGATCACGCTGGTACTGGGCGGAGACGTCACTCTTCACGGCCGGGCGACGCCGTCCTTCGGGCCGCTGGAACCACTGCTCAAGGGCGCCGACCTCCGGTTCGTCAACCTCGAAGGCCCCGTCGACGCGGCGGCGGCCGAAGCGCTGAAGCCGATCGGTGTCGATGTCGTCTCGGTCGCCAACGACGCGCCCCACCCGCCGGCGAGCCTGGCCGTCCTCGAGCACGCCGGAATCGCGTACTGCGGGGCCGGGGCGAATCCCGACGCCGCGCACACCCCCGCGGTGATCGAGCGATCAGGCGAAAAGGTCGCATTCCTCGCGTACACGTCACTTCGCCGCCCCTTCGCCGCGCAGCCGGACTTCCCGGTGGTCGCGCAAGCGTTTGCGACGACGGCGTACCAGCCCGATCCGCACGTCGCGGAGATCCCGGGCCGCCCGCCGCTCGTCCGCACCATGCCGGTGCCCGAGCACCTCGACCGGCTGGTCGCCGACGTTCAGCGGGCCAAGAGCGACCACGACCACGTCGTCGTCTCGATGCACTGGGGCCTGCCGGGCGCGGAGCTCGCCGAGTACCAGGTGACCTACGGGCGCGCGGCGGTCGACGCCGGCGCCGACCTGGTGGCGGGGCACGGCTCGCCCACGATCCAGGCCGTCGAGGTGTACCGGGGCCGTCCGATCCTCTACGGCCTCGGCCACCTCGCCGCCGACCGGCCGGACGGGCTGCTCGCCGGGTGCATGCTCGGCGACGAACCGCGGCTCGAGCTGATCCCGGTCCGGCGGAACGCCGCCAACGAGTGCGAGCCGCTCGGCGGGGACGAAGCGGACAAGGTGCTGCGGTACGTCGCCGAGGTCTCGACGCTGCGTTCCACTACGGTGACCGTCCAGAGCGGAATCGCATCGGTATCCGTTGGCGCGTAACGGATTGCGCCCGTTCTGTGACAGCCGGACACCGGCGTGTCACCCATCCGGCGCATCTGCCTTAAATGAAGGTCAAGGGTCGGAACAACCTGCGTGAAGCGGCGGTACGGTCTGCGTGAGCCGCCGGAAAAGTGGCACAGACCACTCCCCGACAGCTCACGGTAGGCACGACACGGGGGGAGGGAAAATGATCATGTGGGGGCTGATTGTTTTCAGCTGCGTGTTCGTGCTGGTGCTGGGGATAGCCGCGGTCGTGGACCTTCGGGACCACGACCGCGGCGAACACCGGGTCTAGCGCACCGGCTGCCTCGCCTTGTACCGGCCGAGGAGGGTGCGCGCGCCGGCCAAGGCGACCCGCCCGGCACCCTTCGCGCTCGCGGCCAGCACCGTCGTCCAGTCGAAGTAGTCGCGCCAGAGCACGATCCGGCCCGCCTCGACCTCGAACGTGCCGCACACCCAGAACTCCGCTTCCCACGCGCCGCGGCGCAGCACGTCGGTGCGTTCGGTGAGCACGACGTTGCCGTCCGCGGCGATGTGGTGGGTCCGCGCCTCGAACCCGGAGCCGTACTTGGCCATGACGCGCAGTTGCTTTTCGAACGCCGCGACGCCGCGGGCGGGCGGCAACGGCACGTTCTGGTACACGATGTCGCTCGCCACGAACGTCAGCGCCCGGTCGACGTCGAGGTCCTCGAGGGCCTCCAGGAAACCGGTCACCACTACCTTGGGTTCATCGGTCATGGCCCCAGGCTACGGCTCAGCGGGGCCGGTCGCCCGCGATCGCGACGCGCTCCGCGATCCGGACGTGCGGGTGGTAGTCGTTGACCGCGTAGTGCTGCGTGGCGCGGTTGTCCCAGAACGCGACCGAGTTCGGCCGCCAGCTGAACCGGACCTGGAACTCGGGCGTGTGAGCCTGCAGGAACAGGTACCGCAGCAGCCGGTCGCTCTCGGCCCGGTCGAGGCCCACGATGTGCGTGGTGAACGCCTGGTTGACGAACAGGGTGCGCCGCCCGGTCTCCGGGTGCGTCCGGACCACCGGGTGTTCCACCGGCGGGAAGCGGTCCTGCCACCGCGCCAGCAGCGCGGGATCGGAGAACCGGTCGAAGCCGGGGAGGTAGTCGTGCACCGCGGTGAGCCCGTCGATGCGGGCGCGGACGTCTTCGGGCAGGTTGTCGTAGGCCGCGGCCATGTCGGCCCACATCGTGTCGCCGCCGACGGGCGGCACCTCGATCAGCCGCAGCACCGAGCCCAGCGCCGGTTCGGGCCGCCAGGTGACGTCGGTGTGCCAGATGTTCTCGTACCCGGGCATGGCCGCGGTGCGCTCGAAGCGCGTGACCGCTTCGTCCTCGCCCCGCGCGATGAACGGGTTGGTCTCCAGTTCGCCCCAGTTCGCGGCGAACGCGCGCTGCTGCGCCGAGGTGATCCGCTGGTCGCGGAAGAAGAGCACCTTCCACTCGAGCAGCGCGTGGTTGAGCTCTTCGCGCAGGTCAGGGCCGACCGGCGCGGCGAGGTCGACGCCGTCGACCTCGGCACCGATCACCCGGCCCAGCGGGCGGAGGGCGAACAGCTCGTACGGCTTCCGCTGCGGTTCCCGGAGAATTCGGGGGCCTTCGACGATGCCATCCGCGGGCGTGACCGACCCGCGCAGCTGAATCCGGGCAGGAAGATCTACGGACATGGTTGTACTCCAACGGGTTTCGGGGAAATCGGACGTCGGGTTCGCGTCAGGCGGGCGGCGAACCCAGGCGGCCGCGGCGCAGCAGGAGCTCCGCGATGCCTTCCCCGATCGACCGCGCGAGGGCCCGGATCGGCGTGCTTTCCGAGGTGGCGGGCATGTCTTCATGGTCACCTTCTTCCCGATGCGCGGTCAAGACGTCCACTTGGTGGAACGCCGACAACGCCGCAGGTCACCGCGATGCGGACGGCCCGGGAGCATGAGGCAAGATCTTCCCCGATCGGGTGAGCGCCCTTGATGACGGAGGTCCCGAATGCCGGAAGGCAGAGGCTCGCGAATCGACCCGGTTCGGCTGCGCGCCGCCGCCGACCTGCTCGACCAGGCGGCAGCCGCCGACGACAAAGCCGCGGGGAGGTTCGCCGAAGCGCGCGTCGATTCGACGCCGTTCGGCATCTCGCCACAGGCGCGTGAGCTGGCGGCGCGCTGGGCCACGGCGCTGGCGGCGCGTGAGGCGGACGCGCGCGTCCTCGGCGACGCGACGTCGGACCTGGCGGGCCGGCTGCGCATGGCGGCGGTGAGCACGCGGAGCACCGGTTTCCGGGGGCGGTTAGCGGTGGCACCGTGACCGCTGAGGTCTTCGAACACCCGGCGCTGGTGTCGGCGGCTTCGCAGCTGGCCCCGTTGCGCGCGGCGGCCGGCCGGCTCGGCGTCGCGGACCCGGTGGCGGCGCTGCGGCACCTCGACTGCGCACCGGCGTCGATCCGCGCGTCCGCCACGGCGGTCGACACCGGCGCGCTGGGCGTGACCTCGGCGCAGGCCGAGTTCCGCGCCGGCGTCGAGCGTGCCGAAAACGGCGGCAGCAGCGAGGCTTTCGGTACCTGGGCGGACACAGTGGACGGTCAGTACGCCGCCGCGGCGCGGGCGGCCGCTTCGACGGCGGCGCTGGGCGCCCGCATCGCCGACCGGCTGGACGAGCTGGCGGTGTCCGCGGCCGAGGAGGTCCGGGCGCTGGCGGCCGCCGCCGCGGCACCGGTGTCGGCGGTCCTGGCCGGCGACCACTCGGCCGAAGTGGTGAGCGAGGTCAGCGTCACGTGCGCGGCGGTGATCCGGGCCGTGCAGGAGAAGATCGCGGCGCTGACCGCGCTGGCGGCCGAGCTGGAGCCGGTGACGGCGCCGGTCGTCGAACTCAGCTGAAGTGCTCGCGGGCCCAGTCCGCGAACGGCCGCGCGGGGTGCCCGGTGACGCGGGGGACGTCCAGCGAAACGGGTTCCGGGTCCTCGACGAGTGACGCCCAATGGTCCACCGCACCGGCCGCGAATTCCGGCCCCATGAAGGAACTCAGCTGCGCTTTCGCCTCTTCCGGCGGCTGTTCTTCCCACGTGACAGGCGTTCCCAGTGCCGCACCGATGAGCCGGGCTTGCTCGGCCTGCGTGACGGCTTCCGGGCCGGTGACGAGGTAGATCTGCTTCGCGTGGTCCTCGGTGAGCACCTTGACGGCTATGTCGGCGACGTCGCGTTCGTGGACGACCGACCGCTTCGCCTGCCCGTAAGCCGCCCGGACCACGCCGGTGCCGGCCTGCTGCGCCCAGGCGAGCGCGTTGGTGGCGAGGCCGGTGACGCGGAGGAAGGTCCAGTCGTCGGTGACCTTTTCGACGGCGGCTTCGACGTCTCCCCAGACGCCGCCGTCTTCGGCGGACATGGCGGAGAGGTAGACGATTTTTCTGCCCCGAAAGGGTTCCACGGCCTGTTCGATGCCGTCGGCGGTGAAGAAGGGCCAGAGCAGGTAGACGGCGTCGACGCCTTCGGCGGCTTCGGCGGGATCGGTGATGTCACCCTGGACGACGTCGACGCCCTGGGGCGCCTTCGCGGGATCCCGGACGAGGACTCTGGTGGGGACGCCCGCGGCGCGGAGGCCGGCGACGACGTGCCGTCCGGTGTGGCCGGTGGCCCCGGTGACGAGAATGGTCATGCCGCCACGGTCACACTTCAAGAGCCCTTCAAGTCAAGCGGACGGCTCAGCTCATCCCGCGCCGCGTCGAGGAAGGCGACCTTCGGGCCTCGGAGGTAGTCCCACATCGTGCCTTCGCCGGGCTTCTGCCAGATGACGTGGTCCAGCGCCTTCACGTAGGCGCGGGCCAGGCCGTGCAGGTCCGAGGCGAACAGGACGTGGATCATCCGTTCGCACACCCACAGCTCGTCGACGACATCGAGAGCGGCCGTCTTCCACGAATCATCGTCGTCATCCCGATCCTCGGCGGCCCGCTCGGCCTGCTGGGCGACGCGGATGAACTGGCGCAACAGGTCCAGCTGCTCCTCACGCCGCTTCTCGACGCGCTCGGCGGCCAGCCGCCGCCGCTCACTGCGCTCGTTGCGCCGTTGCACGGTGGTCTGCACCAGGTACGAAAGGCCACCACCGAGCACCACGCCGATCAGGGAGAGGACCGCGAGCCACACCTGCGTCATGCGCATTTCATAGCAAAACGCCCGGCGCCTTCGAGAGGCACCGGGCGTTCAGGAGCGGTGGCGGTGGGATTTGAACCCACGGACGGGGATTAGCCGTCACACGATTTCGAGTCGTGCTCCTTCGGCCGCTCGGACACGCCACCGCGAAGAACAATACCCGAGGGCCGACGCCGGTCTCACCTGGGGTCGACCGGCCGCCCGCCGCGCAGCCTGACCTGCGCCTCCCGTACCGCGCGCGTGGCCCGGCGGCGGACGTCGGACGCCGTTGAACGGAGCTGGGCCGAGCGCCGCTGGGCGCGGCCCGATACCTCCAGACGGCGGTTGCCGGTCGCCAGGCCGGCCTTCTCGCGAGCGCTGCCCACTGCCTGCTGGATCCGGTGCTTCATCGTCATACCGGAGGAGTACCCAAAACTCAGCGGCGCGTAGCGAAGTACGTCTCCAAAAGCCCGGCGCACTCCTCCACCAGGACGCCTCCGTGCACTTCAGGCCGGTGGTTGAGACGACGGTCACGCACGACGTCCCACAGCGACCCCACCGCGCCCGTCTTCGGCTCCCACGCCCCGAACACCAGCCGGGCGATGCGGGCCAGCACCAGCGCGCCCGCGCACATCGTGCACGGCTCCAGCGTCACCGCCAGCGTGCAGCCCTCGAGCCGCCAGCCGTCGCCCACCACCTGGGCCGCCGCGCGCAGGGCGAGGATCTCCGCGTGCGCTGTCGGGTCGCCCAGCTCGACGCGGGCGTTGCGCGCCGCCGCCAGGGGCACGCCGTCGGGGCCGAACACGACCGCCCCGATCGGCACGTCCGCGCCGGGGGCGCGCGCCGCTTCCAGCGCGGCCTCCACGGCCTCGGTGTCGGACGGGCGTCTCAGAGCTCGTCCAGGAGCTTGGCGAACTCGCTGCCGAACCCGCAGCGCTGCGCGACCATCTGCAGCTGCTCGTCCGGGTACAGGTCGACCTCGCCGACGATGACCTCCAGCTCCGGCCCGGGCAGCCCGAGATCGGCGAGGATCTCCAGGTCGCCCTCGGGCCAGACGGAGTCGTCCTCCTCGTCCGGCGGGTCGACGCGCAGGACGTCGAGGACGTCCGCCGCGATGTCGTAGTCCAGCGCCGCCGCCGCGTCCGAGAGCAGCAGCGACGGCCCCCGCGGGCTCGGCCGGACGATCACGAAGAACTCGTCGTCGACCGCCAGCAGCCCGAAGCTCGCGCCGGTGGAACGTAGTTTGCCCAGTTCAGTGATCGCTGCGTCCAGCTCGGTCAACGCCCCCGGGTCGAGCGCACTGCACCGCCACCGACCGTCTTCCCGGACCACAGCCACCGCGAAGCCCGTGACCGGCTCATCCACCGCCATGCGCACACCGTATTCCGCCGGTCGGTCCGGCGCACGCACGGTGCGCCCGAAGCGCCGCATGGGGCACTATCGGGACCATGACCGGCCCCACTGACCTGCCCACCTTGCCCGGCACGCCGTTCGCCGGGCTCCTCGACGACGCGCGGGCGCTGCAAGACCGCACGGTCGCCCTCCGGCGGGCCGTGCACCGCCACCCGGAACAGGGCCTCCACCTGCCGCGCACGCAGGCGGCGATCCGCGAGGCCCTCGACGGCCTGCCGCTCGAGATCACCGAGGGCAGGGCCACAACGTCGCTGACGGCCGTCCTGCGCGGCGCGCGGCCCGGTCCGGCGGTGCTGCTGCGCGGCGACATGGACGCCCTGCCGCTGACCGAGGAGACCGGCCTCGAGTTCGCGTCGGAGGACCCGGAGTCGATGCACGCGTGCGGGCACGACACGCACGTCGCGATGCTGGCTTCGGCGGCGCGGCTGCTCGCGGAGCGCCGGGACCAGCTGGCTGGGTCGGTCGTGTTCATGTTCCAGCCGGGCGAGGAGGGCCACCACGGCGCCCGGTTCATGATCCACGAGGGCGTGCTCGACGCGGCCGGGACGCGGGTCCAGCGCGCGTTCGGCGTGCACATCCTCGCCAACGCGCGCAGCGGGCTGCTGCAGCTGCGGCCCGGCCCGCTGATGGCGTCGGCGGACTCGTTCCACGTGCGCGTCACCGGCAAGGGCGGCCACGGCTCGGCGCCGCAGCACACGATCGACCCGGTGCCGGCCGCCGCCGCGATGGTCGGGGCGCTGCACACGATGATCACGCGCCGGGTCAGCGTGTTCGACCCCGCGGTGCTCTCGGTGACCCGGATCCAGGCCGGCACGACGTCGAACATCATCCCGGAGACCGCCGAGCTCGAGGGCACCATCCGCACGCTGTCCGAGCAGACGCGCGCGCTGGTCCGGGCCGAGCTGCCGAAGGTGTGCGAGCAGGTCGGCGCGGCCTACGGCTGCCGCGTGGTCGCCGACGTCGAGCCGGGCTACCCGGTGACGGTGAACGACGACCGGGTCGCCGCCGAAGTCCTGGCACTCGGCGCGGAGGTGCTCGGGCCGGAGAACGTCGAACTGCTCGCCGATCCGCTGATGGGCGCGGAGGACTTTTCCTACGTCCTGCAACGCGTCCCCGGCGCGTACGCGTTCCTCGGCGCGTGCCCGCCCGGCGTCGACCCCGCCGAAGCGGCGGCGAACCACTCGAACCGCGTGCTCTTCGACGAGGACGCGATGCCCCACGGCGTCGCGATGCTCGCCGCCTTCGCGCTCGACGCCCTCCGCTAGGGGCCGGTCCGCGACGGGCGGCCGTCCTCCAGGTGCCCGGCGAAGCGGCGGCGCCACCCCGGCGTCTCGAACGTGACGTCGTACCAGCCGTTGCTCGTCGCCACTGGGAAGTCGTGCGTACCGCCCGGCGGGAGGGTGACGTCGTGCAGCGTGACCGGCGCCGGCCCGTTGTTGGTCACCGTGACCCGCAGCGCGGGCGTGTCGAGGAACGTGACGGACGCGTCGAGGCCCACGCCGCCCGAAGCCTCGACGACGAAGCCGTTCGGGCCGTGGATGGCGATGTCGTACGTGCCGCTGTGCGCGACCTCGCCGGCTGTGGAGGCGCCGGGGCCGACGTCGAAGCGTTGCGACGTCCCGCCCGCGTGGTAGGCGTACGCGGCCAGCTGCAGCGCCTGCGTCCCGTGGTTGGTCAGGTGCAGTTTGAGGGCCTTCGCCTCAACCGTGACCCAGGCGACCGGCTGGTACGGCAGCGGGCGCGCCTTCGCCGTGCCGGGGTCCTGCACCAGCGCGGCCGGCCCCAGCCCCGGCTTCGGGAGGCGTCGCTGCGTGCGGTCGGCTTCGGCGCGCAACGCGTCCGCGTCCGGCAGCAGCGGGATGGTCGTGTCGGGCGCGCGGAAGTCGAAACAGCTGGTCAGGTCGCCGCAGATGGCCCGGCGCCAGGCCGAGATGTTCGGCTCGCGCACACCGGTCCAGGTCTCCAGGAAGCGCAGCACCGACGTGTGGTCGAAGACCTGCGAGTTCACCCAGCCGCCGCGGCTCCACGGCGAAACGACGGTCATCGGCACGCGCGGGCCCAGCCCGATCGGGACGGGCGGCCCGGACGGCTCGCCCTTCTCCGGCCGGTTGCCCGGCAGGTACTCGCCGGGGGTGCCGGGCGGCGGCGACGGCGGGACGACGTGGTCGAAGAAGCCGTCGTTTTCGTCGTAGTTGATGAAGACGACGGTCGATTCCCACAGCTCCGGCTTGTCCCACAACGCCTTCAGCATGCGCTGGATGTAGGCGGCACCGTCGACCGGCCGCGCGGCCGGGTGCTCGCAGTAGCCGTACGGGGCCACCACCCAGGACACCGCGGGCAACGTCCCGCCCGCGCAGTCGGCGAGGAACTCGGCCAGCACGTGGTCGAGGTCCTTGCCCTTCCCCGAGTCGGGTTTGAGCTTCTTGCGCAGGTTCCCGCGCTCGGCCAGCCGGCGTTTGACGGGGTCCATCGAGTACAGCGCGTCGTGGAAGTTCTGGAACAGCCAGAGCGGGTTGTCGCCGTAGTCGCCGACGAAGTGCTCGGGGACGCCGCGTTCCTCGTCGTTCGCGTAGATCCGCCACGTGATGCCCGCGGCCTCGAGGCGCTCGGGGTAGGTCGTCCAGCGGAAGGAGGGCTCGTAGTCGGGCGCGTTGTGCGTCGCGGGGCCACCGGCGAGGCCGTCCGGGTCGATCGTGCCGGTCCAGTGGTAGAGCCGGTTGGGGTGCGTCGGGCCCTGGATCGAGCAGAAGTAGTGGTCGCACAGGGTGAACGCGCTGGCCAGCGCGTGCTGGAACGGCAGGTCGTCGCGCGTGAAGTACCCCATCGTCATGGGGCTCTTCGCCGCGATCCAGCGGTCGTACCCGCCGCCGTTCCACGCGCGGTGCGTGCTGTTCCAGTCGTGCGGCAGCTCGCCGAGGTCCTGACCGTCCACAACGGACGTGTCGATCCGGAACGGCAGCACCGGCCCGCCCTTGTCGCCGCGCTGGTGGAAGACGTCGCGCAGGGCCGCGCGGTCGCCGAAGCCGCGGACACCGGCCATCGTGCCGTAGTAGTGGTCGAACGACCGGTTCTCCTGCATGAGCACGACGACGTGGCGGACGTCGTCGATCGTGCCCGTCCGCGGCGCCGGGGCGCAGGCGACCGGCAGCGTGCCGGCGACGGTGGCCGCGGCCGCGCCGCCCAGCACCGTGCGCCGACGGATCCGGCCCATGCCCACCTCCTCGTCCCCCGGTCGCGGCTCGGCCGGAGGGGTACGTTCGCCACCGAGAGGTGAAGCCATGCTCAACTCAGCGGAATTGGTCGCCTTCGCACCGTCGACCGACCTCGATCGCTCACGCGCCTTCTACACGGATGTCATCGGGCTCGAGTTCATCGAGCAAACCCCCTTCGCGTCCGTGTTCCGCAGTGGCGCGACCCTGCTGCGCGTCACCGCCGTCGCCGAGTTCACGCCGCAGCCGTTCACGGTGCTCGGCTGGGCTGTCGCCGACATCCGGGCCGCGGTGGCCGAGCTGCGCGGCCGTGGCGTCGAGTTCCTCACCTACGCCACGCTGCCACAGGACACCGACAAAATCTGGACCACGCCGGGCGGCCGGATCGCCTGGTTCCCCGATCCGGACGGCAACGTGCTGTCGCTGACCGAGTTCGCTGGCAATTAAACAACAGTGTTGATTTAATAGCCTCATGATCGAAGCCGACCGCCTCGCCCAGCTCGCCGAGCAGGAGGAACGCCTCCAGTTCACGAAGTTCGACAACGAGACCGCCCTGGCCCTCGGCCAGCAGCTGCTGACGGCCGCCCGGGACCGCGGGCTGCCGGTGACGATTTCGATCCGGCGCAACGGCCAGCGCCTCTTCCACGCCGCGCTGCCCGGGACGTCGGCCGACAACGACGCCTGGATCGACCGCAAGAGCCGCGTCGTCGACCGCTACGGCCGCAGCTCCTTCTACATCGGGACGCAGTTCCGCTCGAAGGGCGGCTCGTTCGAGGAGCATTCCCGCCTCGACCCGGACCTCTACGCGGCCCACGGCGGCGTCTTCCCGGTGCTGGTCCGCGGGGTGGGGCCGGTCGGCACGGTCGGCGTCTCCGGGCTCCCGCAGGCCGACGACCACGCGTTCGTCGTCGAGCAGCTGGAGCTGTTCCTGAGCTCCTGAAAAATTCTCCGCGCGGTTTGTCGATCCGAGGGTGCCCCGTCCGACGGGACAGGCAGGACCGACCCGAAGGAGACACCATGGGCAAACTCACCGTGACGACGTTCCTCACCCTCGACGGCGTCTACCAGGCACCGGGAGGTGAGGAGGAGGACACTTCCGGCGGCTTCGACCTGGGCGGCTGGGTGAAGCCGTACTACGAGGAGGACATGGGCCGATTCGTCGCGGAGTGGTTCACCCGCGCGGACGCCTTCCTGCTCGGACGGCGGACGTACGAGATTTTCGCCGCGCACTGGCCGAAGGTCACCGACCCCGCCGACCCGGTCGCGTCCGGGCTCAACACCCTGCCGAAGTACGTGGCGTCGCGGACCATGGCGGACCCGTCGTGGGCCAACACGTCCATCGTGGATGGTGAGGTCGTCGGGTTCGTCCGCGAACTCAAGGCCCGGCTGGACGGCGAACTCCAGGTCCACGGGAGCGGCGACCTGCTGCAGACGCTGATCGCGCACGACCTGGTGGACGAGTACCGCCTGTGGCTGTACCCGATCGTGCTGGGCAAGGGCCGCCGGCTCTTCCCGGACGGCGTGGTGCCCAAGGCGTTCGAGCACGTCGAAACCCGCCAGACCGCCGCGGGCGTGAACGTGCTTGTGCTGCGGCCTGCCGGGAAACCGCGGTTCGACACGTTCCGGCTGCCGGAGGATCAAAAGTATTGACCGCGGCTGCTAACGTCGATCCCATGAAGCGCGCTGCAGTGACGACGACGCCGAGGAGTGTCCCGGCGCGCTGAACGACGTTTCGAGCCCGGGGCGGGTGCCCCGGGCTTCGTCTTGTGGTCTCCCGCCTCGCCGTCCACGAGGGAGTCCACCATGCCCGACCACCGCAAGCTCGGCCGCGAACTCGGCCTGTTCGGCACCGACCCGCTGATCGGCGCCGGCCTGCCCTACTGGCTGCCCGACGGCGCGATCGTCCGCCACAGCCTCGAGGAGTACGTCCACGCCCTCGAACGGCGCGCGGGCTACCGGCACGTCCATTCGCCGGTGCTGGGCAAACGCGAGCTGTACGAGATTTCCGGGCACTGGTCGCACTACCGCGACGACATGTACCCGCCGATGGACGTCGGCGGCGAGCAGCTCGTGCTGCGCCCGAGCCTGTGCCCGCACCACGCGCTGATCTACCGTTCGCGCGGCCGCAGCCACCGCGAGCTGCCGCTGCGGCTCGCGGAAATCGGCGGCATGTACCGCAGCGAGCCGTCCGGCGTGCTCGGCGGGCTGTCCCGGGTACGCGCGATCCAGCTCAACGACGCCCACGTGTTCTGCACCCTCGACCAGGTCGAAGCCGAGGCGGCCGCGGCGCTGGCCCTGATCCGGCAGGCGTACGACGCACTAGGCATCAGCCCGGCCCGCTACCGGCTCTCGCTGCCCGGCCCCGGCGGGAAGTACGTGCCCGGGAACTGGTCCGGCGCGGTGGACATCCTCCGTTCGGTCCTTGGTGACCTCCCGTACGACGAAGGCGAGGGCGAAGCGGCGTTCTACGGACCGAAGATCGACGTCCAGATCGCGGACGCCGCAGGCCGGGAATCGACCCTCTCCACCGTCCAGGTCGACTTCCACCAGCCCGCGCAGTTCGGCCTCGAGTACGTCGGCGCGGACGGGGCGAAGCACCGCCCGGTGATGGTGCACCGGAGCATCATCGGCAGCGTCGAGCGCGCGGTCGCCCAGCTGATCGAGGTCCACGGCGGCGCGTTCCCGGCCTGGCTCGCACCGGTGCAGCTCCGGCTCCTCCCGGTGTCCGCCGCGGAAGTGCCGTACGCGCGTGAAGTCCTGGACCGCTGCGACGACCTGCGGGCCGAAATCGCCGCGGACGGCAGCCTCGGCGCCCGGATCCGCGACGGTCGCCTGGTGCCGTTCCAAGCCGTGATCGGGCCGCAGGAGGTCGCCGCCGGGCAGCTATCCGTCCGGTTGCGCGACGGGAGCCGGGCCGACGCCCGACCGGTGGAGGACGCGCTGGCATCGATCGTCGAGTCGGTCAGGCCGCCATCGCCTCGGCCAGCCAGTCGAAGGCGGGAGCCAGGCTTTCCGGTGCCGCCCAGCCGTTGATCACCCCCAATAGTTGTAGGTAGCGCTCGCGGCGCGGGTCGTTGGCGACGCCGAGCCATTCCCGGAGCTCGCCGGGCTCGCGCCCCAGGCCGTCGACGATCGCCTTCGCCGCCGGTGACTTCGGCACGATCCCGGCCACGACGGCCGGGGTGACGGCCTCCCGCACCTCGGCCGCCAGGTCACGACGCAACCCGGGTTCGTGACTGTCCGCGAACCCGCGCAGGTTCGCGCGGAAGTCCGTGTCCCGCATCAGCGCGGCCAGCTCGAGCCACGCCTCGGCCTGCTCGGGGCTGGGGTGCTCGGGCAGGTCCGGGGTCAAGGTCCGGGCGATCCCCGCCAGCTCGAGGCGATCACCCAAGGCGTCGGCGAGGAAGTCACCGATCAGGCACTGCCGCTCCACTTCGGACAACAGGGCCCGCTGGTGCGCGAGATTCGCTTGGTGTGCGAGATCCGTTTCCGCGGGGGACGTCACCGAGGGCACGGAACTCGCATCCTCGCGACGCGAGCCACGATTCACCTCGCGCACGAGACTCGCCCCGTGCACCACACACGCTTCCTCCGGACGCGAGCCACGGTTCGCCTGGTGCACCAGCCCCGCTTCCTCAGGGCGCGAGCCACGGTTCGCCACTGCGTTCAGCACCTCCCTTCGCCGGCGCAGCACGCCGATCTGTACCTCCACCGCCGCGGCGTGCTCCGCCGCCACCTCCGCGACGGTGGTCTCGCCGTCGATCACCTGCCGGATCGTGGCAAGGTCGACACCGAGGTCGCGCAGCACACGGATGATGTCGAGCCGGGCGAGCGCGGCGTCGTCGTAACGGCGCTGGCCCGCGGTGTTGCGCCCGGACGGCGGCACAAGGCCGCGATCCGAGTAGAACCGGACGGCCTTGACCGTCAGCCCGGTCCGGTGGGCGAGTTCGCCGATGGAGTACCGCATGCCATCAGCGTGGCAGCTCCCCTCGGGGGAGGCGCAAGACCTGCAGGTTCGCTCAATCGTGTCGATCATGCGTTCGACTTTTCGGGGTAGAGTCGAACGCATGAGCGAACGAGTCAGGCCTCCTCCCGGATCCGGGTCACCAGCTGGGTCGGGTTCACGAACCGCAACGCAATGAGAAGGAGCACGAGCATGGAGGCGGTGTAGATGGTCGCCATGGCGTCGACGGACTGGTTGGCGCGGATGCCGGCGGCGAACACGGAGTTGTAGAGCGCCACCACGAGGGTCGTCGAGTCCGGGCCGGCGGTGAGGAACGTCAGCTCGAACATGCCGACCGTGCGCACCAGCACCAGGATCGACGCGGCCAGGATGCCCGGCAGCAGCAGCGGGCCGAGGATCCGGGTGAACACCGAGACGGTCCGCGCGCCGGACATGCGGGCCGCGGCCTCGATCTTCGGGTCGATCTGCTCGATGAACGGCGTCATCGTCAGCACGACGAACGGCACCGAGGGCACGAGGTTGGCGAGGATGACGCCGGTGATGGTGCCGGCCAGGTGGAACTTGTACAGCACGGTGGCCAGCGGGATGCCGTAGGTGATGGGAGGGATCAGGATCGGCAGCACGAACAGCAGCATCACCAGGCGCTTGCCGGGGAACGAGCGGCGGGCCAGCGCGTAGGCGGCCGGGACGCCGACGGCCACCGACACGGCGATCACCACGAGCGCGACGATCGCCGTCGTGAGGAGGACGTCGGAGAGGCCGAACTCGCGCCAGGCGTCGGCGTACCAATGGGTGGTGAAGCCGTCCGGGAGCCAGGTGCCGAACCACTGGGTGCCGAACGAGTCGACGACCACCGAGAGCACCACGCCCGCGAGGTTGACGAAGAAGAACGCGACGACGGTCCAGACGACCCAACGTCCGGGACGTGCGACCCAACCGGTCATCCCTTGCCTCCGGTCGCTCCGCGGTACAGCGTGCCGCGCCACGCCATGACCAGGCCGATCACGATCAGCATGACCACCGCCATGAGCATCGCGACGGCCGAGCCCATCGAGTAGTCGTACTCCTCGAACGCGGCGTGGTAGGCGGCGATCGAGATGACACGGGTCTCGTTCGCGGGGTCGCCGACGAGCTGCGCGCTCGGGAAGACCGAGAACGCCATGACGAACGAAAGGCAGAAGGTGATCGCCAGGCCGGGTGCCAGCAGGGGCAGCGTGATCCGCCGGAAGCGCTGGACGCCGTTCGCGCCGAGCGTGGCGGCCGCCTTTTCCAGGGACGGGTCGATACCCGACAGATAGGACAACGTCAGCAGGAAGGAGAACGGGAAGCCGGTGATCACCAGCGAGAGCAGCACGCCGGTGTAGTTGTGGATCAGCGGCAACGGCTGGTCGGTGACGCCGAGGACGGTGAGCACCTTGTTCAGCCAGCCCGCCGGCCCGCCGTACATGATCAGGCCCTGCGCGGTGAGCACCGTGCCGAGCGTGATCGGCACGACGAGGATCGTCGTCAGGAGGCGCTTGCCGCGGACGCGGCCGCGCATCACGTAGGCGATCGGGATGCTGGCGAGCACGTTGATGAAGGTGGCCGGGAGGGCGATGCCGAGCGTCGTCCAGATGGTGTTGCGCAGGTAGGGGTCGCCGAAGAACCGCGCGTAGTTCGCGAAGACGCCGCCCTTGCGCGGCGCGAACGACAGTTGGAGGCCGTAGAGGAAGGGGTACAGGAACAGGCAGGCGGTCACCAGCAGGCCGGGCACCAGGAGCAGCAGGGTGCGGTCGATGCCGCGTTCGGCGAGGCGGTGCCGCAGCGCCGGACGGGCACTCGCGACGGCGGTCATGGCGCGACCTCCCCACCGCGGGCGGCCGTGCTCATGCCGACGACCACGGCGGCACCCGGCACTGCACCGCGCGCAACAACTGCCCGCGCGGCGGCCACCATCACCGCGTGAGCCGCGGCGGCAACCACCATGGCCCCGCAGGCGACACCGCCCTGCGCAACGGGCACCAGCACCGCGGGCCCCTTCGCGGCGGGCACCACCACACCGCGAGCCGCGCCACTGCCCGCGACGGGCACCACCACCGCGGGCGCCTTCACGGCGGCCGTCACCACACCGCGAGCAGCGCCACTCCGCGCGACGGCCACCACCGCGCCGCCGGCAACATCGGCACCCGGCGCGCCAGCGGCGAAACCGCCGCGGCGCCCGGCGCCCACCCTCGTCGCAATCCCGGCGATCCCGGCGGTCACGGCGCGAACACCAGGACCCGCTCGGCGGGGACGCCGATCTTCGCCGTGTCACCCGGGGCGAGGCGCTTGTCGGTCCGGAAGTAGACCGGCACGCCCGTCGCCAGCCGGGCGGAGACCGACAGCTCACGGCCGTGGTACTCGACGATCTCGACCGTGACGTCGAGGGCGTTCTCGGTGCCGTCGCCGATCACGAAGTCCTCCGGGCGGATCGCCACCTTCGCCGGGCCCTCCGTGAGCGTGCCGCGGCCGGTGAGGCGGACCCCCGCACCCTCCACGGTGACCGTGGAGCCGGCCGCCCCGGTCACCGTCACGTCGAGGAGGTTGCGGTAGCCCATGAAGGACGCGACGTAGCTGTTCACCGGCTGGGCGTACACCTCCTCGGGTGTGCCGACCTGCTGGACCGCGCCCTCGCGCAGCACCACCAGGCGGTCGGCCAGCGACAGGGCCTCCTCCTGGTCGTGGGTGACGTACACCGTGGTCAGGCCGAGCGTCTGGTGGAGGCGGCGGATCTCCATCCGCATCTCGAGCCGGAGCTTGGCGTCCAAATTGGACAGCGGCTCGTCCATCAGGACGACCGGCGGCTCCAGCACGACGGCGCGGGCGATGGCGACGCGCTGCTGCTGGCCGCCGGAAAGCTGCGCGGGGAACTTCGCCGCGTGCTCGGTCAGCTGCACCAGGCGCAGCGCCTCGTCGACCCGCCGCCGGGCTTCGGCGCGGCCGACCTTGCGCATCTTGAGGCCGAAGCCGACGTTCGCGCGGACGGACATGTGCGGGAACAGTGCGTAGTTCTGGAACACCATCCCGAACCCGCGCTGCTCCGGCGGCTGCCCGTCGATGCGGGTGTCGTCGAGCCAGATGCTGCCCGCGGTCAGAGGCAGCAGGCCGGCCAGGCAGTTGAGCGCCGTCGACTTGCCGCAGCCGGACGGGCCGAGCAGGGCCACGAACTCGCCCCTGGGAATCGCGAGGTCGAGGCCGCGCAGGGCGTTCGCGGTGCCGAAGCTGCGCGAGACGCCGTCCAGCCGCAGCCGCCCGAACGTCACTTCTTGCCGACCTTCGAGCCGCCGACCAGCTGGTTCCACTTGTCGAACGCCTTGACCTGCTGCTCGGCCGGCAGCGACGTCTCCTTGGGGTACTGCGCGATCCACTGCTCGTACTCCGGGCGGCCGAACTGCCGAATGGTGTCCTGGCTCTTCTGGGGCGCCATCTGCAGGGTGACGTCCTTGACCGCCGGGCCGGGGTAGAAGTAGCCGTCGTCGTAGGCGATCGCCTGCTGGTCCGGCTTGAGCATCCACGCGACCAGCTGCAGGATCGCCGACTCCTGGTCGGGCGAAAGGCCCTTGGGGATCAGGGCGTACTGGGCGTCGGTGACCCAGTGCATCGGCTGCATGATCGCCGTCTTGACCGTGTTGGGCACGGTGCCGAGCTTGCGCGGGTTGATGTCCCACCCGGTCGTCGACATGATCATGTCCACCGAGCCGGACGCGAGGTTCTTCATCGTCTCCGTGGTGCCCGACGGGTAGTACTTCACGTACTTGCCGAGCTCCTGCAGGAACGCCCAGGTCTTGTCCCAGCCCTTTTCCGGGTCCTTCGGGTCCTTGTCGCCCAGCAGGTACGGCAGGCCCATCAGGAACGTCCGGCCCGGGCCGGAGTTCGACGGCTGGGCGTACTGGAACTTCTCCGGGTGCGCCTTCGCCCAGTCGAGCAGCTCCTGCGGGGACGCCGGGGCGGCGGGCACCGCGCCGGGGTTGAACTCCAGGAGCGGGCCCGACGGGTAGTACACCACCTCGATGCCGTAGCCGTTGGCCAGCTCCTGCATCTTGGCCGCGGGCTCGAGGTAGTTCTGCATCAGGTTGGGAAACCGGCTCGAGAAGTCCGGCAGGACTTTCGCCAGGGTGCCGTTCGCGATGCCGGCGGAGAGGCCGTCGGTGCCGCTGAGCACCAGGTGGGTCTGGGCGACGCCGCCGTCCTGCTCGGCCTTGAGCTTGCCCGCCATGCTCGGCGCGGGCGCCGTCGAATAGGTGACCTTCGCGAGGACTTCCGGGTGCGCGGCCTTGAAGTTCTCGATCATCTGCTTGGTCAGCTGCAGGTTGCCGGCGACGTCGAGGATGTTCAGCTCGACCGGCTTGCCCGGCTTGTCCGGCACGGCTTGGGGATCTGCCGCCTGGCCGCCGTCGCCACCGGGCGCGCCGCAGGCCGCCAGGCCCGCGGCGAGGCTCACCGCCAGCAACACTCGTCGGAATCGGAAGCCGGTGCAACGCTGCATGGCTGCTCCCTAGGTCCGTGATAATGTTGTATGTCGCATCGTATATCAGATCGGACATGCCAGTGGCGAGCACTTCTTCGGCCCGGAGGCCGCCGCCGCCCGTCTCGCGGACGGATTTCGTGCGTGACGCGATCAAGGAAGCGATCTTGAGCGGGGAGTTCGGGCCGGGCGAAACGCTCGTCGAAGCCGAGGTCGGCGCCCTGCTCGGGGTGTCGAAGACGCCGGTGCGCGAGGCCCTCCGGATCCTGGCCGGTTCCGGTTTGGTCACGATGAGCACGTACAAGGGCGCTGCGGTCCGGGTCATGGACGCCGAGAGCGCGTACGCGGTGTACGACCTGCGCGCGCTGCTGGAGCCCGAAGCCCTCCGGCGGGCCGTCGAACAGGGCGCGGACTTCGGGGAAGCGCGGCAGGTGCTGGCCGGGGTCGAGACCGGTGCGGCGGCCGGCGACCGGGCGAAGGCGAGCCTGGCCAACCGGCTGTTCCACCGCGCGCTCTACGCCGGTTGCGGGAACCCGCTGCTGGTCGAAGTCCTCGACGGGTTGCGCGACCAGGCCGCGCTGATCACCGTCACCGGCTGGGGCATCAGCCCCACCTGGCAGGGCGAAGCGGCCGAACACCGGGCGATCCTGAACGCCGCCGAGAGCGGCAACGCCCGGCAGGCCGAACACCTGCTGCGCAAGCACATCACCGATTTCATCGACCGGGTCGCCTTCGGGCTGCCCGGCGAACGCACCACCGAGACCGGCGATCCGAAGGGGGCCCGATGACGTTCGAGGAGCAGAGGCGGCGGCTGTCCGGGGTGGTGGCCATCCCGGTCACGCCGTTCGACGCCGAGGGCGCCGTCGACGGCCAGACGTACGCGAAGCTGGTGGACCGGCTGATCACCGGCGGCATCGAGGTCGTGACGCCGAACGGCAACACCGGCGAGTTCTACGCGCTCGACGCGAACGAAGCGCGGCACTGCCTGGAGGTGACCGTCGAAGCCGCAGCCGGCCGGGCCGGCGTGCTCGCCGGGATCGGTCACGACGTCGCCTCGGCGACGCGGGCGGCAGTGCACGCGCGCGAGGCCGGCGCGGACATGATCATGATCCACCAGCCGGTGCACCCGTACATCTCCGGCGATGGCTGGGTCGACTACCATGCGGCGATCGCCGCGGCGGTGCCGGAACTGGGCGTCGTGCTCTACGTCCGCAACCCGGCGATCACCGGCGATCAGCTGCACGCGCTCGGCGAGGTGGCGCCGAACGTCATCGGCGTGAAGTACGCGGTCCCGGACCCGGTGCGCTTCGGCTCGGTCGCCCGCGATGCCGGCTTCGACCGGTTCGTGTGGATCGCGGGCCTGGCGGAGCTCTCGGCGCCCGGTTACTTCGCCGTCGGCGCGACCGGCTTCACGTCCGGCCTGGTGAACGTCGACCCGGCGATCTCGCTGGAGATGTTCCACGCACTGTCCACAGGGGACTACCCGGCGGCGATGGCCGTCTGGGAGCGGATCCGCCCGTTCGAGGAACTCCGGGCGGCCAACGGGAACGCGAACAACGTCAGCGTGGTCAAGGACGCCCTCGGGCAGCTGGGCCTGTGCCGCCCCGACGTCCGGCCCCCGAGCAGGCTGCTCACCGGTCCCGAGCGGGAGCAGCTCTTCGGGCTGCTGTCGTCGTGGGGGCTGTCGTAGGTGACGCAAGTTACTGGCGCGTTAATAAGGAGTAAGCGGACAAACCAAAGCCGTCAGGACGGCATTCACGGGTGATCTCCGGGCCCGCCGGCGGCGGTGTCCTGGCGGGGTCCGATCCGCCGTGATGCCCGGAGGCACCCGTGACGCTCAGCGAGCTTCTTCCCAGCCTCGGCTGCGAAGCCGCCGATCACCTCGAGCCAGAAGTCTGGCCGCGAAGCACCCGACTCGGCGAAGACGGCGAGCTGCTCTTCGCCGGCGCCAAGGTCAGCCACCTCGCGGCCCGCTTCGGGACGCCGTCCTACCTCCTCGACGAACAGCAGGTCCGCGACACCGCGCGCGAGTACCGCGAAGCGCTGCCGGACGTCGAAGTCGCGTACGCGAGCAAGGCGCTCTGTACGCGAGCCGTACTGCGCTGGGTCGCTGAAGAGGGGTTGTCGCTCGACACCTGCTCCGCCGGTGAGATCGCCGTCGCGCGTTCGGTCGGCTTCCCCGCGGAACGTATGCTGCTGCACGGCAACGCGAAGACGCCCGAGGACCTGAAGGCCGCGCTCGGCTACGGCGTCCGGCGGATCGTCGTCGACTCGCTCGACGAGATCGAGCAGCTCGGCGCGCTCGCCCACGGCGCTCAGCAGGTGATGATCCGGGTGACGCCGGGCGTCGCGGCCGGGGCGCACACCGCCATCAGCACCGGTGCCGAAGGCCAGAAGTTCGGCTTCTCGCTGCTCGACGGCGTTCCCGACAACGTCGACGCCGCCGTCGAAGCCGTGAAGCGACAACCCGGGTTGCGACTCCAAGGCCTGCACTGCCACATCGGCTCGCAGGTGTCCCGGGTCGACCGGTACGAGGCGGCCGCCCGGCGAATGGCGGAGGTGCTCGTCCGGATCCGCGACACCCACGGCGTCACGCTGCGGGAGCTCGACCTCGGCGGCGGGCACGCGGTGCCGTACATCGGCGGCGAGCCCGCGTTCGACCTCGGCGGCTACTCACGGCGCCTGGGCGTGGCGCTGGCCTACGAATGCGCGGCGCACGGCTTCCCGCTGCCCCGCCTGACGATCGAGCCCGGCCGGGCGCTCGTCGGGCCGGCCGGGATCACCGTCTACCGCGTGTGCGCGGTCAAGCGCGGCAGTCGCACGTTCGTCGCGGTCGACGGCGGCATGAGCGACAACGCACGGCCGTCCCTCTACGGCGCCCGGTACACGACGCGCCTGGTGGGACGGCGGTCGAAGGCGCGGCGCGTCCCGATGACCGTGGTCGGCAGGCACTGCGAAGCCGGCGACATCCTCGCCGACGGCCTCAGCCTGCCCGCCGACCTGCACCCAGGGGACCTCCTGGCCGTGCCGTGCACCGGCGCCTACCACCACTCGCTGGCCTCGAATTACAACCAGGTCGGCCGCCCGCCGCTGGTCGGCGTGCGAGGCGGGGTCGCGACGCTGCTCGTGCGCCGCGAGACCGAGGAGGACCTCAGCCGGCGTGATCTGGGCTGACGATGCTCTCGCCGCCGCGCGGCACGAACCCGCGCGGCAGGCGGCGGCCGGCGAAGAAGTCGCGGCAGGCGCGGTGGACCGCGAACATCAGCGGCACCCCGAGCACGATCGACACGACGCCGATCACCGCGACACCGCCGATGCCGAACACCGTCGTCTCGCCCGCGTCCGGCCGCGCGTACTCGATCAGCGCGAACCCCAGCACCGCCAGGAAGAACACGCCACCGGTGAACGGCAGCAACCCGCGCAGCACGAAGTTGCGCACGCTCGCGAAGAGCGTCCGGCGGAACACCCAGACGCAGGCCAGCGCCGTCATCGTGTACTCGATCGCGATGGTCAGCCCGACCGCGTCGACCGAGTCGGCCAGGACGTTGTCGCTGATCAGCGCCAGGAGGACGTACACGGCCAGCGAAACCAGCCCGAACGCCCAGGTCGCCACGGTCGGCGTCCGGAACCGCGGGTGCACGCGCCCGAAGACGCGCGGGAGGGCGCCGTGGCTGGCCATCGACAACGTCGTGCGCGCCGCCGGCATGATCGTCGCTTGGCTGGTCGCCGCGCCGCTGGTCAGCACGGACACGATCAGCAGCACGCCCAGGACCTTGCCGCCTCCGCCGTCGCCGAACACCGCGCCGCCGAGACCGGCCAGGACATCCTCGGAGTTGGCTTCGTTCGCCAGGCCGATCCCGTCTTCGCCCACCCCGGCGAAGGCCAGCGCGGCGACCGTCACGAGCAGGTAGTTCAGCACCAGCAACACCGTCGACAGCACGGCCGCGCGGCCCGGTGCGTGCCGCGGATCCGCGGACTCCTCGTTGACCGACAGCGAGCTTTCCCAGCCCCAGTAGATGAACACCGCCAGCAGCACCGCCGAAACCGCGGTGCCGGCGGACACCCCGCCCGGCCACAGCCAGTCCAGCCGCGGCAGCGACGCCTGCGGACCGGCCGTGCCGTCGAAGACGCGGACCAGCGCGACGGCCGAGAAGAGCACCAGGACGGCGAGTTCCACGCCGAGCAGGATCCACTGCGCCCGCGCGGACACCTCGATCCCGCGGTAGCAGAGCCAGCACAGCGCCAGCAGCCAGGCGGCGCCGATCGCGGTCGTCACCCACCGGTTGCCCGCCGCGTCCGAGGCGCCGAACAGCAGCAGCGTGTACCGGCCGGTGAGCGCGGACTGGCTGCTCATCACCAGCAGCTGCGCGACCGTGACGACCCAGCCGGTGAACCACCCCGCGTGCGGGCCGAACGCACGCGCCGCCCAGGTGAAGTTGGTGCCGCAGTCGGGTTCCGCGGTGTTCAGCTCGCGGAAGGCGAAGGCGACGAACAGCACCGGCACGAACGAGAGCAGCACGAACGCGGCCGCCTTGAACCCGGTGCCGGCCAGGACGATCAGCCCGAGCGTGGCCGCGATGGAGTACGCCGGCGCCGTCGACGACATCCCGATGACCATCGACGACACCATGCCCAGCGCGCCGCCGCGCAGCCCCTTCGCGGGAACGGCGGGGGCGGCACCGAGCGCCACGGCCTCCGACATGCGTTGATCCTCCTGGCGTTGCTGGGGACGAGAGAGCCGCCAGACGGTACCTGCCGCGGCCCCGGGAGCGCGTCCAGCTGTGCGCGGGCGCACAAAACCGCCTCGGAAAGCCTCGTCAGTTTCGCTCTTGACCACCGAATCCTCGGCTGAGCGCGACGTGCACGTCGAATCGCGCGAAGCTGGCGCGGAGGGCTCGCTTTCTCCGCAGGTCTCGATACGCTGCGCACTTGACAAATCACATGCCGAAACACAGGGAGGGACGGCATGGGTGACGAAACACGTGCGCGCGCGCTGGACAACACGGACAGATCGCTGATCGACCTGCTCCAGAAGGACGGCCGGGCCTCGTTCACCGCGCTCGCCAAGGCGGTCGGCCTTTCGGAGGGAGCGGTCCGCCAGCGCGTGCAGCGGCTGCTGCGTGACGACCTGATGCAGATCGTCGCGGTGACCGACCCCGCCAACGTGGACCTGACGCGCCAGGCCATGGTCGGCATCACCGTCGACGGCGTCGATCCCCGCGAGGTCGCGGACAAGCTGTCCGAGCTGACGAACGTGCACTACGTCGTGCTGTGCGCCGGGCGTTACGACCTGCTGGCCGAACTGGTCTGCCGGGACGACGACCACATGCTCGACGTGCTGGGCGAAGAGATCCGGAAGATCCCGGGCGTGTCCGGGACGGAGCTGTTCGTGTACCTGAAGCTGGCCAAGCAGAACTACTCCTGGGGCCGGCTCACGGCGTAGCGGTGCGGGGATGACGGGTACCGCCACCCGCCACCCCCCGTTCGCTACAGGAACCGCCGGTGCCCGGACCGCACGGGCACCCCGGCCTCGGCGAGGCCGGTCAGCGCCGCCGGGAGCGGATCCCGGTGCAGCACCCCGAGGCGCTGCGTGGCGCGCGTGAGCGCGACGTAGAGCTCGGCCGCGCCGCGCGGGCCCGCGGCCAGGATCCGCTCCGGTTCGACGACGAGGACGGCGTCGAACTCCAGTCCTTTGGCCGCCGCGGCCGGGATCGTTCCCGGCACCCCCGGCGGGCCGATCACGACGCTGGTCCCTTCGCGGCCGGCCTCGTCGCGGACGAAGTCGTCGACGGCGTCGGCGAGCTCGTCGTCCGCCACTCGCCTGGACCACGGCCGGACCCCGCAGGCACGCACCGATTCCGGCGGTCGCGCGTCCGGCGCGAACTGCGCCAGCAGCGCGCCCGCGACGGTCATGATCTCCGCCGGAGTGCGGTAGTTCACGGTCAGCTCGCGGTACTGCCAGCGGTCGCCGACGTAGGGCGTGAGCACCGGGCCCCACGCCGTCGCCCCGGCCGCCGAGCGGCGCTGGGCGAGGTCGCCGACGATCGTGAACGACCGGCTGGGGCACCGCCGCATCAGCACCCGCCAGTCCATTTCGGACAATTCCTGGGCCTCGTCGACGACGACGTGCCCGTACGTCCAGTCGCGGTCCGCGGCCGCCCGCTCGGCGAGGTCGCGCGGGTCACGCTCGACGAACCGCCCGGCCAGGTCCGCGGCGTCGAGCAGGTCCTCGGCGACCAGCTGGACGTCCTCGTCGAGTTCCTCGGCGTCCAGCTTCATGACGTCCATGACGCCGGAGGCGTACTCGACCTCGGCTTCCGCCCGTCGGCGCGCGGCGGCGCGTTCGGCGGTGTCGTCCCGGCCGAGCAGGTCGACCAGCTCGTCGAGCAGCGGCACGTCCGAGACGGTCCAGGCCGTGCCGTCGGCGCGGAACAGCGCCGGGTCGGCCCCGGCGGCCTCGAGGCGGCGCGGGGACGCGTATAGCGGCGCCAGCAGCGTCTCCGGCGTCAGGTACGGCCACAGCGCGTCGAGTGCGGCGCCGAGCGCTTCGTGCTCCGCCAGCTCCTCCAGGACGTCGGCGCGCAGATCCGCCCACAGCCCGCGGTCCTCCCGCGTCATCCAGCCTTCGCCGATCTTCGCCACGACCCGCTCGGCGACGAGCGCCACCGCTCGCTCGCGGAAGATCGCGCGGGCTTCGTTGTGCGGCAGTCCCGACTCGCGTGCGGCGAACCGGGCCTCGGTCACGAGCTCGGCGTCGAGCGCCACGACGACGTCACCCAGATCGACCGGCACCGGTTCGGCGGGCACGCGCTGACGGTCCGCGACCGCGGCGGCCAGCACGTCGAGGATCTCGAGCGATCCCTTGCGCCGCGCCACCTCCGGCCGGTCCTCGGCCGTGACGCGCAGCCCGGGCACCAGGTCGCCGGTGGTCAGGAAGACGACGTCCGACTCGCCGAGCGACGGCAGCACCCGGCCGATGTGGTCGAGGAACAGCGGGCTCGGCCCGACCACCAGCACGCCGCTGCGGGACATCCGCTCGCGCCGGGTGTAGAGCAGGTACGCCACCCGGTGCAGGGCGACGGCCGTCTTGCCGGTGCCGGGGCCGCCCTCGACCACCAGCACGCCCGTGTGGCCGAGGCGGATGATCTCGTCCTGCTCGGCCTGGATCGTCGCGATGATGTCCCGCATGCCCTCGCCGCGAGGCGCGTTGACGGCCGCGAGCAGGGCCGCGTCCCCCCGTTCGGTGTCCCCGGGACGGCCCAGCACCTCGTCGGTGAATTCGAGGACCCGGCGCCCCATCGTGTGGAACTGACGGCGGCGGCGCATGTTTTCCGGTCGCGCCGCCGTGGCGACGTAGAACGGCCGCGCCGCCGGTGCCCGCCAATCCAGCAGGAACGGTTCGTAGTCGTTTTCCGCGTCGAACAACCCGAGCCGGCCGATATAGCGGGTTTCGCCCGAAAGGGCGTCCAACCGGCCGAAGCACAGGCCGTTGTCGGCGACGTCCAGCCGGGCCGCCTCCCGCGACCGGCAGCGGACGTCGGTCTCCCGTTCCCCCGGCGTCACCCCGGTTTGCCCGAGGGCGCCGTGGTACCGGGCCTGCGCCGCCGCGCGCTCGCGGTCGAGCCGCTCGTACAGCGCGGCGACGTAGGCCCGTTCTTCCCGCAATTCCTCGTCGTACCCCTGGTTTGACAAGTTCCCCTCACAGCGGTTAGACTCTTATCAGGTTCGGCGATCGCTCCCATTGATTCCGGAGAGCACGCCGATTTTTTATTGTCCACCCGCTGTCAAGGGCCTCAGCCCAGCATGAATTCGCGCGGGTTCAGTGGCCGGTCGGCCACCCGCACGTCACCCAGCAGCCCCGCGAAACTGCGGTCGACCTTCCCGCCGTAGGACGACGCGCCGACCAGCCACGGGCCGCCCGGATCGGCGAGCCCGACCGCGGGCGTGGCCGGGTTCCGGACCACCGGGCAGCCGTCGACGTACACGGTCGTGCGCCGGCCGTCGTTGACCACGGCCACGTGCCACCACTTCTCCACCGGCAGCTCGTGGCCCCAGTTCGTCGACGTCCGGTCCTGGTTCAGCGGGTACACCGCCCACTGCAGCTCACCACCGTCCGAAAGGGACAGTGTGGCCGCCGACTCCTGCGGGTCGTCGCCGGTCTTGCCCGCGGCCGCGCCGCTGCCCTGCCGGGCGAACAGGCCGCACCAGCCGTGGTGGCCGTCCTTGAAGTTCGCGGGCAGCCAGAAGAACGCTTCGACGGTGTAGCCGCGCTCGAACTTGAGCTTGTTGATCGGCGCCGTGTCGACCGTGCGAAGGTAGGCGCCCCGGCTGGGATCGCGGCCGCCGTCGAACCGCAGGCTCGCCCGCGACGGCTGCCGCGGCGAGAACTCGTTCGAGTACTTCAACGCGTCCGGCCCGCTGCCGGGCGCGGTGACGCGCGTGAGGTCGTTGCCCCGGCCGGTCTGGTCGCGCACGACGACGTTGTCCGGCACCGCCTTGCCGTCCTGGCCGCCTTCGAATCGCCAGTACGCGACGGTTCCGGGCACCAGCAGCTGCTTCGCCGGCCGCGCGGGCGGAACCGGCACCGGCGCGAAGCCCTTGAACCGCTCGGCGAAGTCGATCTCCAGGCTGAAGTAGTCGGCCGCGCCGCTGCGCTCGACCTCCACCTGCTGCATTTCGCTCAGGCGGTCCTGCGCGGCGAGCCACGGCGAGAACGTCCGGACATCGATCACCCCGCGGGCGAGGTCGAACTGGTAGAGCCGGATCATCGCGCTGCCGCCGTAGTAGCGGTCCTGGTAGTTGGCGAGGTGGACGTGCACGTCGTGGCCGGCGGCGTTCTTCCGGACGGTCCGCCCGGTCGGCCAGTAGTGGCCGTTGAGGGTGAGGAAGATCTGGTCGTTGCCCTGCACCAGCTCCGTCCAGACGAGTTCGCCGAACGTCGAGAACTGGGCCTGGTGGTCGTCGTCGGCCCAGACCAGCTCGTGGATGGTGAGGATGGCCGGCAGGGTCGGGTGCTGCGCGAGCACCTGCTTCGCCCAGTTCAGACCGCCGGCCGAGGGCCGCCAGTCCAGCGCCAGCAGCAGCCATTCCCGGCCACCGCCGCGGAAGATGTGGAAGGTGTTGTAACCGTCCTTGGACGCACCCTTGAAGGTCGGCGAGTTGCGCTGGCGCTGCGGGCCGAACGCGTCGAGGTACGGCGACGGGCCGCGCTGGTCGTCCTTCGAGCCGTCGATGTCGTGGTTGCCCGCGAGGGTGCTGTACGGGAACCGGCGGCGGTCGAGCGCCTGGAACGACCGGCTGATCCTGGCGAACTCGTCCGCCCGGCCGTTCTGGGTGAGATCGCCGAGGTGGGCGAGGAAGACAACGTTGTCGTCCTGCTCTTCGAGGACGTACCGCAACGAGGCGTCCAGCGGCGCCGCGTCGCCGCGGTCCTCGTCGAACAGGTACTGCGTGTCGGGCATGACCACGAGTGTGAAGCGCGGATCTTCGGCGTCCGGGCGGTGCCGGCCGGTGGCTTGGGCGGCGGGCGCGCCGAGGACGTTCGGCAGGGTCGCCGCGGCGGCGACGGCCGGGGCGCCGAGGAGGAAGGTCCGGCGAGAAGTGTCAGTCACGGGCGGGAAGCTACGGGCGGCTTCCGACCACCCCGGCAACTGCTGCCGAACACGGGATGAACAGCGGTACTGTGCCCGCATGAGCGGCCCGCGGGTGTTCCGGTTGATCCAGCCCGTCGACGACATCGAGGTCGCCGTCGCGTTCTACGCGGCCGTTTTCGGCGACCCCGGTGAGCGGATCGCGGTCAACCGGCACTACTTCACCTGTGGCGGCGTGGTGCTCGCGTGCGTCGAAGCGCCGCCCGAGCACCGTGAGCCACGCCCGCAGCGGGACCCGCGGATCGTCTACCTCGCGGTCGAAGACGTCGAGGAGACCTTCGAGCGGGTGCGCGCCGCCGGACCGCGTTGGGCCGACGACGCCATCGAGACGCAGTTCTGGGGCGAACGCTCCTTCTACGCCGACGACCCGTTCGGCAACCCGCTCTGCTTCGTCCAGGAGGACACGCTCTACTTGGGCGGGCCGGTCGGCTGATCGCCGTTTCCCGGGTGCATCCGGATCGGCATCACGAACCAGAGGACGCCGAAGATCAGCAGGCACAGCACACCCAGGATCACCATGGCGATCCAGCCGTAGACGACCTTGGCGATCAGCGCGACCGTCGACGTGATGGCGAGGGCCAGACAGACCAGCCCGACCAGCACGAGCCGGTTGCCGACGGTCAGGATCCGTTCGCGGCTGCCCGTGCGGAACAGCAGCCGGTGCCACGCCGCGGGCGCGGTGAGCAGGGCCGTAGCCGCCACCGCGAGCGCCACCGCGGACAGGTGCAGCGACTTCTCGAACCCGCTGGCGTCGTGGAACCGGTCGGTGAACACGACCGACAGCAGGAAGCCGAAGAGGATCTGCACCCCGGCCTGCGCGACCCGCAGTTCCTGGAGGAGCTCGCCGACGTTGCGGGTGAGCTGCTCGTTGCGGGTTTCGCCGGTGTGTTCGGGCACCAGACGACCATAACCGGGCGCGGGACGGCCCACCGGCTGGGAAAACCGTGACTTTTCCACCAAATCGGTCACACTTTCGAGTGATGATCATGGCGGTGGCCCGGACGGCTGGCTAAAGAGGGGAAATGCGTCTTCTCCCCGCTTTCGCCGCCGCGGCCGCCGTCGCCGTGCTCGCTCCCGGCGTCGCCGCCGCGTCACCGTCACCGGTGTGGTTCACGACCGCGCACGGCACGTTCACCGCGGCGGCCGCCGGCGCACCCGCGGTGACGTACCGCCCCGACCTCGTCCCGGCCGGCGCCCGAGCGCACGTGTTCGGCGTTTCGGCCGCCGGCACGACCACGCTGCTCTTCGTGACCGGGCTGCGGCCTGGCCATGCCTACGGCGCGCACGCGCACACCCAGCCGTGCGGCGCGACCGGCGACGCCGCCGGGCCGCACTTCCAGCACGTACCGGACCCGGTGAAGCCGTCGGTCGACCCCGCGTACGCCAATCCCCGCAACGAGATCTGGCTCGACTTCACCACCGACCGGGCCGGCACCGGCTTCGCCCGGTCCACAATGGACTGGACGTTCACCGACCGGCGGCCGAAGTCCGTGGTCGTCCACGAAACCCACACGCACACCGACCCCGGCCACGCCGGCACGGCGGGTGCCCGGCTGGCCTGCCTGAACGTCGGCTTCTAGTCAGAACCCCCAGCTGCGCTCGGGCACCACGCGGATGCGGACGGAGTACTTGGCGTCGAACCCGTCCGCGGTCAGGCCGATCGCCTCGTAGCGGGAGCCGTACTTGTCGAGGTATCCGGGCGCTTCGGACGCCTTGCCCGCCTCGACCTGCGCTTTGCCGCTCACCACGAGGATCGAGCCGCCGCCGGGGTTGCTGTTGAAGTGGAAGCTCACCTCGGGGTTCGCCTCGATGTGCCGGAGCTTCGCGGTGCCGGGCTCGCTGAACAGCACGATGTCTTCGCCGTCGAGGACGAACCACACGGGCCGCGGTGCGGGCCGCCCCTTCGGGGTGACCGTGGTCAGCCAGGCGATCGGCTCGCCGGCGCGGTCGGAGAGTTTCGGTGCTGCCATGTCGGTGCCCCCTGGTCGTCGGTCTGTGCTCCAGGGAACCACGGGGCACCGACAATTTCTTCCCGGACTAACGCGACGCGACCCGCCGCGCGTACCGCGTCCCGGCCGCCAGCAGGACCAGGCCCGCGCCGAGGAACGCGCCGACCCTGGCCAGCCCGTCGAGCGCCGACAGGTCGAACAGCACCAGCTTGAGCACCGCGGCGCCGACCAGGATCAGCCCGGTCACCCGCAGCGCGACGACGTCGATCCCGCGCAGGAGCAGCACGAGCGCGGCGATCGTCCAGGACACCGTGATCAGCGCGTGGCCGAGGAGGAACCCGGTCCGCCCGGGGACCGCGAGCAGGGCGCCGCACAGCACGACCCCGGCGGCGCCGTACAGCGCCGAAACCCCGGCGAGCAGCCAGATCGGCAGGTCGTCGGCCGGGCCGCGGAACACCGCCAGCCGCGCGGCGGCCCACGGCAGCGCGATCGACACGGCGAGGATCAGCGCGGCGACCGCGAGCGCGCCGGTCAGCTCGGCGACCGGGTGGGCGCGGGGAACGATCAGCAGCACGGGCGTGACGTCGAAGACCACGCCGAGCAGGCCGCCGATGGCCGCGAACCCGAGCGCGGCGGCCAGTGCGCCCCGGTTGCGGCCGCCCACCGCGGCCACGACCAGCAGCAGCGCCTCGCCGAGCAGCACCCCGGCGCGTGCCGGGCCGTCGAACTGGGTGACCGTCGCCTGCAGGAGCGCGAGCAGCCCGGCCAGGCCGGCCACCTGCCCCGCGAACCCGGGCCACCAGCGGCGCGCCGCCCAGACGGCGAGCAGCAGGACGCCCGCGCCGGCCGCGATCGGCACCGCCTGCGCCTTCGGCAGCAGCACCGCCGCGATGAGGGTCGGCAGCACGGAGGTCGCCAGCAGCGACAGCGCGGCGGGATCGTTCTCGCGGCGGCGCAGCACGATCAGCGCGAGCACGAGCCCGGTGACGCCGGCGCCCCCGGCCGCGGCGGTGTTGGCCCAGCTGCCACCCCCGCCGAGCCACGCCGTGCTGATCACCGAGGCGAACAGTGGCGGGACACCGGCGGCGAGCGTCAGCGACGACCAGTCGCGGCGCAGCTGCACCGGCGCCGTCGCGAGCTGGATCATCAGCAGGAAGGTGACCAGTTCGGGGGTGAACCCGCGGACGATCATCGGGGCGCACACGACACAGCCGATGACGACGGCGGACGCCAGCAGCGGCGACTCCCAGCGCACGGCCACGAGCAACCCGCCGACGGCGACCACCAGCCCGGCGGCGAGCCCGGCGAGCACCGGCAGGAACTCGTACAGCGTGGTCGCGGCGACGACGTCGAGGTAGAGCGTCGCGATGCCGGTGGCGGCGAGCGCGAACGCCCCGGTGCGGCCGGCGGGCTTGCGGTGCAGCCAGACGCCGGTGCCGGTCAGCGCCAGCCCAAACCCGGCGCCGACGAGCACCCGCGGCAGCGGCCCGAGCCACCCCCGCTGCACGGCCAACACCAGCAGCAGGACGACGCCGAGCAGCGTCACGGCCCCGCCGACCCAGGCGAGCACCCGGCTGCCGGCGCCTTCCTTGCCGAGCTTCTCGCCCAGCGTCTGCCGCGGAACCGGCAGGTACGGCGTCGGCGGAGGGACGTACGGCGGCCGCTGCTGGGGCGGCGGCGGGGCGTACTGCGGCTGAGGCGGTTGCCACTGGTACTGCGGCCACGGGACCGACTCGGGCCGCACCGGCCGGGGCGGCGGTTGCGGCTGCGGCTGCGGCGGTGGTTCAGGTTGTGGCTGTTCGGCCGCTTTCGGCTGCTCGGGCTGCTTCTGCTGCTCGGCGTGCGTCTCCTGGGCGGCTTGCTCGGGCTGCTCGTCCCGGACGGTCCGCAGTTCGGAGCCCACCAGGGCGAGACGACGCCCCAGGTCGTCGATCTCGCCGGCGAGCCGGAGGAGCACATCTGCTTCGGTGGTCATACCGGACAGGGTCACCCAAAGGTGTCACCCGCGGATCCGTAGCACTACTCAATCCCGGGTCACGTCCTGGTCGCGGCCAGCACCTCGTCCATGGTGGTCATGATCGAGACGGTCTCGGCCAGCGGCATGAGCGGGCTCTCGGTCTCCCCGGCGGCCAGCCGGAGCGCCACTTCGTCGGCCTCGTGCCGCAGGCCAAGGCCCTCATCGACGTACTCGAAGCGCCGTCGCTCGCCTTCGCGCGGAACGAAGGTGAAGGACGCGGGAGCGTAGAAGGGGCCGTCGACCTCGATGCGCGCGTCGGTGCCGACGATCGACGCGGTGGTCGGCGAAACCGCGCTCAAGGTGCAGTTCAGCACGGCCTGCGCACCGCTCGCGTACCCGAACAGCATCGACATCTGCGCGTCGACCCCGGTGAAGGCGGGCGTCGCCATCGCGGCGACGCGCTCGGGCTGTCCGAGCACCATCGACGCGAAGGAGACGGGATAGATCCCCAGGTCGAGCAGGGCACCCCCGCCCAGTTCGGGAGCGAACAGCCGGAAGGCGGGGTCCTCGGCGAACCACTGCCCGTGGTCGGCGGCGACGGTGACGACGTCCCCGAGGCTCGGCAGGAGCGCGCGGATGTGCCGGATGTGCGGCAGGAAGCGCGTCCACATCGCCTCCATCAGGAAGAGGCCCTTGGCGCGCGCTAGGTCGACGAGGTCGCGCGCCTCCTCGGCGTTCATCGTGAACGGCTTCTCGACGAGCACGGGCTTCCCGGCTTCGAGGGCGAGCCGCGCGTTGGCGTGGTGCATGGGGTGCGGCGTGGCGACGTAGACGACGTCGACGTCCGGATCGTTCGCGAGGGCTTCGTAGCTGCTGTGGCGGGTGGGGATGTCCAGCTCGCCGCCGAACCGCTCGGCACTCCCGCCCGAGCGCGACCCGACCGCGGCAACCACGCCGGACTCGGTGAGCTGCAGGTCCCGGGCGAAGGCCCCGGCGATCCCACCGGTACCCATGATCCCCCACCGCAGGGGCGCGTTCTTCACACGCCGAACCCTATGCCGGGCCGGGCGTGACGGCCGGGAACGAGTAACGAGGCGCGTCACCCCGCCGACCCCGGTGGCGACCTGCGCAAGGGACCCCTTGACTCGAGGAGCGACGATCCCCGACACGTCTGGTATTCCACGACCGGAATCCCGGCCCGGCACCGCGCTCCCACCACGGCGGTGTTCCTGCTGCTGAGTGACGATGCTGTTGACCGCCACCCTCGATGCCAGACCACTGCTCTTGATCTGCTTCCGCACGCGGAGAAAGCCTCACGAGGAGTGGTTACGTATCCACCATTTCCCTCGCCATACCCGAGATCGGCGAGTTGATGACCCTGTCGGCCCTCGTACCCAAAGAGCCCGACAACGAATTCGCGTGGAAGTTTCCTGATCCGGACTGGCCGGGGTTCGACTGCCCTTCCGCCGCCGGTCCCGCACAAAGCGGTCGAGGCCGCCCCCGCAGTTCTGGCCCGTTCCCGCCGGCCGGAACGTGAAGTGGCGGCCGTAGCCGTGGCGGGGCTCATCGCCGTGAGTGTCGTGGCGCTGCGCGGCCGCCTTCGGTCACGCCGGTCGCGCGAATAGTCCGCTACCAGGCCCGCACGCCCCCTGGTCGACGTGATCGACACCACAGGCGACAATGGAGGACGTGACCGCGACCCTGAGCAAGCCCGCCCTGCAGATCGGCCCCTACGAGGTCGATCCGCCGGTGGTGCTCGCGCCCATGGCCGGGATCACCAACGTCGCCTTCCGGCAGCTGTGCGCCGAGTACGGCGCCGGTATCTACGTGTGCGAGATGATCACCGCCCGCGCCGTCGTCGAACGGCACCCCGGGACGATGCACATGATGACCTTCGGGGCGGACGAGAAGCCCAGGTCCATGCAGCTTTACGGGGTGGACCCGAAGACCATGGCCGAGGCCGTCCGGATCATCGTCGGCGAGGGCCTGGCCGACCACGTGGACTCCAACTTCGGCTGCCCGGTCGCGAAGGTGACGCGCAAGGGCGGCGGGGCCGCGCTGCCGTTCAAGCGGAAGCTGTTCGAAGCCATCGTGCGCGAGTCTGTGAAGGCGGCCGGCGACACGCCGTTCACGGTGAAGTTCCGCATCGGCATCGACGACGACCACCACACCTTCCTCGACGCCGGCCGCATCGCCGAGGCCGAGGGCGCCGCCGCCGTCAGCCTGCACGCGAGGACCGCCGCCCAGCGCTACTCCGGCCAGGCCGACTGGACGAAGATCGCCGCGCTGAAGGAGGCCGTGACCAGCATCCCGGTGCTCGGCAACGGCGACATCTTCTCCGCCGCCGACGCCCTGCGCATGGTCGAGGAGACGGGCTGCGACGGCGTCGTCGTCGGCCGCGGCTGCCTCGGCCGCCCGTGGCTGTTCGGCGAGCTCGAAGCGGCTTTCCAGGGCCGCGCACTGCCGACCCCGCCGAACCTGGGCGAGGTGGCGGCCGTGCTCCGCCGCCACACGGAGCTGCTGGTCGAGCACGACGGCCACGACAAGGCGATGCGCGACATCCGCAAGCACATGGCCTGGTACCTGATGGGCTTCCCGGTCGGCTCCGAGCTTCGCCGCGGCTTCGCGATGCTGTCGTCGATGGACCAGCTCGACGACCTGATCGCCCAGCTCGACCACTCGGCACCGTTCCCGGACGCGGCCACCGGCCCGCGCGGCCGGCAAGGCTCCCCGGGCAAGGTCACGCTGCCGCATGGCTGGCTCGACGATCCGGACGACGACTGCGTCCCCGAAGCCGAAGACATGCACTCGGGCGGCTGAGCTGCACCAGGCTCAGACCGAACAGCAACACCCCCAGCGGCACGTGCACGGCCTTGACGTGCGCGATCCCGAGGAACACCTGCGCGGTCACGAGCGCCAGGAACACGGCCGCGTAGAGGATCATCCCGGGCGAACCCCCACCAGGCCGCCACACCAGGACCGCGGCGACCACCTGCACCACGGCGACAATCCACACCGTGTAGGCCGAGGCGCTGTGCAGGACGTGCCCGTTCGGGGTGGTCAGCAGCAGGCCGGCGGTGATCGGCGCCAGGAAGAGCGCCAGCGTCTGCAGCGCGATCGTGCCGCGCAGGAAGATCGTCATGCCCGGTAGACGACGCAGCCGCGCGGAATGTGAGGTGGACCGCCCGATCGGGTGAGCCGGCCGACCGTGACATCTGTCAGCCCGAAGTCGTGGCGGACGGCATCCTTCCCGAAGCCCCCGCCGCGACAAGCTCTTCCCATGACGACGAACCAGCCCGCAAGCTCCCTGGTCAAGACCCTCGCGATCGAGGTCGCCGTGCCCATCGGCGTCTACTACGCACTCCACTCGCTCGGCGCGAGCGACTTCACCGCCCTCGCCGTCTCCGGCGTCTTCCCGCTGGCCAGGACGCTCTACCAGTTCGCCAAGGACCGCACGCTCAACGGCCTCGCCCTCGTCGTCCTGGTCACGAACGTCGTGGGCATGCTGCTCACCTTCGTCTCCGGCGACGCCAGGATGATGATCGCCAAGGACTCGCTCGGCAGCGGGATCACCGGCCTGGTCATCCTCGCCTCCGCCTTCACCGCGGCCCCGATCATGACCAAGACGATGCGGCCCTTCCTCACCCGCGGCAAGGCGGAGAACGAAGCCGCGTGGGAACGGCTCAGCGGCACCGAGACCTTCGACGCCGTCCTGCGGCGCTGCAGCGTGATCTGGGGCATCGGCTTCGCGCTGGAAAGCGCGGTTCGCATCGTCGGTGCCTTCACGCTGCCGATCTCGACCATGGTCTGGCTGAGCACCGCCATCTTCGCGGGCGCCTTCGCGGTGATCATGGTGGTCTCCGGCAAGGTGGCCGAGAAGGCGGGCAAGATGATCGCCGCCGACGCGAAGCCCCTCGTGGCCGCTTGACCTGCGACAACGCCGGGTGTACAGGTGTGGACATGTACAGCAAGCGGCAGCAGCTGGTCGGCGACCTCACCGACCTGATCCGCTCCGGGCGCCTCGCCCACGGCGAACGCCTCCCCGGCGAGAACCAGCTCGCCCTGCAGTACCAGGTCAGCCGCGGCACCGTCCGCAGCGCCCTGTCCGAGCTCCAGCAGCTGGAGCTCATCTCCACCCAGGCCGGTGTCGGCTCCTTCGTCACCTTCGACGGCGTCCAGCTCGACCAGCGGATCGGCTGGGCGCAGGCCCTCGCCGACGCCGGCGCGCCGGTCACCACCGAACTGCTCGGCATCGAGACCGTCGAAGACCGGGCCCTCGAAGAAGAATTCGGCGAACCGGCCTACGTCGCCGTGCGGCGGCTGCGGCGGGAGCACGACCGCGGAATCTCCTTCGAAACCGCCACCGTGCCCGCCGTCGGGCCGCTGGCCGGTCTCCCCGAAACCGGTCTGCGGGACGGCTCCCTGACCAAAACCCTCGAAGCCGCCGGGCGGATCTCCGTCGGCGGGGACCAGTGGATCAGCACGGAACGCCTCGACGCCTGCGCCGCCGAACTGCTCGGCCGCAGCATCGGCGAACTCTTCCTCCGCGCCGAACGGACGTCGGTCGACATCGAAGGCCGGCTCGTCGAACGGGTCGTCAGCCTGCTGGACCCGGACCGGTTCCAGTTCCACCTCACCTTCGGACACCGGTGACCGCGCGGGACCGGGCGCTCGGCGCGTTCACCGGGCTGGCCGTCGGCGACGCACTCGGCATGCCGACGCAGTCGATGTCCCGCGCCGCCATCGCCGCCACCTACGGACCGGTCACCGGCCTGCTCACCGCCGTCGCCGAGCAGCCGGTCGCGCCGTCGATGCCCGCGGGCTCGGTCACCGACGACACCGAACAGGCCGTCCTGCTGGCCCGGCTGCTCATCGACGGCCGCGGCGTCGTCGAGCCGCACGTCTTCGCCGACGCCCTGCTGATCTGGGAGGCCGACATGGTCCGCCGCGGCTCCGCGGACCTGCTCGGGCCGTCCACCAAACGCGCGCTGGCCCGGCTCCAGGACGGCGTCCCGGCCGACGAAGCCGGCCGCACCGGCACCACCAACGGCGCCGCCATGCGGGTCGCGCCGGTCGGCATCGCCACGCCGTCGGAAAACCTGCACCGCCTGGTCGACGCCGTCGTCGCGACCGCGCGGGTCACGCACAACACCAGTTTGGGCATCGCGTCGGCCGCGGCGGTCGCGGCCACCGTCTCCGCCGGGGTCGACGGCGCGAGCCTGGCCGAAGCGCTCGACGCCGGTGAGCGCGCCGCCGACGTCGGCGGGGAACGCGGGCACTGGGCGCCCGGCGGGGAGATCGCCGCCCGGATCCGCTGGGCGCGCGACTGGGTGCGGGGCATGGCGCCTGCCGCCGTCGCCGACGCGGTCGCGCAGGTGATCGGCACGTCGGTCGCGTCGCAGGAGTCCGTCGTGGCCGCGTTCGCGCTGGCCGAAGCGATGGGCGACGACCCGCCGTCGGCGTTGCGGCTGGCCGCCGGGCTCGGCGGCGACACCGACACCGTCGCCGCGATCTGCGGGGCGATGCTCGGCGCCGCGCACGGTGTCGGCGCCTTCCGCCCCGACGTCGTCGAAACCGTGCTCGCCGTCAACCGGCTCGAATTCGGGCCGCTCGTCGACGAACTCCTGAAGCTGCGCCGCCGATGACCGGGCGGCTGGTGCACACCGGGCAGGTCGTCGTCGACCTCGTCATGGCGGTGCCGGCCCTGCCCCCGGTCGGCGGCGACGTCCTCGCCTCGTCGACGAACTTGTTGCCCGGCGGCGGTTTCAACGTCATGTCCGCCGCAGCACGCTCCGGCGCGCGAGTGCTTTACGCTGGCAGCCATGGAATCGGCAGATTCGGCGATCTCGTCCGCAGCGCACTTGTGGCAGAAGGTGTTGCCCTGGCCCACGATCCGGTGTCCGAAATGGACACTGGAGTCGTCGTCGTTTTGGTGGACGCGACCGGCGAACGCACCTTCGCGACCGGCACCGGCGCCGAAGGGCGGCTGAGCGCCGAACTTCTCACCCGCGTCACCCCAAAGAATGACGACGTCGTGTACGTGAGCGGATACAGTTGGTTGCACGAGATCAATCGCGGCGCCCTCATCGAGTGGCTGCCCCGGCTGCCCGGCTCGAAGATCCTGTTCGACCCCGGCCCGCTCATCACCGACATCGACCCTGGAGACATCCATGACCTTTTGTCCACCGTAGACATCCTGAGCTGCACCGCCCGCGAAGCCGAGGTGCTGGGCGAGCTACCGCCCGTCGCCGTCGTCCGCGAGGGCGCGAAAGGCTGTCGTGTCCACGAAAACGGCCGGATCACCGACGTCCCCGGATACCCGGTCGACGTCGTGGACACGACCGGCGCCGGCGACACGCACTGCGGCGTGCTGGCCGCGGAGCTGTTGCGCGGCAGTACCGTCCTCGACGCCGCCGTGCGCGCCAACGCGGCGGCCGCGCTTTCGGTGACCCGGCGCGGCCCGGCGACGGCGCCGGGCCGGGAAGAGATCGACCAGCTGGTGGAGGCCATGCGATGACCGGTACCCGCAGGCTCGAGGTGGAGACCAACGGCCTCGACGTGATCGACGACGCCGAGCGGCGCGGGCGCCCGCGGCAGCTGTTCTGGCCGTGGTTCGGCGCGAACGTGTCGGTGCTGGGGCTGAGCTACGGCTCGTTCACCCTCGGCTTCGGCATCTCGTTCGGGCAGGCGCTGGTCGCCGGCGTGGTCGGCATCCTGTTCTCGTTCCTGCTGTGCGGGTTCATCGCCATCGCGGGCAAACGCGGGTCGGCGCCGACGATGCTGCTCTCGCGGGCGGCGTTCGGCGTGCGCGGCAACCGGCTGCCGTCAGCCATCTCGTGGCTGCTGACGGTCGGCTGGGAGACCGTGCTCGCCGCGCTGGCGACACTGGCCACGGCGACGGTGTTCGAGCGCCTCGGCTGGGGCGGCGGGACACCGACGAAGGTGGTCGCGCTCGTCGTGGTGGCGGCGCTGACCGTCGCGGCGGGCGTGCTCGGCTTCGACGCGATCATGAAGCTGCAGACGTGGATCACCTGGATCACCGGCGTGCTCACGGTGGTCTACGTGGTCCTCGTGGCCGGCGACGTGCACTGGGCCGCCGTCAGCGCGCTGCCGTCCGGCTCGGCGCAGCAGTGGGTCGGGGCGCTGGTGTTCCTGATGACCGGCTTCGGCCTCGGCTGGGTCAACGCGGCCGCGGACTACTCGCGCTACCTGCCGCGGTCGTCGTCGAGCCGGGGCGTGGTCGGCTGGACGACGTTCGGCGCGTCGGTGGCGCCGGTGGTGCTGCTGGTGTTCGGGCTGCTGCTGGCCGGCTCGTCGCCGGACCTGAACAAGGCGATCGCGGCGGACCCGATCGGCGCGCTGACGACGTTGCTGCCGCTGTGGTTCCTGGTGCCGTTCGCGATCGTCGCGGTGCTCGGCCTGGTCGGCGGCGCGGTGCTGGACATCTATTCGTCGGGGCTGGCGTTGCTCTCGGCGGGCCTGCGCATCCCGCGCCCGGCCGCGGCGCTGGTCGACGGTGTGATCATGATCCTCGGCACGATCTACATCGTCTTCTTCGGCGGCGAGTTCCTCGGTCAGTTCCAGGGTTTCCTGGTGACGCTGGGGGTCCCGGTCGCGGCCTGGTGCGGCGTGATGCTCGCGGACGTCCTCCTGCGGCGCCGCGACTACGCCGAGCCGGACCTCTTCGACCCGGCCGGCCGGTACGGTGACGTCCGTGTCGGGCCGATCGCCCTGGTCCTGGTGGCCACGGCGCTCGGCTGGGGCCTGGTCACGAACACGTCCGCGGAGTGGCTGAAGTGGCAGGGCTACCTGCTGGAACCGCTGGGCCTGGGCGGCCGCGAAGGCGCGTGGGCCTTCGCGAACCTCGGCGTGCTGCTGGCGCTGGCCCTGGGGTTCCTGGTGACGTTGCTGACGCGGCGGCGGGTCCGCGAACAGGAGGCAGTGTGAGGAGAATTCTGGCGGTCATCGACCTGCAGAACGTGTTCGCCGACAGTGCGAGCCCGTGGTTCACTCCCCGCTTCGCCGAGGTGGTCCCACGAATCCACCGCTTGGTGACGGCTTTCGGTGACGACGTCGTGTTCACCCGGTTCGTCGCGCCCTCGCGCCCGGAAGGAGCGTGGCGCCGGTACTACGAGCAGTGGCCGTTCGCCTTGCAAGCGCCGGGCTCGCCGCTGTACCAGGTGATCGACGCGTTCGAGCCGAAGTCCACAGTGGACGCGACCACGTTCGGCAAGTGGAACGCCCGCATGGCCACCCGGGTCGGCGGCGCGGGCCTGGTGCTGGCCGGCGTCTCGACGGACTGCTGCGTGTTGTCGACCGCACTGGCGGCGGCGGACGCGGGTGTCGCGGTCACCGTGGTGTCCGACGCGTGCGCGGGCGTGGACGACGAGAGCCACGCGAAGGCGCTCGACATCCTGCGGCTGTACGCGCCCTTGGTGACGGTCGCCACAGTCGCGGAGGTGCTCGACTAAACTACGACCGGTGAGCGGGTTCGAAGCATCAGCGATCGCACTGACAACCGCGGTGGTAAAAGCGGCGGCCAAGGTCTGGCTGGGCGATCGGACGATTGCCGCAGACGCCTCCGCAAAAGTGTTCGACCTGCTCGAGCAACAGATCACCGGCCTCAACGACCGGCGCAAGCTCCGCTTGTTGTTCACCAACCTCGAGTCCCGGGTCGCGGATCGGCTCCTGCCGTTCCTTGACGTCGAGTTCCGCTCGTTGCCGGAAAACGAGCGGGTGGCTGCGGTGGAAGCGGTCCGCGAGACGTTCGAGCGAGCAGCCCTGACCGACGACGACCTGTTCGCTGCCGACCTCGACGCCGGCTACCTCAACCGCTACCTCGTCGAGAATGTTTCCGGCGCTGCCGCTCTCCTCTCGGCCGACGCCACCGAACTGTACCGGCAAGTGCTCCGGGAATGCTGCGCCTACCTGGTCCAGGTCACCAGCACCTTGCCTCGTTTCCAGCCCGGCGCACTACGCGAAGTGCTCCGTCGTGAGACCGAGATTCTCGAAACGGTCCGGAACGTGCTCACCGCTTTGCCGGAACGGCGCCACCCGGACGACTTCGCGGCAGACTTCCGCCGCCAAGTCATGACGACGCTGGATCGCATGGCGCTGTTCGGTGCGGGCTTGGCCGACGCGACAAGGCTGTATCCGCTATCAGTCGCATACCTCAGCCTGAGCATCGCTGCCGCGGCGGACTTCGGCCCGGCCGACCGGATCGAGCACGTCCTGCCACAAACCCGACGGATCCTGTTACGCGGCGAAGCTGGGTCAGGCAAGACCACCATGCTGCAGTGGCTGGCCGTCAAGTGCGCGAGCCGTGAACTGCGAGCCCTCGAAGGCTGGGACGACGTCGAGCCGTTTCTTCTTCGACTGCGTCGCTTCAGCAGATCGGAGCTGCCCACGCCGGAACGGTTCCTCGACGAGGTCGGCAGGCATATCGCTGACGAAATGCCAAAGGGTTGGGTACACGAGAAGCTGCGGCGAGGGCAGGCCATCGTGCTCGTCGACGGCATCGACGAATTGCCCGAGGAACGTCGCCCCGAGGTACAAGCGTGGCTGGCCGAACTGGTTACGACCTTCCCTCGCGTCCGATACGTAGTGACCACCCGACCTGCCGCGGTGGCGCCCGACTGGATGGCCGCCAAAGACTTCACCGAGGTACGGCTGCAGCCGATGACGCCACGCGACGTTCGGACGTTCGTCGCGCGCTGGCATGCGGCCATGCCAGGCGAAGCCCTCGACGACCAGCGCGACGCGTTGATTGCGGCTATCGGCTCACGCAGTGCATTGCGGCGTCTCGCCGAAAATCCGCTGCTCTGCGCGTTGCTCTGCGCGCTGCACCATGAAGGTAACGGACGCCTGCCGGAAAACCGCATGGAGATGTACGAAGTTGCACTGCGCATGCTGCTGGATAGTCGCGACATCGAACGGCGGATCAGTCCCGAAATCCGACTCTCGCTGACCGAGAAGCTCGTGCTGCTGCGGCATCTTGCCTACTGGCTGGTCCGCAACGGGCACACTGACATCCCCGTCGAGGACGCGGAAGCCAGGATCGCCGCGAAGCTCAAGTTCATGGGCCAAATCAGCGCCAGCCCGTACCAAGTGTTCCGGCACCTGCTAGATCGCGGCGGCGTGCTGCGCGAGCCGGTGCCCGGCCGAATCGATTTCGTGCACCGCACTTTCAGTGACTACCTCGCAGCAAAGGCCGCCGTCGAGGAAGACGACATCGGTGTGCTCGTCGCGAACGCGGGTCGAGATGAATGGTGTGATGTCGTCGTCATGGCGGCAGGACATGCCTACCCCGCACAGCGCAACAAGCTACTCGAAGGTGTACTCAACTCGCGTTCACTGACTAGCGCTCTGGTCGCATTGGCATGCTTGGAAACGTCACCCGAGCTTCCGGATGCCCTACGCGCAAGGATCGAACGCCGAACCGGCGCACTGATCCCGCCAGAGAACTTCAGTGACGCCGCAAACCTCGCGATGGCGGGCGAATTCGTGCTCGACCTCCTTGCCGCATGCCGTCCCCAGGACGCCTGGACGGTGGCAGCTACCATTCGAGCTGCCGCGTTGATCGGCGGACCGGGAGCGTTGGACCTGATTGCGCGCTACAGCAGAGATTCGGGCACGGTCGTAGTACGAGAGCTGATCACAAGTCGGGAGCGCTTCGACGCAGCCGAGTACGCAGAGCAAGTGCTTGCCGATGTGCGCCTGCCGAGCGGCAATCTGAATGTGACGGACCCGGCAATGCTAGCAGGACTGGAATACGTTCGAGATCTCGAAAGCCTCAATTGTTCATTCGACGAAGGATACGGGAAACTCGATTTCGCCAGAAATCTTCCCCATCTCAAGAGTCTCACGCTTTGCGACATCGCTGGATATGATTTACCAGCCCTGGCAGGCACTTCACTGGAACACCTCACGCTGGAGGGCACACCTGACACCCCATCGGTCGACATCGGCCCTCTCGCCAAGGTTTCAGGTCTCGTTTCATTGGTCACCACCGTGGAAACTCACGGCTGGTCACAATTCGCCCGCTCGCGACACCTGGCACACCTTCAACTGAGCTGGGTCGAAGACCCGCCGCGGCTGCGCGAACTCGCCCCCTTGAAATACATTCCCTCATTGGTCCTATACAACATGCCCTACTTGAACGATGTCGACGCATTGTCCTTTTTAGACGCTCCGCGGGCGCTGAGCTTCGACCGGTGCCCCAACCTACGCGACATTTCCGGCCTCACCAGGTGGACGGACAGCTTGACCGAGGTCCGCTTGGTGGGGTGCCACAAGGTGAATCTTGCACCACTGGCTGCGTTGCCGAAGCTACGGAAGCTGTACCTCTTCGACGTGGACCGAACCGACCTGACCGCACTCGCCGGCAAGTCCGGCCTCACCGTGTACGTGGGCGACGAAACCCGGCTCGTCGGCGCCAAGCTGTTGGGACCCGGCAGCGTGGTCGAGTGATGGACACCAGCCACCCGAAGTTCATCCGCGCGAAGTAGATTCAGGTCGTGATCGACCACATCAGCATCCCCACCGAGGCCGGTTCCTTCGACGCCATCGCCGCCGGGCCCGAAGATGGGCGGCCCGTGCTGTTGCTGCACGGCTTCCCCGAAGCCGCGATCGAATGGGAGCACCAGGTTGCCACCCTCGGGGTGCTCGGGTTCCGGGCCGTGGCGCCGGATCAGCGGGGGTACTCGCCGGATGTGCGGCCCGAGCAGGCCGGCGACTACTCCATCGATCACCTCGTCGGGGACGTCGTCGCGATCGCGGACGCGCTGGGGTGGCCGAAGTTCGACCTCGTCGGGCACGACTGGGGTGGCGCCGTCGCCTGGTGGACCGCCGACATGCACCCCGAACGTCTGCGCAGCCTCGCCGTCGTCTCGACGCCGCACCCCGGCGCGCTCGCCGAGGCCATGAAGACCGATGAGGACCAGCACCTGCGGACGCGCTACATGACCGAGTGGCGGCAGACCCGCGTCACCGAGCGGCGGATGCTGGAGAACGACGCCCGCGCGCTGCGGGAGATGTTCGATCGGCGGGTTTCGCCCTCGAAGGTCGACGACTACGTGCAGCGGCTGTCCGAACCGGGCGCGCTCACCGCCGCCCTCAACTGGTACCGGGCCGGGCGGCCGGGCGGGAAGATCGGCGTGATCACCGTGCCGACGCTGTACATCTGGAGCACCGAGGACGTCTCCTTCGGCTCCACCGCCGCGCTCGACACCGCCAACCGGGTCACCGGGCCCTACCGGTTCGAGATGCTCGAAGACGTCTCGCACTGGGTGCCCGAGGAAGCTCCGGAAGCCGTCACCTCGCTGCTCGTGGAGCACCTCAACGCGCGGTGACGACGCGTCACCCCGCCGGGCGGACCGCGGGTAACCCACCCGCCTCGCGGTACGGCGCACGGCGGGCCGTCGTGTTCACTGGGGCACGTGGATACCGCGACCGAACCCGAGACCGAGCAGGTCGTCTTCGTCACCGAGGACGGCGTGCCCACCGGCGAGACCGGCCCGAAGCTGGCCAGCCACCACGAGCACACCCGGTTGCACCTGGCCTTCTCGTGCTACGTCCTGCGGCGCAGCGACAACGCCCTGCTGATCACCCAGCGCGCCCTCCACAAGAAGGTGTGGCCGGGGGTCTGGACCAACAGCGTCTGCGGCCACCCCGCACCCGGCGAAGCGCTCGAGGACGCCGTCCGGCGCCGCGCGGACTACGAGCTCGGCCTGCCGTCGCTGTCGGAGCTGCACTGCGTGCTGCCGAGCTACCGCTACCGGACGCCGCCGTTCCAGGGGATCGTCGAGAACGAGTTCTGCCCGGTGTTCGCCGCTTGGGCCGACGCCGAGCCGGCGCCGAACCCGGAAGAGGTCGGCGACTGGCGCTGGGTCACCTGGACTGACTACACGGAGTTACTGAACGATGTGACGGCTAATGTGAGTTACTGGGCCCAAGACCAGTACTCGCAGCTCAAGGGCATCGAGCCGTTCTCCGGGCTCTGAGTCGAGCACTTCGGAGAGTCACCGTCGCAGTCCCGTTTGAGCGAAATTCATCTTCTTCGGCATCGGTACCTCAAGCGCGGCCGTCCCCTCGACGACAACCAAGGGGTGGTGGAGGTCGGGATGGTCGCCGAGGGCGAAGGCGCGCTGGGCCGGACGGCCGGCCCGCAGCCGCCGGACCTGCTCCGCCTGCACGAGGCCGTCGCCGGTCTCTTCGCCACCCAGGGCGACTGGCGGCGTGCCTACCAGCACCTGCGGTCCGCACTGGACATCGCCCGCGACGGCAGCCTCCGCGACGCGCTGACGTCGAGTTACAACCGCCGTTACCTCGACGAGCGACTGTACGGACCGCTCACCGACCGTCCACCGCTGTCGCTGGCGCTGATCGATCTGGACCACTTCAAGAGCATCAACGACACGTACGGTCACCTCGTCGGCGATCGCGTCCTCCGCCGGGTCGCCGATCTCCTCCAGGAGAACCTGCCGCCAGACGGCTTCTGCGCCCGCTACGGCGGCGAGGAGTTCGTCCTGTGGTTGCCGGGCGTCGACGCCGGACGGGCCCTCGGTGTCGTCGACGGCGCCCGGCTGCGCGTCGCTCGTCATCCCTGGTCAGAACTCCAGCCGGGCCTGCGGGTGACCATCAGCGCCGGCCTGGCGCACGAGCCCGGCACGCCGTCGTCGCCGGAGCACCAGCTGCGCCGCGCGGACGGCCTGCTTTATGCCGCGAAACGCGCGGGCCGCAACAAAGTCGTCTATCACGACGCGCAAACGACACAGTTAATAACCCACTCTGAGTAACGCAAAGGGTGCATTACTCCGTCTGTCGACAAGGGGTATCACCCGTTTGTCGACGCCCACCGGCCGTTCGTCGACTCAAGGTGAAGAAAATTCCGATGGGGTGTCGTCACGAACGGGGGGTATCCGTACGATAACGAAAACCTCCGGGGGAACGATCACCTCCTGCGGGGGAAGACGGCCAAGTCGAAGCCACCCTTCGATCGCGCGAAAGGAGACCGAGTGCCGGACGAGCTCGACAGCCCGGGAACCGGTCGCCGCCTCGACGGTCCCGCGCGGCCCCGGCCCGGACGGCGCCGGTCGATGGAGGACCAGGGCGGGATCAGCGTCTCCGACGTCGTCGCCAAGACCACCGGCGCTCGCCCGGTGCCGCCCCGCGAGCAGCAGGACCGCTCCGACCAGCCGGGACGCCGGGTCCGCGCCGCCGAACCACCGGCCCCGCCGCGGTCGTCGCAGCCGCGCGCGCCGAGGTCCGCCCAGGGACCCGCTGAAGACCCAGTACCCACGGACGCCACACGTCAACCGCGCACCCCGCGCCCCCGCCAGCCCCGCCGCACGACGGCGGCCGCCCCGCTGCCCGAGGCCCCGCTCCAGCGACGCCCGCCGGCGGCCAACCCGGGCCCGCAGCAGACGTCGGCGGCGCAGCAGCCGCCCCGGCGCCCTCGCCGCCCGGGGGCCGAGGACGGGGCCGCACCTCGCCGCGCGCCGCGCCCGGACGCAGGTGCGCCCCAGCGGCCGACGCCGGACAGCCCGTCGCCCCGCCGGGCTGATGGGGCCGCGGGCCGCCGCCCGGCCGGTCCGGTCGACGCAGGTGCGCCACGGCCGGCCGCGGACGGCCCGGCGCCTCGCCGCACCGGAGAAGCCGCAGGCCGCCGCCCAGCCGACGCCGCGTCCCCGCGCGCCACGCCGGACAGCCCCGCACCTCGCCGCGCGGCCAACGGGGCCGCCGAAGGGGCCGCTCCCCAGCGCTCCGCCGCCGACGGCCAGGCACCTCGCCGAGCCGCCAACGGGGCCGCAGCTCCGCGCCCCGCCGCGGACGGCCCGGCACCCCGCCGCACCGGGGAGAACGCGGTACCCCGACGCTCGGCCGACGCCGCAACCCCGCGCGCCACGCCGGACAGCCCTGCGCCACGCCGAGGCGCCAACGGGGCCCCGCGGCCCGCCGCGGACGGCCCGACTCCCCGCCGCCCGGCCGACGCCGCGACCCCGCGCGCCACGCCGGACAGCCCCGCACCTCGCCGCGCCGCCAACGGGGCCCAGCGGCCCGCCGCGGACGGCCCGACTCCCCGCCGCCCGGCCGACGCCGCGACCCCGCGCGCCACGCCGGACAGCCCGGCGCCACGCCGAGGCGCCGGCGGTGGTCCCGGCGGCCGCCTCGCCGCAGCTTCGGCCGGCGCAGCCTCACGCGGCAACGAGGGCGCCGCAGCCGACGGCCCGGCAGCTCGCCGAGCGGCCGACGGAGCTGCAGCTCAGCACCCTGCCGCCGAAGGCTCTGTGCCGCCGCGGGCTGCTCTCGATCCGCTGACCATGACCGATGAAATGGAAGCGATCGACGAGGCCACCCAGTACCGGCGGAAGATCGATCACACCCTCGCCCGGTTCTCCGCGGCTCACGATGAGATGGAAGCCGAGGAAGCGAAGCGGCGCGAACGCCGTGAGCGGCTCTCGCCCGCGTCCATCCTCGAGAGCACCCGCACCGCCCTTCAGCGCGTTGTCACCACTACCTCCTCCGAAACAGCCGAAGCAGCCGACGCCGCCGAAGCCGAAGCAGCGGCCGAACTCAGCCGGCAGCAGGAAAAGAAGCGGCGGTCGGCTCTCGCCGGGCGGATCGCCGCCGCCGTTGTGGCCGGGCTGGTCTTCCTCGGGATCGGGGGTGCCTGGGGCGCTCAGACCTACTTCGACGCCAAGTTCACCCAGGTCTCCGCACTCGACGAGAACTCGTCCGACATCCAGGACGCCGAGGCGCAGGCCAACGACGAGAACTTCCTGATGGTCGGCTCCGACACCCGCGATGGCGCCTCCGCCGAGGAAGGCGTCGGCACCGCCGACAGCACACCCGGCGCGCGAAGCGACACCGTGATGGTCGCGCACATCCCGGCCGACCGGAAGCGGGTCGTCGTCACGTCGTTCCCTCGCGATCTCGAGATCAACCGGCCGGACTGCCAGAAGTGGGACCCGGCGCAGAACAAGACCACCGACGAGGTCTACAAGGGCGCGAAGTTCGCCAAGCTCAACACCGCCTACGCCGTCGGCGGGCCGGCCTGCGTCACCAAGGTGGTCCAGCAGATCACCGGGCTGCGGATCAACCACTTCGTCGGCATCGACTTCAACGGCTTCAAGGAGATGGTCGACGCGGTGCACGGCGTCACCATCCACAACGAGATCCCGATCGACGACAGCATCCTCGGCAAGGTGCTGCTGCAGACCGGCGACGTCACGATCTCCGGCGACCAGGCGCTGAACTTCGTCCGCGCGCGGCACGTCAAGGGCGACCCGACGTCCGACTACGGCCGGATCAAGCGGCAGCAGGAGTTCATCGGCGCGCTGCTGAAGAAGGTCATGTCCTCGGACGTCGTGCTCGATCCCGGGAAGCTCAGCGACTTCATCAACGCCTTCGCGAAGGCGACCTTCGGCGACAACCTCGGCGTCAAGCAGATGATGACGCTGGCGCAGTCGATGAAGGGCCTGGATCCGTCGAAGATCACCTTCCTCACCGTCCCGACGGTCGGCATGGCCAACAACCGCGGCAACGAGGTCCTCGTCGTCAGCAAGACCAAGGCGCTCTTCGACGCGCTGCGCAACAACACCCCGCTGCCCGACCCGAACGCGCCGGTCCCGGCCAGCGAGCAGGCGCCGCCGACCAGCACCTCGAAGTCGAAGAGCAGCGGCAGCTCCAAGTCGACCACCACCCGCAGGAGCAGCGGAAACGGCTGATCCGCGAGGATCGTTAGACCGGGTTCACGTGCGGTTCACCCGGCGATGCGGTATTCGGCCACCCTTGGCCGTAGGGTTGGCCCATGCGTGAGGCTTACCATGTCGAACTCGAACAGCTCGCCGACCACCTGGCCGCGATGTCCGTCCAGGTCGCCGACGCCATGGAGCGCGCCACGCGCGCCCTCCTGGAGGCCGACCTCAGTCTCGCCGAGCAGGTGATCAGCGACGACTCGAAGGTCGACGACGCCCGCGCCCAGTGCGAGGAGCAGGCGTACGCCCTGCTGGCCCTCCAGGCGCCCGTGGCGACCGATCTGCGCACGGTGCTCGCGGCGATCCACGCCGCGGAGAGCCTGGAGCGCATGGGCGACCTGGCGCTGCACGTGGCCAAGGCCGCGCGGCGCCGCCACCCGGAGCCGGTGCTGCCGGACTCCGTCCGCCCGTACTTCGCCGAGATGGGCGAGGTCGCGGTCAAGCTGGCCCGCCAGGTCGAGCAGGTCATCCACTCCAAGGACGTCGAAGCGGCGAAGACCATCGAGTCCGAGGACGACCAGGTGGACGACATCCACCGCCACCTGTTCACCGTCATCATGGACCGCGAGTGGCCGTACGGCGTCGCCTCCGCCGTCGACGTGACGCTGCTGGGCCGGTTCTACGAGCGCTACGCCGACCACGCGGTGTCGGTCGCGAAGCGGATGATCTTCGTGGTCACCGGCAAGATGCCGGGCTACGGCACCGACGACGACATCTGAGCCACGCCAAGCGAAAACGCCCCCGGCCGCGACCGGGGGCGTTTTCAATTCCCTTGTGGACTCAGCCGAACCGGCCGGAAATGTAGTCTTCCGTGGCCTTTTCGTCCGGGTTGGAGAAGATCTTCTCCGTGTCGTTCAGCTCCACCAGCCGGCCCGGCTGGCCGACCCCGGCGAGGTTGAAGAACGCCGTCTGGTCGGAAACCCGGGCCGCCTGCTGCATGTTGTGCGTCACGATGACGATCGTGTAGTCCTTCTTCAGCTCGCCGATCAGGTCCTCGATCGCCAGTGTGGAGATCGGGTCCAGGGCCGAGCAGGGCTCGTCCATCAGCAGCACGTCCGGCTGGACCGCGATCGCGCGGGCGATGCAGAGCCGCTGCTGCTGACCGCCCGACAGACCGCCGCCCGGCTTGTTCAGGCGGTCCTTGACCTCGTTCCACAGGTTCGCGCCGCGCAGGGCGCGCTCGGCGATGTCGTCGAGGGTCTTCTTGCCCTTGGTGCCGCCCAGCTTCAAGCCCGCGACGACGTTGTCCTTGATGGACATCGTCGGGAACGGGTTGGGGCGCTGGAAGACCATGCCGATCGTGCGGCGCACCTGGACCGGGTCGACCGCCGAGGCGTAGATGTCCTCGCCGTCGAGCAGCACCTGGCCGTCCACGCGGGCACCCGGGATCACCTCGTGCATGCGGTTGAGCGTGCGCAGCACCGTCGACTTGCCACAGCCCGACGGGCCGATGAACGCGGTGACGTTGCGCGGCGGCACCGACAGGGTGACGCCGTCCACGGCGTGGAACTTGCCGTAGTAGATGTCCACGTCCTTGACGTCGATTCGCTTGGCCATCAGGAACAGCTCACTTCTTCTTCGGGGCGACGAGGCGCGCGAACACGGTGGCGAGGAGGTTGATGATCGCGATGATGAGCACGAGGGTCAGGGCCGCGCCCCAGATCCGGTCGAAGCCGACCGAGCCCGGGTCCATCGGGTTGCTGACGCGCTCGTTGTTCATCAGCAGCGGCAGCGCGGCCTGCTCGCCGCTGAAGATGTCCCAGTTCGTGTAGGCCGAGTAGCCGACCAGGACCAGCAGCGGCGCCGTCTCACCCATGACGCGGGCCAGCGCCATCATGATGCCGCCGATGATGCCGGACAGTGCCGTCGGCAGCACGATCTTCATGATCGTCTTCCACTTCGGCACGCCGAGCGCGTAGGAGGCCTCACGCAGGTCGTCCGGGACGATCCGCAGCATCTCCTCAGACGACCGGACGACGACCGGGATCATCAGCAGCACCAGGGCCAGCGATACCGCGAAACCGCTGCGCGGCAGGCCGAACGTGGTGATCCACAGCGCGTAGATGAACAGCGCCGCCACGATGGACGGGACACCGGAGAGGATGTCGACCATGAAGGTGGTCGCCTTCGCGAGCTTGCCGTTGCGGCCGTACTCGACGAGGTAGATCGCCACCAGCATGCCGATCGGCACGGCGATGATCGCGCACACCAGACCCTGCAGCAGGGTGCCGATGATGGCGTGCAGCACGCCGCCGCCGACCTCGTCGGACAGGACGTCACCGAAGTCTTCGGTCCACCAATTGCTGTAGGGGATCCGCTTGATGCCGTCGACGATCACCGTGTAGAGCACCCACACCAGCGGGACGACGGCGATCAGGAACGACAGCCAGACGAGCGTGGTCGCCAGTCCGTTCTTGACCTTGCGGGCCAGGCTGACCTGCTGGAAAGCGGGGGTCGAAGCGGGTGCTTCGAGCGTCGAGGTGGACATGCTCAGTCCCCCTTCTTGTCGCCGATGATGGAGCGTGCGGCGAAGTTCACGACGAAGGTGAGCACGAACAGCACCAGGCCGGCCGCGATGTACGCCCCGGCCGAGACTTCGTTGTTGAACTCGCTGTAGTTCGCCGCGATCTTCGACGCGAACGTGGCGCCGCCGTCGAAGAGGCTCCAGTCGAAGTTCTTGCCCTGCGGGATGAGCAGGATGACGGCCAGCGCGATCGTCTCGCCCAGCGCGCGGCCGAGGCCGAGCATGGACGCGCCGACGTAGCCCGCCTTGCCGAACGGCAGCACCGTCGTGCGGATGACCTCCCAGCGCGTCGCGCCGAGCGCCAGCGCGCCTTCGATGTGCGGGGTCGGCGTCCGCTCGAACACCTCGCGCGAGAGCGAGGTGATGATCGGCAGGATCATCACGGCCAGCACGATGCCGGCGGTGAAGATCGTGCCGCGCACGCTCGGCGCGACGTTGCCGGGCGCCAGCAGCGGGAACCACGAGAACGTGTCGTTGACCCACTGCGAGAACGGCTCGATCGCCGGGGCGAACACGAGGATGCCCCACAGGCCGAAGATGATCGACGGCACCGCGGCGAGCAGGTCGATGATGTAGGCGAACGGCCGGGCGAGCCGCGGCGGCGCGTACTGCGTCAGGAACAGCGCGATGCCCAGCGAGACCGGCATCGCGATGATCAGCGCCACGAGCGACGTCGCGACGGTCACCTCGAGCAGGTCGAGGATGCCGAACGACATGTTCGCCGGGTCGTTGGTCGACCAGCCGTGGTTGGTCAGGAAGTTGGCCTTGTTGGCCTGCAGCGCCGGGATGGCCTGGATGAGCAGGAAGAGCCCGATCAGGCCGATCAGGGCGACGACGAAGATCCCGGCCCCGGTGGTCAGGTTCTGGAAGATGCGGTCACCGGGCCGCACCTTCTTCGGTTTCTCGGCCGCGGGCGGCTGCTTGTCCGCCGGCGGGGCTGCTTGCTCCGAAATCGGGACCTCCGGGGGCGTCGTGACGGACGACGAACGCCCACCGGGGTCGCCGGTGGGCGTTCGCGTCGAGGATGACTCGCTCATCAGCTACTTCTGACCAGCCTCTATCACTCGGATGTCAGTCGCAACAGGTCAGGAGATGGCCTTGACCGCGGCCAGGACCTTGGTCTGCAGCGACTGCGGGATCGGCACGTAGCCCTTCGACGACAGCGGCTGCTGGCCGTCGGTGGCCGCCACCGTCAGGAACGCCTTGACGGCCTTCGCGACGTTCGGGTCCGCGTACTTCGAGCAGACGATCTCGTAGGTCGTCAGCAGCAGCGGGTACGCACCCGGGGTGTTGCTGGCGTAGATGCCGTTGAGGTCGAGCGCGAGGTCGTTGGAGCCGTCCTTGAGGAACTTCGCCGCGTCGAGGGACTTGGCGACGTTCGCCGCGTTGAGCTCGACGCCGCCGGAGCCGCTGTCGATCAGGGCCGGGGTCAGGCCGTCCTTGGCGAACGCGCCCTCGACGTAGGTGATGCCGCCGTCGGAGGCCTTCACCGCGGTCGCGACACCGTTGGAGCCCTGCGCACCGTTGCCGACGCCACCGTTGAACTTCTTGCCGGCACCCTTGGTCCAGTCGGCCTTCGCCGCGGCACCCAGGTACTTCTGGAAGTTGTCGGTGGTGCCCGACTCGTCGGCGCGCGAGACGACCTGGATGGCCTTGTCCGGCAGGTTCAGGCTCTCGTTGCCCTTGACGGCCTTGATGGCCGGGTCGTTCCACTTGGTGATGGCGCCGCTGAAGATCTTGGCGGTCACCGACGGGGTCAGCACCAGCTTGTCCACACCGGACAGCTTGTAGGCGACCGCGATCGGGCCGACGACCAGCGGGATGTTCCAGGCGTCGCTGGCGCAGCGCTTCTTGGCCGCCTCGGCGTCGGCGTCCTTGATCGGGGAGTCCGACCCGCCGAAGTCGATCTGGTTGGCGTTGAACTGCTTGACGCCCGCGCCCGAGCCGCTCGGGTTGTAGTTGACCTGCTGGCCCGAGCACTTCTTGCCGTACTGCTGTGTGAAGATGTCGATCGCGTTCTTCTGCGCCGACGAACCTTCCGCGGACAGCGGGCTCTTGCCACCGCACTGGACGTCGGCCGTCTCCGTCGCGGCGGGGGCAGCAGCGGAGCTCGAGCCGCTGCTGTTGGACGCCGCGGGGTCGGTGCCACAGGCGGCGAGCACGAGAGCGGCGCTCGCCACGATGCCGACCGCGCTCAGGGGCCGCATGATCTTCACTGCTGTTTCCTCCATCAGGAGCTTGACCGGGTCGTCGCGGCGTGCTGCCGCGCCGGATCCGGACATTAGGCAGCCACGGTGGACGGGCGCCCCTCTCCAGATGAACGGAAAGTGAACAAGGTGCCGGGTGTGAGCAGTGCTACTAGCCCGAAAGAGTGCCGTGTCCCGCCCGTGACCTGGGCGTTCGCACACTGTGACGGATTGTTGGCCCGCCGTTGGTAACGGTCACCGTCCGTATTGGACGTCTGTCTCGTACCGCGCGAACCCGAGTTTGGTGTAGACCGCCAACGCCGGCGCGTTGTCGCCTTCGACGTACAGGATGATCTGCCGCAGCCCCCGGTCCGCGAGGTACCGCAGCCCCGCCAGGGTGAGCGCCCGCCCGAGCCCGCCGCCCTGCGCGGCCGGGTCGACGCCGACGACGTACACCTCGCCGACGCGCTCGCCGCCGAACCGGCCGGGCGTCGGCTCGTGCACCTTCGTCCAGTGGAAGCCGATGACCTCGCCGTTTTCTTCGGCGAGGAAGAAGCCGTCGGCGTCGAACCAGGGCCGGGCTTCGTCGGCGCGGACGTCGTCGGCGGTCAGCGCGCCCTGCTCGGGGTGCCAGTCGAAGGCCCGGGCGTTGACCCGGACCACGGCGTCCTCGTCCTGGCCCGGTACGAACGTCCGCAGCGAGACGCCGTCGCGCAGGATCGGCTCCGGCCAGTCCGCGCCTTCGACGTCGACGTGCAGGATCAGCAGCTCGCGCTTGCGCTCCAGGCCGGTCTTCACCGCCAGTTTCCGCGCGGCCGGGTGATCGCCGTGGGCCCAGACGCGGAAGCCGACCGCGGCTCGCTCGTCGAGCGCCTGAAGCAGCTTCGCGCCGTAACCGCGGTCGCGGTGGGCGGGGTGCACGAACAGCTCGGCGACCTGGTGGCCGAAGGAGTCGCCGGTGGTGTCGAGGTGCGCGTAGCCGACGACTTCGCCCTCGACGCAGGCGACGAGGTGCTCACCGCCGTCGAACTCGCCGGGCAGCGGGCCCTCCGGCGCGACCTCGGGCCGCCCGTCGGCCTCCCGCACGGCCAGCAGCAGCCCGCGCACGTCCTCGAGCTGCTTTTCGTCCAGTTCCTGCCGCCACTCTCCGGTCACCCCTGCGACCGTACCCGCGGCCGAGGCAACGCGACGGTTGTCACCGCGTCCAGGTGAACGTGGGGACGTCGTCAGTGAGCGAGTTCGGGGGTCTCGGCGGGCGCTTCGGCCTGGGCCGGGACGCCCGGCCGCGGGCCGCCGCTCTTGGCCGGCCGCTCGAACTTGTAACCGACGTTGCGCACGGTGCCGATCATCTGCTCGTGCTCGGGGCCGAGCTTGGCGCGCAGCCGCCGCACGTGGACGTCGACCGTGCGCGTGCCACCGAAGAAGTCGTAGCCCCAGACCTCCTGCAGCAGCTGGGCGCGGGTGAACACCCGGCCGGCGTGCTGCGCGAGGTACTTGAGCAGCTCGAACTCCTTGTAGGTGAGCTCGAGGGTGCGCTTGCGCAGGCGCGCGGTGTAGGTCGCCTCGTCGATCACCAGCTCGCCGACCCGCAGCTCGGCGTCGACCTGGGCGGAACCGCCGTCGCGGGTCGTCACCAGGCGCAGCCGGGCGTCGACCTCGGCCGGGCCCGCGGTGGGCAGCAGGATGTCGTCGGTGCGCCACTCGGCGCTGACGGCGACGAGCCCGCCCTCGCCGACGACCGCGATGATCGGGGTGGCCGCCTCCTCCTCGCCGGTGCCCTTGAGCAGGCGGCAGAGGCTCTTCGCCGAGGCCAGGTCGCTGCGGGCGTCGAGGAGGATCACGTCACGGTGGCCCGCGTCGAGCAGGGCCGTCACCTCGGGAGCGCGGACGCGTACGGTGTGCGGCAGCAGGTCCAGCGCGGGAAGCACCGAGGTGGCGTCGGCCTCCGCAGTCAGTACCAGAAGGTCCAGGCTCATCAGCCGCACCGCCTTCGCGTCGTCGCCGCACAGCGGCGTTGGTCGGTGCTAAGTGAGAATAGCGGCTGAACGGCCGGGCACCTAACCCTTGCTGGATCGATCACACCTGGAGGAATCCCGGTGTCCCCGACGAACAGGAGTACGGACGCGATGGTGAGCAGGCCCGTGACCCGGGACGACCGACCCGCACCGAGGCCCGACGCACGACGCCGCGGCCGCCGGGCCCGGCGCTGGGTGATCGCACTGATCGTCCTGGTCCTGCTGCTGGTCGGCGCCGATTTCGGGGCCGCGGCGTTCGCCGAGCACATGATTTCGCAGAAGGCCCGCACGCAGCTGCAGCTGAGCGACGACCCGTCGGTGACGATCCACGGCTTCCCGTTCCTCACGCAGGCGCTCGGTGGTGACTACAGTCACATCAGCGTGTCCGCCGCCGGCGTCCCGGTCGCGGACAAGCTCCAGGACGTCGCGGTGAACGCCGAGCTCGAGGACGTCAAGGCGCCGCTGTCGGACCTCACGAACGGCAACACGAAGGCGATCACCATCGGCCAGCTGACCGGCTCGGTCACCATCAAGGCCGCCGACCTGGCCCGTCTCTCGCCGCTGGACAAGATCAAGGAACTGCGGATCGAGCCGTCGACCACCGAGTACGTCGAGAACGGCGACGCCGGGCAGAGCGAGCCGGCGCCGACCACGACGAAGACCACCGAGGGCCAGGCCGAGCAGGACGAGTCGCGCACCGGTGTCCGCATTTCGGGACACCTTCAGTTCGCGGGCAAGGATCTGGAAATCTTCTGTTTCGCGATGATCGAGGCGGACGCCGCCAAGGGCACGATCAACTTCGTCCCCAAGCGGCTGCAGTTCGGCAACGACCAGGAGACCACCGTGGTCCCGGCCGCGGTGCAGAAGGCGCTGATGCCGAACTTCAACGCCTCGATCAGTACGAAGGACCTGCCGCTGTCGGTCACCCCGACCGGCGTGCGGGTGCAGAGCGGATCGGTGACGATCAAGGGCAAGGCGGCGAACGTGTCGTTCGCGGACCTGAGCAAGTAGGGAGCGTGCGGTGACGGGGCTGTGGGTGCTCGTGGCGACGCTGGTGGCCGCCGCGGCCGTCGGCGGGCTGCTCAAGGCCCGCAACGGCCGCGTGCGGGACGCCAAGCCGGCCGCTCGCGAGCTGCCCGCCCCCGTCACCGACGTGCTCGACCCGGCGTCCGCCGTGACGCTGGTCCAGATCTCCACCACCTTCTGCGCGCCCTGCCGGCACGCGAAGGCCGTGCTCGCGCCGCTGGCCGAGCGGACCGACGGCCTGCACCACGTCGAACTCGACGTCACGAACCAGCCCGAGGTCGCGCAGTCGCTGTCCGTGCTGCGGACGCCGACCACGATCGCGCTGACCTCGGACGGCCGGGAGCTCCTGCGCGTCGGCGGCGTCCCCAAGGGCCCCGAGCTGCTGGCCGCCCTGCGGCCGCATCTCACAACGCGGACGTCCTGACCGGGATTTCTCCCGGATCCTGGGAATCGTCCCAAGGTATGAACGTGGTTCCCACCGTGAGAGAGCGCTGGGTACCCTCGCACCCGTGACCGGGCTGACCAGCTTCTTCCTGACGCAGCGGCGCGCAGTCGACCTCTGCCGCGTCCGCAGCAGCCTGTGTCGCGTTCAGTCCGACCGGCACTGAACTTCCCGATCCGGTCCCCGCCAGCCCTGATGCCGCTGACGCGTGCCGTTCGCACGCCCCCTTGCTCCAGCTGGAGGCACCATGTCCGCCGGACCGGCCGTCGACCCGCGAGGCCCGCGGTTCGCCGCCATCCTGACCACGATCGTGCTCGCGGTCGTGCTGGTCACCGAGTGGTGGCCGCTGCTGGCGATCCAGACCGTCGTCTTCGCCATCGGCGCGTTCGTCGGCCTGAAGCCGGCGCCGTATTCGCTGGTGTACCGCTATTTGATCGCCCCGCGCCTCGGTCCCACGACCGAGCGGGAGGACGCGGCGCCGCTGCGGTTCGCCCAGGCCGTCGGGTTCGTGTTCGCCCTGGTCGGCACGATCGGCTTCGCCGCCGGGATCACCCCGCTCGGCATCGTCGCGACGGCGTTCGCGCTCTTCGCGGCCTTCCTCAACGCGGCCTTCAACTTCTGCCTCGGCTGCGAAATGTTCTTGCTCATCAAACGCTTCAGCCCCGCCCGCGCGTCCTGAAAAGTTCAACCCCAGAAAGAGAGTCCGTTCCATGAGCCGTGAAGACGTCCTGGTCACCACCCAGTGGGCCGAGGAGAACCTGGACACCCCCGGCGTCGTGTTCGCCGAGGTCGACGAGGACACCACCGCCTACGACGCCGGCCACATCCGGGGCGCGGTGAAGTTCGACTGGCGGAAGGACCTGCAGGACGGGGTGCGCCGCGACTTCGTCTCCAAGGAGGGCTTCGAGAAGCTCCTCTCGGAGAAGGGCATCTCCAACGACGACCTCGTGATCCTCTACGGCGGCAACAACAACTGGTTCGCGGCGTACGCCTACTGGTACTTCAAGCTGTACGGCCACGAGAACGTCAAGCTGCTCGACGGCGGCCGCAAGAAGTGGGAGCTCGACGGCCGTGAGCTGAACTCCGACGAGGTCAAGCGCGACACCACCGACTACAAGGCGCAGGACCAGGACCTGTCGCTGCGGGCCTTCCGCGACGAGGTCGTCCAGTCGATCGGGTCGAAGAACTTCGTCGACGTGCGCTCGCCGGACGAGTTCTCCGGCAAGCTGCTCGCCCCGGCGCACCTGCCGCAGGAGCAGTCCCAGGTTCCCGGCCACATCCCCGGCGCGCTGAACGTGCCGTGGGCGAAGGTCGCCAACGAGGACGGCACCTTCAAGACCGAGGAAGAGATCAAGGAGCTGTACAAGGACGAGGGCATCGACGAGGGCAAGGGCACCATCGCCTACTGCCGCATCGGCGAGCGCTCGTCGATCGCGTGGTTCGCGCTCCACGAGCTGCTGGGCTACGAGGACGTGAAGAACTACGACGGTTCATGGACGGAATACGGCTCGCTCGTCGGCGTGCCGGTCGAGTTGGGAGCCAAGTGATGGCGGTTGACGACAGCTGCGGCGCACCGGTCCAGGAGGCCACGCCGGCGGACTTCGACACGCGCGGGCAGGTCGTGCTCGCCGGCAAGGTGACCGGAGCGAACGGGCCGGTCGGCGGCGCGTTCGTCCGGCTCCTCGACGGCGGCGGCGACTTCACCGGCGAGGTCGTCTCGTCGGCCGACGGCGACTTCCGCTTCTACGCGGCGCCGGGCGAGTGGACGGTGCGCGCGCTGCACCGCTCCGGCAACGGCGAAGCTTCGGTCACCGCCGAGGGCCCCGGCCTGCACCAGCTGGCCATCTCGGTCGCCTGAGTTCCGCTTCACCCCGCGAAGGCCTCCCCGCTCCGGCAGGGAGGCCTTCGCGCGTTCCGGCCGGGTGACCGTGCTCACCGCGCCGACCCTGCGCAGGGCCGTTCCGGACCGGGCGGACTATTCTGCGGGGCGTGGAAGCCTTCTTTACGACTCTGCTGGTCCTCGCCGGCATCGCGATCACCTGGTTCGCCGTGTACGTCGTCTACCGGCTGTACGCGGACCAGCGCTGACCCATGACCGCCAGCGGCGACGAAGCCATCGTGGCAGCGGAGAAGCGCGCGGAAAGCACCCGCACGCGCAACCTCCCGCTGTGGGACGACCTGCCCATCCCGAACGACACCGCGAACCTGCGCGAGGGGCCGAACCTCAACGACGCCTGCCTCGCGCTGCTGCCGCTCGTCGGTGTCTGGCGCGGTGAGGGCGAGGTCGACTACCCGACCATCGAGGGCCCGTACAAGTTCGCGCAGCAGTTGACGATCTCCCACGACGGCCGCCCGTTCCTGATCCACGAATCCCGCGCGTGGCTGCTGGACGAAGACGGCAACGTCATCCGGCCCGCCGCCCGCGAGTCCGGGTTCTGGCGGCCGCAGGAAGACGACACGATCGAGCTGCTGCTCACCCACAACACCGGCATCGTCGAGCTGTACTACGGCAAGCCGCGCAACCAGACGTCCTGGGAGCTCGGCACCGACGCGGTGATCCGCACGGCCACGGCCAAGGACGTCACCGCGGCCCAGCGCCTGTACGGCCTCATCGAAGGCTCCCTCGGCTACGTCGAGGAGCGGGCCATGGTGGGCCAGGAGATGCAGCCGCACACTTCGGCGCTGCTGCACCGCGTCGTCGGCTGACGCCGTGCGCTGGCGGCGGTGCGGCGAGGACGCCGCCCTGCTCGACTGCGACTCGCCGGACCAGCTGCGGGCCGCCCACGCGACCGTGCTCGCCGCCCGGCCACCCGGGGTCGTCGACCTCGTGCCGGGCGCGCGCAGCCTGCTCGTCGTCGGCGGCGTCGCGGCCGTGCGGGCCCTGCTCGAAGCCGCCGATCTCACGCACCCGCCCGCGGGCGAGCCCCGCGAAGTGACCCTCGACGTCCGCTACGACGGCCAGGATCTGGCCCTGATCGCCGCCGACGCCGGGGTTTCGCCCGAAGCCGTCGTCTCGATGCACACCGAAGCCGGCTACACGGTCGCGTTCACCGGGTTCGCGCCCGGCTTCGGCTACCTGACCGGGCTTCCGGCTCCGCTCCAGCAGCCACGCCTGGAGACGCCGCGCACCCGCGTCCCGGCCGGTTCGGTCGGGATCGCCGGCGAGTTCACCGGCGTCTACCCGCGCGAGTCGCCGGGCGGCTGGCGGCTGCTCGGGCACACGTCGGCGACGCTGTTCGACCCGCACGCGGACCCGCCCGCGTTGTTCGCGCCGGGGGATCGCGTGCGTTTCCGGAGCGTCCGGTGAGGAGCCTGGAGGTGCTCGATCCCGGGCGGTACGCGCTGGTCGAGGACCTCGGCCGGCCCGGGTACGCCCACCTCGGGGTCGCGCCATCGGGAGCGCTCGACCAGGTGTCGCTGCGGCTGGCGAACCGGCTCGTCGGCAACGCCGAGGACGCGGCGGGCATCGAGGCGCTGTTCGGCGGCCTCTCCGTGCGGTTCACGGCCGCGGCGACGGCGGCGGTCACGGGCCCGGCGGTCGACGTCCGGATCGACAGCCGTCCGGCCGGCTCCCACGCGCCCCTCGCTGTTCGCGCCGGGCAGACGTTGACGCTGGGGACGCCATCGGCAGGCCTGCGCTGCTACCTGGCCGTCTCCGGGGGCATCGCGGTCGAGCCGGTGCTGGGCAGCCGGTCCCGGGACGTCCTGTCCGGCATCGGGCCATCGCCGCTGAGCCGCGGTGACGTGCTGCCGCTCGGCACCCCGGGAATCCCCGCGGGCGCGGACGTCGTCGTGCCCGTGCGGGCGCCTGGTGAGCTCGTGGTGCCCGTGACGCTCGGCCCCCGCGACGACTGGTTCGCCGACCCGGCGGGCGGGCTCTCGGCGGGCTGGACGGTGACGGCCGAGTCGAACCGCGTCGGCCTGCGGCTGGACGGGACGCCGCTGCGGCGGGCCGTCGACGGCGAGCTGCCCAGCGAGGGCGTCGTCACCGGCGCGATCCAGGTGCCGCCGAGCGGGCTGCCGGTGGTGTTCCTCGCCGACCACCCGACGACCGGCGGCTATCCGGTCGCCGCCGTCGTGAAAACGGCCGCGCTGAGCGCCCTCGCGCAGGCTCGGCCGGGTACCCGAATCCGGTTCCGGCCTTCCTGAGCAAGGCGTACCGCCGCGCGGGTGAGACCCGGGTCACCCGGTGCACCCGTCCGGGTAGGGGTCGGAACCATGTCGCGCCGTCACCCGTCCTCATAAGCGTGGAACAGGTGACGATCAGCGGTGGCGCGGGTTTCCTCGACGTGAACGCACGGGCGCGGGCCGACCTGCCGCAATCGCTGCGGATCGCGCTGGCCACCGGGCAGCTGCGCCGTCCGCTGGCCACCACGCTGGGGCCGGTTCTCGACCTGCTCGTCGACGGCGACTACCGGGTCAGCGGCCCGGAGCGGCTGCCGGAAGACCAGCTGCTCACGCCGACCGACGCCTGGCCGCCGTCGGACGAGGCCCGCGTCGGCTACTACCGGACGGCCATCCGCACCGGGCACCGGCCGGTCGCGGTGGTGCTGGCCGACGGCGAACGCGAGCTGATCATCGACGGCCACCACAAGATCGCCGCCTACCGCGCCGAAGAGGTCGCCCCCGCCGTCGTCCGGATCACCCAGGGTCAGGCGTATTCGCCTTCGTAGGCCGCGACGAGCTCGGCGTACACCGCTTGGGAATCGCGCAGGCGCTCGCCGTCGAGGGTGTGCACCCGGGTCAGCTTGCGGACACTGGAGGCCATGAAGACGCCGTCGCCCTCGACGAGGTCGCGCACGGTCAGCGGCTCCACCTTGACCGCCCAGCCCGCCTTCTCGGCGCCGCGGAACAGCGCGGCCTGGGTGGTGCCCGGCAGGATCCCGATGCTCGACGGCGGCGTGTAGAGCGTCCGCCCCTTAGCGAGCACGACGGTCGAGGTCGGGCCTTCGAAGATCGATCCGTCGGCCGCGGTGAAAATCACATCTTCGGCTCCGCGGCGGCCCGCCTCCCGCACGGCGGCCATGTTCATCGCGTACGACAGCGGCTTCGCGCCGAGCAGCAGCCAGGGCGCGCGCTCGGCGAGATCCGGCGGGAAACCGCGTTCGAGGGTGATCGCGGCGACGCCTTCGGCGCGGGCCTTGAGGATCGCCGGGGCGACCTCCGAACCGAGCGCGAAACCGGTCGGCGCCACGGCCGGGTCGCCGTCGGATCCCCTCGTGTACACCAGTTTCAGCACCATTTCGGGGCCACCGGCCCACCTTTCGAGCACCAGCGAAACGACCCGCTCCCAGGCCGCGAGATCGGGCTCGGGGAGGTCGAGCATGGCCGCCGAACGGGCCAGCCGGTCGAGGTGCGGCCGGAGCTCGCGGGGCCGGCCGTCGACGACGAGGATCGTCTCGAAGACGCCGTCGCCGCGCAGCAGCCCGAGGTCGTCGACCTTGATCTGGGCCGCATCGGGGTCGGCCGGGGTTCCGTCGAGGAAGACGAGCACGCGCATGCCGACACCGTACTCACCTAGGCTGGGCGGTATGCCGTACCGCTCGCCGCTGCTGGACGTGCCCGGATCGATCCCCGCACCCGACGACCACCCCGAAGCCGGCGTCCCCTGGCACTGGGGAGACCCCTTCGCGGAGCAGCGCACGGCCTCGCGCAGCGTGGTCGTGATCGACCGGTCGCACCGCGAGTTCCTCGCCGTGACCGGCGAAGACCGGCTGTCCTGGCTGCACCTGGTGATCTCCCAGCACGTGACCGGCCTGGCCGAGGGCTCCGGCACCGAGGCGCTGGTCCTCGACAGCCAGGGCCGGGTCGAGACGCACATGGTGCTGGCGCACCTCGACGGCACGGTCTATCTCGACACCGACGCCGGCGCGCACGTGACGAGCGCGCTGCCCAAGGGCGGCCCCCAGACGCTGCACGAGTACCTCGAGGCGATGAAGTTCTGGTCCAAGGTGGACATCCGGGACGCGACGGGCGAACTGGCGCTGCTCACCGTGCTCGGCCCGGACGCCGAGCGCGTGCTGAGCGCGGTCGGCGCCGAGGTCGGCCCGGAGCCGTACGCCGTGGCGGCGCTGCCGGGCGGCGGGTTCGCGCGCCGGATGCCGTGGCCCGGCCGGTGGAGCGTCGACCTGGCGGTGCCGCGCGCGGCGCTGACGGACTGGTGGCAGCGGTTGACCGATGCGGGGGCGCGGGCGGCGGGCAGCTGGGTGTTCGACGCGCTGCGCGTCGAATCGGTGCGGCCGCGGCTGGGCGTCGACACCGACGATCGCACGATCCCGCACGAAGTGGGCTGGGTCGGCTCGGCCGCGCACGTGGCGAAGGGCTGCTACCGCGGCCAGGAAACGGTGTCGAAGGTCCACAATGTGGGACGCCCGCCGCGGAACCTGCTGCTGCTGCACCTCGACGGCTCGCCCGAGGTCACCCCGGAGACCGGCGACCCGCTGCTGCTCGACGGCCGGACGGTCGGCCGGATCGGCACGGTCATCCAGCACCACGAGCTCGGCCCGATCGCGTTGGCGCTGGTCAAACGGTCGACACCGGTGGGCGCGGAGCTGCTGGCGGGATCGGAGGACAACCTTGTCCAGGCGGCGATCGACCCCGACTCGGTGCCCGCGGAACAGCCCGCGCCGGGCCGTGCGGCGGCGGCGCAACTCCGTGGCTGAACGAAAGCCCCTGACAGCGAGATCACGCTCAACCGGGATAAACTGCGCTGTGATCGAAGTGCGGCCCGGTGGCAGGCGGCGGATCGACCGCGTGCTCGGCCCGGGGTACCTCAGCGGCCTGGGTGAACTGCCGCTGAACGTGCTGCGCGAGCGGCGCGATGAAGCCGCGCAGGAAGAGACCGACCTGTCCTACCTGCGCCGTCTCCTGCACGCCCGGATCGACATCGTGCGCGCGGAGCAGGCCCGGCGCAGCTCGGGCGGCGAAGCGAGCATCGTCGACCAGCTGGCGACGATCCTGGCCGACAACGCACTGGGCCCGGCGGCGGGCTCGGGCCGGCACCAGCAGCTGGAGCCGTCCCGCGCCGGCGAGCACCGCCGGCACGCGGAAGCCCTGATCGGCGACACAGACCTGACGGACGTCGAGTCCCTGTCGGACGAGAAGCTCGCTTCCGCGTTGGACACGTACGCGCGCGAAGAGCTGTCGGTGTCGTCGTTCCGGCGTGAGGTCCAGGGCGTGATGGACACGCTGAACGCGGAGATCGCGAAGCGCTACCAGCAGGGATCGGCCACAGTGGACGAGCTGCTGGAGAACGAAGGCGGCCGCGGCGAGTGAACAACCCGGTGCTCGCCGAAGTCGTGCGGTCGGGTTTCGTCGAAAGCGTCCACCGTGGCGCGTTGGTGATCACCGGCCCGGAGGGCGCGGTCCGGCTGGCGCTGGGCGACGTGGTCTCGCCGGTGTACCCGAGGTCGTCGAACAAGCCGCTGCAGGCGGTCGGCATGCTGCGCGCGGGCCTGGATTTCACGGGCGAGGACCTGGCGCTGGCGTGCGCCTCGCATTCGGGCGAGCCCGGGCACGTGAAGCGGGTCCTGGAGCTGCTTTCGGCCGCGGGCCTGAGCGAGACCGACTTGGCGTGCCCGCCGGACTTCCCGTTGCACGTGCCGAGCATGCGCGACGCGGCCGAGCCCCGGCGGGTGATGATGAACTGTTCGGGCAAGCACACGGCAATGCTGACGACGTGCGTCCGGGCGGGCTGGCCGGTGCCGGGGTATGCCGAGCCGGACCACCCGCTGCAGCAGCACCTCGCTGAGGTCGTGTCGTCGCTGGTGGGTGAGCCGATCGCCCACACGGGTGTCGACGGGTGCGGAGCGCCGTTGTTCGCGTTTTCCCTGACGGGTCTGGCGCGGGCGTTCGGCCGGATCGCGGCGGCTTCGGAGGGTCCTTCGGCGGAGGTGGCTTCGGCGATGCGGGCGAACCCGTGGCTGGTGGCGGGGACGGGCCGCGAGGACACGGCGCTGATGTCCGGTGTGGAGGGTCTGCTCGCGAAGGCGGGCGCGGAGGGCGTCCAAGCGTTCGCGTTGCCGGACGGCTTCGCAGTGGCGATCAAGATGGACGACGGGGCCAAGCGGGCCTGCGCACCGCTGGCGGTGGCGGCGCTGCGGTATCTGGGGGTGGACGTGTCGGGCCTCGAGGAGCTGGCACACCCGACGGTCTTGGGTGGAGGGCAGCCGGTGGGCGAGATCCGGGTGCCGGAACTGCGCTGACGGCTGCCTGGCCGCCTCCACCGCGCCGCCCCTGTTGCGCTGCCTGGCCGCGCCGCCGAACCCGCCTGGCCACTTCCGCCGCGCCGCCGAACGCCGCTGGCCCCCTTCACCGCGTCGCCGAAGCCATCGGCCGCTCCTTTTAACGCAGCCGGGGCCAGCCGATCGTCGCGGCTGCTGCTCAGCGAAGTCCGCGGCGATTCGTGGTTGAGCAGCCCCCGTTTTCCACGCTACCGGCGGGCACCGACAGTTTCGGGCCGGCAGCCACCCGGGCCGGCCGGTTGTCCACTAGTTGGCGCGTTCGCGGGCGGCCACGTCGCCCCAGAACTCGCGCAAGTCCGAGAACAGCTCGGCCAGCTCTTCGACGTTGCCCGAGCGCAGGGCGTCCAAGATGTCGTGGACCTCGTCGGCCGTGTTGTCGGCCTCCAGGACCGGGTCGGTGAACAGCTGGACCAGGCCGCCGTAGTCGAGCTCGATCACGGAATCGTCGTGGAAGTTGTCCAGCCAGCGGCGCGTCTCGAACAGCACCCGGCCTGGCCCGGAGTCGCCGAACGTCTGCTCCAGCAGCTCGCCGGCCTCGCGGGCGCGGTGCTGGGCGTCGGCGAGGGTGGCCCGCCAAGACAGCTCTCGCTGGGGGTCGGCTCGGCCATTGCCGAGGACCAGCCGGCGCTCTTCCGGCTCGATCAGCACGAACCACGGCAGCGGCACCGTCCAGGTCGTCGACAACGTGTGCGCCGCCGACGTCGTCAGGTCCGCCATCGCCGACTTCGTCCGGGCGCGGATCGTCTCCTGGGTGAAGCCGCCTTCGTCGAGGACGACGTTCTTCAGCGCCGGGTGGGCGTCGCCGAGGAAGGTGACCAGGGCCGCCGCCGAGCGGGCTCGCAGCTCCAGCGGGCAGACCAGGGGCCCGTGCTCGGCTTTGCCTCCGGGCACTTCCGCGGGGTCGAGGACCAGGACGTCGGTCAGCAGGCTCGGCGCCGGGCGGCCGTCCGCGAGCTCGGCGGGCAGCAGCCGCCGCGGGGCGGCCACCTGTGACTTGAGCCACATGGCCTGCTCTCGCGCTCCCGCGTCCGTCCGCCGCAGTTTGGCCGCCGCGACTGCCGCACGCAGCCGTTCGTCCGGCGGATCGCCCAGGGCGAGCAGGGGTTCGTACACCCGCAGGTAAGCCACGAAGGGACGGAGCACGAGTAGATCGTGGCACGTCTACCTGCACCGATCGTCACCGACCGGCCGGTAACCGGTGTCCGGCGAACACTGTCGCGACCGGCACACCGTGCCACGTCGCATCGAACCCCCCGGACACGGTACGGTGTGAGCAGGAAAGAATTGTCGAGACGATGCGGGGCCGCCGATTCCCCCGGCCGCCCCGCCCCTGTGCGAGGGGGTCGAGCCATGGGGCGCGGCCGGGCTAAGGCCAAGCAGACGAAGGTGGCGCGTGAGCTCAAGTACAGCTCGCACGAGACCGACTTCGATGCTTTGCAGCGCGAGCTGTCGAGTAACTCCTCCAGTGACAACCACCACGAGGATTCTGCCGACAGCCGGTATGAAGACCCGTACGACGACGGGTACGACGAGTACCGTCGTTGAGCACGCGTAACCGCGCGAGGGCGTAGCCGGGCACCACCCGGCGACCGCCCTCGCGCGCTGCGTGCTGCCCACAATGCTGTCCAAACAGGGCAAGCGGGTCGGCGAAGCGGACGAAGGAGTGAGCCGGTGGTAAGTCGGGTTGGAGTCGTCGGGGCGGGCCTCATGGGGTCCGGCATCGCCGAGGTGCACGCGCGGTCCGGGTTGGACGTCGTGATCACCGAGGTGAACCAGCCGGCGCTCGACGCGGGCAAGGCGCGCATCGAGAAGTCGCTGCAGCGCGGCGTCAAGAGCGGCAAGCTCTCGGCCGAGGACGCCGACGCGGCCCTCGGCAGGCTCCGGTTCACGACGGACATCGCCGAGTTCGCCGACCGCGAACTGGTCATCGAGGCAATCCTCGAGCAGGAGCAGGCGAAGGTCGACGTCTTCCGCCAGCTGGACAAGATCGTCGAGGCCGAGGACGCGCTGTTCGCGTCCAACACGTCGTCGATCCCGATCATGAAGCTGGGCATGGCGACGAGCCGGCCGCAGCAGGTGGTCGGCATCCACTTCTTCAACCCGGTGCCGGTGCTGCCGCTGGTGGAGCTGGTGCCCTCGCTGCTGACCAGCGAGGAGACTGCCCGCCGCGCGGAGGAGCACGCGACGACGGCGCTGGGCAAGACCGTCATCCGCTCGCAGGACCGCGCCGGGTTCATCGTGAACTCGCTGCTGGTGCCGTACCTGCTCTCGGCGATCCGGATGATCGAGTCGGGCTTCGCCTCGGCCGAGGACATCGACCGCGGCATGGAGCTGGGCACGGCCCACCCGATGGGCCCGCTGCGCCTGTCCGACCTGATCGGACTGGACACGATCAAGGCCATCGCGGACTCGATGTATGCGGAGTTCAAGGAGCCGCTGTACTCGTCGCCGCCGCTGCTGCTGCGCATGGTGGACGCGGGCCTGCTCGGCAAGAAGACCGGCCGGGGCTTCTACTCCTACAACTGACCGCGGTCGAAGGTCACGGGCGCATCGAAGGCGGCCCGCCTGGCGGCGCGTCTCAGCACCGCCAGGACGGCCGGCCCGAGCAGCACGATGGCGACCGCGTTGGTGATCGCGCGGCCGGTGTCCCAGCCGAGGGTCGACGTCAGGACGGTGTAGGTCGCGAACCGGCGAAGGTTGTCGAGGAGCGGTGCACCGGGCACGAAGCCGAGCTGCGTGCTGTCCCCGGCGAGGAACGGCCACGACCACAGGCTCATCAGCATGCCGAAGAAATAGGCCGCGAAGACGCCGTAGCCGACGAGCACGGCGACCTCGGCCTTGCCCCGCGGTTTCCGCGGCAGCAGTCCGGCCCCGAGCCCGATCAGTGACGACGCCAGCATCTGGAACGGCAGCCACGGCCCGACCCCGGCGGTGAGCAGCGCGCTCGTGAAGAGTGACGTCGACCCGAGCACGAACCCGAACCCGGGCCCGAAGACGCGGCCGGCGAGCACGAGCAGGAAGAAGACCAGCTCGATGCCGCCGGTTCCGGCGCTGAGCGGCCGAAGCCCGGCGTTGACGGCCGAGAGCACGCCGAGGAGGGCGAGCGCTTTGGCGTCGATGCCGCCCCGGGACAGCTCGGCGAGCACGACGAGGATGAGCACCGGCAGGGTCGCCATGAAGACGAACGGGGCATCGGCGGTGTGCGCGGCCGCGGTCGGCTGGGGGTGGGCGAGCAGGGGCCAGCAGAACATGGCCACGCCGAGGAGGCTCGCGACGGTGAGGACCAGCGCGGGCCGCGGAGTCAGGCGGACTGTGCGGGTTTTGAGGAAGTCGGTCATGTCGGGGTCACCTCGGCCGGGCACGCGGTCGCACGGGCACGGCACAGCGGGCGCAGCCGGTCGGCGCGACCGGTCGGTGTGGCCGGTCGGCCGAAGCGGCGGTCGGGGCGGCCGATTGGTCCGGCCGATTGCCGCGGGCGGTCGGTGCAGCGGCCGATCGGTACGGCCGGTCGACGCGACCAGTCGGTGTGGCCGGTCGGTCGACGCGGCGGCCGGGGCGGCCGATTGGTCCGGCCGATTGCCGCGGGCGGTCGGTGCAGCGGCCGATCGGTACGGCCGGTCGGCACAACCCGTCGGTCCGGCCGATTGCCGCGGCCGGTCGGTGCAGCGGCCGGTCGGTGCGGCCAGCGCAGGCGCGCGTGAGGCCTGCCAGGGGCGGCCGAACCGGGGCCACCGGCGGCAGCCGCTTCTTCCCTTGGGCCCCGCCCCCGCCCCCCGCCCCCTCCCCGCCCCTCCGCTTGGTCATGCCAGTGCCTCGGCTACCTCGTCGACCGTCAGCCAGCGCTCGGGGGCCAGGATCTTGGCCACCTGCGGGGCGAACGCTGGCGAGGCGACCACCACCTCCTTCGTGGGGCCGTCCGCTACCAGCTCGCCCTCGGCCATGACCGCCACTCGGGTGGCCACCGTCGCCACGAACTCGACGTCGTGGGTGGCCAGCACTATCGCGTGGCCCTGCGAGGCCAGCTCTCGCAGGGCCGCCGCGAAGCGCCTTTTTGCGTGGTAGTCGAGGCCGCGGGTCGGCTCGTCGAGCAGCACCAGCGGTGGGGCCGACGCCAGCTGGATCGCCAGCACCAACGCCAGTCGCTGCCCTTCCGAGAGGTCGCCGGGGTGCGCTTCACCGGCGACTCCGGGAGCCAGCCTGTCCAGCAGGCCCCGGGCCGTTCCCGCCGGCACCTCCGACTCGGTGTCCGCCTGTGCGCACTCGGCGTCCACCGAATCGAGGTACAGCAGATCGGCCGGGGTCTGCGGGACCAGGCCGACGCGCTGACGGGCCACTCGTGGCTTGAGCGACGCCGGGTCCGTGCCACCGACGTCGACCTTCCCCGCCGACCTCGGGCCACTGCCCTGCACCGCCCAGAAAAGCGACGACTTGCCGGAGCCGTTGCGTCCCATCAGCGCGACCACCTCTCCCGGTCCGACACGCAGGCTCACCCCGCGTACCGCCAGGACATCTCCGTATCGGACCACCACCCCTCTCACGTCCAGTGCCGAACCGGTCACCGAGAGGCTACGACCCACCACCGACAATTTTTGAACTCGCCCTGAGAGACGAGCGCGCAGCGGCCCCGCGACCCGCCGCGCGTCCCGGACCGACAGCGGCAGCGGTGACCAGCCCGCCAGCCGCCCCAGCTCGGCGATCGGGGGTGCGATCGGCGACGTCGCCAGGATCTCGGCCGGCGGTCCCGACCGGACCGAGCCGTCGCCCGGGAGGTACAGCAGCCGGTCCGCGTACTGGGCCACCCGCTCCATCCGGTGCTCCGCCACGATCACCGTCGTCCCCAGGTCGTGCACCAGGCGCGTGATCGCCGCGAGGACGTCCTCGGCCGCCGTCGGGTCCAGGGCCGACGTCGGCTCGTCCAGCACGACCACCGACGGGTGAGCCGTCAGAACCGAGCCGATCGCGACCCGCTGCTGCTGGCCGCCCGACAGTGTCCGAAGTGGACGGTTACGCAGGTCCGCGATGCCCAGCAGGTCCAGGGTTTCCTCGACGCGCTTGCGCATGACGTCCGGCGGCACCGCCAGCTGCTCCATCGCGTACGCGAGTTCCTCCTCGACGGTGTCCGTCACGAACCCGGAGAGGGGGTCCTGCCCGACGACGCCGACGACCGAGGCCAGCTCCCGGGGCGGGTGACGGGCCGTGTCGAAACCGCCGACGACGACCCGGCCGGACAGGCGGCCGCCGGTGAAGTGCGGGACGAGCCCGTTGATCGCGCCGAGGAACGTCGACTTCCCCGCGCCCGTCGGGCCCGCGACCAGGCACAACTCGCCCTCTTCGATCTGCAGCGACACGTCGGACAGCACCGGCCGCGCGGCGTCCGGGTAGGTCACCGTGACCCGTGAGAACTCGATCATCGGACGACCTCCCGAACCGGGGGTGCGACGACCGCCGGCAGCACCGCGACCAGCACGGACACCGCGTGCACCCAGGACACCTCCGGCCAGCGCAGCGGGCTGAGCGAAGGGAACAACCGGCCCGGGTCGATCCGGGCCGTCGCGAACAGCAGCACGCACGCCCCGACGCCGGACGCGACGACCAGCGTCTCCGGCCAGCGCCACGGGTCCGGCCGGTACGCCGTCCGCCGCACCCGGCGGCCGCCGAGGACGAAGCCGACGACCGCTACGACCAGCCCGGTCACCAGCAGCGGCACCCCGAGCCAGGACGGCGACGTCCCGTCCAGCACGCCGTAGACGCCGACGCACACACCCAGCAGCCCGGCGAGGACGCAGACAGCGATCAGCACCCGCAGGCGGGAACTGAGGTACGCCCGGCGGCCGTAGCCCCGGGAGTCCATCGCGGCCGCCAGCCGCAGGGACCGGTCCATCGCGTCCTCCAGCACCGGCACCACGATGCCCTTGACCGCCCGCAGCCCGCGACTCCGCCCCGCCCGCAGCCTGCGAGCCCGCCGCACGCGCTGCACGCTCTCGACGAGCTGCGGGGCGACCGTCAACGCCACCGTCACCGCCGTCCCGACCTCGTACAGCGCACCCGGAACCGCCTTGAGCAGGCGTTTCGGGTTGGCCAGGGCGTTGGCCGCGCCGATGCAGACGACCATCGTCGCCAGCCGCAGGCCGTCGTAGAAGCCGCCGAGCAGCTCCTCCGCCGACGTCGGCCCGAACAGGGACAGCCCGGCGGCGAGCGGGATCCGCGGCAGCGTGAACAGCACGTGCCCGCCGTCGTCGCCGCCGCCGATCAGGATCCGGAACAGCACGCGGGTGGCGACGATCAGTGCGCCGACGTACACGTACAGCCGGAACGCCAGCGCCCAGGGCGCGTCCGACCGCCGGTTCGCCACGACGAACCCGGCGATGGCGATGATCAGGCCGAGCAGCAGCGGGTTCGTCGTCCGGCTGGCGGCGACGGCCAGCGCGAGCGCCCACGCCCACCACGCGCCGGGGTGCAGCGCCCTACTGCGCACGCCGGCGCCGGGCGACGACGATCCCGGCGCCGCCGACCAGCACGATCACGACGGCCCCGAGCACCAGGCCCCACGGGAACGAACCACCGTCGGAGGCAGCGGGAGCGGGCGCTGGAGTGGCCACCTGGCGGATCGGCGCCACCCGCGGCGGCGACGGCAGGTCGTTCGCCGACTTCGGCCGCGCGAACGCCCAGCCCTCGAACCCGTTCGGGGTGGGCTTCGCCGTCTGGGCGCCTTCCTGGCTCGACGTCCAGGTGCCCCCGGCCGAGGCGTGCCAGTAGCTCCAGTACGCCGTCGCCGAAGGCATCCCGGCGCAGGACTCGACGTCGGGGCCGGGCTTGCCGTTGATCCGGCAGGCCACCGCGAGGCCGTACTTCTGCGAACCGGCCACCTCGATCCCGGCCTCCTGCAGGGCGGCGATGCCGTTCGCCGGCGTCCCGGCGGCGCAGCGGATCAGCGGCTGCGGACCGAGGTCGCCGAAGTCGACGACCACCGTCACGCCGCCGCCGTCCGGGCAAGCCCCGTCGGTCCCCGCCGCCGAAGCGGGCGCGGCACCCACGAAGGCGGCCCCGAACAGCAGAGCGCAGACAACGGCGAAGCGGGAGGCGATCATGCAGGCACTTTAACCAGGCCGGGGCCCGCCGCAGGTGCGGTTCCCGAGCGACGCGGGACACACCTAGACTGCGGGCCGTGGGACAGCTCATCGCGGACGGACAGCTGCGCGTCGGCCTGATCGGCGCCGGCCCGTGGGCGACGACGATCCACGCACCCGGACTGGCGGATCATCCGGGCACGGCGCTGACCGCGGTCTGGGCTCGGCGGCCGGAGGCGGCGCAAACGCTTGCGGAGACGCACTGCGCGGCCACCGCCGGCAGCGTCGAGGAGCTGTTCGAGCAGGTGGACGCGGTCGCGTTCGCCGTGCCGCCGTCGATCCAGGCCGAACTGGGCGTCCGCGCGGCCGAGGCCGGGAAGCACCTGATCCTCGAGAAGCCGATCGCCGCGGACCTCGACGGCGCGCGCCGGCTGGCCGACGCGGTCGCGAGCGCGGGTGTGGCCGCGCTCGTCGTGCTGACCTTGCGCTACTCCGCGCAGACGCAGGAGTGGCTCGCCGGCCTTGCCCAGGCGGGCGGCTGGGCGGGCGGCGGCGCGCGCTGGCTCTCCGGCTCATTGCTCGGCGGCCAGTACGCCACCTCCGAATGGCGGCAGGACGACGGCGGCGCGCTGTTCGACATCGGCCCGCACGCCCTCGACATGCTGGACGCCGCGCTCGGCCCGATCACCGAGGTGGTCGCGGCCCGGCAGAGCCCCGGCGACCTGTGGCACCTCATGCTGGCGCACGAAGGCGGCGTGATCAGCACGGCCACCCTCTCGCTGCGGCTGCCGGTGCAGCCGACCGTCGTCGAGGTCGCGGTCTGGGGCCAGCACGGATACCGGACGCTGGGCCGCAAACCGGGCTCGGCGCAGGAGTCCTACACCGCTCTGCTCGACGATTTCGCCGCGATGATCGCGAGCGGCACGACCACGCACCCCTGCGACGTCCGCCGCGGGCTGCACCTGCAGGCGCTGCTCGAGCAGGCGCGCACCCTCGCCGCGCAGTAGTACACAGGGCGGTTTCACGCCGTTTCGTTGCACCGCAACGCTTTCACACTTGTCCCCCGAATTCATCCACAGGGTTGTCCACAGCATCCACTGTGGACAGTGTGCCCCCTGACCGAACCACGGTTGAACAAACGCCGCCACCGGAAAGATCACCGAATAGTGCGGTCCGCTCGGAATGCCGAGTCGATCTTGTGATGCGAAGGTGATCTTGCAAGGGGTCGTTCGTATTGCGCACTGAAGGTCTTGAGGGGTTCGAGAAGGGAGGCGCATGGGAGCTCTGCTGCGCGCCTTCTGGGGGATGATTCCGATTTCGGCCATCGCGCTGCCGTACGCGCTGCTCGGCTGGCCACTGCTCGCGGCGAGGCGCCGCCGGAGAATGGCCGCTCGCCGCGCGAGCGCGACGGCCGCCGTCGACTGCGCGGTCTTCCTCGTCGTCTTCCTGGTGTTTTGCCTGGTCACGATGCCTGTCGGCGGTTCCGGCGAAAGCACGCTGGACCTCGTGCCGGGCGCCGACATCGCCGCTGCATTCAGCAGCGACGGATCACTCTGGCAGGTGATCGGCAACGTCCTGCTGCTCGGCCCGCTCGGCGCGCTGCTCCCGCTGCGGATCCGCCGGCTGCGGGCCCTGCTCCGGATCGCGCTGGCCGCGTTGATCGCGTCCGTGCTGGTGGAAGGTACGCAATATCTGATCCACACCGGGCGGGTGACCTCGGCCGACGACGTCCTCCTCAACACGGCGGGCGCGACGCTGGGGGCGGCACTGAGCCGCCGCGGCTGGCGGGCGCTGGACGCGGCCCCGCCGGTGCCGGTGGCGATCCCGCGGCCACGCCGCACGATCTGCCCAGCGCCGACGCTCACGCTGCGGGTGCCGAGGTCGGTGTGGGACACGCGCTACGCCGCCATCGCGCACCCGGAACGTCAGTAAACCGGTTGCCGGCCGTGCGACCATGGCCGCGAAGAGCCACTTCGACTTCAAGGAATGACTGCCTATGCCTGGCGCCGTCTCCGGCGTCGGCCCTCGCTAGGCCCGACGCCCAGCGACCAGCCCGCAGGCCCGTGACGAGGGCCGCGGTTCCTTGACGTGCTTTTCGAAAGGCTCCCATGATCCAGGCTTATGTCCGCGCGACCGCGCCCCGCGGCCGCGAAACCGAGCAGGTCGGCCCGTTCCTCGCCACCTACTCACCGGGCACCCCGCACCCGATGCTCAACTACGCGATCCCGGACGACGGCGCGCAGCCGACGGCGGCCGAGATCGACGCGCTGACCGCCGCCTACCGGCGGCGGGACCTGCTCCCGCGGCTGGAGTACTTCACCGACGTCGCTCCCGACCTGGAGAAACTGCTGGTCGAGGCGGGGTACGAGCTCGAACGGCGGGTGCCGTTGATGACGTGCGCGCCGGCCGAGCGGGTCGACCGGCCGGCTCCGGCGGGGATCCGGCTGCGCGTGCCGGAGTCCGATGAGGACCTCCGGCGGATGCGGGCCGCGCAGAACACCGCGTTCGGCGAACCCGCGGAGATCGGCGACGAAGAGGTCGAACAGCTGAAGACCGGTCTCGAAGCCGGCGTGCGGCACCTGCTCGCGGAAGACGACGGCGTGGTCGTCGGCGGCGGGCTGGCGCTCGAAATCGTCGACGGCACCACCGAGATCGCCGGGATCGCCGTGCTCGAGCCGTACCGCGGCCGCGGGATCGCGGCCGCGCTCACCGGGCACCTCACCCGCGAGGTGCACGAGGCCGGCGCGCACACGGCGTTCCTCACCCCCGGTGACCTGGGGATCGGTGTCGTCTACGCCCGCGTCGGCTACCGGCCGGCGGGCGAGTGCGTGCACCTGTCGCTGACCTAGTCGTCGAAGCGGCCCGAGCGGCCTTTCTTCACGTCGCTCCGGCGCTTCTTCGACGCCAGGCGGCGTTCCTTCGAACCGCGGGACGGCTTCGTGGGGCGCCGCTTGGCGGGCGGCGGGGCCGACGCGTCCATCAGCAGGTTCGCCAGCCGGCCTCGCGCGGCTTCGCGGTTCTGCAGCTGGGAGCGGTGTTCGCTGGCGGCGATCGTCAGGACGCCGTCGACCAGCCGCGAACCCAGGCCGGTCAGGACCCGGTCACGCAGGTGCTCCGGGATCGACGGCGAAGCAGCGACGTCGAAGGACAGCTCCACGCGCGAGTCCGTGGTGTTGACGCCCTGCCCGCCCGGGCCGGACGACCGCGAAAAGCGCTCGCTCAACTCGGCTCCCGGGATCGTGAACCGGGAGCCGACCACCACGTCTTCGGCTGCCACCCCTCAAGTGTGACAGCCGCGAGCAAGGGCGTTTCAGAACCGCGGGTGGTCACCCGAGAGGACCGCGCGCGGGCCGTCGACGTCGTCGGCGGGCTGGACGTCGCCGAGCACCCACGCCGGGACGTGCCGCGCGGTCAGCATGGCCAGCGCCCGGTCGACGTCCTCGGCGCCGACGATCGCGACCATGCCGACGCCCATATTGAACGTCTTCTCCAGCTCGGCGCGCTCGACCTTGCCGCGCTGGCCGATCAGCGCGAACACCGGCGCCGGGTTCCAGGTGCCGCGGTCGAGCCGGGCGACCAGGCCGCGCGGCATGACGCGGGCGAGGTTGGCCTCCAGGCCGCCGCCGGTGATGTGCGCGAACGTCCGGACCTCGGTTTCGGCGGCGAGCGCCAGGCAGTCCTTCGCGTAGATCCGCGTCGGCTCCAGCATCTCCTCGCCGAGGGTGCGGCCGAACTCCTCGACGTGCCCGTCGAGCGGCATCCGCGCGATGTCCAGCAGCACGTGCCGGGCCAGCGAGTAGCCGTTGGAGTGCAGGCCGGACGAGCCGAGCGCCAGCACGACGTCACCGGGGCGGACCTTCTCCGGCGACAGCAGCTGCGACGCCTCGACCACGCCGACGCCGGTGGCCGACATGTCGTAGTCGTGCTCGCCCATCAAGCCCGGGTGCTCGGCCGTCTCGCCGCCGAGCAGCGCGCAGCCGGCCCGGACACAGCCCTCGGCGATGCCGCCGACCAGCGCGGCGATCTTCTCCGGGTGCACCTTGCCGACGGCGATGTAGTCCTGCAGGAACAGCGGCTCGGCGCCGGTCACGACCAGGTCGTCGACCACCATGGCGACCAGGTCGATGCCGACCGTGTCGTGCTTGTCGAGCGCCTGCGCGACCGCGATCTTCGTGCCGACGCCGTCGGTCGAGGACGCGAGCACCGGCTCCTTCCACTTGTCGAGCTTCAGGGAGAAGAGCCCGGCGAAGCCGCCGACGCCGCCCATGACCTCGGGCCGCGTCGCGCGCTCGGCGTGCGGCTTGAGCAGCTCGACGGCTTCGTCGCCGGCCTCGATGCTGACGCCGGCGGCGGCGTACGTGGCGCTCGTGGACTCGCTCACGGTGGACGGACTCCCTACTGGAAGGAACTCAGGGACGCCGGACGGCGTCTTCGGCACCGTACCCGGCGGGACTGACGGGGGTCGCCGCGCCATTGACCGCGTCCAGGCTTTCAAGCAGGTGCTTTCCGATCAGCGCGTCCTCGGGCAGCGGGATCGGGTACTCGCCCGAGAAGCACGCCGTGCACAGCCGCGACTTCGGCTGTTCCGCCGCCGCGACCAGGCCGTCCAGGGAAATGTAGCCCAGGGAGTCGGCCCCGATCGAGCGCCGGATGCCGTCGAGGTCGACGCCGTTCGCGACCAGCTCGGCCCGCGACGCGAAGTCGATGCCGTAGAAGCACGGCCAGCGCACGGGCGGTGACGCGATCCGGACGTGCACCTCGAGCGCGCCGGCCTCCCGCAGCATGCGGACGAGCGCGCGCTGGGTGTTGCCGCGGACGATCGAGTCGTCCACCACGACCAGGCGCTTGCCGCGGATGACGTCCCGCAGCGGGTTCAGCTTGAGCCGGATGCCCAGCTGGCGGATGGTCTGCGACGGCTGGATGAACGTGCGCCCGACGTAGGCGTTCTTCACCAGGCCGGTGCCGTAGGGGATGCCCGAGCCCTGCGCGTAGCCGATCGCGGCCGGGGTGCCGGACTCCGGCACCGGCATCACGAGGTCGGCTTCGACCGGCTGCTCGCTGGCCAGCCGGCGGCCGATCTCGACGCGGGTGGCGTGCACGCCGCGGCCGGCGATCGTGGTGTCTGGGCGGGCGAGGTAGACGTACTCGAAGACGCAGCCCTTGGGGTCCGGGTTCGCGAACCGGGACGAGCGCAGGCCCGCGGCGTCGATCGCGATCAGCTCGCCGGGCTCGACCTCGCGGACGAAGGACGCGCCGACGATGTCGAGGCCCGCCGTCTCGCTCGAGACGACCCAGCCGCGTTCGAGCCGGCCGAGCACCAGCGGGTGCACGCCGTGCGGGTCACGCGCGGCGTACAGCGTGTTTTCGTCGGAGAACACCAGGCAGAAGGCGCCCTTGAGGGTGGGCAGCAGCTCCATGGCCGCGGCCTCGATGCCCTTGTCGGCGGCGTTCGCGGCGAGCAGGCCGCAGATCAGGTCCGAGTCGCTCGACGAGCCGGTCAGGCCCGCGTGCGGCTTGAGGCCCGCTTCGATGGTGCGTTCGCGCAGCTCGGCCGTGTTGACCAGGTTGCCGTTGTGCGCGAAGGAGAGGCCGCTGCCGGTCTCGGTGGTGCGGAAGATCGGCTGGGCGTTCTCCCAGATGGTCGCGCCGGTGGTCGAGTACCGGCAGTGACCGACGGCGATGTGCCCCTGCAGCGACTGCAGGATCTGCTCGTCGAACACCTGGCTGACCAGGCCGAGGTCCTTGAAGACCACGATCTGCGAGCCGTCGGAGACGGAGATGCCGGCGGCCTCCTGGCCCCGGTGCTGCAGGGCGTAGAGGCCGTAGTAGGTCAGCTTCGCGACTTCTTCCCCGGGAGCCCAGACGCCGAAGACGCCACACTCCTCACGGGGTTCCGGTTCGGGCTGGTCGGACACGAGCTGCGGGTCGGAAACCACCGAGGAGCTCCTGGGAAGACGTGGTCAGGCCGATTTCAGTGTAAACGGTGCGGACATGCGTCAGGCCCCGGCCGACGTGGTTCTGACCACTTCGGACGGGGCCTGCAAGCCTGAACGTCTAGCACGCATCCGGCAGCGAAAGGATCTCCGTCAGCACCTGCGCACCTTCTCCGCGGCGGCGCCACAGCCACCGCTCCGGCTCGAAGATGTTCTCTTCGGAGCCGGGCATCCTGGTCGCCACGACGTCGTCCTCGGCGTTGAGCCGGACCACGTCCACCACGTCGTCGTGCACCCGCACGCCGACGACGGCGAGGACCTCGCCGAGCTCGTCGGCGGGGTGGACGAACTGGTAGCCGCGGGCCACCAGTTCCTGCAGTCCGGTCTCGATGTCGAAGACGGTGGCGACGGCCTCAGCCGAGGACATCGTCGAATTCACCGTCCTTCGCACCCGCGAGGAACGCCGCCATCTCGGCTCGCGTGTAGACGAGCGCCGGGCCGGTCGGGAACCGCGAGTTGCGCATCGCGATCTCCCCGTTGGACAGCGGCGCGACCTCCACGCAGTTGCCGTAGGCACCGCTGTAGCTCGCCTTCCGCCACTGGGCACCGGACAGCCGATCGGCCGGGATGCCGTTCTCGAATCGCTCAGCCATGTTCCCACCTCTCGATGCGGAAAACTCTGGGGGCAATGCAGATGCATGTGCATTTGCCCGCGTATCGGAGGCTAGCACGTGTGCCTGCAACGGTAAATGCACGTGCAGAATTTCTTGCAAAGTTCTCGGACGGTAAAGAACTGCGCGGCCCCGGTTAACCTATCGGGTGATAGACACCTTCTCGTTTGGCCTAATAACTACCGGCAGTCACCGATCACCGGGACATGACGGCGCCCCGGATCGGGCGTGGGCCAGGGTTTCTAGATCTCCTGCCGGCGCTTGCCGAGCATCGACCGGCTGCGCTCCGGCGTCTCCGCGTCGACCGCCAGCATGTCCAGCGCGCGGCTGTACTTTTCGATCTCTTCGCGCTTCTCGATGTAGTGCGCGCCGGTCATGTACTCGACGTAGGCGATGTTCGGCAGTTCCGGTTCACCGAACCGCAGCAGCGAAAACGCGTGTTCCGCGGACAGGCCGCTGCGCGAGTACGGCAGGATCTGGATCGACACGTGGGGCAGCGCGCTCATCTCGAGCAGGTATTCGATCTGCTGCTTGAGGACCTTCATCCCGCCGATCGGGCGGTGGAGCACGGACTCGTCGAGCACCATCCACACGCGCGGCGCGTCCGGCCTGCTGAACATCTTCTGCCGCCGCATCCGGAGCGCGACCAGCTGGTCGACCCGCTCGTCGGCCATCTCCGAACGGCCGTGGCTGAAGATCGCCCGCGCGTACGGCTCGATCTGGAGCAGGCCCGACACGTAGAGCGGCTCCCAGATCTGGATTCGCGCCGCGGCTTCTTCGAGGCCGACGAGGTCGGTGAACCAGTTCGGCATGGTGTCGCCGAAGCGCCGCCACCAGCCCGGCTCGTTCGACTGCTTGACCATGTCGAGGAACGCCCGGCGTTCGTTCGGGTCCTCGACGCCGTACATCGTCAGCAGGTCCGTGACGTCGCGTTCCTTGAACCCGACGCGGCCCAGCTCGAGCCGGCTGATCTTCGACTCGGACCCGCGGATGTTGTAACCGGCCTGCTGACGGGTGATGCCGGCCTCTTCACGGAGCCGGCGCAACTGCGACCCGAGGATCATGCGGCGTGCCGTCGGGCCGATGTTCTGTTCACCTGCGGACGCGTTCACCGCGTTCATTCCCGGCCCTTCCGCGCTCACGTCACCAGGGGGTCCTAGCCCGACTACCGAAAGTACACGTTGGGCCGTCCTGCGCAAAGAGGTGACCCGGTTTACCGCATGCGTGTGGAGTCCTACTCTACGTAGAGTACGAGACTTTCGACACAGAACTTGCGAGGTTCAACATGCCCGACGCCGCGACCCGGACCGAACGAGTTCCCGTGGGGGTCGACCCGACCCGAGCGAGCATCGCGCGCGTGTACGACGCCTTCCTGCTCGGGAAGGACAACTACGAGATCGACCGCGAGGTCCTGCACAAGGTGCAGAAGGCCGCTCCCGAGGCGCAGGACCTCGCGTTCGAAAACCGGGGCTTCCTGATCCGCGCCTGCCGCTTCCTCGCCAGCCAGACCGGCATCACCCAGTTCCTCGACTGCGGCTCCGGCCTGCCGACCGCCGAGAACACCCACCAGGTGGTCCAGCGGATCAACCCGGAGATCAAGGTCGTCTACGTCGACAACGACCCGGTCGTGCTGGCCCACGGCCGCGCCCTGCTCGAAGAGAACGAGAACACCCACTTCGTCGCCGAGGACATCTTCGAGCCGCAGCGGATCCTCGAGCACGAGGTCGTCCGGCAGCACATCGACTTCTCGCAGCCGGTCGCGTTCCTCCAGCTGGGCACGCTGCACCACTTCAACGGGCCCGCGGAACGGCCGGCGGAGATCATGAAGGAGTACGTCGACGCGCTGCCGTCGGGCTCCTTCGTCGCGCTCTCGCACTTCTTCGACCCCGAGGACGAGGACTCCGCGACCGCCCGCCGGATGGAGGACTTCTTCCTGCACAGCCCGATGGGCTCGGGCACCTTCCGGAAGCAGAAGGAGATCGAGGACCTGTTCCCGGGTCTCGAAATGGTGCCCCCGGGCGTGGTCCGCTGCGCCGACTGGTGGCCGGACGGCCCGCGGCTCAAGGACCTCAACGTGGCCCAGCGGACCATCGCCGGCGGCGTCGGCCGCAAGCCGTAGGACAGCCTCCGGTCCCCACCGGTTGTCAGACGCGCAGCAGCGGGAGCCAGTGCGACAGATCGGCCCGGGTGCCCGACGCGGACACCCGGCCGTCGGCCACGGCCGTGGTCCAGTCCAGTCGCCCGGTGGCCAGCTCGAGCCACGTGCGCGGGTCCGTCTCGATCACGTTCGGCGGGGTGCCCCGCGTGTGCCGCGGTCCTTCCACGCACTGCACCGCGGCGAACGGCGGCACCCGCACCTCGACCGTCCGGCCCGGTGCGTCGGCCGCCAGCGCACGCAGGGACAGGCGCACCGCCGCGGCCAGCTCCGGGCGCGCCGGATCGGGCGCATCGCCCTGCAGCCACGGGGAAATCGCCAGCACCGCCGCACGTAACTGTCCGGGGTCGACCGAACGCGAAGAGGCCATGGGCAAACAGTAGAGTGGCGCACCAAGACCTGGCAGGCACACCCGAGAACGTGGGGATGACGATGGCGCAGCGGGACGAGGCGGATCGGATGGTTTCGCAGCAGCCCACCGGAAGCGGAGCCGATCGCCCCGGCAGGCACGGCAAGCACAACCGGGCCGCCCGGCGCGAGGGCCAGCAGGCGCGGCGCACCGGCAAGCACGGCACGCCCGAAATCACCGCGGAGATGCGCTCGAACGCCCGCGCCAACCCCAACAGCTGGCTCTACGTCATCGACGAAGCCTTCGACCCGAACGGCCCGGTGCCGTCGTGGGCGGTCGTCGGCGCGTACCCGGTGAACGGCGCCGGCGACGTCGTCGCCGACTTCCACCCCAACGACCGCTACCGGCCCTCGCCCAAGGCGCTCGGGTTCCCGAACCCGGCCAACGACCTCGAGCACCTGCTGCAGCTCGTCCGCACCGAGCACCGCCCGCCGTCGGACCTGCCGAAGGTCGTCCTCGACGCGACGCTGTTCGTCTACGCGATGTCGCCGGTGCAGCGGACCGTGATCGGCTTCCACAACGCCGACGGCCGGGTGATGGTGCCGGCCTACACCCGCAAGTCGCTGGTGCCGCGCGAGTGGCCGCACGCGCGGGCCGTGGTCGGCCGCGACATCGTCGACCTGCTCGGCGGGCACCCGGTCGCGATCAACCCGCACGACCTCATCACGGCCGTCGTGCCGGCCGAGCACCTGCTGAAGGCCATCGCGGACGAGCGCCGCTGACCTGCGGGTCCAACCCCATCGAGTGATCATCGACTCGCCGATCCGGCGGCGCCGGTGCATCGTGAGACTGAAGAAGTCTGACGAGATCGGTGGGGAGCAAGAGGGTGAAAAGACGTTCGCTGCCCTTCGCCGCCGCCCTCGCGTCCGTCCTGCTCGTGGCCGGGCAGGCGCCGGCGAAGGCCGCCGACCCGTACGCCGGCGCGGAGGACCACTACGCGGGTTCGCAGATCGCCGCGGTCGAGGGCGTCGGTGAAGGGCCCGACGTGCTGTACGGCGGGGAAGACCAGGTGCTCGGGCACGACGTCAGCGGGCACCAGGGGCCGGTCGACTGGCCCGGCGCGGCGGGGTCGGGCGCCAAGTTCGTCTACGTCAAGGCGACCGAGGGCACCGGGTTCGTGAACCCGCAGTTCGCCCAGCAGTACAACGGCTCCTACCAAGCGGGCCTGATCCGCGGTGCCTACCACTTCGCGCGGCCGGACATCTCCGACGGCGCGTCGCAAGCGCGGTACTTCCTGGCCCACGGCGGCGGCTGGTCGAAGGACGGCAAGACATTGCCCGGCGCGCTCGACGCGGAGTACAACCCGTACGGCGAAACGTGTTACGGCAAGGACGCCGCGGGCATGGTCGCCTGGATCCGGGCCTTCTCGGACACCTACCTGGCGGCGACCGGCCGCCACCCGACGATCTACACGTCGACGAGCTGGTGGAAGCGGTGCACCGCGAACAACGGCGGGTTCGGCGCCAACCCGCTCTGGATCGCGCGCTACAACAGCTTCATCGGCGAGCTGCCGTCCGGCTGGAGCATCCACACGATCTGGCAGTTCGCCGACCGCGGCACCCTGCCGGGCGACCAGAACTGGTTCAACGGCTCGGCGGACCGCCTGCTGGCCCTGGCGCTGGGCTGAACGGCGCAACCGTCCAATAATAGGTGTTAACTCGCCACCAATTAACGATCTTCTTCCCGGGAAAATCACCCACACGTATACCCAATTTCACGGAAGTGAGTGACAAACGCCACTTCGTCCCTAACAATCGTGCTCGGGCGGCTACCTGCAAGTAGGCCGCCCATCGCGAGGGTTTCCGTGAAGGGATTCAACGATGTCCACCTCCCGAAGAGGGCGGCTGTTCGCTGCCCTGGTCGTCCCGGCCGCGCTGCTCCTGCTCGGCAGCACGGCGCAGGCGACGACCTTTTCCCCCGAAGTCGACCCCGTGGCCGCGATCAACGCGGACATCGCGCAGAACAACCACGCACTGGGGTCGCAGATCCGGCGCGTCGAAGGCGACTCCTCGACCCCCGACTCGCAGAAGGCGGCCCAGCAGCCGCAGCCCGGCCAGGCCATCCCCGGCCAGGTGCTGGCCACCGTGGCCGGCATGGACGTCGCCAGCTACCAGGGCAACGTCGACTGGGCGAACTGGTGGAACCAGGGCAAGCGGTTCGTCTGGACCAAAGCCACGGAGAGCACCAGCTACACCAACCCGTACTTCGCCCAGCAGTACAACGGCTCCTACAACCAGGGCTTCATCCGCGGCGCCTACCACTTCGCCACGCCGAACACCTCGAGCGGCGCGGCGCAGGCCCGGTACTTCGTCGCCCACGGCGGCGGCTGGTCCAAGGACGGCAAGACGCTGCCCGGCGCGCTGGACATGGAGTACAACCCGTACGGCGCGACCTGCTACGGGCTGAGCAAGGCGGGGATGACGTCGTGGATCCTCGACTTCCACGACACCTACCACTCGCTGACCGGCCGGTACCCGGTGATCTACACGTCGCAGAGCTGGTGGAGCAGCTGCGTGAGCGGTGACTTCTCCAGCACGGCCCCGCTGTGGGTCGCGCGGTACGCGTCGTCGGTCGGCACCCTGCCCTACAACTGGGGCTTCTACACCGTCTGGCAGTACACCTCGAGCCCGCTCGACCAGGACACCTTCAACGGTGCCTACGACCGGCTCCAGGCACTGGCCAACGGCTGACCCACCCCGCCCCGGCTCCCGGATCGTGACGGTTTCGCGCCGCACGGACCGGGAGCCGGTTCCATGCCGTACCGTCCGAGCTTGCAGAATGCTGCAGCCACGTCCTGGGGGAACCGCACGCCGCCGTCGGACGTCGGAAGCGCACGAACACCCAGCGCCCGGAAGGCATGGACAGATGACCTACCCGCCTCAGCCGGGCCAGCCCGGCCAGCCCGACCCGTACGGCCAGCCGAACCCCTACGGCCAGCAGCCCCCGTCCGGCGGCTTCCCGCAGCAGGGCGGGTGGGACCCCAACCAGCAGCAACAGCCGTACCCGACGCAGCAGTACCCGCAGGGCTGGGACCCGAACCAGCAGCAGGGCTACCCCTCGGGCGGCTTCCCGGCCAATCCGCAGCCGGCGTGGGGTGACCCGTACGCGCAGCAGCAAGGGCAGCAGTCGGCGTGGGCCGACCCGAACGCGCAGCAGTACGGCCAGCAGGCCTGGGACCCGAACGCGGCCGGCCAGGTGTCCGGCTGGGACCCGGCGACCGGCGGCTACACGCAGGGCTTCGGCGGGCCGCCCGCGCCGCCGAAGAAGAGCAAGACCGGGATGTGGATCGCCATCGGCTCCGCCGTGGTCGTCGTCCTCGCCCTGGTCGGCATCACCGGCTTCGTCGCGCCCGGCTTCTTCCTCTCGAAGGACGACACGAACACGGCCGCGGCCCCGTCGTCGAGCACGTCGGCCAAGCCGTCCACGCCGAAGCCGACGTCCAAGAAGCCGACGACCTCGAAGACGCCGTCCGGCAGCGAAGGGGGCGGCGCGGACGCCAAGGTCGTGCTGCAGGGCTTCATCGACAAGCTGAACGCGGGCGACAACGCCGGCGCCGTCGCGCTGGGCTGCGCCGACTCGAAGCAGCTGCTCAGCTCGTGGCTCGAGACGTTCCTCAAGCCGCCGCTGCAGCTGCAGCTCGGTGACGTGCCCGCCGACAAGTACCTGGTCGAGGGCGAGGTCACCGGGACGTCCGCCGGCAAGCCGGTCAAGGGCACGCTGAGCGCGACGAACTTCGACAAAAAGGGCTTCTGCGTCAGCACGATGCTGGTGTCCTGAGGCGTGAAGCTGTGGCGATCGCCGCTGGCGTGGACGTTCTTCGCGTCGGTGGTGCTGCTGCTCGGGGTCGGCGGCTGGCTGCTGACCGACCCCGCCACCAGCCGCAGTGACGCGCTGAAGACGGGCGGCCTGGCGGGCGGCGCGATCGTGGCGCTGTACGCGCTGTGGCTCAACGACCGCCGTCGCCGGGTCGAGGAGCGGCGGCAGGACATCGAGCGGCAGCGGCACGAACTCGAGGCGCAGCGGGCGGAACAGGACCGCGAGCGCGTCGCGGACGAGCGGTTCGCGAAGGCGGTCGAGCTGCTCGGGCACGCGGCCGACCAGGTGCGGGTGGGGGCACTGCACGCGCTGGCGGGGCTGGCGCGGAGCCGGCCGGGCTACACGCAGACGGTGCTGGACGTGCTGTGCTCGTATCTGCGGCGGCCGTTCACCTACCCCCGGGAATCCTCCGACGGAGAGCCGGATCCCGAGCTGGAGCGCGAACTGACGGTCCGGCTCACGGCGCAGCGGCTGGTCTCCGACCTGCTCCCGGCGCGCGACGACGACGCCCCGGCCTACGACCTCGACCTGACCGGTGCCCGGCTGGAGTACCTCGACCTGTCGGGCAAGCTGATCGGTGGTCTGCTGCTGCGGTACGCGTCGCTGCACAACAGCACGAACTTCAGCGGCTGCCGCTTCAAGGGCCGGGTCTACCTCACCGCCGCGGGCACCGTGTCCGGTCGCCAGGTGGGCTACTTCCGTTGCCGCGGCGCGGTTTTCGAACGCCACGCGTGGTTCAGCGGGACGAAGTTCGCCGAGGACGTGGACTTCACCGGCACGACTTTCGCCGGCCCGGCGAACTTCAAGGACGCGAAGTTCGCGAAGGACGCGGGGTTCTCCGGCGTCGTCGTCGCGGACTCGCTGGACCTGCGGCGGACCTCGTTCGACGGGCAGACCGACCTGCGGTTCGCGTCGCTGCCCGATTCGGTTTCGCTGTACAACACGCTGGTGCGGGCCGAGAAAGACGTGCAGCTGCCCGAGGCGTGGACGCAGGAGGAACTGCGCGACGGGGACGCGCGGATCGTCGCCAAGGTGGGCTGAGCAGCCCCCGGTTTCGACGCTAGCGGAGGGGACCGACAGTTCTGCGTCGGCGCGGCTGGATGTCCGGCTTCTGACAGATGTCACGACGAGCCGGTGGACAACGTCGCTACCAGCGGAAACGCCGATCGGCCAGCATTTCGGGCATGACGAAGCAGACCAGCCCGACCGTGACCGTGACCGACTCCGACGCCCGCGAGAAGCTGCACATCGCCAAGGTGCTGCTCGGCGGCTACGCGGCCGTGAGCCTCCTGACCTTCCTGGCGATCGTGGTGTTCAGCGGCGATCCCGACGTCGTCACCGACGCCGTTTGGGTGCGCGGCTCGATCCTCGCCGTCGCCGCGCCGATCACCTTCGCGCTCGGCGTTTCCATGGCCAAGGGCTCGCGCGGCAACTACCGCCGGGTGCGGATCATCACCGTGGCCCAGGTGGTGGCCATCCTGGTGATCGAGGCCATCCCCGGCTCCTTCCCCGCCTGGTTCAAGATCGCGAACGGGGTGTGCCTGGCGCTGCTGATCATCGTCGCCCTGCTGACCGTCGCCCGGGCCGTGCGCGCCACTTTCGCGGCCGAGTGAACACCGGCGGCGGTACCGTCACCGGCGTGGACGACCTGCGGGGCCTGGACGAGCGGCGCCGGCTGCTGCTCTCCCTGGGCATGCTCTGCTACCCCTTCCTGGCGGCCGCGGGCCTCACCCAGTACACGCGCGGCGCCGGCCTGGTCGCCGGCTACCTGCTGCTGGCCGGCATCTCCGCTTGCTACCTGGCCATCGTGGTCGCCGCGATGCGCTCGGCGTGGCGGGTCTACTGGTGGCTGCTGGCGGCGATGACGGTGCTGTCCGTGCTGGTCGCGCCACTGGCCCACGAGTACGCGTTGATCCTGGTCGCGGTGATCGTGCCGTCGGCCGCGACGCGCGTCGACGTCCGGAAGGCGGCGGCGCTGGTGGTCCTGGGGGCCGCGGCGTGCGTGGTGGTGCCGCTGGTCGTGCCCGGCTGGAACACCGGGCCGAGCTGGTACTACGCGGTGGCCGTCGTGTTCACCACGCTGCTGGTCCACGCCTTCAGCCGCACCGCCACGGCGAACCAGCAGCTGCGCGAGGCCCGGGCCGAGGTGGCCCGGCTGGCGTCCGAGGCCGAGCGCAACCGGATCGCCCGCGACCTGCACGACCTGCTCGGCCACTCGCTCACCGCCATCACCGTGAAGAGCACCCTGGCCCGGCGGCTGGCCGTCGGCGCCCCGCCCGCGGCACTGGCCGAGATGGAATCGGTGGAGCAGCTGTCCCGGCAGGCGCTGGCCGACGTGCGAGCGGCGGTGTCCGGGTACCGGGACGTCACGCTCGCGGGTGAACTCGCCCGGGGCCGGGAGCTGCTGCGGGCGGCGGGGGTGGTCGCCGACCTGCCCACCGCCCACGACGACGTGCCGCAGGAGCGGCAGGAACTGTTCGGCTGGGTGGTCCGGGAAGGGTTGACGAACGTGGTGCGACACGCACGCGCGGGCCGGTGCACGGTGGAGCTGACCGCGTCCTCGGTGGAGGTGCGCGACGACGGGACCGGCGGCCCGGCCGGCTCCGGCTCCGGGCTGGACGGCCTGCGCGCCCGGGTGGCCGCGGCCGGTGGCGTGCTGACCGCCGGGCCGGCGCAGCCGCACGGCTGGTCCCTGCGGGTGGAGGCATGACGATCCGGTTGCTGCTCGCCGACGACCAGGAGCTGATCCGGCAGGCCCTGCGCGCGCTGCTCGACCTGGAACCGGACTTCGAGGTGGTGGCCTCGGTCGGCCGCGGCGACGAGGTGACGGCCTCGGCGCTGGAGCACCGCCCGGACGTGGCGCTGCTGGACATCGACATGCCCGGGCTGGACGGTCTCGCGGCGGCGGCCGTGCTCACCGCGCAGGTGCCCGGGTGCCGCGTGGTCATCCTGACCACCTTCGGCCGCACCGGCTACCTGCGCCGGGCCATGGAGGCGGGCGCCGTCGGGTTCGTCGTGAAGGACGCCCCGGCCGACACGCTCGCCGACGCCGTCCGGCGGGTGGTGGCCGGCGAGCGGGTGGTGGACCCGGCGCTGGCCGCGGCCACGCTGGCGGCGGGCGAGTCGCCGCTCACCGCGCGCGAACGCGACGTGCTGATCGCGGCCCGCTCCGGCGCGACCGTGGCCGAGATCGCGGCCCGGCTCTACCTCGCCGAGGGCACCGTGCGGAACTACCTGTCCGGGGCCACGACGAAGACCGGCACCCGCAACCGGATGGAGGCGCTGCGGGTGGCCGACGAGCGCGGCTGGCTGTAGCCCCGGCCCAGCGGGACCGGGCCGGGGCCCGGCGTCAGTCGAACAGGGCCGGGAGCGTGCGCTCCCAGGCCTCCCGCAGCTCGTCGAGCGTGAACTCCGTGATGCCCTGCAGCTCCAGCGTGCCCGACTCCGGGTCGACCACGCCGGTCTTGCGCCACGGGAGGCCGCGCGCGGTGCACATCTCGGTGAAGCGGAGCTCCTCCGTCCGCGGGACGGCCACGAGCACGCGGCCCGCCGACTCGGAGAACAGCTGCACGAACGGGTCCTGGCCGTCGTCGAGGAACACCCGGGCGCCGCACTGTCCGATGAGGACGGTCTCGACCAGGGTCTGGATCAGGCCGCCGTCCGAAAGGTCGTGCGCCGCCGAGATCATGCCGTCGCGGGAGCCCGCGACCAGGATCTCGCCCAGCAGCTTCTCGCGGGCCAGGTCGACCTTCGGCGGGACACCGCCGAGGTGGCCGTGCAGCTCGCGGGCCCACGCCGAGCCGTCCAGCTCGTCGTGCGTTTCGCCCAGCAGCAGCAGGGTTTCGCCCGCCTCCGCACCGATGCCGGTCGGGATGCGGCGGGTGACGTCGTCGATCACGCCGAGGACGCCGATCACCGGCGTCGGCAGGATCGCCGTCGACCCGGTCTGGTTGAAGAAGCTGACGTTGCCGCCGGTGACCGGGATGCCGAGCTCGACGCAGCCGTCCGCGAGGCCGTGCACGGCCTGCTCGAACTGCCACATCACGCCCGGGTCGGTGGGGGCGCCGAAGTTCAGGCAGTCCGACACCGCGACCGGCGTCGCGCCGCCGGTGGCCACGTTGCGGTAGGCCTCCGCCAGTGCCAGCTGCGCGCCGCGGTACGGGTCGAGGTAGACGAACTTGCTGTTGCAGTCGGTCGCCACCGAGACGCCGCGGCCGGTCGACTCGTCGATCCGGATCATGCCCGAGTCCGACGGCTGCGCCAGCACGGAGTTCCCGCGCACGTACCGGTCGTACTGGGACGTCACCCATTCCTTCGACGCCTGGTTCGGCGCGGAGATGAGCTTGAGCACGTCCGCGCGCAGTTCGTCCGGAGTGGACGGACGCGGCAGCTTGGCGGAGGTGTCCGCGATCAGGGCGTCCTGAGTGGACGGTCGCTCGATCGGCCGGTCGTACACCGGGCCCTGGTGGGCGACCGTGTGCGCCGGGACGTCGACGACGACCTCGTCGTGCCAGGTGATGACCAGGTGCTCGCCGTCGGTGACCTCGCCGATGTCGGTGGCGATGACGTCCCACTTGCGGCAGACCGCCATGAACGCCTCGACGTTCTCCGGCGAGACGACCGCGCACATGCGCTCCTGCGACTCGCTGGAGAGCACCTCGGCGGGCGTCATCCCCTTGGCGCGCAACGGAACGCGGTCGAGGTAGATGTGCATGCCGCCGTCGCCGGCCGCGGCGAGCTCCGACGTCGCGCAGGACAGCCCGGCGCCGCCGAGGTCCTGGATGCCGACGACGAGCTTCTGGGCGAACAGCTCGAGGCAGCACTCGATGAGCACCTTCTCGGTGAACGGGTCGCCGACCTGGACGCTCGGCAGCTTCTTGCGGCCCGACGCCGACTCGTCACCCGAAAAGGTGTCACTCGCCAGGACGGAAACGCCGCCGATGCCGTCGAGGCCGGTGCGCGCGCCGAACAGGATGATCTTGTTGCCGGTGCCGGACGCGAAGGCGAGGTGCAGGTCCTCGACGCGCATCGCGCCGACGCAGAGGGCGTTCACCAGCGGGTTGCCCGAGTAGGACGGGTCGAAGACCAGCTCGCCGCCGATGTTCGGCAGGCCGAGGCAGTTGCCGTAGCCGCCGACGCCGGCGACCACGCCGGGCAGCACGCGCTTGGTGTCCGGGGCGTCGGCCGGGCCGAAGCGCAGCGCGTCGGCGACCGCGAGGGGTCGCGCGCCCATGGCCATGATGTCCCGCACGATGCCGCCGACACCGGTCGCGGCGCCCTGGTACGGCTCCACATAGGACGGGTGGTTGTGGCTCTCCACCTTGAAGGTGACGGCCCAGCCTTCGCCGATGTCGACGACGCCGGCGTTTTCGCCGATGCCGGCCAGCATCTTGGCCTTCATCTCGTCGGTGGCGGTCTCCCCGAAGTAGCGGAGGTGCTTCTTGGAGGACTTGTAGGAGCAGTGCTCGCTCCACATGACCGAGTACATCGCCAGCTCCGCGTCGGTGGGCCGGCGGCCGAGGATCTCCCGGATGCGGGCGTACTCGTCGTCGGCGAGGCCCAGTTCGCGGTAGGGCTGGGTGTGCTCCGGAGTCGCCCCGGCGCGCTCGGTGGTGTCAACGGTGCTGGTCACGGTGTCCGTGTCAGGGTTCGCCACGGCCGTCAGGATACGGGTCGCTCCCGGCCACCCCGGACGGTGGGCCGCCGAACCCGGCCCCCCTGCGGCGGGTGTGACCGGGGCGACATCGGGAGCCGGCCGGGGTGACTCGGCGGCGGGCGGGGCGGGGTCGGGTGGGGCGCCTCGACGCCGGGTGGAGCGGGCGCCTTCCTTGGGGACAACTCGGGGCGCGGCTCGGTCGCGCGACCGGAATTGTCGGTGTCCGCGAGTAACGTTGAAACCGGGGGTCCCCCAAGCGGCCGGGGCTGTCAGCAGCGCCCGGAGACCCAGGCGGCAAGGCCCTCGGCGGGGCTCGGCGGCAGGCCCGGTGGCCCGAAAATCGGTCGCCTTTGCCCGGGCCTCGGCTTACCGTCGGAAATCGTGCTTTCCGCCACGTACCCCCTTCCGCCGCTGCGGCTGCCCGTGCGGCCGACCGCGAGCCGGTTCCTGCTTGCCGTCTTCCGGGCTCGGCTCGGGACGGTGGTGGGCGCCGCCGCGATCGGGGTCGTCTGGGCGCTTCCCGGTGCGCTGCTGCCGCTGGTCGTCGGCCAAGGCATCGGCGCCATCGGTGCGCACGATGGCGCCGCCGTCGCGCGGTGGGCGCTGGCCGCCGCCGCGCTCGGGGTCGTGCAGACGATCTTCGGGACCTGGATGCACTTCCTCAACTACGGCCTGTGGCTGCACGGCGCCGGCTCGACCCAGCGGCTCGTCTCGGCGCACACCACGCGCGTCGGCGCGGGCCTGCGCGAGCAGACCACCACCGGCAACCTCGTCGCCGTCTCCACGACGGACATCAACCACATCGGCAACACCGTCGAGATGACCGGTCGCGCGTTCGGCTCGCTGCTGGCCTTCGTCGTGGTCGCGGTGTGGCTGATCTCGACGTCGCCGCTGCTCGGCGTGGTCGCGCTGGTCGGGGTGCCGGTTGCCGTGCTCGGCATCGGGCCGTTGCTCGCCCCGCTGCAGAAGCGCAAGGCGAAGCAGCGCGAGCAGCGCGGGGACGTCAACGCGCTCGGCGCGGACATCGTGTCCGGCCTGCGGATCCTGCGCGGCATCGGCGGCGAGCGGCGGTTCTTCGCCCGCTTCCGCGAGACGAGCCAGCAGGTGCGGCGGGCCGGTGTCGAGGTCGGCAAGGCCGAGGCGTGGCTGGCCGCGGCCGAGATCGCGCTGCCCGGCCTGGTCACCGTGGTGATCACCTGGCTCGGCGCGCGGCTGGCCGTGGCCGGCTCGATCGACGTCGGGCAGCTGGTCGCGTTCTACGGCGTCTCGGCCTTCCTGATCTGGCCGGTCAACGCCGCGACGGAGGCCGTCGGCTCGATCACCTCGGGCCTGGTCGCGTCGCGGAAGGTGGTGGCGCTGCTGGCGATCCGCCCGAAGCTGGCCGATCCGGAGACACCGGTGCCGCTGCCCGGCGGCCCGCTGGAGCTGGTGGACACCGAGTCCGGGGTGCGGGTCGCGCCCGGCCGCCTGACGGTCGTCGACTTCGGGGCCGGCGGCGAAGCGGTGGCCGACAGGCTGGCCCGGTTCGCCGATCCGGCCGAGGGCGAGGAGGTGCTGGTCGGCGGGGTCCGGGCGGACCACGTCGCGCTCGCGGAGCTGCGCCGCCGGATCGTCTACGCGCACAACCAGGACATCTGGTTCTCGGGCGTGCTGCGCGAACAGCTGGCGCCGGCGCGATCGGGCGGTGTCAGCGTCACCGAGGCGCTGTACGCGGCCGATGCCGAGGACATCGTCGAGGCGCTGCCCGACGGCGTCGACGAGGTGATCGGCGAGCGCGGCCGCGAGGTGTCCGGCGGCCAGCGGCAGCGGCTGAACCTGGCCCGCGCGCTGGCCACCGACGCCGACGTCCTGGTGCTCGACGAGCCGACGTCGGCGGTGGACGCGCACACGGAGGCGCGTATCACCGAGCGCGTCGCCGAGCTGCGGCGCGGCCGGACGACGGTGGTGTTCAGTCAAAGTCCTCTGTGGACACATGTGGCGGACGAAGTCTTCACCGCGAAGGGGGTGACGGTGTGAAGCGGCTTCCCACGGCGGCCCGGCGGGACGTCCGCCGCTGGACCGTGCACACGGCGATGCTCCACAAACGCGAATTCGGCCTGCTGCTGGGCTCGCTCGCCGTGGCCACGCTGATCGGCCTGGCCGGGCCGCAGCTGCTCGGCTCGCTGGTCGACGACGTCGCGGCCGGCACCACGACCGGGCACGTCGACGTGCTGGCGGTGGCGTTCGTCGGCATCCTGCTGCTGCAGGCGGTGGCGCGGAAGATCGCCCGCATGCGCGGCGCGGTGTTCGGCGAGCTGGTGCTGGCCGAGACGCGCGAGGAGTTCGTCGGGACGGCGTTGCAGCTGCCGCTCGGCACGGTCGAGGCGGCCGGCACGGGTGACCTGCTCAGCCGGGCCACCACCGACCTCGGCCGGATCGACCACGCGGCGCGGTTCGCGGCGCCGGAGATCCTGGTCGCGGCGGTGACCGTGGTGTTCACCATCGTCGCGATGGTCGTGACGTCGCCGCTGCTGTCGCTGGGCCTGCTGGTCGCGCTGCCGCTGCTGGTGCCGGTGAACGTCTGGTACCAGCGGCGGATCCCGTCGGTCATGCAGTGGATGCTCGACCGATGGGCCGACCTGACCACCAGCGTCCACGAGACCGCCGAGGGCGCGCGCACGACCGAGGCGCTCGGGCTGACCGAGCGCCGGATCGGCGCCGCGCACGACGCGCTGGACCAGAGCATCTACGGCGAACGCCGGATGCGGGCGCTGCAGCTGCGGTGGCTGCCGTCGCTGGAGATCAGCTACGTGCTGCCGCTGGCGGTCATGCTGCTGCTCGGCCTGCTCGCGTACGCGCAGGGCTGGGCCGGGCTCGGCGAGATCACCACGATGCTGCTGTACGTGCAGGGCATGGCGGCGCCGCTGAACGAGGCCCTGTTCTGGCTGGAGGACCTGCAGGTCGCGGCGGCCGCGGCGCGCCGGATCCTCGGCGTCCGGACGGTCGCGGTCGAGGACGCGGAGAAGATCACCGAGGTGCCGCGCGGGCGCGACATCGACGTCCACGACGTGCGGTTCAGCTACACCGCCGACCGCGAGGTGCTGCACGGCATCGACCTGCGGGTCCCGCGCGGTGAGCGGCTGGCGATCGTCGGGCCGTCGGGCGCGGGCAAGTCGACGCTCGGCCGGCTGCTGGCCGGCATCGCGGCGCCGTCGGCGGGCTCGGTGCGCATCGGCGGCCAGGACGTCTCGGCGCTGGCCGACGACGTGCTGCGCGGCGAGGTGCTGCTGCTGACCCAGGAGCACCACGTGTTCTCCGGGACGCTGCGGCAGAACCTGGCCCTGCCGGCCCGCCGCGCGGGTGGCGACTGGACGGACGAGGAGCTGACGGCGGCGCTGGCGTCGGCGGGAGCGTCGGACTGGGTCGCGACGCTGCCGTCCGGGCTGGACACGAAGCTGGGCCCGGGCGAGCACCCGGTGCCGGCGGCGATCGCGCAGCAGCTGGCGCTGGCCCGGGTGGTGCTGGCGGACCCGCACACGCTGGTGCTCGACGAGGCGACGTCGCTGCTGGACACGGGCTCGGCCCGCGACCTGGAGAGGTCGCTGAACAGCGTGCTGGCGGGCCGGACGGTGATCGCGATCGCCCACCGCCTGCACACGGCCGCGGCGGCCGACCGCGTCGCGGTGGTCGAAGGCGGCCGGATCACGGAGCTGGGCCCGCACGAGGAGCTGCTCTCAGCGGGCGGCTCGTACGCCCGCCTGGTGGCGGCGGCGAGCTGAGCCGGGCCCGGTTCGGTCGGCTCGTCGCCGCCCGGCCGGGCCGGGCGGTCAAAGCGGGGCGCGCACCGACGGCGCCACTCGGTGGCGCGACGGGGTCCGCTCCGGGCTCGGTTCGGTCTGCGAAGAACACGGCCGACTGAGCCCGGGGCCGCCAAAGCCGGGCGCACCCGGCCGGCGCGGGCTCGGCGGCTCGGCGGCGGCTCGGCGGCGCGGCAGCCGGCAGCGGCTCGGCGGCGGCTCGGCGGCGGCGGCTCGGCGGCGCGGCAGCGGCTCGGCGGCGAGCCCGGCGGGGCGACTTCGGGCCCGACCACCGGTCCCACAGCCTGGCCGCGGCCGCCATTTGGTCCGGAATGTCCGGAGCGAGCGACGTGTTGCTCCTCGTGGATGACCAGCTACCTGGGGAGTGACATGTCGTCGTTCGTGATGAGCGCCGCGGAGCGGGAAGAGTTCCTGAGCGGGGTGCACGTGGGCGTGCTCGCAGTGGAGCGCGCCGGCCGGGCGCCGCTGGCCGTGCCGGTCTGGTACGACTACCAACCCGGCGGTGAGCTGCTGATCTGGATGGAACGCGACACCGTCAAGGACCGCTCGATCCGCGCGGCAGGCCGGCTGAGCCTGGTGGCCCAGGACGAGAACCCGCCGTACCGGTACGTCACGGCCGAGGGACCGGTGGTGGCCAACGACGAGCCGCCGACCCGCGAGCAGGCCCTCCGGATCGCGAAGCGGTACTGGCCCGAAGACCAGGCCACGGCCTACGTCGATTCGGCGCTCGGAGAGCGGTCGATCCTCGTCCGGGTGCGCCCGGAGAAGTGGCTCTCGAACGACCAGAGCAAGAGCTGAACGAGGTCCGGGGCTGTGGACAACTCACGTCCGCAGCCCCGGAACTGTCGGTGTCCCCCGGTAGCATGGTTACCGGGGGCCGAGGGCCGCCCTCAGGCCTTCACCAGCGCGTCCACCGCGCTGAAGAACATCCCCAGCCCGTCGTCCGAAGGCCCCGTCAGCGCGTCGATCGCGTGCTCCGGATGCGGCATCAGCCCGACGACCCGGCCGTTCTCGCTGCGGATCCCGGCGATGTCGTTGCGCGACCCGTTCGGGTTCCCGCCGACGTACCGGAACACCACGCGGCCCTCGCCCTCCAGCTCGTCCAAAGTGGACTGCTCGGCCACGTAGCAGCCGTCGATGTTCTTCATCGGGATGAGGATCTCGGCGCCTTCGTCGTAGCGCGTGGTCCACGCCGTGGACGTGTTCTCCACCCGCAGCCACTGGTCGCGGCAGATGAAGTGCAGGCCCTGGTTGCGGATCATCGCGCCGGGCAGCAGGCCGGCCTCGCAGAGGATCTGGAACCCGTTGCAGATGCCGAGCACCGGCATGCCCGCGCGCGCCGCCTCGATCACCGGCGTCATGACCGGCGCGAACCGGGCGATCACGCCCGCGCGCAGGTAGTCGCCGTAGGAGAAGCCGCCCGGGACGACGACGGCGTCGACGTCACGCAGGTCTTCGTCGGCGTGCCACAGCGGCACCGCCTCGCCGCCGGCGTAGCGGACCGCGCGGGCCGCGTCGCCGTCGTCCAGCGTGCCCGGGAAGGTGATGACGCCGATGCGCGCGCTCACGCGTCCACCCGGGTGATCGTCCACTGCTCGATGACCGGGTTCGCGAGGAAGCCTTCGGCGATCTTCTCCAGCGTCGCGTCGTCGACCGTGTCGTCGACCTCGATCTCGAAGTGCTTGCCCTGGCGGATCTCGGTGATCCCGGTGAACCCCAGGCGGCCGGCGGCGCCGAGCGCGGCCTGTCCCTGCGGGTCGAGGATTTCGGGCTTCGGCATGACGTCGACGACGACTCGGGCCACGGCAGGCCGCTCCTTATTTCTGCAGGTCGTGGGTACCTCGTCAGCATAGTTCACCCGCTGGCCCACCCTGCGGGGCCCGTCGGGAAACCTAGACTGGCCCACGGCGCCGGGCTGCGCCATGATGAGTCGTTGACATCTCGCCAACAGGAGGCACCGTGGCCGTCCAGGAGTCCTACGACTACGTCATCGTCGGTGCCGGCAGCGCGGGGTGCGTCCTCGCCAACCGCCTGACCGAGGACCCGTCCGCCCAGGTCCTGCTGCTCGAAGCGGGCGCGGAGGACACCGCGGACGAAATCCACATCCCGGCCGCGTTCCCGTCGCTGTTCAAGACCAAGTGGGACTGGAACTACGAGACCGTCGAACAGAAGCACACGGGCAAGTCGGCGTACTGGCCGCGCGGCAAGATGCTCGGCGGCTGCTCGTCGATCAACGCGATGATCTACATCCGCGGCAACCGCGCCGACTACGACGGCTGGCGTGATTCCCACGGCGCTTCGGGGTGGGGCTGGGACGACGTCCTGCCGTACTTCAAGCGCGCCGAGGGCAACCAGCGGCTCGGCGGGCCACTGCACGGGACGGACGGCCCGCTGCACGTCGAAGACCGCCGGTTCACCCACGAGCTGTCGAACGCCTGGGTCGACTCGGCCGTCGCATGGGGACTCAAGCGCACCGACGACTTCAACGGCGAGAGCCAGGAGGGCGCCGGCGTCTACCAGGTGACGTGCAAGAAGGGCCGCCGCTGGTCCACGGCGGACGCCTACCTGCGCCCGGCGCTTTCGCGGCCGAACCTGACGGTGAAGACGTGCGCGCCGGCCACCCGCGTCGTCTTCGAGGGCACCCGCGCGGTCGGTGTGTCCTATCTGGACAACGGCGTCGAGGAGACCGCGCGCGCTTCGACTGAGGTCATTCTTTCGGGTGGTGCGATCAATTCGCCGCAACTACTCATGGTGTCGGGGGTGGGTCCGGCCGAGCACCTGCGCGAGCACGGCATCGACGTCGTCGCCGCGCTGCCGGGCGTCGGCGAGAACCTGCACGACCACCCGGCGTGCGGAATCATCTGGTCCACTCGGGACACCTCCGATCTGGTCGAGGCGGCCACGGTTTTCGGCCTGGCCCGGTACCAGCTGACGCGGCGCGGCCCGTTGACGTCGAACATCGGTGAAGCGGGCGCGTTCTACCCGACCACGGACGGCCTGCCGGCACCGGACATGCAGATCCACGTGGCGCCGACGTTGTTCTACGACAACGGGATGCGCGAGCCGACGGTGTCGGGATTCACCTCGGCGGCGACCTTGGTGGACGTCACCAGCCGGGGGCGGCTGCGGTTGAAGTCCGCGAATCCGCTGTGGAAGCCGGAAATCGATCCGGCTTATTACGCCGATTCGCGCGATATGGAGACGATGATCGCGGGATTGCGGTCATTGATCGAGATCGGGCAGGTCGGGCCGTTGCGACGGTTCTTGGACAAGCCGTTCCTGCCGGTGCGGCACGATTTGAGCGATTCCGAGCTGGCCGAGCACATCCGGGAGAACACGCAGACGCTTTATCACCCGGTCGGGACTTGCTCGATCGGGTCGGTGGTTGACCCGGAGTTGCGGGTGCAGGGGGTGGAGGGGTTGCGGGTGGTGGACGCGTCCGTGATGCCGGTGGTGCCGCGGGGGAACACCAATGCGCCGACGATCATGGTGGCGGAGAAGGCCGCCGACCTGATCCGGGGACGGTCGATCTAGCGGGCGCGGCCCTCGGCCCCCGGTATCCAGTTTACCGGGGGGCACCGACAGTTTTGGTGCTGCTCCAGGGTTGTGGACCCGGTCGGTCCACAACCCCGGGCGGGTCAGCGCTTGCCGTGGAGGATGGTCACCAGCTTGGCGACCAGCGCGTCCGTCGATTCCTTGCGGCTGAACGACGTCAGCGTCAGCGGGGCCGTGAACCGCTGGCGGGCGATCGCCTTCGTGCGGGCGAACTCGCGCAGCCCCTCCGGTCCGTGGATGCGGCCGAAGCCCGAATCGCCGACCCCACCGAACGGCAACGACGCGATCCCGGCGAACGACAACGGCGCGTTGATCGCCGTCATGCCCGTGCGCAGCTTCTCCGCCAGCTCCACGCCCCGGGACTTCGAGAACACCGTCGACCCCAAGCCGTACTTCGTGCTGTTCGCGCGCTCGACCGCTTCGTCCATGTCGCGGACCTTGGCGATCGTCACCGTCGGGCCGAACGTCTCCTCCGTCACCGCCTCGGAGTCCTCCGGGACGTCGACCAGGACCGTCGGCTGGGCGTAGCGGTCGCCCACCGCTTCCTCGCCTCCGAGCACCGCCTTGCCTCCGCGGGCCAGGGCGTCCTGGATGTGCCTCTTGATCACGCCCAGCTGGGAGGGCATCGTCACCGGGCCGTACTGGGCCGCCTCGTCCGAGCCCGCCCGCACGTCCTTCGACTTCTCGACCACTTTGGCCACGAACTCGTCGTGGACCTTCTCGTGGACATACACGCGCTCGACGCCGATGCACGTCTGGCCCGAGTTCGAGAACGCGCCCCACACCGTGGCGTCCGCCGCGGCGTCCAGGTCCGCGTCCGCGTCGACCAGCACCGGGTCCTTGCCGCCCGCCTCGATGACCACCGGCGTCAAGGTCTCGGCCGCCGCCGCCATGATGCGCTTGCCCGTGGCCGTCGAGCCGGTGAACGCGATCTTGTCGACGCCCGCGCCGACCAGGGCCGCGCCCGTCTCGCCGAAGCCCGTGATGAGCTGCAGGACCGGCTGCTCCGGGACGATCTCGGCGAACGCGTCGACCAGCCACTTGCCGACGCCCGGCGTGTACTCGCTCGGCTTGAACACCACCGCGTTGCCCGCCGCCAGCGCGTACGCGACCGAGCCGAGCGGAGTGAACACCGGGTAGTTCCACGGGCCGATCACGCCGACCACACCCAGCGGCTGGTACTCGACCGTCGCCGCCTGGTTGGACATCAGCAGCCCCGCGGACCGCTTCTGCTTGCCGAGCACCTTCTTCGCGTGCTTGCCCGCCCACGCGATGTGCTCGATGGCCAGGACGCTCTCCAGCTGCGCGTCGGCGATCGGCTTGCCGGTCTCGTCGCGGACCACCTGGCACAGCTGCGGCAGCCGGCGCGTCAGCACGCCCTTCCAGGCCTTCAGCCGCTCGGCGCGCCCGGCGAAACCGAGGCCCGCCCACCACTCCGCCGCGACGCGCGCCCGCTCGACGGCCGCCTTGACGTCCTCCGCGGTGTGGATCGGGTAGGTTCCGACCACCTCGTCGGTCGCCGGGCTGAGCGAGTCGAAGGTCTCGCCGACCGTCGTCGGCTTCGGCTGGACGGCAGTCATCGGCGTCTCCCGTGGGTCGAGGGTCAGCCCAGGTTACGACCTTACTGACATCGTGCCAATAGCTCGTGCGGGCTTCGCCACCAGCATTGCACCGGCGACCGCCGCGGCAAAGACACCGAACAACGGCGGCAGCCACAGCGGCAGCACGCCGACGGCCAGCGAACCGAGCCCGAAGCCGCACGACTGCACGGTGAAGCTCAAGGAGAACCCGGCGGACCTGCGGTTTCTCGGCAGCAGGCGCTGGAGGTTGACCGAGGTCGTGGCGACCAGCGGACCACCGCAGGCGCCGATCACCGCCAGGGACGCGAGCAAGCCCGCCCAGCCGAGATCCGCGGCGAGCACGATCCCGCCGACGACGAACCCGCCGAGGAACAGCCGCGGGTCGCCGGTCTTGCCCCGCCACGCGTAGACCGCGCCACCGACGAGGCTCGCCCCGGTCAGCACAGCGATCACCAGCGGCGCAGCCGCGTCGGGTGCGCCGACGCGTTGGACCAGCGGCAGGGGCGCGACCTCGATCGTCGACGTCAGCAGCCCGACGGTGAAGGCGCAGCAAAGCCACGGCAGGTAGGCGACCGGCGGCGCGGACGGGAGATCCTCCACGGATTCCACCCGATCGTGGGAGCCGGCGCGACGCGGAACGAGCAGGGCAGCGGCCACGCAAGAGGCGGCCATCGCGGCCAACGGCACGAGCGGGCCGGCCAGGTCGAGCAGCGTGACCAGCACCGGGCCGCCGACGAGCACACCTTCGAGGATCATCCCGTCGACGGAGATCGCCCGGGGAAGCAGCCCGTCGTCGACCGTCTCCGCGAGCAGTGTCCGGAACCCGCCCGACAACGCTCCGCCCGTGATGCCGGGCAGCACGACGAAGACCAGCAACACGGTACCCGGAGCGCCGTTCGCGGCGGCCACGGTCAGGACGACGAACCCCGCCGCGGTCAGGAGCAGCAACACCGGCAGCCCGCGCCCCGGGCCGACGCGGTCGAGCAGCCGCCCGACCGGGACCGCGCAGACCATTTCCGCGGCGACGTAGACCGCCATCAGGACGCCGCCCAGCCGGTACGACCCGGTCGTGGCGGTGGTCAGCACGGTGAACGCAAGCGGCGCCATGAACGCCGGGAGCCGGGCGAACTGGACGCCCGCCGACCAGCGCCAGTACGCGCGATGGGTGAACAACGACATGGCGTCACGCTCTCGTGGCGCGCTCCCGCGGCATACTGATTCGGGTGAGAGCGAATCAGCCGTGATCGAACTGGCCCTGACCGCGTCCGGGAGCCAGCGCGTCCGCTTCGCGATCTCGCCCTTGGAGGAGGTGCTGGGCGCGGTCCAGACGCTGCTCGGCATCCGGCGGCACCCCGCGCCCCTGCCGTGGCTGTCCGACGTCCCCGACGTGCCCGAACTGATGGCGGTGCTGAGCGCGCGGCACTACATCACCGAGTTCCTGAGCCCGCCGCCCGACGGCCCCGAGACGACCGCCGAAGCGCAGCTCGAGGTGGTCCGTGCGACGCCGCCGGAGCAGGTGGCGCTGGAGCTGGGCATGGTCGACGCGGATCTGTCCGGGCTGCCGGCCGACCCGGCGGCCGCGCGCGACCTGCTCGCCGGTCAGCTGGCGACGGTCTGGCAGGCGGTGCTGGCGCCGCAGTGGCCACGCCTGCGCGAGCTGCTCGCGGCGGACATCGCGCACCGGACGCGCCGGCTGGGCTCGGGCGGCGTCGCGGCGATGCTGGCGGAGCTCCACCCGCGCGTCCGCATGTCCGGCACCTCGGTGCTGGTCGACGTCCGCGCCCGGGAACGGCTGTCGATCGACTCGCGCGGGCTGCTGCTGATCCCGGCGGTGTTCGCGTGGCCGAACGTCGGCGTGGTGACGGTGCCGCCGTGGCAGATTTCGCTGCTGTACCCGGCTCGGGGCGTGGCTTCGCTGTGGAGTTCTTCCGTCACGCCGCCGGAACCGCTGGCGGAGGTGCTCGGCCGGACCCGCGCGTTGTTGCTGACGACGCTCGACCGCCCGGCGGCGACGACCGAACTGGCCCGGCGCCACGGCCTGGCGCCCGCGACGGTGTCGGCGCACTTGACGGCGTTGCGCGGAGCGGGGTTGCTGGCTTCGGAGCGGCGCGGGCACCGGGTGCTGTACCGGCGGACCGAGCTGGGTGACGCGTTGCTCACCGGGAAGCTCTGAACGGGACTAGGCTGGAAAACGACCACCCGTGAAGGAGAACCAACGATGCGTATCGTCCATTTCGGACACGCCTGTCTGTTGCTGGAGACCGGTTCCGAGCGGATCCTGCTCGATCCCGGCGTCTTCTCCACCGGCTTCGAGGGTGAGCGGGAGCTGTCCGCCGTGCTGGTCACCCACCAGCACTTCGACCACCTCGACGTCGACCGGCTGCCGAAGATCCTCGAAGCCAACCCGGGCGCGAAGCTGATCGTCGACCCCGGGTCCGCTCCCGAAGTCGAGAAGCTCGGCCTGGAGTTCGACATCGCCAACGTCGGGGACGCTTTCGCCGTCGGGGACACCTCGATCAAGGCCGTCGGCGGGGAGCACGCCGTCATCCACTCCGACATCCCCGTCATCCCGAACATCGGGTACGTCTTCGACGACGGCGCCTTCTTCCACCCCGGCGACTCGTTCTTCGTGCCGGAGCAGAAGATCGACGTCCTGGGACTGCCCACCGGCGCTCCGTGGCTGAAGGCCGGGGAAGCCGTCGACTACCTGCGGGCCGTCGCGCCGCGGGTGGCCGTGCCGATCCACGAAGCCGTGCTCGCCAACCCGGCCATGCACTACGGCCTGTTCGGCAACCTCGCGCCCGAAGGCACCGAGGTCAAGGTGCTGGAACGGGCCGAGCCGGCGAAGTTCTAGCCACCCACGCCTCGACGCCGCCGAGGAACCGGTCCACGCCGAAGCCCAGTTCCGCCGGCCGCCCGCTCGGTTCGTGCGCCGGGCCGCCGGCGGCTTCGGCCCCGTGGACCGCCGTCACCGGCCGGACCGGTCAGCTGCAGGCTGATCTGGGCCGTGCCGCGAGCAGGGGCCGCAGCAGGCGGTCGAGCCAGGCGAGCTGGTTGGGGCCGACCGGCGTGTGGTCGAGCGGCACGCACAGGATCCACGGCCGAGCCTGGGAACCGGCCCACAGCGCGGCCAGCATCGGCGTCCGGCTCAGCCCGCTGGTGCTGCTCCTGTTGACCGGCTGGCTGCTCGAACGCCGGCGACCGCGTCAGGCCGCGACCGCGCGCAGCGAACCGTAGGTCGCCCCGAAGGCGCGGTTCTCGAGAGCGACGTCGACCGCGTCGAGCAGCGCCTGGCGGAGGCCGGGGCGGGTCAGGTCCGATGCTTCTGCCCCCAGCCGGACCAGCCCGCCCCGGCGGGCCGAACGCGCCGCCGCCAGCACCAGGGCGAAGCAGCGCACCGTCTCGGTGCGGTGCGACTGGCTCGTGAATTCCTGGACCCGCGCGCGGCGCACCTCACCGGTGACGAGGTCGCGCACCGCGCCGAGGTCGGCGCACAGCCGGAAACCGTGCTCGGCCAGGGCCTGCAGCGTGCCCTGGGACGCGATCCAGCGAGGCGGTGCGAAGCCGTCCACCGCCAGCCCGGCGTTGTCCAGCGCGGCCTTCGCGGCGATCAGCCGCAGGCGGGCCTCGTGCGCCGGCAGCGTCGCGAACTCCGCCCGCTTGCCCAGGTACACCGTGCGGTGCGTGGGCGTGACGGTGTGGTCGTAGCCGTGCAGCAGCACGGAATCACCGCCGCGGGCGCGGGTGCGCACCCACTCCGTCACCGGGCCTTCGCCGGTGCGGGCGGCGTACAGCAGCGAGAGCGGCACCTTGCGGCGATCGAGCTCGGCCGCGAGGTCGGCGCACCGGTGCAGCGTGCGCGGGGTGATTCCCGACAGCGAAACCAGCAAGCGAGCTTCCACGACCACCATTGGCGCGCACGCGTCTGAAACTCCCGTGAACTGCGCAGAACGGGCGGGCGACCGTTGCCGGAAGCCTCAAATGCCTTCACGCAGGCGCTGCACGGCCACCGCGATCCGGCCGCGCAGATCGGGGTCGGCGACCTGGCCGTCGGCGACGTCCGCCCGCGAGACCGGGATCCGCGCGCACGCTTCTTCGACGATCTTCGCGCCCGCGTACGTCAGGACTTTGCGCAGCGAATCGTGCGCGTCCCGGCCGCCGGTGGGCGCCGCGATCGAGGACGCGTTGATCCACGCCACCGGCTTGCCGTACATCTCGCCGCCGCCGACCGTCCAGTCGAGGAGGTTCTTGAACGAGCCCGGCAGGCCGCCCGCGTACTCCGGCGTGCAGATCAGGACGGCGTCGGCTTCCTTGAGCGCCGCGCGCAGCGAGGCGACCTCGGGGTGCAGGGGATCGCGGTCGTCATCGGGGTTGAAGTGCGGCAGATCGGCGAGGCCGGTGTACGTCTTGCTCGCGGTGAGGGTCGCGACGGTCCCCAGCACCGCCGCATTGCCCGAGCCGGCTCGCAGGCTGCCGCAGATCAGCAGGATCACGAGGCCAGTCTGCCAGCGAAAGCCCGGTGATGCGCCGGTACGCCTCGAGGTACCGGTCGCGCGTGGCCGTCACCACTTCGGGCGGCAACGGCGGCAACGGGGACACGCAGTCCCAGCCGGACGCCGGGTCGACCAGCCAGTCGCGCACGTGCTGCTTGTCGAACGACGGCTGCGGGACGCCCGGCTGGTGACCGTCGGCGAGCCAGTAGCGCGCCGAATCCGGCGTCAGCAGCTCGTCCGCGAGCACCAGACCGCCGTCCGAGCCGATGCCGAATTCGAACTTCGTGTCGGCCAGGAGCAGGCCCTGCTCCGCCGCACGCGCGGCGCCCCGGCGGTACAGCTCGAGGGAGGCCTCCCGGACCTCCTCGGCGAGCGCACGGCCGAGCACCGACACGCACGTGTCGAAGTCGATGTTCTCGTCCTTCTCCCCGCGCCGCGCCTTGGTGGACGGCGTGAAGATCGGCTCGGGCAGCCGCGCCGACTCGGCCAGGCCGGACGGCAGCGCCAGCCCGCACACCTCCCCGGACCGGCGGTAGTCGGCGTACCCGCGGCCGGTGAGGTAGCCGCGGACGACCGCCTCCACGGGCAGCATCTCGAGCCGCTCGACCAGCAGCGCGCGGCCGCGGACGAACTCGGGGATCAGCGGCCCGTCGCAGGTCACGAGGTGGTTCGGGAGGACGTCGGCGAGCTCGCGGAACCAGAACACGCTCATCGCGGTGAGCACGCGGCCCTTGCCGGGGACCGAGGTGGGGAAGACTTGCTCGAAGGCGGAAATGCGGTCGGAGGCGACGATCAGCAGGTGGTCGTCGCCCGCTTCGTACAGGTCGCGGACCTTGCCGGAGGCGAGCCTCCGGCGTGTGGGGAGGGGTGTCACGCACCGAACCCTAACGGGCACCCTCTGCCACCATGGATGATGCTGGCATGGCGTACGACTGGATCTCGGTGACCACCGACTACGGCCTGCGCGACGGCTTCGTGGCGGCCTGCCACGGCGTGATCGCGCGGCTGGCGCCCGCCGTGCGGGTGATCGACGTGACCCACGAAGTGCCACCCCAGGACATCCGGCACGGGGCGATGGCCCTGGCCCAGACCGTCCCCTACCTGCCGGAGTCGGTGCACGTCGCGGTGGTGGACCCGGGTGTCGGCACGGACCGGCTCGGCGTGGTCGTCGTCGCGGAGGACGGGCTGCTGGTCGGGCCGGACAACGGCCTCCTGCTGCCGGCCGCGCAGGCCTTGGGCGGGGTCCGGGTGGCGTACGAGCTCGCCGAGCCGTCGCTGCGGCTGCCCGCGACGTCGGCGACCTTCCACGGCCGGGACGTCTTCGCGCCCGCGGCCGCGCACCTCGCGCTGGGCGTGTCGCCGGCCGACTTCGGCGACCCGGTGGACGGCCTGGTCGCGATGCCGGAGCCGTTCGTGGCGGCGTTCCCGGGGAAGCTCGTGTCGGAGGTGCTGACGGTCGACCACTTCGGCAACGTCCAGCTGGCCGCGACCCCGGCGGACCTGGAGCTTTCGGGCCTGTCCGGCGCGGTTTCCGTGCACAGCGAGCGCGTGGCGGTGACCACGGTGCTGGGGCGGACGTTCGCCGACGTCCCCGCCGGCGCGTCGGTGCTCTACACGGACTCGGCGGGCCGGCTCGCGGTCGCCGTCAACGGCGGCTCGGCGGCGGCGGTGCTCGGCCTCGGGCCGGCCCAGGAGTGCACGATCACCTCGTCGCCGACCGCGACCTGACCCGGCCGCAGCACGGCGGCTTTCGCGCCGAAGACGACACCGCCCCGCGGGTCACGCCGGTAGGTCGCGAGGGTGCGGATCGGCTCAGGACCGGCCTTCGCGCCGGTTTCCTGGTCGACCATCGGGACCGCGCACCGGACGCACCTCTCGGCGTACCCGATCCGCGCCGTCCCGGCGGTCAGTTCACGGGCCTCGTCTTCGCGGTGGGGTTCGACCCAGCCGGCGAGCACGATGTTGGGCCGGAAGCGGTCCATCGGCACCGGTTCGCCCTGTCCGGCGGCGATCCGCTCGTTGAGGTTGTCCAAAGAGGACTCGGAAGCGAGCAGCAGGGCGTGCGCGTCGCCGAAGGCGGCGAGGCCGGGGAACACCCCGTCGCTGACGCGGTGGTGATCCGGCGTGACGCCGATCAGCTCGGCCGGGCGGCCAAGCAGGTCCGAGAACCACTCGTCGGCCCGGGGATCCTGCCGGACGCCCTCGCCGTGCCAGGTGAGCATCGACACCGGGCGCCGCGGGCCGTCGTGCCGGATGTCCACGACGACGTCCTCGCGGCCGGGTGCCGACAGCGCGAGCCTGTCGCCGAACACCCGCGGCCGGACGACCGCCATCACCGGGTGCGGCCGCTGGGTGAGGACGTCGCCATCCGGCGAGATGACCTGGAAGACCCGGTCGCCCGCGAGCCCGGTGCTGGTCACCTCGGCAAACGGCACGTCGATGCCCGCGCAGGACTTGACCGGGTAGTACGTCAGCCGAGCGATTCTCGCCATCTTCGCAGGCTACCCGGGCGGCCGCCGCCGAAGCGTCTCCCTTTCAGAGGACCTGCGAGAGGAACCGTTGCAAGCGGGGGCTCTGCGGCTCGTCGAAGATCTCCGCCGGTGGGCCCTGCTCGACGATGCGGCCCGCGTCCATGAACGCCACCTCGTCGGCGACGCTGCGGGCGAAGCCCATCTCGTGCGTCACCACGATCAGGGTCAGCCCGCGCGAGGCCAGGCCCGCCATCAGGTTCAGCACGCCCTTGACCAGCTCCGGGTCCAGCGCGCTGGTCGCCTCGTCGAAGAGCATCACCTCGGGGTCCATCGCCAGCGCCCGGGCGATCGCCACCCGTTGCTGCTGGCCGCCGGACAGCGCGCTCGGGCGGTACGGTGCCTTGTCCGCCAGGCCGACGTCCGCCAGACGGGCGCGGGCGATCGCCGCCGCCTCCTCCTTGCTCAGCTTCTTCACGCTGCGCAGCGGGAGCACGATGTTGTCCAGCACGCTCCGGTGGCCGAAGAGGTTGAAGTGCTGGAACACCATGCCGACGCGCTGGCGCAGCGCGTCCGGGTCGGCCTTGATCACCGACTCGCCGTCGAGCAGCAGATCGCCGGAATCGGGCTCCTGCAAGCGGTTCACGCAGCGCAGGAGCGTCGACTTGCCGGAGCCGGACGGGCCGATGACGCACGTCGTCTTGCCGCTCTCCACGCGGAGGTCGACCCCGCGCAGGACTTCGAGCGTGCCGAAGCTGACGTGGATGTCCTTCAGTTCCACACTGGACGAGCGCACCGCCGTCGTCACGAGGGGACCTTTCCGCTGGCCACCAGGTCCAGCTCGTCGCCGTCGTCCGGCTCGTCGACGCGCACCTTGCGGCCGGTCCGGAGCTTCTTGTCGATGTAGTTGACCAGGTGCGTCAGCGGCACGGTGATCACCAGGAAGAACACGCCCGCCGCGACCAGCGGGGACAGGTTGCCCGTGTTCGCCGCCAGGTCCTGGCCGATCCGGAACAGCTCGCGCTGGCCGGACAGGAGGCCGAGCACGTACACCAGGCTGGAGTCCTTGACCAGCGCGATGAACTGGTTCACCAGCGCCGGCAGCACCCGCCGGACGCCCTGCGGGATGATCACCAGCAGCATCGACTTGGTGTAGCTCATCCCGAGCGCCCGGCTGGCCTCCATCTGGCCCTTGTCCACGCTCTGGATGCCGGACCGGAAGATCTCGCCGATGTAGGCGGCCGCGATCAGCGACAGCGCGAGGATGCCCATCGGGTACGGGTTCGTGCCGACGACGTCCCGCGCGAGCGTGCCGAGACCCTGACCGATCAGCAGGATGGTCAGGATCGCCGGCAGCCCGCGGAAGATGTCGGTGTACACCCGCGCGGGCCAGCGCAGCCACCACTTGGTGGACAGGCCCATCACGGCCAGGACCATGCCGACCACGGTGCCGATCAGCGCCGAGGACACCGACAGGATCAGCGTGTTCAGCAGACCGGTCTTGAGCAGGTCCGGCAGGACCTGGGAGATGTAGTCCCAGTCCAGGAACGTGTTGACAAAGTCTCCCACCCGTCACCCACCCCCACCCTCAACGGAAGCGCTTCGCGCTGCTGGCTTGTTCACAGTGGACTACTGGCCCGGCTTGAACTCGGCGGGCACCGGCGCGGTGGGCTCGAACTGGTCGTGCACCTTCACCCAGGTGCCGTCGGCGATGACCTTCTTCAGGCCGTCGTTGATCTTGTTGATCAGGTCGGTGTTGCCCTTCTTGAAGGCGAACCCGTGCGGGATGGTCGTGGTGATCGCCTTGGTCACCTTGAGCTTCGCGTCCGGGTTGTTCTTCGCGTAGTCCTCGGCGGTCGCCTGGTCGAACACCGCGCCGTCGATCGCGCCGGTCTTCAACGCGTTCAGGGCGGCGGCGTCGTTCGGGAACCGGACGGCTTGCGCGGTGGGCGCGTTCGTGCCGAGCCAGGTGTCCGACACCGTGCCCTGGACGACGCCGACCCGCTTGCCGGACAGGGAATTCTCGTCGGTGATGCCGGCGGTTTCCTTGGCTTCGATGCCGAGGGCCTGGTAGTTGTACGGCGCCGAGAAGTCGACGGTCTTCTTGCGGGCGTCGGTCTGGGAGATCGCCGAGCTGCCGATGTCGAACGTGCCGTTCGCGACCTGGCCCAGCAGCGCCGAGAACTCGGTCGCGGCGAACTCCAGCTTCAGCCCTTCCTTGGCCGCGATGGCCTTGAGCAGCTCGTTGTCGAAGCCGGTGTAGTTGCCGTTCTCCTGGTAGGCGTTCGGCTTCGAGTCGCTCAGCGTGCCGACGCGCAGGGTCTTCTCGCCGCCGCTGTCCGAGCCGCCGCAGGCCGTGAGGGCGGCCAGCAGGGTCGCGGTCAGCGCTGTGACCAGTGTCTTCCTCATGCTTCTCCTAACCCTGGAACCCGGCCGGCACCGGAGCGGTCGGCAGGAACTGCTGGTGCAGCTTAAGCCAGGTGCCGTCGGAGATCACCTGCTTGAGCCCGTCGTCGATCTTGCGCAGCAGCTCGGCGTTGCCCTTCTTCACCGCGAAGCCGTGTGGCACGTCCGTGACGAAGCTCTTCACGACGACCAGCTTGGCGTCCGGGTTGTCGGTGACGTTCTTCTCGGCAATGGACTGGTCCAGGATGTACGCGTCGACCGCGCCGCTCTTCAACGCGGTCAGCGCGGCGGCGTAGTTGGGGAAGCGCACGGCCTGGGCGTTCGGCACGGTGCTGGTCAGCCAGTGGTCGCCGACGGTCGCCTGGATGACGGCGACGCGCTTGCCGGCCAGGCCCTTTTCGTCGGTGACCGGCGTGCCCTGCTTGGCCTGGATGCTCATCGTCTCGAAGTCGTACGCCGCGGAGAAGTCGACCGTCTTCTTGCGCTCGTCGGTCTGCGCGATCGCCGAGCTGGCGATGTCGTACCGGCCCGACGCGACCTGCCCGAGCAGCGCGGAGAAGTCGGTCGCGGCGAACTCCAGCTTCAGGTTCTGCTTGGCCGCGATGGCCTTGAGCAGCTCGTTGTCGAAGCCGGTGTAGTTGCCGTCCTTGAGGTAGATGTTCGGCGGCGCGTCGCTCAGGGTGCCCACGCGCAGTGTCGAGGAAGCGCTGTCCGAGCCGCCGCACGCGGTCAGCGTGAGAGCGGCGGCCAGCACGGTGACGATCAGCTTCTTCATGTCACGCCACCAGGTTCTTGACGGGCAGGCCGGGACCGCCCTGCTGGAGTTCCTTCGACAGCGGCGTGTTCTTGTAGAACTGCCCGTAGATCCGGGCCACCGTGCCGTCCGCAACGGCCTTCGCGAGGCCGTCGTTCAGCTTGTTCAGCAGATCGGTGTTCTTCTTCGCCACGGCGAACGCCGACGGCGTGTCCTTGTCCTCGGCCGTGTACCCGAGTTCCAGCGGGACAGTCGGGTTCTGGTCCAGGTACTTCTGCCCGATGTCCTGCGGGACGACCCAGCCGTCGAGCGTGCCGTTCTTCAGCTGCGCGAAGCCCGCGTTGTAGTCCGGGAAGCGGACGACCTGGGCGCCGGCGACCTTGCCCGCGAACTCGTCCTGCACCGAGCCCTGGACCACGCCGAGCCGCTTGCCGCCCAGCCCGGCGACGTCCTTCAGGTTCGCGCCCTTGGCCGTGACGATCGTGGTGAAGCCGGTGTTGTAGCCGTTGGAGAAGGCGACCGTCTTCTTGCGCGCCTCGGTGCTGGAGATCGTCGAGCTGCCGATGTCGAACTTGCCGCCCGCGACGCCGGCGAGCAGGCTGGAGAACTCGGTGCCGACGAACTCGACCTCGAAGCCCTCCCGCTTGGCGATGTCGCGCAGCAGCTCGTTGTCGTAGCCGGTGAACCGGCCGTTCTCCAGGTAGATCGACGGCGGGGCGTCGCTCAGCGTCCCGACGCGCAGGGTGGTCGCCCCCGCGTCGGAACCACCGCAGGCGGCCAAGGTCAGCGTCAGCGCGCCCGCGGTGACGGCCGCGGCGATTTTCGACAGCGTGGATCTCATCGCTTCTTCCAGAGGTAGGCGCGCCCAGGGCGCGAGGAAAGCACGTCAGGTCACTGGGTAAACGCCCTGACGCTCCGGTTTCGTGCGATCGAGATTAGGGATTTCGCCCGTTCGTGTGGATTCGTTCCAGTCCGTGGACTCGTGCGTCAGCTCACAGGATCGGCTGCGGGACGTACCCCGCGGCCTCGGGGAACCGCTCGAGGACCTGGGCGACGCGCTCGGCCACCTGCGTGACCTGCCGCCCGGCCGTGCCGGTGAACGAGATCCGGTCGGCGAGGAGTTTGTCCAGCTCACCGCGGTCGAGCGGGATGCGCTCGTCGGCGGCGAACCGGTCGAGGAGGTCGTTCTCGGCGCGGCCTTCGCGCATCTCGAGCGCGACGGCGACGGCGTGCTCCTTGATCGCTTCGTGGGCCGCCTCACGCCCGACGCCGGCGCGGACCGACGCCATGAGCACCTTCGTCGTGGTGAGGAAGGGCAGATAGCGATCGAGCTCACGCTCGATCACCGCCGGGAAGGCGCCGAACTCGGCGAGCACGGTGAGGAACGTCTCCAGGAGGCCGTCGAGCGCGAAGAAGGCGTCCGGCAGCGCGACCCGGCGGACGACCGAGTCGGAGACGTCGCCCTCGTTCCACTGGTCGCCGGCCAGCTCGCCGATCATCGAGAGGTGGCCGCGCAGCACGACGGCGAGGCCGTTCACGCGCTCGCAGGAGCGGGTGTTCATCTTGTGCGGCATGGCGGACGAGCCGACCTGGCCGGGCTTGAAGCCCTCGGTGACCAGCTCGTGGCCGGCCATCAGCCGGATCGTCTTGGCCAGGCTGGAGGGCGCCGCGGCGAGCTGGACCACAGTGGACAGCACGTCGAAGTCGAGCGAGCGCGGGTACACCTGGCCGACGCTGACGAACCGCCGGTTGAACCCGAGGTGCTGCATCACGCGGTCCTCGAGCTGGTCCAAAGTGGACTCGTCGCCGAGCAGGTCGAGCATGTCCTGCGCGGTGCCGACCGGGCCCTTGATGCCGCGCAGCGGGTACCGCTCGATGAGGTTGTCGAGGCGCTCGAAGGCGACCAGCAGCTCGTCGGCCGCGGTGGCGAACCGCTTGCCGAGGGTGGTGGCCTGCGCGGCGACGTTGTGGGAGCGCCCGGCCATGACGGTGTCGGCGTGCTCGACGGCGAGGGCGGCCAGCCGCGCCAGCACGGCGGCGACGCGGGTGCGCACGAGCTCCAGGGAGCGGAGCAGCTGGAGCTGCTCGACGTTCTCGGTGAGGTCGCGCGAGGTCATGCCCTTGTGGATGTGCTCCTGGCCGGCGAGGTCGCTGAACTCCTCGATCCGGGCCTTGACGTCGTGGCGGGTGACGCGCTCGCGGGCGGCGATCGACTCGAGGTCGACGTTCTCCAGCACCCGCTCGTAGGCTTCGACGACGCCGTCCGGCACCTCGACGCCGAGGTCCCGCTGGGCCTTGAGGACGGCGAGCCAGAGCTGCCGTTCCAGGACGACCTTCTGCTCCGGAGACCAGAGCGAGACCAGGTCCGCGGAGGCGTAGCGGGCGGCGAGTACGTTCGGAATGCGGGGCTTGTCCGTCACGCCCTCACGATACCTGCGCAGGTCAGCGCGGTGACGGCCCGGGGTTTCACCATTCCGCGAAGCCGCCGTCGTCGTGGCGCCACACCGGTGAGCGCCAGGCGTGGCCGGTCTCGTCCGCCCGGCGCACGGCTTCTTCGTCGACCTCGATGCCGAGACCGGGGCCGAGCGGCCGGGCCGCGTAGCCGTCCTGGAACGCGAAGATCGACGGATCCGCGAGGTACGTGTGCTCGCGGCCCTCGTGGTAGTGCATGCCCACGCTTTGTTCCTGGATCAGGAAGTTCGGTGTGGCGAAGGCGACCTGCAGCGACGCGGCCAGGGAAATCGGGCCGAGCGGGCAGTGCGGCGCCAGCGAAGCGCCGTACACCTCGGCCAGCGCCCCGATCCGCCGCAGCTCGGAGATGCCGCCGGCGTGCGACGGGTCGGGCTGGACGACCGCGACCCCGGCGTCGAGCACCGGCTTGAACTCCCAGCGCGAATAGAGCCGCTCGCCGAGCGCGATCGGCACCGTGGACGCCTCGACGATCGAGCGCAGCGCGTCGCCTTGGGTCTCCGGCAGGATCGGCTCCTCGACGAACAGCGGCTGGACGTCCTCCAGCAGCCGCACCAGCCGGCGCGCCATCGCGGGCGAGACCCGGCCGTGGAAGTCGATCGCGAGGTCGCGGTGCGGGCCGAGCGCCTCCCGCGCTTCCCAGGCCCGCGCCACCGCCGCGTCCGCCTCGGCCGGGGACGCGATCGCCGTCATCGGCCCGGCGACGTTCATCTTCACCGCGGTGAACCCGGCCTCGACCTGCGCGGCCACCGCTTCGCGGATGCCGGCCGGGCGGTCGCCGCCGACCCAGCTGTAGACCCGGACGCGGTCGCGGACCGGTCCGCCGAGCAGCTCGTGCACCGGCGCGTTGCGGACCTTGCCGGCGATGTCCCACAGCGCGTGGTCGAACCCGGCGAGCGCGCTGGAGAGCACCGGGCCGCCGCGGTAGAAACCGCCGCGCCGCAACACCTGCCAGTGGTCCTCGATGCGCAGCGGGTCCTGGCCGATGAGCAGCTCGGACAGCTCGTGCACGGCCGCGCGCACGGTCTCCGCGCGGCCCTCGACCACGGGCTCGCCCCAGCCGCTGACCCCTTCGTCCGTGCTGACCTTGAGGAACAGCCAGCGCGGTGCGACCAGGAACGTCTCGATGGCGGTGATCTTCACCCGGGTACCCCTGCTTCTACGCGGAATCCTTGGCGGCCGACCAGCCGCCGTCGACGGTCAGTTCGGCCCCGGTGACGAACGAGGCGGCGGCCGAGAGCAGGAACGCGATCACGTCCGCGACCTCCTCCGGCCGGCCCAGGCGGCCGGCCGGGGTCGCCCGCGCGCTGCGTTCGCGGTCTTCGGGCGGGATGCGGGCCCAGGCCTCGGTGAGCACCGGCCCCGGCAGCACGGAGTTGACCCGCACCTCGGGGGCGTACTCGACGGCCAGCTGCCGGGCCAGCGCGACGAGCGCGCCCTTGCTGGCCGCGTACGCCGGGTGACCCGGCAGGCCGAAGTGCGCGTGCACCGACGAGACCAGCACGATCGCGCCCCGCCGCGCCCGCAACGACGGCAGGCACGCCTTCACGGCGAGGAAGGTGCCGGTGAGGTTGACGTCGAGCTGGCGCTGCCACTCGGCACGGCCGATCTCGTGCAGCGGCCCGGTGCTGGGCACGTAGGCGTTGCTGACCAGCGCGTCCACCTCGCCGATGGCCGCCCAGGTCGCTTCCTCGCTCACCGAACCCCGGATCGGCGTGACGCCGTCGGGGAGCTCGGCGACGTCCACGCCCAGCACGCGGTAGCCGTCGCCGATGAGCTTCCGCGCGGTCGCCGCCCCGATCCCGGACGCCGCTCCGGTCACCACCGCTGTCGGCATCGTCCCTCCGTCCGTTGAAGTGCAAGAATAAATCCTAATTTAAGATTTCACAAGGTAGACTGCGGCTCATGAAATACCGGTGGGAGATCATGGCTGACGCGCTGCGCCAGGGAGTCGTCGGAATCGTGCGCACGCACGATGCGGAGTCCGCTGTGGAGACCGCCCGCGCGGCCCTCGACGCCGGGCTGCGCTCGATCGAACTGCCGCTGACGAACCCGGGCGCGCTGGACGCGATCTCCGGGCTCGCGGCCGCCTACCCGGACGCGACGATCGGCGCCGGCACGGTGCTCGACGAGACGTCCGCGGTGCTGGCGATCCGCGCGGGGGCGCGGTTCCTGGTGTCACCGTCGGTGGACAGCGCGGTGATCCGGACCGCGCACCGATACGGCGCGGCAGCCCTGCCGGGCGCCGGCTCGGTGACCGAAATCGTGCGGGCCCTGGAGGAAGGCGCCGACGCGGTGAAGGTGTTCCCGGCGTCGGCGCTCGGGCCGTCGTGGGTGGCGGACGTGCGGGCGGCGCTGCCGCAGGCCCCGCTGGTACCCACCGGCGGCATCGGGCCGGAAGACGTGCCAGGCTGGCTCTCGGCGGGCGCGGTCGCCTGCGGGATCGGCTCGGCGCTGACCCGCGGCGCCCCCGCGGAGGTCGCCACCCGGGTCGAGACGCTGTTGAGGAGCGCGCATGGCTGAGCTGGTCTTCGTCGGGTGCTACACCGGCGATGCGGGGAACGGCACCGGGATCACGACGCTCTCGCGGTCGCCGTCCGGCTCGTTGCGCGAAGTGGCTTCGCTGCCGCTGGAGTCGCCGTCGTGGCTGGTGCGCCACCCGTCGTTGCCGGTGCTGTACGCGGCCAACGAGACCGCGGACGGCGGCGTGACGGCGTTGGCCATCGCCCCGTCCGGTGAGCTGTCGCTGCTGGGCACGGCCGAGTCGGGCGGGGCGCACCCGTGCCACCTCGCGGTGACCCCCGACGGCCGGTTCCTGTTGTGCGCCAACTACACCGGCGGCAGCGTGGCGGTCTTCTCGCTGTCCTCCTCGGGCGCGGTCGAGGCGCGGACGGCCCTGGTCCGGCACAGCGGCAGCGGGCCGGTGACCGACCGCCAGGAAGCGGCGCACGTCCACATGGCCGTCCCGTCCACGGACGGTTCCATCGTGAGCGCGGTCGACCTGGGAACGGACGAAATCCGCAGCTACACGCTGACGTCCTCGGGCGCCCTCGAGCCGCTGGCCGTGTCCTCGCTGCCGCCGGGCACGGGACCGCGTCAGCTGGTGCGCCGGCCGGGCACGGACCTGGCGTACGTCGTCGGCGAGCTGGCCGGGACGCTGGTGACGGTCCGCGAGAAGGCACCGGGCGCGTTCGAGGTGGTGGCCTCGACGCCGTCGACGCTGTCGTCGGTCAAGCCCAACCTGGTGGCCCACCTGGAACTGGCCGACTCGCGCCTGTACGTGTCGAACCGCGGCCCGGACTGCGTGACGGAGTTCGCGCTGGACGACGCGGCCGCGGTGGCCGACCAGCCCTGCGGCGCGAACCCGCGGCACTTCGCTCTGGTGGACGGCACTTGTTACGTGGCGGCGCAGTCGGAGGACGCGATCACGGCGTTCACGCTGACCGCGTCCGGCGAAGCGGAACTGCGGTACCACCCGACGGGGTCACCGACCTTCGTGCTGCCGGTGTCCCTGCCTTGACCAGGCATCCATAATGCGGTCAACACCTGCCGGCTGAGAGGGCCCTCCATTGACCGAACACCGGCCCCGCGGGTTGCACGGCCAGACCGTGGAGGCACTGGCCAGCCGGATCCTCTCCGACGAGTGGGGCGAGGGCACCGTCCTGGACCTGCCCGCGCTGCGCGAAGAGCTCGACATCAGTCTCACCGCTCTGCGCGAAGCGCTCAAAGTGCTGGCCGCCAAGGGGATGATCGACGCCCGGCAGAAGCGCGGCACCTTCGTGCAGCCGCGCGAGAAGTGGAACATGCTCGACGCCGACGTCATGCGCTGGCAGACCGCGGCCGCCGACGATCCCGGGCTGCTCGACGAGCTCACCGAGGTCCGAGCCGTCGTCGAGCCGGCCGCCGCCCGGATCGCCGCCGGGCGGGCCACCGAGGAAGACCTCGAGGCGCTGCGGGACGCGCTCGCCGACATGGCCGCCGCGGGCGACGACCCGGAAGCGAGCGTCCAGGCCGACCTCGCCTTCCACCGGCGGCTGATGGCCGCCACGCACAACAACTTCCTGGTGCGGATGGAACGGATCATCGCGATCGGGCTGGCCGAGCGGGACAAGCTCGTGCACGGCTCCCCGGCGGCGGAGGACCCGGTGCCGAACCACCGGAAGGTGTTCGACGCGATCGTCGCGGGTGACCCGGCCGCGGCCGAGCAGGCGATGCTCGCGCTGGTCACCAAGGCCCAGGACGACCTGGCGAAGGCTCAGCGCACGCGCTCGTGAGTGGTAAGGCGGGTTCTGACCCGCGTTACCACTCACGACCGGGTGCGGCGGGCTGCGCTATTCGGCGAGGGCGGCTTGGAGCATCCGGGCGGCGGCCGCGCGGGGCTCGGGGTCGACCTCGACCAGGGCGTTGACGACCGCGCCGTCGACCAGGGCGACCAGCCGCTCCAGCTCGGTCGCGGAGACCGGGGTGCCGGAGCGGGCGAAGATCTCCGTCAGCAGCTCGTTGAGCTGGGCCGACAGCGTCCGCATCAGCGGCCGCAGGTACGGGCGGCGGCCGGTCGCGACCAGCCGCTCGTAGCGCAGGAGTACGGCTTCGGCGTCGGCCGCCTGGTCGCCGCTCTCCGGGCCGAGCAGCAGGTCCAGCACCAGGTCGACGGTCGCCTGCACGCCGCGGTTGCGGGTCGCGAGCTCCTCCAGCCGGCGGCGGCCGGTCGCCAGCTCGGCGTTCGAGTGGTGCTCGACGGCCGCCGTGACCAGGTCTTCCAGCGAGTCGAAGTAGTACGTCGTCGACGCGAGCGGCAGGCCCGCCCGCTCGGCCACCGCCCGGTGCCGCACCGCGTCGAACCCGCCCTCGACGAGCAGTTTCGCGGCGGCCTCGACGAGCGCGGCGCGCCGTCGCTCCCCCTTGGGGGTGGTCGCAGCGGTCATGGCCGGTCATTCTGCCAACCGGGCGGCCCCGGGCTCAGAACCGGGGCGCGAGATCGCGGGCGAACCCGTCCACCTGGCCCGCGTACGGCGCCGCCGCTCCCGCGGACGGCACGCTGACCAGCACCAGCACCCCGCCGGACGCGGTGCCCACCCGCGCGGTGACCGTGCCGGCCGGCTGGGACTTGAAGACCTCCGGGATGCCCTTCGGGTACACCGCCGCGGCGACTTCGCCGCCCGGGACCGGGAACCCGGCGGACCGCGCCACCGTCGAACAGGCGCCGCCCGGGACGGCCTGGGTGGCGGAGACGTGGCCGGGGAGCTCGCCAGCGAGGGCAGTGGCGAGCTCCCCGTCCACCTGTTCGCACCCGGAGGCGCCTTCGGCCAGTTGGCCGGTCTTCCCGTCCCCGGCACCCCCCTGCTGAGGTGGCTGGGACGAGAAGTTCGGTGACTCCCCGCCGACTTCAGGACGCATCGAGCCGTCTCCGGGTTGCGCGACGCCCGGCCCGGAATGCGCGGGAGCGGCGTTGTCCGTCGCGATCAGCGCCTCGGGGGTACCCCCGGAGAGCACTCCGTACGCGCCGAAGCCGACGACGACCAGCGCGGCGGCGCTCACGCCGGCGGTGATCCGGTTCCGGCGGCGCAGGGTCTGGCGGCGGGATTCGCGGACGACGTCGTCGCGGCTGAACGTCGGCGACGGCGCGTCCGGCGGCGCGGCGGAGAACAACGAGCGCAGTTCCTGCTCATCCATTGGTCTCCACCTCCCGTTCGAGGACCTGCCTCAGGTTCGCCAGCCCGCGGGCGGTCTGGCTCTTCACGTTCCCTTCGCTGCAGCCCAGCGCCTGCGCCGCGCCGGTCACGTCGAGTCCTTCGAAGAACCGCATGACCAGCACCGCCCGCTGCTTGGGCGGCACTTCCTTCAGCGCCGCGAGCAGGTCCTCCCTGGTCGCGACGAGGTCGTCTAGACCGGGCGTGTCGTCCGGCGGCTCCGGCAGCGTCTCGGTCTGCCACTCGCGCCGCCACGGCCGCCGCGATTCGTCGATCGACGCCCGGACGAGCGTCTTGCGGACGTACGCGTCGGTCGCCGCGCGATCCCTGATCTTCTTCCACCTCCGGTGCAGTGCCACGAACGCCGTCTGCGCGAGGTCGTCCGCCCGGTGCCAGTCGCCGCAGAGCATGTACGCGGTCCGGCGCACGGCGTCCCGCCTGGCGGCGAAGTACTCCGCGAACTCCTGCTCGTCGCGCTGGTCCACGCGCAGTCGTGCTCCGCTCTGTTGTCGTTCGCCCGGGAGGACGGAATCAGGGGCGTCCACGGTTGCACGGACGGAGCGGGTTCGACCACTCAAGGGCTGATTGATCCCCGCGACGTGGGTGTGATGTGATCGCAACGTGACCTTCGACCCGCCCGTCCTGGACTTCCGCTCCGACACCGTCACCCGGCCGGATGACACGATGCGGGCGGCGATGGCCTCCGCCGAGGTCGGGGACAACGTCCTCGAGCGCGATCCCACGGTCGCGGTCCTGGAGGAGCGGGCGGCACACGTCCTCGGCATGCAAGCGGCGCTCTGGGTGCCGAGCGGGACCATGGCCAACCTGATCGCGCTGAGCCTGCACCTGCAGCGCGGCGACCGGTTCCTCGCCACCCGCGGCGCGCACGTGCTGGTGAACGAGCTGGGCTCGGCGGCGTGGCTGGCCGGCGGCATGCCGGACATCCTCGAGCACGACGGCGGCCCGGGCCGCCCGTCTCCCGACGCCCTCGCGGCCGCGATCGGACAACCCGGGCCGTACTTCACATTACGGACATCGCTGCTCTGCCTCGAGAACACCCACAACGCGGCCGGCGGCGCGGTGACGCCGCCCGACGAGCACGCCCAGCTGCTCTCGGTTGCCAAGGAAGCGGGCCTGACCGTGCACCTCGACGGCGCCCGGCTCTGGCAGGCGGCGGTCGCGCTCGAAGTGCCGCCCGCCGCGCTGACCGTCGGCGTCGACACCGTGTCGGCCTGCTTCAGCAAGGGCCTCGGCGCGCCGGTCGGCTCGGTCATCGCGGGCAGTACGGCGTTCGTCGAGCGGGCCCGCCGGATGCGGCAGATGCTCGGCGGCGGCGTCCGGCAGGGCGGCATCCTGGCGGCGGCCTGCCTGGTCGCGCTGGACCGCATCCCCGAGCTGGCCGAGTCGCACGAGAACGCTCGGCGGCTCGCCGAAGGCCTGCGCGAACACGGCTGGCCGGCCAACACACCCGACACCAACATCGTGCTCGCCGAAGTCCCCGACATCCCGACCGCGCTGGCCTGGCTCGACACGCTCGGCATCCGCGCGGTGCCGATGGCGGGAAAGGTCCGGTTCGTCACCCACCGGGACCTGAGCGCGACCGACGTCGAAGAAGCCCTGCGCCGGATCAAGACCGGCGCGTGACGAAGTCCCGGGGGACCGCATGAACTGGATCGTGTTCGACTACGGCGACGTGCTCAGCAAGCCGAGCGCCGCCCTGCCCGACCTGGCCGCGGCGATGGGCGCGCCGCTGCCGCAGTTCCTGGAGGCGTACTGGGAGTACCGGCTGCCCTACGACGCCGGCAGCACCCCGCTCGAGTACTGGCAGGCGGTCGGCGACGCCGTGGGTGCGCCGGTCGACGAGGCACTGTCGGCCGAGCTGACCCGCATCGACGTCGAGGGCTGGGGGCACCTGGAACCTTCGTCGAAGGCCCTGCTCGAAGCGCTCTCCGAAGCCGGCGCGAACCTGGCGCTGCTCTCGAACGCGCCGATCGCGTTCGGCGAGTGGGTCCGTGCGCAGGACTGGGCGAGGCTGTTTCGCGTAACGCTGTTCTCCGGCGACGTCCGGTGCGTCAAGCCGGACGCGAAGATCTTCCGCCTCCTGCTCGACGAGCTCGGCGCCGAGCCGGCCGACTGCCTGTTCTTCGACGACCGCGAGTCCAATGTGGAGGGAGCGCGGGCGGTCGGGCTCCGGGCCCACGTCTGGAACGGCGCCGACGCGGCCCGCGCGTGGCTGGACTGAGGGCTCACGCGCACCGCACGGCCGCCTACCCGCCGTGATCTCCATGTCCTAGGCTGAGCGTCCCCACACTCCCCGGTAGGTGCGCATGGCGACGAGCGAACGACCATCGGCCCACGTCGACTTCGAACGGCCGAGCATCGCTCGCGTCACCGACGCGCTGCTGGGCGGGCAGAACCACTACGAGCCCGATCGCGCCGTCCTGCGGCAGCTGACGGCGATCGCGCCGGAAGCCCCGGCGATGGCCCGGGAAGCGCGGCAGTGGCTGGTGCGCGCCGTCCGCTACCTGACCGAGCGGCTGGACGTCGACCAGTTCCTCGACCTCGCGTCGGGGTTCCCGACGGCGGAGAACACCCACCAGGTGGCGCAGAAGTACAACCCGGAAGCGCACGTCGTCTACGTCGGCGACGACCCGGTGGTGGAGGCGCACGGCCGGGCGCTGCTCGTCGACAACGACTTCACGCACATCTGCGGCACCGATCCGCTGAACCCCGGCGAGACGCTCGCCGGGGTCGAGCGGTTCATCGACTTCGACCGGCCCGCCGGGCTCGTGCTGTGCGGGGTCGTCGACCACATCGCCGACCTCCACCAGGCGCAGCAGGTGGTCAAGTCCTACGTCGGCGCGCTGGCGCCGGGCTCGTACCTGCTCCTGCTGCACCAGCACAACCCGGCCGACGGCTCCGACGCGGCCGCCGTCGCGACTTCCCTGCAGGACCGCTTCGCCCGCATCGGGCTCGACACGCTCTACCGCACGCGGGCCGAGATCACGTCGTTCTTCGACGGCCTCGACCTGCTCGAGCCCGGGCTGACCGCGCCGCACCAGTGGTGGCCGGACGGGCCGCGCCTGGCGCAGCTGACGCCGGTCAACTGGACGGCGCTGGCCGGCGTGGCGCGGGTCCCCTAGTAGCGGTTGATGCGCCGCGGGTCCTTCTTGCCGCCGGTGATCGCCTTGTAGCCGGCGGCGCCGAGGAAGGCGATGCCGCCGATGATGGCGATCCAGAGGACGGCCTTGAACACGAAGCCGATCACGGCGCCCAGCACCATGAACGCCACCCAGGCGACGATCAGGCCGCCGACGATCTTCCAGAACATGGTTCCTCCGATGTCTCCCCGTGGCCCCACCGGCCCGATGCCTCCACACTGCCACCTGGCGCGGTGAAACTCCCCTCGGACGGCCAACGTTCGGGGTTTATTCAGGGTTCCCCCTGGCCAGCCAGGCCCCCAGGCGCCGGACCCCTTCGTCGATGTCCTCGGCGCTGCCGGCGAAGGAGAACCGGACGTACTTGCCGCCGTCGACCGGGTCGAAGTCGACGCCGGGGGTGATGGCGAGCCCGGTTTCGGCGAGCAGCCGCTGGCACCAGCTCAGGCTGTCGTGCGTGTACGCGCTGACGTCGGCGTACGCGTAGAAGGCCCCGTCAGCCGGGGCGAGTTTGCCGAGGCCGATGCGCTGCAGGCCGGCGAAGAGCCGATCGCGGTTGGCGCGGTACCGCTCGACGTGCGCGTCGGCCTCCGCGTACGCCTCGGGTGTGAAGGCGGCGAGGGCCGCGTACTGCGAGACGGCGGGCGGGCAGATGGTGAAGTTGCCGGTCAGGACGTCGATCGCGCGGTGGAGGCGCTGCGGGGCGAGCATCCAGCCGAGCCGCCAGCCGGTCATCGCGAAGTACTTCGAGAAGCTGCCGAGCACGACCGGCTCGCGGCCGTACTGCCACGCGCAGTCGAGCTCGGCGCCGTAGGAGATGCCGTGGTAGATCTCGTCGCTGATCAGCTGGACGCCGTGCGACGAGCACCAGCCGGTGATCGCGGCGAGCTCCCCGGGCGGCAGCACGGTCCCGGTGGGATTGCCGGGGCTGGCGACGATCAGGCCGTCGATCGGCCCGAGCTCGTCGAGCAGTTCGACGGTGGGCTGGAAGTTCGTCTCGGCGGTGGTGGCGAACTCGACGACCTCGCAGCCGAGGACGGACAGCAGGTTCCGGTAGGCGGGGTAGCCGGGCCGGGCCATGGCGACCTTGGCGCCGGGGTCGAAGGCGCTGAGGAAGGCGAGCAGGAAACCCCCGGACGACCCGGTGGTCAGAACGACGTCGTGCGCTTGGACGTCGACGTCGTACCGCGTCCGGTAATGCCCGGCGACGGCCTCGCGCAGCTCGGGAATGCCGAGCTGTTCGGTGTAGCCCAGCGTGCTCTTCTGCAGCGCTTCCTGGGCGGCCTCGAGCACGGCCTTCGGCGCCGGAGCGGACGGCTGCCCGGCCGCGAGCGACACGAGATCGCCGTGGCTGCGCTGCCGCGCCCCGGCCGCGGAGAGGACGTCCATGACGTGGAAGGGCGGCACGCCGGCCCGCAGCGCGGGCCCGGCGAAAGCTCCGAGGTCGGCCATGGGGCCAGGCTAGTAGCCGCGGTAGGCACCACCGTGGGCCATGGCCTTGATGCCGGGCACGTTGTCGAGGCTGCCGTACCGGTCGAAGGAGTACCGGACCCCGGCGATGATGTTGTCGACCGGGTTGTAGATGTTGTCGTGCCCGGGGAGCTTGTGGGCGTTGAACGTGGAGTCGATGCACTGCATGAGCCCCTTGGACGGGTGCCCCGCGGCGGCATTGGAATTGCCGGTCAGGAAGAGGTGGTCACCTTCCTGGGCCGTCCAGGTGCCCAGCTCCGTGGTCACGCACCAGACGTCACCCCGCCCGGCGGCTTCCTTCTTCAGGAAGGCCCCGGTGATGATCGGGTTGTTCAGGTGCACGGAGAATTCCGGACGCCAGGTCTCCGGCTGGTTCTTCCGCGCCACGGGGAGTACCCGGGGCCGGGCTCCGGACAGGTAACCGGCCAGCGCGATCGCGTCGAGGACGGTACCGGCCGCCTGGTAGATGACGACCTGCGGCCGCGAGTACCCGGGTCGCAGGTACCGGGTGCCTTCGGCGTCGGTGATGGCCTCGAGCCACGCCTCGCGCTGCTCCGTGGACATCGCCAGCACCTGGGCGACCGCGTCGGCGCGGGGATGCCCGGCGCGCGCCATCAGGTTCTCGGCGTAGTCGTGGTCCAGCCGGAACTGGTGCCGAGGCCCGCACCCGCCGCGGTCGTCGACGTACAGCGCGTGCGGCACGCCGTCGAGGAGCTTGCGGAGCTTCGCGACCATTTCGGGCTTCGACTGCGCGATGGACATGGTCGGGCGGTGCCGGCGGGACTCGACGTGACCGTCGCCGGCGATCCACCCGAGGATCGCCGCTTCGGAGACACTGATGTCCAGCGAGGATTCCGTGGCGGCGGGCGCCGCCAGAAGGATCCGATCGCGTGACCGGACGTCCTCGGTGGTGACGAAACCGGCCTCGGTCGCGTAGCGGTGCTCCTGCCTCGGTGAAACGAAGCCGTGCTTCTTGCGCCGGTGCACCGCGACGCCGTTCGCCGGCTGCCGCGCCGTCCGCGGCTCCCACCCGCATTCCGGGCAGACCACTGGCAGATCGGTGCGGCTGACACCAACCCTCGGGAGGTTGAGCCAGCGGTGGTTGGGCGTCGTGGTCGCCTGCCACCGCGAGTTGACCATCCGGACCAGTTCGGCGTCTTCGTGGTGGACCACCCGGGTGATCCGCGTCCACTCGCTGCGCCCGGTGGCCGGGTTGTAGCCGATCGTCTCGTCGCCGGCTTCGACCGCGTCGTGCTTCAGCAGCCCGCGCCTGGTCACGATCTGCGTGTCCAGCGGCACGCAGTCCCAGTTGTTGATGGCGTTGGGATTTCCGCCGGATTCGTGCTGGATGATCGCCCAGATCTTCGGGATGTCCGCGTCCGTCACCGGAATGCCCGCGGCCTGCAGTGCCTTCATGGCTTCCTGGATCCACTGCTGGACGTTCCCCGGCGGCGGCGAAGAAGGCGGGCCGCCGCTCGGGCCGAGGCCGCCACCGCCGCCTCCGCCACCCCCACCTCCGCCGCCGCCGCCTCCGCCGCCGTGGGAGGAGCCGTTGCTGTGGATGCCGCCCGTGCTCTTGGGGGCCGCTGCCGAGCTGCTCGGCAGGGGGACCTGGTCGTAGCCGCCCTCGATCTGCTGGGACATCAGTTTCTGCGACGCCTTGATCGCCGTGTCGGCCTGGGTCTGCAAGCCGGTGACGTCGCCGTCGAAGCCGGCCGTGATGGTGTGGATGTCCGTTTTCGCGGTGGCCAGGATCTGGTCGGCGCTGGGGCTGGGCCCCGGCTTGCCTTCGTCGTGGGCCTTCTTCGCCGCGGCCAAGGCGTTGTTGATGTCGGTTTCGGCCTTGGCGTTGCGCTCGTTGACGGCCTTTTCCGCGGCGAGCTGCTTGTCCCCGACGTTCTTCTTGATCTGGTCGAGGGTCCGCGCGAGGTCGTCGAGGTCCTTGGCGACGTCCTCGAGGTGGGTCTGCACCTTGGTGCCGGCGTCGCGGACCTGGCGGACGTACTGGAAGAACTGGTCCGCCGCCGGGCCGGCCCACACGCTGCCGTTGAGCGCGTCGGTCGAATTCTTCAGGGAAGCGTTGTGGTCACCGGCGTTCTTCCCGGCCTCGCGGAACTGCGTGGCCGCCGCGGTGATCTTTCCCAAATCGACCTTTTCGACCTGGTCGACCTTCTTCATGAAGGCGTCCCAGTTGTCCGGCGTTCCGGCGCCGCCCCCGTTCAAACCCACTGTGGTGCCCCCAGAATCACTTGTCGACGTGCAGTTTGAGATCGCTCGCGCCGACCTGGTCGGTTTCGGCGATCAGGCCCGCGGCCTTGCGCATGGCGAACCCCAGCGCCTCCATGTGCTTGCCCGCGGCGTCGAACTGGTTGTGCACGCCGTCCTTGAACTTGCCGACCGCGCCGTGCGCGTCGCCCGTTTCGTCCATTCCGCCGAAGGGGCTTTCCTTCTCGTGGTCCAGGCCGGTGACCTTCTGCTTGGACTTTTCGAACTCGTCCTTCAGCTTCTCCACCTGACTGGCCGCGATGGCCATCGAGTCCGGGTCGTAGACAGGCACGGTTCGTCATCCCCTTCGGAAACTTGTCTCCGCCCGATCGGACGTCGTTCCGACCAGGACGGTTCCCGCGCTTACTTTATGACTTCGCCCGGGACGCGGGTACGGCTCTCCGCCAACTTCCACCCAGCGGGGATCAGGCTTCCGCCACCAGTTCGCGGATCCGCGTGGCGAGCAGGGCGTTGTCCGCCGGGGTGACGGTGGCCCACTCGCGGCCGTCGCCGTCGCGGCCCACCTGGAACAGGTAGCGGCCCGCGTCGGTGTCGAAGAACGCCACCACCCGGCCCGCCCGGTGCACCACGCCGTCGCGCGAGGTGCGTTCCGCGCCGAACTGGCCGCGGGCCTCCTGGCCGAGCAACATGCCCGATAGCTCCTGGGCCTGGAAGAGCGGTATCCCGCGGTCCTCCAGGGCCGTGACCAGCGCCTTCGCGTCACCTTTCGCCGCCGCGTCGGCGGACTTCACGACGTCGTAGGGCAGGCTGACCGTCTGGCCGATGCCCGGGCCCAGGTCGCCCGCCACCGAGACCGCCGCCTCCGCGAGGCCGTCCTCGGTCGCCGGGATCAGCCAGACCTCGCCGTGGTCCACCACCGCCAGCACCGCCTGGCCGCGCAGGCTGACCGCGCGGCCGCGGATCTCGCGTTCCGCCCACACCCATACGTCGATCCCGAGCTGCGGGCGCGCCAGCAGGTGCAGCAGGTCGGCCAGCTCGCCGGACACCCGCCGGTTGCGGGCCAGCCGCCGCTCGCTCAGCGAAACCCACGCCGAGTCGACCAGCTCGCGCCGCTCGGTCATGGTGGTTCCGTCGCTCGGCACGTCCAGCGCGACGTGCCGCCGGGGCAGGTCGAAGGATTCCCAGAGCACGTCGAACTCGAGGGCCGACAGGACGAGCGACACGGTCAGCGCCCGTCCCCGCCGTGGTCGCCGAGCACGTCACGGGACACCATCCGCTGGTCGGCGAACAGGTCCTGGTCGTCGACGCCGTAGCGGCGGACGTGCTCGGCGTCCTCCTCCTGCGGGGCCGCCTCGGACAGGAACTTCGCCTCGCCGGGCTTCTGCTTCGGGCTGATCTGCTCGGACTTCCGCAGCGCGACGGCCTCTTCTTCAGGCAACTCGCCGACCGGCAGCGGCCGAACCGGGCCCTTCGGCTGGCTCTTGTCGCGCGGCTGACGCTCCTTGTCGCCGCTCAGCGCGCCGCCGGCCACGCCCGCGCCGATCGCCGCCGCGCCGGCGCCGATGTCGCCGGGGGTCGCGCCGGGCTTGCCGACGAAACCGCGTTCACCGGTGTACTGGCCCGGCTGCAGCGGGGCCTGCGGCATGGCGCCGACCGTGCGGCCCTTGGCCAGCAGGCCGTCCGGGCCGCGGCCGGTGGAGCTGTCGATGCCGGTGGCGCCACCGGGCGTCCCGCCGCCACCGCCGCCGAGCGACTTGATCGGCGCCGTCGCGGGGCTCGAGCCGGGCGGCTGCGCGCCGGGCGCACCGGGCGGGCAGAACGGGTCGGCCTGGCCCCCGGTGCCCGGTCCGGGTGTGAAGCGGCCGGACGGGTCGCCGGCCGTGCCACGGCCCGGGGTCTGGACCCAGCCGGGGCCGGGCGCGGACGTCGGCGGCTTCGCGCCCGACGGCGTCGTCGAACTCGGCGTCGTGTGCTGGACGGGCGGGGCGCCGGCCGCGCCCGCCGAACCGGTCGAGCCGGTCTGGCGCGGCGGCTGCTGCGGCGCGGGCCGGGACGGCTGCTGGGCCGCGACGCCGTAGACCGGGGTCGGCGGGTCGGCGTGCACGGTGTGCGACACCGGCTGCACCACCGGCGGGTCGACGTGCACCGACCGGACCTTGTCCGAAGCCGGCTTCACGCCGCCGTCCGGCGTCACCGCGACCGCGGCGCCGGCGACGTCCAGCACTCCCGGCGTGATGCCCGGGGCGGCCAGCTTGAGCGACTCCGGGTCGGACAGCGCCTGCGTCGAGAGCAGGTTCGTGCCGCTCTGCTGGGCGTACTCGTTCAGCGCCTGCTGGGCCTGCGCCTTGGCGTCGTTCGCGGCCTCGACCTGCTTGGCGTGGTCGGTCTCGAAGCCGATGAGGCTGACCAGGCTGTCGGTGAGGGTGAAGCCGCCCGCGCCCTTCCGGACCGTCTCGGCGTCCGGCAGCTTGTACTTGGTCCGGTTGAAGGCCTCGCCCTGCTCGAACACCATTTCCGCGGCGTGCGCGACCTTCGTGGTGGCGTCCTGGGAGAAGCCGGCCTTCTCGGTGAAGACCTGGCTCGCCGCGCCGCCGGCCTGGCTCTGCCATTCGACGCCGAGTTCGAGCAGCTGCGCGCGCAACGTCTGGTCGGTGTGGGCGAGGGCGGTCGCGACGGCCTTCAGAGCGTCGACGGCGGTGCCGATGCTGCCGGTGCCGTCGCCGTTGATCATCCGGGTGATCTGGTCGGCGATCGCGGTGTTGGTCCAGCCGTCGAACCGGTGGTTCTGGATCCCGGCCGCGAGCTCGGAGAATTCCACGCGCCCTCCCTAGTTGCGTGCTTTCAGGGACTGCAGCGCCAGGTCGGCGGCGTGCGCCGACATGTCGCACAGCTGCGGCTGCGTGAGCCGGCCGCGGGTGATGGCGAAGGTCTGGACGGCCAGCGTCTGGCCCTTCGCGACGCCGACGAGCGTCTCGCAGTCGGCCGGGTCGCCGGCCGCGCGGTAGTTCGTCAGCGCCGGGTAGCCACCGATGGTCTTCGGCTCGGTGGTCATGCTGTTCTTCTTGCGGGTGCCGGTGATCCACTGGTCGAGGTCCGCCGACACGGCTCGCACGTGGTAGGAGTGCACCGGCTCGGCGCCGTCGGCGTCGAACACGCAGGTCCGGCCGTCCTCCTCCGGCGCCTTGCGGGGAACGCTGTTGATCTTCAGCGCGTCGAGCTGGACCTGCGGGAAGAGTTCGCACAGCTCGACGCCCTGCAGCGACAGGTCGGCCGGCCGCTGCGGCAGCTGGGCGGCCTTGGCGCTCTGCGACGCGGCCGTGGCGGCCGTTTCGACCGGGTACGGGGTGCCTTCGGTGCCCGCGGAGCAGCCGGCGAGCGCCGCCGTCGCGAGCACGCCTCCGGCGATCCGGTTACGCACCGTGCTTGCCGCGGTCACCGAACACCGCCGCCTTCTCCTCTTCGCCGACCTTGTAGTCCTTCGCGGCCTCGCGCAGCTGCTCGACCAGGCGCTTGAGGCCGGCGACGTACTCGCGCACCTGGCCGGCGTAGGAGCGGTCGCCGTCGGCGATCAGGGTGTTCCAGGCCTGGACCGACTGGGTGCTGATCACGTCGGCGGACGGTGCGTCGATCCGCAGCTGGCCGAGCCGGGTGAGCAGCTGGTCTTCGAGGGCGTTGGCCTGTTCTTCGACGATCCGGGCGACGTCGAGCAGCTTGTCCGGGTGGACCAGGACGTCCGCTGCGGCCGGCGCCACGGGGACCGCCGAGCTGAGGTCGTACGAGGGTCCTGACATGCTCTCCCCTGACGTCATACGGACAGTGACCGGCCGGCTCCCCGTCGAGGCTACCAACGCGGGTGTGGCGGCAGCCTGAGTTTGGACGAAGAGTGGGCCCGGCCGGTTCCCCCGATCCGTGGAATCAGGCCCGCTGTTTGGCCGTCGGGGCGCTGATCTCGCCGTTCGCCGCCTTCAGCGCGATGTCCGTGCGGTGGTGCGAGCCGGCGAGGTGGACCTTTTCGACGGTTTCGTAGGCGTGCTTGCGCGCCGCCTTGAGCGACTTGCCGGTGCCGACGATCGAGAGCACGCGGCCGCCGGAGGAGACGACGGCGCCGTCGTCCCGGCGACGGGTGCCGGCGTGCAGGACGCCTTCCAGCTCGGCCCCGGTGATGACGTCCCCGGTGTGCGGCTTGCCCGGGTAGCCGTCGGCGGCGATCACGACGGTGACCGCGGCGCCGCCGGACCACTCCAGTGGCGGGTGCTCGGCGAGCTTGCCGGTGGCGGTGGCGTGCATCAGCCCGGCGATCGGGGTGCGCAGCAGGGCCAGCACGACCTGCGTCTCCGGGTCGCCGAAGCGGCAGTTGAACTCGATGACCTGCGGGCCGTCGGAAGTCAGCGCGAGGCCGGCGTAGAGCAGGCCGGAGAACGGCGCGCCGCGGTTGACCAGCTCGTCGGCGACCGGCTGGACGACGGTCTCCACCAGCTCGTCGACCAGGTTCTCGGGCGCCCAGGGCAGTGGCGCGTAGGCACCCATGCCGCCGGTGTTCGGGCCGGCGTCGCCGTCGCCGACGCGCTTGAAGTCCTGGGCGGGCAGCAGCGGGACGACGGTGTTGCCGTCGACGAAGCAGAACAGCGAGGCTTCCGGTCCGTCCAAAAAGGATTCGAGGAGGACGGGGTGCCCGCCGTCGAGCAGCATGATGGCGTGCTTGCGCGCGACGTCGATGTCCGGCGTGACGACGACACCCTTGCCGGCGGCGAGGCCGTCGTCCTTGACGACCCAGGTGGGGCCGAACCGGGCGAGCGCGGCATCGAGCCGGGCGGGGTTGTCGACGACCTCGCTGCGCGCGGTGGGCACGTTCGCGGCGGCCATGACGTCCTTCGCGAAGGCTTTCGACCCTTCGATCCGCGCGGCGGCGGCCGACGGGCCGAAGCAGGCGACGCCGGCCTTCCGCACGGCATCGGCCACCCCGGCGACGAGCGGCACCTCAGGGCCGACGACGACGAGGTCGGCCTGCCAGCTCTTGGCGAGCCCGGCAACGGCCTCGGGATCGGCGGCATCAACACCGAGCTGTTCGGCGACGGCGGCGGTCCCGGCATTGCCGGGCGCGCAGGCCAGGGCCGTGACGGCGGGATCGCCGGACGCCGCGAGGACGAGTGCATGCTCACGGGCGCCGGAGCCGATTACCAGTACGCGCACGCCGCACAGCGTATCCGGCCGGGCCGGAGGGCCACATCGCCCCGTCGCCGGGGCGGGTTCGGGACGGCTCGGCGGGCTGCGCGCTCCCCGAAGGTCGCGAATGACTCATTCGGGACCTCGCACGTCCCGAATGAGTCATTCGCGACTCCGCGGGCCGACCCGAACGGCACGCGGACGCGGACGCGGACGCCCAGACCTGCACCCCACCCAGGCCTCCCCCGCCACCCCGATCCGAAGCCGAAACACGGCCGGTGGTGCCGGGTCAAGGCACGCTTTCCCGCCTTGACGCGGTACCACCGGCCGTAGTGACAATCCCGGCTTCGGGGTGGTGGGCACCAAACCGCTCACTGGACGAACAGGAGTCCACGCGCCGTTTACCGCTTCGACCGGTCAGGTACGTACTTCGGACGCTTGCGACATCGAGGGTTGCGCGGGTAGTCAGGGCACACCCTGTGTGAAAAGAGGTCACCAGATGAAGCGCAAACGTGTCGGCTTGCTCGCGCTGGCCGGGCTGGCGTTGCTGAGCGTCACCGGCTTTGCCGTCGGGTCGGCGTCCGCCGCCGAAAGCGGGTCCGGGGATGCCGTCGCGCGCGGGCGGGGCCACCATGACCCCGTGATCATCGGACACCGCGGCGCGCCCGGGTACCGGCCGGAGCACACGCTCGCCTCCTACGAGCTCGCCTACCGGATGGGCGTCGACTGGGTCGACGTCGACCTCGTGCCCACCAAGGACGGCCAGCTCGTCGCCCGGCACGAACCCGAGATCGGCGGCACCACCGACGTCGCGAAGCACCCGGAGTTCGCCGACCGGAAGAAGACCGTCGTGCTCGACGGGGTCACCACCACCGGGTGGTTCACCCAGGACTTCACGCTCGCCGAGCTGAAGACGCTGCGCGCGGTCGAGCGGATCCCGCAGAACCGGCCGCACAACACGCTGTACAACGGGCGCTACCAGATCGCCTCCTACCAGGAGGTCCTCGACCTGACCAAGCGCCTCGGCCGCGAGCTGCACCGCACCCTCGGCACCTACCCCGAGGTCAAGCACTCGACGTTCTTCCAGTCCATCGGCAACCCGACCGAGCCGAAGCTGGTCGCCATCCTCAAGCGCAACGGCCTCGACCGGCCGGACGCGCCCGCGATCATCCAGTCGTTCGAGGTGTCGAACCTGATCGCGCTGCACCGGCAGCTGCGGACGCCGCTGCTGCAGCTGACCTCGGCCTCCGGCGCCCCGGCGGACTTCGTCGCGAACGGCGACAAGCGGACGTACGCGGACCTGGTCACGCCGCAGGGCCTGCGCGAAGTGGCGAAGTACGCGAAGTACCTCGGCCCGGACAAGGCGCAGATCATCCCGCGGGACAAGAACGACAACCTGGGCACGCCGACCGCGCTCGTCGCGGACGCCCACAAGGCCGGCCTGAAGGTGCAGCCGTACACCTTCCGGAACGAGAACCCGTTCCTGCCCGCGAACCTGCGCTCGTCGGCCGAGCCGGACGCCTACGGTGACGTCTTCACCGAGGAGGCGGCGTTTTTCCGGGCCGGCGTCGACGGCTTCTTCGCCGACCAGCCGGACACCGCCCTCGAATCGCTGCACGCCTTCCTGGGCCGTTAATCGCTTGGCCGCGAAGGGCGCTTCCGTGGACGCTGGGTCCATGGAAGCGCCCTTTTCCGGCGTGGTGCTGGTCAGCCGCGGCGACGAGACGCTGCTCGCCGAGGCATCCGGGTACGCGCACATCGCTTACGGCGTCGAGAACACCGTCGACACGCGGTTCGCGATCGCCAGTGGCACCAAGGGGTTCACCGCGCTGGTCGTGGTAGGCCTGATCGCCGAGGGACGGCTGGAACTCGAGACGACCGCCCGCGAAGTCCTCGGCGACGACCTGCCGCTGATCGACGACCGGGTGACCGTCGAGCACCTGCTGACGCACACCTCCGGCATCGGCGACTACTGCGACGACGACAACCCGCCGGAGCACCCGCCGTGGCTCGTCACGTCGGCCGACTACCTCGCCGCGCTCGACGGCTTCCCGCAGGTTTCCCCGCCCGGTACGGAATTCCGGTACAACAACGGCGCCTTCGCCGTCCTCGGCCTGATCGCCGAACGGATCGCCGGCATACCTTTCACCGACCTCGTCCACGAGCGGGTCTGCGGCCCCGCCGGGATGACGGACACGGCCTTCCTCCGCTCGGACGCGCTGCCCGCCCGCACGGCCACCGGCTACCTCGAAGACGGGCGCAGCAACGTCTTCAGCCTGCCCGTCGTGGGGCACGGCGACGGCGGAATCTACAGCTCCGCCCCGGACTTCCGGAAGTTCTGGCCCGCCTTGCTGGACGGGCGGATCGTGCCCCGCGAGTGGGTCACCCGGATGCTGCGCCCGCACGCGGAGGGCTACGGCCTCGGCTTCTGGCTGCCCCGGCCCGGCGTCGTGCGGCTGGAGGGCGGCGACCACGGCGTCACGTTCCGGAGCACGCACGAGCCGTCGACCGGGCTGACGGCGACCCTGATCTCGAACGACCACCGAGGTGGCGGGCCCCTGCTGCGGCGGCTGGACGAGTTCTTGACGAAGGCTTGACACCCTCCGGGCCCGGGGCTACCTTCGGCGAATTCAATGGTCTGGCCGCATACCTTTCAAGAGGTGCCCGATGGATGTTTCCGACCAGCAGACCACCCCCGCCGACGACGACGCCGCCCGGCTGCACCAGCTGGGCTACGCCCAAGAGCTGAAACGGACGATGTCGGCGTTCTCGAACTTCGCCGTCTCCTTCACGATCATCTCGATCCTCTCCGGCTGCCTCACGCTCTACGGCTTCGGCATGAAGACCGGCGGCCCGGCCGCGATGATCTGGGGCTGGCCGCTGGTCGGGGTGTTCGTCATCCTGGTCGGGCTCGGCATGGCCGAGGTCTGCTCCAGCTACCCGACCGCCGGCGGCCTGTACTACTGGGCCGCGAAGCTGGCGCCCGGCCGGTCCGGTCCCGCGTGGTCGTGGTTCACCGGCTGGTTCAACCTCATCGGCCAGATCGCGGTCACCGCGGGCATCGACTTCGGCGCGGCGCTGTTCCTCAACGCGTTCCTCGACCTGCAGTTCGGCTTCGAAGCGACGCCGGGGCACACGATCCTGCTGCTCGCGATCATCCTCGTGGTGCACGGCCTGCTGAACACCTTCGGCGTCCGGATCGTGGCGATCCTCAACAACGTCAGCGTGTGGTGGCACCTGATCGGCGTGCTGGTGATCGTCGGCGTGCTCGTTTTCGTGCCGGCCAAGCACCAGGACGCGTCGTTCGTCTTCGGGAGCTTCGTCAACCAGACGGGCTGGGGGTCGGCGTTCTACGTCTTCGCGCTCGGGCTGCTCGTCGCGCAGTACACGCTGACCGGCTACGACGCGTCCGCGCACATGACCGAGGAGACGAAGAGCGCGGCGACGGCGGGCCCGCGCGGCATCGTCATGTCGATCGTCGTCTCCCTCGTCGCCGGCTGGATCCTGCTGATCGGCCTGACGTTCGCGATCCAGGACTACGACGGCGCCGTCGGCTCGGCCACCGGTGTCCCGCCCGCGCAGATCTTCATCGACGCGACCGGTGCCGTCACCGGCAAGTTCCTCCTGCTGATCTGCATCGGCGCCCAGCTGTTCTGCGGCATGGCGTCGGTGACGGCGAACTCGCGGATGATCTACGCCTTCGCCCGTGACGGCGCGATCCCGGGCTCGGGCTTCTGGCACAAGATCAACAAGCGCACGCAGACGCCGACCAACGCGGTGTGGCTCGCCGCGGGAGGCGCGCTGGTGTTGGCCCTGCCGTACCTGTGGAGCGCGACGGCCTACGCCGCGGTGACGTCGATCGCCGTGGTCGGGCTGTACGTCGCGTACGTGATCCCGGTGTTCCTGCGCGTCCGCCGCGGCGACTCGTTCGAGCCGGGGCCGTGGACGCTCGGCCGCTGGGGCAAGCCGATCGGCATCATCGCGACGGTGTGGGTCGCGCTGATCTTCGTGCTCTTCATGCTGCCGCAGGTTTCGCCCGTGACCGTGGATTCCTTCAACTACACGCCGATCGCCTTCCTCGTGGTGCTGGGCGGGGCGGCGCTGTGGTGGGTGGTTTCGGCCCGGAAGTGGTTCAAGGGCCCGAAGGTCCAGGGTTCGGAGGCGGAACTGGCTGCGGTGGAACAGGAACTGAAGGACCTGGGCTGAGTCGTCGTGAGTGGTGAGGCGGCTGCCTCACCACTCACGACCGCTCACTCGGCCGGCGCGCCGATCGCGTCCTCGCGTTCGGCGCGGCGGCGCAGCAGGTCGTACTGGCACCCCAGCTCGTAGGCCTGGTCCTCGTACTCGCGCTGGGCGGCCAGGTGCGGCCGGACGCACTCGCTGTAGTGGCGCAGGTCGTCCTGCTCCAGGGAGCCGTCGCGGAAGGCCGTCCAGAACACCAGCGTCGCCGAGACGACCATGACGAGCGCGACGAGCACCGCCATCAGCAGCGCGAGCCCGTTCATCCCGGACAGCAGCCCCTCGGTGGACACCCGGACGAACATCACCACGCCCATCAGGCCCACCAGCAGCCCGACCGTGAGCAGGCTCAGCTTCGCGCCGGTGGACAGCTTGCTCCACTCCAGCTGGCGGCGGTGGTTCTTGTGCTGGCGCTGGTTGTGGCCCAGGTGGTGCAACGCGGTCGCGGCGCCCCCGGTGGCCAGCACCGAGATCACCACGCTGATGAGCAGCGGCAGCCCGACCGGAGCCGTCCAGTCGACGTTGAACACCGACCCGGCCAGCCACAGCATGATCGGCAGGTCGACCACGGTGACGGTGAGCAGGGTCAGCACCCGGGTGAGCCGGTTGACGCGGCGGTGGCGCAGGCTGCCCTGCGCCTGTTCCAGCTCGATCAGCTCGTCGAAAAGCTCGGCCTTGGCCTGGGCTTGGGCGACGGTGAGGTTCTGCCCGTGCGGGCCGACGACCAGGTCGTCCAGCACCCGGTCGGCCAGGTAGCGCAGCTCCCGGATCCGGGCGAGCAGCCGGTCCCCGGCAGCCGAGGAGCTCCCGGTGTGCGGCCCCTCCCGCGGGCGGCGCGGCTGCGGGAGGGGCAGGTTGCGCGTCTCGTCGCTGCTGGTCATGGCGGTACCTCCTCGTCTGCTAGTAAGCGATCTCCACCCGCCGCATCGCGGCGGCCGCGGCCTCGTCGAACCGGCCGCCCACCATCGCCGTCCGGCCGGGCTGGGTGCCGACCCCGGCCACGTCGAGCCGCTGGCGCACCCCGGCGTCGCCGAGCGCGCCGGCCACCGCGCGGGCGCGCTGGTCGGCGAGCGCCTGGCGGCCGGCCGCGGTCGACCCCGGCGGATCGGCGGCGTAACCCCGGATGACCACCGCATCGGACCTGCCCGCCGCGGTGATGCTCCCGGCGAGGGCGCGCAGCAGGTCCAGAGCACCCGGGGACAGCACCGCGGAATCGCCCGAGAACCCGAGCGCGCTGTCGGACACGGTGGTGCTGACCCGGCCCGCGGGCCCGACCACCGACGTCACCCCCGGCACGGGCACGACCGGCGTGGCGACCGTGGCCCGCGACGGCTCGGTCGTGACGCGCTTGTCGTCGAACTCGCAGCCGGCCGCGCGAGCCTGCGTGCAGATCACTTGCCAGTACTGGAGGAGCTTGTCGTGCGCGGGGCCGGGCAGGGGCGCCTGCGCCCCGGCGACGCTGCCGAGCCCGGTGAACAGCACGTGCCAGTTTTCGAGGTGCGGCAACGCGTTCTTGGCGGCCAGCTGGCGCGCGACCGTCGCCGGGTCCGCGTCCCAGCCGACCTGGCGCAGGTCGAAGGCTCCCGCCGTGCTCAGCCCGCTGCTGACCACGATCAGGCGCCCGGGAGCGATTCCGCGGACGGCGGCGTCGATGCCACCCAGCAGATCGAGCCCGGACCGCGCGGCGACCGTGGCGGCCACGGCGTCGGCGACGGCCTGGACGTTGCGATCGATGAGCGACGGCCGCTGCAACCCGTGCTCCAGCGATCCGTCGGCCCGCCTCGGCGTCAGGACGATCTGGCGGGCATCGGCGCCGTCAGCGGCCGAAACGAGGGCGACACTGCTCTTGCCCGAGCCTTGCGGCGAGGCGTTTCCGCTGTTCGCGGCGTCGATGAGGAGCTTGCGGGCCACGTCGGTGACGGCGGGCCGCGGTTCATTGGCGGTGGCGCTGACGACGAGGACCACCCGGTCCCCGCCGGTGGGGTCGGCCGTCTTCGAAGGGACAGCGCACCCGGCGACTGACAGCGCGAGCAAGCCCAGCGCGGCAATTGCCGGACGCGGCCGGGCTCTGCTGCCAATGATGGCAGCTTCCTGCGGAATCCGCAGCGCGGAAGCCAAATCAATGCGGGTGACTTCGTGGCCTGAACCTGAGGTACAGGGCTTCATGGCGACCTCCCTGGGGCCGATGAGGCAAGCTCAGGGTGACATTTGCCGAGTAACAATGTCAATTGCCGTTCCGATACACGAGTCGGCTGTTCTTCCGGTTGACACCGAGACTTCGGCACACCAGGGAGTCGAGCGTCCGTCCAGCCGGAGAGTCGTACCCTGAACGGAGCAGCGAGGAGGTACCTTTCGCCGCGGCAGATGAACCGGTTGTGACACATACTCGTGCTTCTGCCATGGCAGCGTCCGGAGTTTGTCCAACAAGTGTCACCCTGGAGAAGACAAATGCCAGAGGAAGGGTAGGCTTGGCTGATGGCGAAGCCCGACGCCGCCGTCGAAGGCGTCCGAAACGTCTTCCTCAAGTTGCGCACCCGCAGCGGCCTCAACGTCGAGCGGCTCAGCGCGACGGAGGTCGACGTCGTGCTGCTCGCCGACCTGCCCGTCGTGCGCCGGTACGCGCGTGAGCACGCCGTGTCCACCGACCAGGCCATCGTCGACGTCGTCACCCGCGTCACCGCCGATCTCGAGCCGACCGACCGGCTGATCGCCGACGCGGCGCTCGCCCTCGGCGTGCTCGAGTCCCTGGTCGCCGACCGGCCGAAGCTGCACGGCCTGTACGCCGAGGACCTCGGCGAGCGGCGCGACGCGCTCGCCCGGCACTGGGAGGCGTTCCACCGCCTGCTCGGCGTGACCGAGATCCCCCCGGCGCCGACCGTGCGCACGCTGCGTGGCTCGGCCGAGGCGCGCGCGCTCGTCCGGCTCGCCGAGCGCTGCGTGCACGGTCCGGAAGCGCTGCTCGAGCCGGCCGCCGGTGCCCGGGAGCCCAGCAACTCGATCGTCGTGGTCGGGGGCGCGGTGACGGACGTGGTCGTGGTCTCCGACGACCTGCCCGGAATCGGGGCCGCGGTCCAGGCGAGTTCGTTCGAGGAACACCCCGGGGGCAAGGGGCTCAACCTGGCGGTCGCGGCCCGGCGGTTCGGGCTCCGCGCACGGCTCTGCGCCGCCATCGGGGGCGACGAGGCCGCCCGCGAGCTCACCCGTTACATGCAGCAAGAAGGTTTGTCGACCGAGCTGATCCGCGAAACGCCCGGCGAGGCGAATCCGCGCGCTCTCATGCTCGTGACACAGAAGGGTGAGACCCGTTATCTGGGCTGGATGAACAAGGGTAAGGTCTCGCTGTCCACAACGGAATTCGAGCAACCGCGCACGAAACGAGCAATCGCCGACGCCGATGCGGTCATGGTCACCTTGGAACCACCGGTGGAAACGGTGCAATGGGCCCTCGAAGAGGCCGCCCGCCAATCGCCGAAACCGTTGGTCCTCCTGCAGGCTTCGCCACCCATGGCAACGCCGCAACAGCTTTATCGGTATCTTCACGGCGTCGATTACCTCGTCGGCCGTGAAGGCGAACTGCGCGGGCTCCTGTCCTACCCGGACCGCCCCGACACGGTCGACGCGCTGGCTGAGGAATTGCTCACGCTCGGCGTGGAGACAGTCTGTGTGGTGGAGAACTTCGGCGCCAAGATCCGCTCCCGGACGCGGTCCAGGGACATCGAAGGCCCGAACGTTCCGCTCGAAGACACTCCCGGGGCTCGCGAGGCGTTTTCCGCGGCCCTGACTTTCCAACTCCTCAAGGACGGCGGAGACCTGACCTGGAAAGCCCTCGAATGGGCGATCCAGGCCATGACCGCCAACCTCACCATCGAGGAGATCACCGATTCCATGCCCGGTACCGAAGACGTCGACCGGCTGTGGAGAAAACCCGACGTGGAGAACCCGTGACCGAGGTCGTGGAGCACAGATTGCAGGATTCGGACGGCGATTTCCGGGTCGTCGTCCTCGGTGGTTCCGAGCAGCCCAATCCGGCGTGCGCGGCGGTGTTCGGCGAACCGCGGGACGGCTGCCTCGTGCGGATCCAGTCCCGGTGCCTCTACGGCGAGATATTCGGCTCCACCAACTGCGACTGCCTGTACCAGCTCGACAAATCGCTCGAGGAGATCAAGCGGCACTCCGGCGTGCTCATCTACCTGGACCAGGAAGGTCGTGGCGCCGGCCTCCTGACGAAGGCGCGGGGCTACCGGCTGTGCCAGGAAGAGGGCATCGACACGTTCGCCGCGTACGCGGCCTTGGAGCGCAAGGCGGACACCCGGTCGTACGGCGACGCGGTGGCGCTGCTGAAGCAGCTGGGCCTCAAGGAAGTCACCCTGCTCACCAACAACCCCGGGAAACTGGAAGGCCTCGAGCTCGGCGAGATCAAGGTGCGGCCACGGCCGTTGCTCATCCCCGAGCCGGGCGCGCACACGCTCGCCTACCTGGTCGCCAAGCGCGACAACCAGGAACACATGCTGTCCATGGCCGCCCGCCTGCGGTGGCGGGTCATCCGGTTCGCCGGATCACGCTGGCTCAGCCCGCGCCGGGCCGCGCTGCGCAAAGCCGCGGCTCACCCCGCCCAGCCGGTCGGCGTGGTGGTGGACACCGACAGCGCGAAGCAGGTCGCCTGACAGCGGCCCCAGACAGCCCGGCCCGGCTGTCCGGGGCCGCAGCTTTCACGTCGTGGCAGGCCGCGACTCCGTCACCGACGAAGTGCCCTCCTGAACTGGACTCCCGCGGCCCGGGCGGACCACCGTCACCGCCGCCGCGCCCAGCGCGCCCACGCCCGCGAAGGCGTAGAAGCCCCAGGGGTACGCGATTCCCGCCGTCAACAAGGCGCCGCCCAGGATGGGGCCGGAGATGGCGCCGATGCGGCCGATGCCCGCCGACCAGCCGAGGCCCGTCGCGCGGATCGCGTCCGGGTAGATGCGGCCGATGTACGCGTACACCAGGACCTGCGCGCTGAACACGAAGCAGCCCGTCAGGAACACCGCCGTGTACAGCCCGACCGCCGGCAGCTTCACGCTCAGCAACGCGAGGAACACCGCGCCGGCGCAGAACCAGACGATGGCGGATGGGCGGATGCCGACGCGGTCGGCGACCCGGCCCGCGACCAGCAGGCCCACGATGCCGCCGACGTTCAGCGTCAGCAGCAGGCTCAGCGCCGCACCCAGCGGGTAGCCCGCCTGGCGCATGATCTCCGGCAGCCAGGTGTTCAGGCCGTAGACCAGCAGCAGGCCCATGAACGAGGTGACCCAGAAGGCGATCGTCGCGCGCAGCAGCCCACCGCGGAACAGGCCGGCGACGGCGTGCCCGGCCGACCTCTCGGCCGCGCGGACCTGCTGGAACGTCTCGGACTCCGGCAGATACTTCAGCATCAGCGGGACCAGCACCACGGCGGGCAGCGCGCCGGCGACGAACATCGCGCGCCAGCCCAGCGGCGTGATCAGCACGATGCCCAGCAGCGCCGTCAGCACCGCGCCGACGTGATAACCGGTCATCACCGTGGTCGTCGCACTGCCGGACTTGCCGTGCCGCGCGTACTCCGTGACCAGCGTGATCGCCGTCGGCAGGCAGCCGCCGAGGCCGAGGCCGGCGACGAAACGCAGCAGCCCGAAGACGAACGTCGACGGCGCGAACGCGCACAGCAGCGTGCACAGCGAGAACAGCGTCACCGAGATGATCAGGGACTTCCGGCGGCCGATGACGTCGGTGACCGTGCCGATCGCCAGCCCGCCCAGCATCATCCCGGCCAGCCCGACGGTCGACACGACCGACGCCGTGGCGGGGGTCAAGCCCCAGACGTGGCCGCGGAGCAGCACGGGCAGCACCGTGCCGAGGACGACCAGGTCGAACCCGTCGAGCAGGACGGCCGTCCAGGCCAAGGGCACGACCCAGCCGCGAGTGCCAGGGGACATCGGAACCTCCGGGGGTGCGTCGGTGCACGTCCTCCGCACACTTGTGCGGATTGCGCACGAGTATGCCCAGGGGGTCCGACAGAATCCAGCGCGGTTCCGCTGAGCGGAAGTCCGGCAGGGCCGTGCGACCTGCGGAAAGATCGGGCGAGTGGAAATCCTGACGCTGATGGGCGTGCTCGCGGGTTCGCTGGCGCTGACCGCGCTCGCCCGGCGCTACAACCTGTCCGCCCCGCTGCTGGTGGTGGTCGTCGCGCTCGGCGTCGCGCTGATCCCCGGGGTGCCGCGGTTCGAGCTGGAGCCCGAGCTGGTGCTCACCGTGGTCCTGCCGCCGCTGCTGTACTCGACGTCGCTGGAAAGCTCGCTGACGCACTTCAAACGCGCGCTCCGGCCGATCGTCGCGCTCGGGGTGGTGCTGGTCGCGGTGACCGCCGTGGTCGTCGCCGTGGTGGTGCACCTGCTGCTGCCGGACGTGCCGTTCGCGTCCGCGCTGGTCCTCGGCGCGGTCGTGGCGCCGCCGGACGCGGTGACCGCGGTCGCGATCGGCCGCAAGCTCGGCCTGCCCCGGCGGGTGATGACCGTGCTGACCGGCGAAAGCCTGGTCAACGACGCCGCCGCGCTGACGCTCTACAAGGTCGCGCTCGCCGCCGTCGCGGGCACGGCGGGCTCGGCCGGGCACGGGTTCGCGGTGTTCGGGGTCGCGACCGTGCTGGGCATCGGCGTCGGCCTGGCGATCGGCGCGCTCGTGGTACTGATCCGGCGGCAGCTCGACGACCCCCTGATGGAGTCGGCGTTCGGGATCATCGTGCCCTTCGCCGCGTACGTCACCGCCGAGCACCTGCACCCCTTCAGCGACGACTTCAGCGGGTCCGGCGTGCTCGCCGTCGTCGCGGCCGGCCTCCTGCTGGGTCACCGCGCGCTGTACGCGTCCCCCGCGACGCGCATGCAGGACAGATCCGTGTGGGCGTCCATCGACGTCCTGCTGGAGGCGCTGGTGTTCGCGATGATGGGCCTGCAGCTGCCGTTCGTCCTCGAAGGCGCGCAGCACGTGGCCCGCGACAATGGGACGCTCGCGCTGGTCGCGGTGGCCGTGCTCGCGGTGACGATGCTGGTGCGGATCCCGGCGGTGTTCGTCTCCGCGTACCTGCCGCAGACGGTCCGGCTGTTCGGCCGCGACCGCGCGGCGCCGTCGTGGCGGACGCTGGCGGTGGTGTCGTGGACCGGCATGCGCGGAGTCGTCACGCTCGCCGCCGCGGCCGGCGTCCCGGCGGACACCCCGGGCCGCGAGGAGATCCAGCTGTTCGCGTTCACGGTGGCCATCGGGACGGTGCTGATCCAGGGGTTGACGCTACCGCCGCTGATCCGGGCACTGAAGGTGGAGGACCCCGAGGAGGCGTCCCGGGACGAGGCCGAGGAACTCGCGGCTCGCGAAGTCGCGAAGAAGGCGGCGCAGGACCGGCTGCGCGAGATCAGCCGCGAGCGGCTGGCTTCGCTGGACCTGCCCCAGGAGAAGGTCGACCGGCTCAAGGAACGGCTGCAACGGCTGATCGACACGCGGTACCGGTTCGCGAAGGCCGCGATCACGTTGTCCGGCGAAGACCGCGCCGGCAGCCCGCAGGCCCAGTTCGCGAAGGCCCGGCGGGAGCTGCTGATCACCCAGCGCAAGGCGATGATCGAGGAGAACCGCGCGGGCCGGCTCGACGACGAAGTGTTGCGGAAGGTGCTGCGGGAACTGGACCTGGAGGAGATGTCGGTGACCGCGACCCTCACGAACCGAATGAGCTGACGACCTCCCACGTCCGCAGGCGTTCTTCACTCGACCGGATGCCGGTCTGCGAGACGAGGACGTCGGTGGCGCCGGCGTCGTAGTAGCGCCGCAGTCCGTCGAGGACGGTCTTCTCGTCGCCGATGATGGCGAGGTCCGCCGGGTGGCCGACGCCTTCGACGTCGAGGATCCGCCGGTACGACGGGATCTGCGCGTAGAAGCCCATCTGCTCCACGGCGAGCGTCCGGACGGCGTCGGGGTCATCGGTGACGATGGCCGGGACGGCGGCGATGATCCGCTTGCCTGGCAGCGCCGGGACGATTTCCTGGGAAAGCGCTCTCGGGCCGGCGAGGAAGGGCAGGGTGCCGTCGGCGAGTTCCCCGGTCACGCGCAGCGCCTGCGGCCCCATCGCGGCGACGATGACCGGGATGTCCCCGCCACCGGCCACAGTGGACGGCCCCAGCGGGTGGGCCTGGACGGTCTCGCCGTCGAAGTCGACGGCCTCCCCGGCGAAGACCTGCTTGAGGACGGTGAGGTACTCGCGCAGGTGCCGGATCGGCGGCGGGTACTCGAGGCCGTAGACAGGCCCGAGGAAGCCCTTCGAGCCGAGCCCGATGCCGAGGGTGAAGTTCCCGCCGGTGGCGGCCTGCGCGGTCAGCGCGGCACTGGCGACGAGCAGGGGGTGCCGCGGGTAGGTCGGGACGACGGAGGTGCCGACTTCGAGATCGGGGTTTTCCCGCCCGGCCAGGGCGGCGACGGCGATGGCGTCCTGGCTGAGCGGGAGCTGCGAGAACCAGACGGACTTGAGGCCCGCGTCGGCCGCTTGGCGGGTCTGGGCGAGCAGCTCGTCGACGAGGTTGGGTGCCGAGTCCGTGTCGCCCGAGGGAAGCGTGACTCCGATGGTCATGCACCCAAGCTAGCGAGCCGCGCCACCGGTTTCCGGGTTCCCAGGACCTGAGAACCCGAGCGGTGCCCGCGGGTTTCGCCCACTCTGTGGCGAAACCGATCACTCAGGAGAGCCTCATGTCGCTGACCGAAGTCATCGAAGGCACCCGCAAGGCCGTCGACGCGGACCCGCACAACGCCGCCGTCTCCTTCAGTGTCGACCACGTCCTGAAGCCCGGCACCAAGACCGAAGTCGAAGTCAAGGTGCGGGACCACGCCTTCACCGTCGACGAGCCCGCCGCGCTCGGCGGGACCGACCAGGCCGCCAACCCCGTCGAGTACGCGCTCGCCGCCCTCGGGTCGTGCCAGGTCATCACGTACCAGTTCTGGGCGGCGAAGCGCGGGATCCCGATCGACTCCATCAAGGTCACCGTCGACGGCGACCTCGACCTGCACGGCTTCTTCGGCTTCTCCTTCAACACCCGTCCCGGGTTCGGGGACGTGCGGGTGTCGGTCGAGCTCGAAGGACCGGCGAGCCGGGAGCGCTACGAAGACCTCAAGCGCGAGGTCGACGAGCACTGCCCGGTGCTCGACCTGTTCCGCAACGAGACGCCGGTCAGCACCAAACTGACCTAGACGAACTCGTGCCGCACGATCGTCTGGTCCCGGCCCGGGCCGACGCCGATCGCGGAAATGCGGGCGCCGGACAGCTCTTCCAGGCGCTCGACGTACGCGCGGGCGTTCGCCGGGAGCTCCTCGAACGTGCGGCACGCCGAGATGTCCTCGAACCAGCCCGGGTGCTCTTCGTAGATCGGGATCGCGTGGTGCACGTCGGTCTGCGTCATCGGCATGTCCTGCGTGCGGAATCCGTCGACTTCGTAGCCGACGCACACCGGAACCTTCTCCAAGCCGGACAACACGTCCAGCTTCGTGAGGAAGTAGTCGGTGATGCCGTTGACGCGCACCGCGTACCGCGCGATCACCGCGTCGAACCAGCCGGTGCGCCGCGAGCGGCCGGTCGTCACGCCGAACTCGCCGCCCTGCTTGCGCAGGTACTCGCCCGATTCGTCGTGCAGCTCGGTCGGGAACGGGCCGGAACCGACGCGGGTGGTGTACGCCTTGAGGATGCCGAGCACCGTCGTGATCCGGCCCGGCCCGATGCCGGACCCCGCGCTCGCGCCGCCGGACGTCGGGTTCGACGACGTCACGAACGGGTACGTGCCGTGGTCGACGTCGAGCAGCGTGCCCTGGGAGCCCTCCAGCAGCACCGTTTCGCCGCGCTCCAGCGCCTGGTTGAGCTGCAGGCGCGTGTCGGCGATGCGGTGCGCGAACTTCTCGCCCGCCGCCAGCACCTCGTCGGCGACCTGGTCGGCGTCGAGGGCCTTGCGGTTGTAGACCTTCACCAGCACCTGGTTCTTGAACTCCAGCGCGGCTTCGACCTTCTGGCGGAAGATCTTCTCGTCGAGCAGGTCCTGCACGCGGACGCCGACGCGGGCGATCTTGTCCTGGTAGCACGGCCCGATGCCGCGGCCGGTGGTGCCGATCTTGCGGCTGCCGAGGTACCGCTCGGTGACTTTGTCGATGGCCACGTGGTACGGCATGATCAGGTGCGCGTCCGCCGAAATCAGCAGCTTGGACGTGTCGACGTCCCGCGCTTCGAGTCCGGACAGCTCCTCGAGCAGCACGCCCGGGTCGACCACCACGCCGTTGCCGATGACGTTCGTCACGCCCGGGGTCAGGATGCCGGACGGGATGAGGTGCAGGGCGAAGTTCTCGCCGTTCGGCAGGACGACCGTGTGACCGGCGTTGTTGCCACCCTGGTAGCGGACGACCCACTGGACGCGGTCACCCATCAGGTCGGTGGCCTTGCCCTTGCCTTCGTCTCCCCATTGGGCACCGATGAGCACGATGGCCGGCATGTGACACTCCAGGTGTTCGACGACTGAGGTTTAGTGTCCCGGACGGACACCGGTGGCGCTGACGAAATGCCGGTGCATGACTGTAACGGAGGACCTGCGGGTGCGCGGAATCGTGGTGGCCTGTGGCGATGACGCGGCCGGCTTCGAAGAGGTCGACGACGTCGAGTCGATCCGCGTGCCGAGCCGTCCCGGCAAAGCGGAAATCGACCCCTTGCTGGGCGAACACGATCACCTGGTCGTCTCGGGCACCGACGCCGACCTCGCCGCGGTCGTGCTGCGCCTGCTCCGGAAGGACGCGATCTCCGGCGTGTCGGTCGGGTTCGTGCCCTCCTCGCCGGACTCGGTCGTCGGCGCGCTCTGGGGCCTGCCGAAGACGCCGCTGCGGGCGCTCGCGCTGGCGTTGCGCGGCGAGGTCGACCCGGTGCCGCTGATCCGCGACGACGTCGGCGGCGTGCTCGTCGGGCGCGGGCAGCTGCGGCTGGTCCGCGGCGTGGCCTACGCCGACGAGCAGGTGGCGCTGCGCGGGCCGGCCGCATCGATCGAGGTGACGCCGGACCCGGGCGGTCCCGGGCTGGCCGTCCGGGTCGTCAAGGGCACCATCTTCAAGCGGCCGTCCACGCTGTACTCGCGGGCGTTCCAGATCGGCTGCATCCCGACCCGGCCGGTGCGCGACGACGTCGTCTTCGAGCGTGCGGTGAACAAGTGGACCTGGTACCGGCACACCGAGGACCTGCGGCTGGTCCGCGGCGCCGTTTGACGGACAGCAACCTGTCACCTATACGTGTTGTATGCGCCACTTCCGTGCCTGAAGGTTAGCTGTCCCCACTTCAGACACGGAGGCAGCAAGATGCCAACCAGGCGTGCTGTTCGTCATTCGTTCACCGTCCTCGCGGTCACCGCGGTGCTGTCCGGAACCCTGGCCGGCGTCGCGGACGCGACCCCGCCGGGCATCCCGTCGGCCACCACGGCGAAGTCCGAGCTCGCGGCCCTGACCGTCAAGGCCGACGGCTCGCAGACCGGCTACAGCCGCGACAAGTTCCCGCACTGGATCGACCAGGGCAACAGCTGCAACACCCGCGAAGTGGTGCTCAAGCGCGACGGCACGAACGTGGTGACCGACTCCGGTTGCGCCGCGACCTCCGGCAAGTGGTTCAGCCCGTACGACGGCGCGACCTGGACCGCGGCGTCCGATGTGGACATCGACCACGTCGTGCCGCTGGCCGACGCGTGGCGCACCGGCGCGTCGTCGTGGACGACCGCGCAGCGCCAGGCGTACGCGAACGACCTCTCCGACCCGCAGCTGATCGCCGTCACGGACAACGTCAACCAGGAGAAGGGCGACAAGTCGCCCGACCAGTGGAAGCCGCCGCTCACCGGCTACTGGTGCACCTACGCGAAGATGTGGGTCGCGGTGAAGTACAAGTTCAAGCTGACGGTCAACTCCGCCGAGAAGTCCGCACTCACGGACATGCTCAACCGCTGCTGACGCCGGTACGCTCGGGCGGTGCGGATCCTCTTCACGTGCCGCCCGGCGTACGGCCACCTCTTCCCCCTGCTCCCCCTCGCGAACGCGGCGAAAGCCGCCGGGCACGACGTCGTCTTCGGCACCGGTGAGGCGTTCGTGCCGAAGGTGCGCGAACTCGGCTTCGAGACCCACCGCGTGGGCATCTCGATCAGCGAAGCCGAAGCCGAAGCCCAGCGGCGGCACGGCGCGGAAGCCGGATTCGACGTCGGCATCACGATGTTCGCCGAGCTGCTGCCGCAGGCGACGATGGCCGACCTGCGGCCGCTGCTGCCGCAGCTGCGGCCGGAGCTGGTGGTCTACGAGCAGAGCGACGTCGGCGCCGGCGCGTTGGCGCAGCAGTCGGGCATCCCGGCCGTCTCCCTGGTCATCGGCCGGTCGGTGCCACCGGAGGTCCTGTCCGTCGCGGCCGAACGCCTGGCGCCGCTGTGGGGCCGCCTCCCCGCGGACGCCATGCTCGGCGACGCCTGCGTCGACGTCTGGCCCGACAGCGTCCGTGACCCGGGCTCGGCGGCGGTGCCGAAGGTGTTCCGGATGCGCCCGACGCCCTACAACGCCGACGTCCCGCTGCCGGCCCTCCCGGACGACGGCTTCGTGTACCTGACGCTGGGCACGGTGGTCTTCGGCGCGACACAGGTGCTGCGCGGGGCGATCGCGGCGCTGTCGCGGCTGCCGCTGGACGTCTTGGTGGCGGTCGGCCCGGGCGACCCCGCGGCGCTGGGCCCGGTACCCGAGAACGTGCGGGTCGCCGGGTTCGTGCCGCAGGCCGAGGTGCTGAAGCACGCGGGCCTGGTGGTGCACCACGGTGGTACGGGCACGGTGCTCGGCTCGCTCGCCGCCGGTCTGCCGCAGCTGGTGCTGCCGCAGGGTGCCGACCAGTTCGCCAACGCGGAGGCGTTGTCGGCGCTCGGCGCGGCGAAGGCCCTGGTGGGGGACGCCGTGCGGATCGACGCGATCGAGACGGCGGCCCGCGCGCTGCTGGACGACCCGGCGGCCCGGAAGGTCGCGCAGAGGGTCGCGGCTGAGATCGCCGGCATGCCCGCGCCCGAGGCGGTGCTCGACGAACTGGTCGCCTGGGCCTCGTGAGTGGTAACGCGGTTCTAACCCGCGTTACCGCCCACGAGCGCCAGGATCTCGCGGGCCACGGCGTCGTTCTGGCGGAAGGACAGGGCGTTCGTCCGCGGCCGGGTGAAGGCCGCCGCCGAGCGGGCGCTCGTGTGCGGGCCCACCGCGAACCGGTGCGGGTGGGGACGGCCCGTCCCGTCGAGCAGCCGCGAGTCCGAGACCCGCGTGTGGATGCGGCCCGACGGCAGCGACGCGCCCGTCACCGGGTCCGCGACCGTCTCCTCCGCCAGTTCGCCCGCGTCCCGCAGCTGCCGGAGCAGGCCGTCGGCCGCGCGCGTCACGCTCGGGTCCGGCAGCCGCGCCTCGATCAGCGTGCGGGCCTCGGCCGTCTCCGGGTGGCTCGCCGACGACGCCACGAAGACGCCGTCCTCCGCCGTCACCCGCATTTCCGCGCCCGCGAAGGAAACGATCCCGGCTTCGTGCAGGGCCAGCAGCTCCTCCAGGCGGCGCGGCGGCGGGCCGCTGGCGTAGTAGGAGAAGAACCCGTGGAACCAGCCGTCCATATCGGACACTTGCGAGGCGGCCCCCAGCCGTCCTTTTTGGACCAAGATCGGCAGCTGGGTGTACACCGACAGCAGCGCCATGAAGGCACCCAGGTCCGCGCTGAACTCCTGGTCCGCCCGGCGCGCCAGATCGGCCTCGATGTACTGGCGGAGCTTCTTCCCGAACTCCTCCGCCGTGCCGAACGAGCGGCCCGCCATCGGCCGATCCAGCCGGTCGAGGTCGAGCCGGTCGGCCTCGGCGGGCACCGCCCGCGCCACGAGGTCCCGCATGGCGGGCGAATCCCAGGCCAGGTCGGTGAAGGCGTCGGCGAACACGGCGAAGTCCATCCGGACGCGCTCGGGGTGCCCGGTGAACAGCTCGCTGTAGTAGCCCCAGGCCAGTTCCTTCGCGATCAGCGGCCAGACGTCGGCGCGGAAGTCGAGCGCGTCCCCCGGTAGCGCGTCCATCGCGTAGGCGTCGAAGAACCTGGGCAGCCGCAACGGTTTCCCGCGCAGCCGGTAGCCGATCTTCGCGTGGTACGGGACGCCGCGCCGCGAGCCGACGTGCAGCACCGGCTCGGCGCCGCTCGGGTGGTAGCGGAGGCCGCCGCACGGGAGGTCCTCGAACCGGCCGCCGCGGCCCTCGGTCAGCAGCAGCATCAGGTCGACGAACGCCAGCCCGAACCCGCGCACCAGCACGGTCTCGCCCGGCGCGACGCCCGCGTAGTCGACGTCGGCGGTGTAGCCGGCCGGGTAGTACGACAGCCCGTGCCGCGCGGCGAACGCCACCAGTTCGCGCTCCCGCTCGTCGGGTTCGGCGTCGAGGTGGCCGACGGTGAAGACGACGGCGTCCGCCACGACCGCCGAGCCGTCGGACAGGCGGACGGTCCGGCCGTCGACCCCGGTCGCCCGGGCCGCGTGCTCGACGACGTCGATGCCTTCGGGCAGGTCCGCGACGACCTGCCGGTACACCCAGGTCAGGTAGGCGCTCTGCAGGCGCCGGGTGGGGAAGTCGAAGGCGTCGAGCCCGGTCAGCTCGGCGACGACGTCGGGCGGCACGTCGGCGGCGAGCCCGCCGTCCCGCACCTTCCGCGCCCACTCCAGCAGCGACGGCCCCGGCCGCACCGGGCCGGCCATCTTCACCGAGTCGTCGGTGAACATCGTGACGTCCTCGGGCATGGAGTTCATCCGCAGCAGCGGCGACTGGTCGTAGCGCCACACCCGGCCGGGCCCCGGCGGGAACGGGTCGATCAGGTGCACCTCGAGCCGGCGGCCGCCGAGCAGCTCGCCCGCGTTCGCGCCGAGCCGTTCGAGGACGCCGACCCCGCGGGGTCCGGCGCCCACGACAGCCAGGGTGAACGGCGGGAGATCGGCCACGAACCCGAAGCTACGCCGGGGTTCCGGCGCCGGAAGCCCTTCCCACAGGGCGGAACCCATCCACGCCGCGCGCGGCTCCGAAGTCCTGGGGTACACCGGCGAGAGGAGCGAACTTGACCTTCGTCCACCCAGGCGCCCGGGCCTCGATCATCCCGTTCCACCTGCGAATACTTGACCGATGAGCTCGGCTCGCCGCACCGCGTCCACACCGCGCAGGACGTGGTCGGCACCCTCCTCCGGGGGAACTGGGCGATCTTCGCCCACGAATGGGCCGATCCGGACGGGATCGACCCCGAGCACTGGCGGGACGTCGTCGAGGCCGCCGCGGAGGCGGCCGGGGTCGACGTCGAGTTCGTGGTCATCCCGCGCCGGTCCCTGACCGTCGTGTTCAACCGGGCGGCTCCGCCCACCTTCGAGCAGGTCCGCGCCTCGATCGAGGTCGTCGAAGGCGCTCGCGGCCAGCACTGAGGGCGTCCGTTTTCCCGGTAGCCACCTCGCGCACGCGAGGTGGCTACTTTTGCCCCTGGCGACCGACCAAGCGGTACGGAATGATCCATTGGTGACTCCTGAGCCACCGGTCAGACACTGCGGGCTATCGTCTGACCCGTTCAGGAAAGCTCCGTGACACCTTCGATACCGGCGAAAGAACCTAGAGATTTACCAACAGTCACGGGACACTGGCTGAGGTAACTCACGTACCGTGACTGCCTCATGACGACTGGTCGTCTCGTCACCAGGGGTCATGCACCGGGCACGGTATGCACGAGAGGTCGGGAGAAACGCATGGCAGCACCGCCGGATCGCGTCACGTTCCGCGAGGTGTTCGGGATCGCCGAGTTCCGGGCGCTGTGGTTCGGCGAGCTGCTGTCCATCGCCGGCGACCAGCTGGCCAGGGTGGCGCTGTCCATCCTCGTGTTCACCGGCACGAACTCCGCGACGCTCACCGGCCTGACCTACGCCCTGACCTACGCGCCGTCGCTGCTGGGCGGCATCTTCCTGACCGGCTTCGCCGACCGCTTCCCGCGCCGCAGCGTGATGGTGCTCGTCGACCTGCTGCGGGCGGCCCTGATCCTGCTCGTCGCCGTGCCCGGGATGCCGTTCTGGCTGATGTGCGTGCTGGTCGGCGGCGTCTCCCTGGTCAACCCGCCGTTCAAGGCGTCCCAGCTGGCGCTGCTGCCGCAGGTGCTCGAAGGCGACCGGTTCGTCGTCGGGATGGGCATCCGGAGCATGACCGTGCAGAGCGCCCAGCTGCTCGGCTTCGCCGGCGGTGGCACGCTGCTGATCGCCCTCGACCCGCACGTGGCGCTGGTCGTCGACGCTGCCACGTTCGTGCTGTCCGCGGTCTTCGTCCGCTTCGGCGTCCGCGCCCGGCCGGCCGCGGCGAGCGGCGAGCAGCGCAAGTCCTTCTTCGCGACGCTCGGCGGCGGTGGCCGGACGGCGTTCGCGAGCGGGCCGCTGCGCACCCTGGTGCTGTTCACCTGGCTGATGGGCCTGCTGCCGGTCTACGAGGGCATCGCCGCGCCGTACGTCACGGCGGCGGGCGGCGGCCCGGAGACGATCGGCCTGCTGCTCGCGGCCGACCCGATCGGCAGCGTCATCGCGACCTTCGCCTACACGCGCTGGGTGCCCGCGCGGCTGCGGCCGAAGCTGATCGGCCCGCTGTCCGCGCTGTGCGCCGTGCCGCTGCTGCTCTGCTTCCTGAACCCCGGCCCGGTCTCGTCGATCGTGCTGTTCATCGTCTCCGGCGGCCTGGGCACGGTCTGCCTGCTGCAGGCGACCGCGTCACTGACCCTGGCGGTGCCCGACGAGCAGCGGGCGCAGGTGATGGGCCTGTCCAACACCGGCCTGACCACGATGATGGGCATCAGCCCGCTGATCGGCGGCGTGCTGGCGGATCAGCTGACCCCGCACGGCACGGTGGGCATCTTCGGCATCGCCGGGCTCGTGCTCACCCTGCCGCTGGCGGTGCTGTGGGCCCGGGCGCTGTCGGGCGAGCCGGATCGATGGATCGACAAAGAAGCCGCACGCGCCGAACATGCTTGACATGCCCCGCGCGTGGGCTCGACCTGCGCGACCTTGCGGTGCGCTGTGCGGTCACTGTTCTTTGCCGCGCATCGCTGGCCACCTCTCGTTCCGGTGTCAAAGAAAAAGTACACACCGAAAGCCCTTGTGGACAGCAGGCGAACGGTCTGAAACTGTCCGTGAGTACTTTGTCACCGTACAACCACGCAAGGGTCTGGGGGAAAAATGGTCACATCGGGGGAACAGCACGGCCAAGACTTGATTTCTCGCGTACGGGGCTGGGCACTGTGGACCCGCCCCCGCGACTGGATCATCGCGACGCTGACCGCCATCACGGTCATGCTGAGCTGGACGGCCGTTTCGCTGTTGACCGTGCCGGTCACCGTCGCCCAGCTGGGCACGTTTGCGCTGCTCACAGCCTTGGCCGTGACGCAGACGGAGGTCAGCAGGCGGCTCGAGCGGCAGCGCCGGATCCTCAGCAACGGGCCCTACATCTCGATGACTTCGGTGTGGCTGCTGCCCGCCGGCCTGCTCCTGCCGGCCCAGCTGATCGCCGCGCTCGGTGTCGTGCTGTACGTCTACTTGGCGTTCCGTAGTTGGTCCGGCACCCGTCCGGGTGAATTTCACCGCGTGGCCGCCAACGCGACCACGATGATCTTGTCGGCCTTCTCCGCGGGTGTCGTCGGTCACATGACCATCGGCAGCGGCGTGGCGACGGTGACGCTGGCCGCGCTGGCCTTCTTCACGGTCAACACCGCGCTCACCGGCCTCGGTCTCTACCTGGCCGACCCGAAGAACGCGACGCCGGTGTCCTGCCTCGGCAACATGGACGACAACCTGCTGGAGCTGTCCACGTTGTGCGTGGGCGCGCTGCTGGTGATGGTGCTCAACGAAGAACCGCTGCTGTCGGTTCTTGTCATCCTGCCGCTGTACGTGCTGCAGCGGTCCGTGCTGATCAAGCGGCTGGAAGAGCTGGCCACCACGGACCAGAAGACGCAGCTGCTCAACGCCACCACCTGGCAGGACGGCGCGCAGCGCGAGATCTCGCGCGCGGAGCGGGAGAACGGCAGCTTCGGCGCGATGATGATCGACCTCGACCACTTCAAGCGGATCAACGACACCTACGGGCACCTCGCGGGGGACGACGTGCTCAAGGCGGTCGCCGCCGTGGTCAAGCAGGAGACGCGGGCGCACGACCTGGTCGGCCGGTTCGGCGGCGAGGAGTTCGTCGCGCTGCTGCCGTCGACGTCCAAAGAGGATGCGATCGTCACGGCGGAGCGGATCCGGCAACGGGTCAGCGAACTGATCATCAGCACCACGACCAACGAAGGCGCGGCCGTCGACATCGAACGGCAGACGGCGTCCATCGGCGTCGCCGCCTACCCGCTCGACGGCGCGTCCATCGAGGAGGTGATGGCGTCCGCCGACGCGGCCGTGTACGCGGCCAAACACGGCGGGCGCAACCGGGTGGTGGGCTCGGCCGCGGCGGCTCTCGCCGCGGCTTAGCGATCCGGCCAAAAGCAGGCCGCCCCCCGCGCGGAACGCAACCGTGGCCGCAAAGTCATGCGGCCGTGGCTGTGGCCGGATTGCTAAGCGATCAGCACAGCTACCGCAACCGGTCGATGACGTCGCTCGCCTTGGTCTGCAGGCGGGCGACGCCGCCCACGGTGAACTCGGTGAGCAGGTCGATCAGGGCGTCCTGGTCCGGCGGCTCGCCGTCCCAGGTGGCCTGGACCAGTGACTCGGTCATCGCGAAGAAGAGCGTGACGAGCGCGCGGTCCGCGCGGCCGGAGTCGATGCCGTGCGCGGCCCACCGCTTGCGGGCGGCCTCGGCGTAGACGACGGCCAGCCTCTCCCTCAACCGGGTGAGGGCGGGGTCGCCCGCGCGCTCGGCCGCGCGGAGCACGCCGTAGCCCTCGGGGTGGTCGGCGACGAAGGTGACCATGTTCGCGTAGTTGGCCCGCGCCCAGGCCCGCAGGCCGGGCTGCGTGTCGGCCACGGCCGGGCTCGCGATGGCGGCGAAGGCGCTCTCCTCGGTCGCGGCCACCACCTCGGCGAACAGCGTCGCGCGGTCACCGAACTGCTCGTAGACGGCTTGGCGCGAGACGCCGGCTTCGCGCGCGATCTGCTCGATCGTCGCGCCCTGCATCCCGTGCTGCGCGACGACCTTCGCCGTCGCCTGCAGCACGCGGGCGCGCTGCTCGGAAACCGGGAGCTTGCGCGGCCGCCCGCGCGGGGCCGGGCTTGACATTGTGGTCCACCTCACGTGATTCTTTTTTCGACACCTCTGTCTGAAAAGGTGTCACCCGCGCGCACTCGACCTGCTCAACGAGGAGCAAGCATGCGTATCTTCCCCCGTCGCGCCCTCTCCGCGGCCGTCGCCACCGTTTCCGTTCTGGCCCTGGCGACGCTCGGCCCGCCTCCGGCCTCCGCCGCGTCCTTCTACGATCCCCCGTCCCCCCTCCCCGCCGGAAGCAACGGCGACGTCATCCGGCACGAGACGTCGACGTTCTACATCGACCCGATCCAGCTGATCAAGGCCGACGCGAACGTCCAGCGGATCATGTACCGCAGCACCGACACGCACGGCTCGCCGATCGCCGTCACCGGAACGGTGTTGACGCCGCGGTCGGCGTGGCACGGCGCCGGGGTGCGCCCGATCGTTTCCTACGCCGTCGGCACCCAGGGCGAGGGCGACGACTGCGCCCCGTCGAAAGCGCTTGCGGCGGGCTTCGAGTACGAAGGGCCGTTCATCGCGGGGCTGCTGACGCGGGGGTACGGCGTCGTCGTCACCGACTACGAAGGGCTGGGCACGCCCGGGGACCACACGTACGTCAACCGCGCGTCGGAGGGCCACGCCGTGCTCGACGCGATCCGCGCGGCGCAGCGGCTGCCGGAGGCGGGGCTGCCGGACGACGGCCCGGTCGCGATCGCCGGCTACTCCCAGGGCGGCGGCGCCTCGGCCGCGGCGGCGGAACTGCAGCCGAGCTACGCGCCCGAGCTGAAGCTGAAGGGCGCGTACGCCGGGGCGGTGCCGGCGGACCTCGCCGAGGTGGCCAAGAACCTCGACGGCCACTACGCGGTCGGTTTCCTCGGGTTCGCGCTGGTGAGCATGAACTACGCGTACCCGGAGCTGAACATCCCGGCGCTGCTCAACGCGCGCGGGAAGCAGCTGTTCGAGCAGGTCCGGACCGAGTGCACGGTGGAGGCGATCGCCGCGCACGCGTTCACGCAGTCCTCGACGCTGACCAGCGACGGCCGCTCGCTCGTCGCCTACCTCGGTGAGGAGCCGTACCGGTCGCGGGTGGCCGAGCAGAAGATCGGGTCGCTGAAGCCGACGGCACCGGTGCTGATCGTGCACAGCGCGCTCGACGACATCGTGCCGTACGCGCAGGACCGCGACCTGGGCCGGACGTGGTGCGGCAAGGGCGTGAAGGTGCAGTTCAGCACATCGCTGGTGCCGACGCACGTGCTCGGCGCGGTGCGGGCGTACCCGGAGGCGTTCGCCTGGCTCGAGGGCCGGTTCGCCGGCCTCCCGGCGCCGGTCAACTGCGGCTGGTTCTGACCGCGTCGTGAGTGGCAAGGCGGGTGCTAACCCGCCTTGCCACTCACGACCGGTGGGTCACTTCAGGCCGGTGGCTTCCGCGGCGGCGGGGTCGGAGTCGGCGAGGAAGGTCTTGCAGCGCTCGTGCTCCTCGGTCTCGCCGATCTTGCCGGCGGCCTTGCCCAGGACGGCGAGGGCGCGGAGGAACCCCTGGTTGGGGCGGTGCGACCAGGGCACCGGGCCGAAGCCCTTCCAGCCCGCGCGGCGCAGCTGGTCGAGGCCCCGGTGGTAGCCGGTGCGGGCGTACGCGTACGCGGCGACGGTCTCGCCCGCGTCGAAGGCCTTCTCGGCCAGCGAAGCCCACGCCTCGCTGTAGTCGGGGTGTTCGGCCGCGACGGTGGCCGGGTCGCTCCCGGCGTCGAGCGCGGCCTGGGCGGCGGTGTGCTCGGGCAGCAGCGTCGGCTCGGGGCCGAGCAGGTTGTGCGTCATGGGGTCATTGTGCCCCTACAGGAAGAGGCTCCCGAGCACCCCGGCTCCGGCCAGCACCAGGGCGGCGACGAGCACGCCCGCGACAACTCGTTTCGGCATCATGGCGCGACACCCTGCCAAGCCGGCCCCGCCGGAAGCAAGTCTGTGACCCCTACGGGTGAACCCTGGGCGCGAAGCGCCTCCGTTGAGGGTGGTGGTGGGGAAGAAGGTCGGGGGAACCCGGATTTTGGCGGCGTTTGCCACGGTCTTGGCCCACTCGTGACCATGACCGGCCATGATGTCCGGCATGGCCAAGGCAGTCGACGTCCCGGTGGACGTGATCCCGCGCAGCCCCGTCGCCAAGACGCGGCTGTTCTTCACGCGGCACTGGCACCGCGGCGCCCCCGGGCAGCCGACCCCGGACTGGGTGCTCCGGTTCTGCTACGGGATGTGGCTGGCGGCGTTCGCCTTCAAGCTGGTCGGCTCGTCGTGGGACATGTCGTGGCACTTCATGTGGCTGCGCGACGACCTGGCGCCCCCGCACCTGATCAACACCGTCGGCACGGTGATCATCGTGGTGCTGGTGGCGATCCACAGCTACACGGGCCTGGGGTGCGACAAGCGGTCGCTGCGGCTGATGCAGATCGGCCTGCTGACGTTCCTGGTCGCGGCCCCGCTGGACGTGATCAACCACCGCGTCAACGGCCTCGACCTGACCGCGTGGAGCCCGTCCCACATGATGTTGTACCTGGGTACGGGCATCATGCAGGCGGGCGTGCTCCTGGCCTGGCTGAAGTTCGCGCCGCCGGGCCGCTTCCGCACCGGCGTGCTGCTGGCGCTGTGGGCGTTCTTCCTGGAGAACACGTTCTTCCCGAACGGCCAGCAGGAATACGGGATCCTGGGGTTGCGGGCGTGGGAGCGCGGGGAGCCGGAGGCGGAGAAGTCGCTGCTGGACTTCGCGGCCAACCAGATCGGCCACCAGGTCGACCGGACGGCGGTGCTGCACTTCACGATGCCGATCCCGTCGTGGGTGTACCCGCTGTGGGGCATCGGCGTGATGGCGTTGATCCTGGTCGTGGCGCGCCGGACGCTGGGCTTCCGCTGGGCGGCCACTTCGGTGGCGCTGGCGTACGTGGCTTACCGCTCGGTGATGTGGCCGCTGCTCCTGGGGCTCGGCTTCCCGGTGTCGACGGTGCCGTTCTACCTGCTGTTCGTGGGCCTGGCGGTGGACGTCGCGTTCGCCATCGGCGCGGGCGTGCTGCAGGCCGACGCGGGGGCGCTGCTGGTGACGGCGTTCGGGTACGGGGCGTTCTGGGTGCAGTCGCAGTTCCGGCCGTGGGTGCTGGGTGACGCGCACACGGAGTCGGCCCCGCCGGCGGCGTACTGGACGGCTTTGGTGGTGCTGGGCGGGGTGTTCGCCCTGTGGGCCGGCGCGGAACCGCTGACCCGGAAGTGGGCCGCGCGGCGCTCGGTCGCCGAATCGGCCTGAACACGGCGAAGGGGCCGCCACGCAACCGTGGCGGCCCCTTCGCGCGTGACTACTTCAGCTTCGTGCCCGCCGAGCCCAGCGCCTGGCAGGCCTCGACGACGCGAGCCGCCATGCCGGCCTCCGCGGCCTTCAGGTACGAGCGGGGGTCGTACACCTTCTTGTTCCCGACCTCGCCGTCGATCTTCAAGACCCCGTCGTAGTTCTTGAAGAAGTGGTCGACGATCGGGCGGGTGAACGCGTACTGCGTGTCCGTGTCGACGTTCATCTTCACGACGCCGTACGACACCGCCTCGCGGATCTCCTCCGGCAGCGAACCCGAACCGCCGTGGAAGACCAGCTCGAACGGCTTCGAACCCGGCTCCAGGCCGAGCTTCTTCGCCGCCGCCTCCTGGCCGCCCTTCAGGACGTCCGGGCGGAGCTTCACGTTGCCCGGCTTGTACACGCCGTGGACGTTGCCGAACGTCGCCGCCAGCAGGTAGCGGCCCTTCTCGCCCGCGCCGAGGGCGTCGATCGTCTTCAGGAAGTCGCCTTCGGCGGTGTACAGCTTCTCGTTGATCTCCGCCTCGACGCCGTCCTCTTCGCCGCCGACGACGCCGATCTCGACCTCGAGGATGATGTTCGCGGCCGCCGTCTTGGCCAGCAGTTCCTGGGCGATCTCGAGGTTCTCGTCGAGGTCGATCGCCGAGCCGTCCCACATGTGGGACTGGAACAGCGGGTTCTGGCCGTTCTTGACGCGCTCGGCCGAGATCTCGATCAGCGGGCGGACGAAGCCGTCCAGCTTGTCCTTCGGGCAGTGGTCGGTGTGCAGCGCGACGTTGACGTCGTACTTGGCCGCGACGACCTGCGCGAACTCCGCCAGCGCGGTCGCGCCGGTCACCATGTCCTTGACCTTCTGGCCGGACGCGAACTCCGCACCGCCGGTGGAGAACTGGATGATCCCGTCGCTCTCCGCCTCGGCGAACCCGCGGATGGCGGCGTTCACGGTCTCGGACGAGGTCACGTTGATGGCCGGGTAGGCGAACTCGTTCGCCTTGGCCCGGTCGAGCATCTCCGCGTAGACCTCGGGGGTGGCGATGGGCATCGTTACTCCTCCTTGGCACAGGGTGGTCCCGACCGCATCGTACGAGGTGGACCGCCGCCGCACACCGGTCCCCGGGAAGAATCCAAGACAGCGCAGCTCCGCTGCTCCGTTGAGGGTGGCGGCGGGGGCATGGATGGACTTCTCCGCACGTGGAATCGGTTCAGAAGGAGTGCGTCCGGCCGCCGGGGGAACCGGCGGCCGGACGGGGATCACACCAGCTCGGCGGCCAGCGCGCGGTACGCCGGCCACGGGTCCTCGTTCAGCACCTGGACGTTGACGTGGTCGGCACCCGCTTCGAGGTGGGCGCGGACGCCGGTCGCGATCGTGCCCGCGTCGCCGTGCAGAACCAGTGCGTCGACCAGGCGGTCACTTCCCTCGCCTTCGACGTCCTCGTCCGTGAAGCCGAGTTTGCGCAGGTTGGCCACGTAGTTCGACAGCCCCAGGTAGAACTTCACGGTCTTGCGGCCGATCGCGCGGGCCTCGGCGGCGTCGGTGCCGAGGACCACCTTCTGCTCCGGGGCCAGCAGCTTGCCCTCGCCCAGGACCTCGCGAGCGCCCCGCGTGTGCTCCGGCGTGGTCAGGTACGGGTGCGCGCCCGCCGTCCGGTCGCCGGCCAGCTCGAGGACCTTCGGGCCGAGCGCCGCCAGGGCGCGGCCGGCCACCGGGACCCCCGCCGCGTCCAGGCCGTCGAGGTAGTCGACCAGGGCCGCGTACGGCTTCTTGTACTCCTTGGACGCCTCGGGGTGACCCGCGCCGATGCCGAGCAGGAAGCGGTCCGGGTACTTGGCCACGATCCGTTCGTACACGCGGGCGATGTCCGCGGGCTCGTCCTGCCAGATGTTCACGATGCCGGTCGCGATGACCAGGCGGTCCGTCGCCGCGAGCAGATCGTCCACGTAGGCGAGGTCCCCGCTCGGGGACGCGCCCAGCCAGATCGCGCCGTAGCCGAGCTTCTCCGCCTCCGCCGCGAACTGCGCGTCGACGCCCGAGTAGTGCCGCCAGATACCGAGCTTGCCGAGTTCGATTGCCATAGAACACCCCAACGCACGAAGTACCGGTTTTCCTCCCGGTTCCCACGAGCCGGGAAAAGACTAACGTCGGGAGCATGACCAAGCTGGGCAACACCGACCTCGACGTCTACGGCCTCAACCTGGGCGGGAACGTCTTCGGCTGGACGGCCGACGAGCCGCAGTCGCACGCCGTGCTCGACGCCTACGCCGCCGCCGGCGGCAACTTCGTGGACACCGCCGACCTCTACGGCGGTGGCGGCCGCTCCGAGGAGATCCTCGGCCGCTGGCTGGCCGTGCGCGGCCGGCGTGACGACTTCGTCGTCGCCACGAAGGTCGGCGGGTGGCAGGAGCGGCCCGGCCTGTCGGCGAAGAACATCCAGGCCGCGGCCGAGGACTCGCTGCGGCGGCTGCAGCTCGACCACATCGACCTCTACTACGCCCACGTCGACGACCGGGACACGCCGCTCGAAGAGACGCTGGGCGCGTTCGACACCCTGGTCCGCGCGGGCAAGGTGCGCTACCTCGGCGCGTCCAACTACACCGCCGAACGGCTCGCCGAAGCACTGTCCATTTCGGACCAGAACGGCTTCGCGCGGTACGCCGTGCTGCAGCCGCACTACAACCTCGTCGAGCGGGACTACGAGCGTGACCTCGCCCCGATCGTCGCGCGCGAGGGCCTGGCCACGCTGCCGTACTTCGCCCTCGCCAAGGGCTTCCTCACCGGCAAGTACCGCACGAAGGACGAGACCGGCGACAGCCCGCGCGCCGCCCGCGCCGCGTCCTATTTGGACGCCGATGGCGAGCGCGTGCTCGCCGCGCTGGACGAGGTCGCGCAGGCGCACGGCGTTTCGGTCGCCACGGTGGCGCTCGCCTGGCTGCGGCAGCAGCCGACGGTCGCCGCGCCGATCGCCAGCGCCCGAACACCCGAGCAGCTGATCGACCTGGTCGCGTCGGTCTCCCTGGAGCTGACCGACGCCGAAGTCGCCGCGCTGAGCGAGGCCTAGAACCCTACTTCTGGGTAGCTTACTGCGGGTAAGTTGAGGTACGGTGCCCTCAAGTGACGTCTAGGAGGGCACCGTGGCCAACCCGTTTTCGCTGCTGAGCGGCACCAAGAAGGTCGACGGCAAGGTCGTGCTGATCACCGGCGCCGCCCGTGGCATCGGCGCCGGGCTGGCCGAACGACTGGCCGCGCGCGGCGCCAAGGTCGCCCTCGTCGGCCTCGAAGCCGAGGAGCAGCAGAAGGTCGCCGACCGCATCGGCCCGAACGCACGCGCGTGGGAAGCCGACGTCACCAGCTGGGACGCCCTCGAGCAGGCCACCAAGGGCGTCGTCGAGCACTTCGGCGGGATCGACATCGTCATCGCCAACGCCGGCATCGCGACCGCGGGCTTCGTCCGCTCGGTCGACCGGGCCGCGTTCGAGAAGGTGATCGAGGTCGACCTGCTCGGCGTCTGGCGCACCTTCCGCGTCACGCTCCCGCACGTCATCGAGCGCAAGGGCTACCTGCTGGCCATCTCCAGCCTCGCCGCGATCACGCACGCGCCCGGCATGGCGAACTACGCCGCCGCGAAGGCCGGCGTCGAAGCCTTCTCGAACAGCCTGCGCGCCGAAGTCGCCCACCTGGGCGTCAAGGTCGGCGTCGCGCACCCGACGTGGATCCGCACCGACCTGGTCGAGAGCGCCGACGCGCACCCGGTGTTCGGCAAGCTCCGCGCGTCGATGCCCGGCCTGATCGGCAAGACCTACCCCCTGGAGGTGGCCCTGGACGACCTCGAAGCCGGCATCCTCAAGCGCGCCCGGACCATCCACGTGCCGCGCTGGGTCGGCGGGCTCAAGCTGTTCCGCGCGTTCCTCCCGCCGGTCATCGAGATCGGCTCCCGCAGCCGGGTACCGTCGGCGGACAAGGCCGCGCTGGCCGACATCGAGGCGCGCGGCGCGTTCGAGTCGGCGGTCACCGGCCACGGCGGGCGGGCCGCCACCAAGGGGTGAAGATGTCCCGTCGCGACCAGATCAGGATGACCGAGGACGAGGTGCGCGCGTACCTCGCGGAGCAGAAGGTCATCAACGTCGCCAGCATCGGCCCGAACGGCCGCCCGCACCTCGCGCCGCTCTGGTACTTCCCGCACGAAGACGGCGTCGCGACCTGGACGTACGGCACGTCGCAGAAGGCGAAGAACCTCCGCCGCCTGCCGGAGGCGACCGTGCTGGTCGAGGACGGCGACAGCTACGAGAAGCTCCGCGGCGTCTCGTTCGAGGCCGACGTCGAACTCGTCGAGGACGTCGACGAGGTCACCCGGATGGGGACGGCGCTGATGCAGCGCTACTCCGGAGCCAAGCCGGGCGACCCCGCACCGGCCGAACTGCAGGCTTTCATCGCAGGTCAGGCCGCGAAACGCATCGGGCTGGTCTTCCGCCCGACCAAGGTCGTGAGCTGGGACCACGGCAAGCTCGGCGGGACATACTGATCGGTAGGGAGTACTTCCAAGTAACTGTTACCTGAGGTAACGTCATCTGGGCAGGATCCCCGACGCAGCGGAGGCCGACAGATGACCGAGCGGTTCAAGGTCGTGATCGTGGGCACCGGGTTCTCCGGGCTCGGCCAGGCGATCCAGCTCGAGAAGGCCGGCATCCGGGACTACGTGATCCTGGAGAAGGCCACCGAGGTGGGCGGCACCTGGCGCGACAACTCCTACCCCGGGTGCGCGTGCGACGTGCAGTCGCACATGTACTCGTTCTCGTACGAGCAGAACCCGGGCTGGTCGCGGTCGTTCTCGCCGCAGCCGGAGATCTTCGACTACCTCAAGGGGGTCGCGGACAAGTACCGGCTGCGCGAGAAGATCCGCTTCGGCGTCGAGCTGACCGGCGCGCACTGGGACGAGGGCGAACGCCGCTGGACGGCGACCACGAAGGACGGCCGCGAGTTCGTCGCGCAGTTCCTCGTCTCCGGCGTCGGCGGCCTGCACATCCCGCAGATCCCCGAGCTGCCCGGGATCGCCAACTTCGAGGGCCGGACCTGGCACTCCGCGCGCTGGAACCACGAGTACGACCTGCGCGGCAAGAAGGTCGCCGTGGTGGGCACCGGCGCCAGCGCCGTCCAGTTCGTGCCGAAGATCGCCCCGGAGGTCGCCGAGCTGACGCTCTTCCAGCGGACGCCGCCGTGGATCATGCCCAAGCCCGACCACGCGATGCCGTCGTGGGCGCAGACGCTGTTCAAGCGCGTCCCGGGCACCCAGCGCCTCTACCGCAACGCGCTGTACTGGCTCCTCGAAGCGCGGGCCATCGGCTTCAACGGCCACCCGGCGATCATGAAGGCCGGCGAGCTGATCGCGAAGCGGAACATCGCGAAGGGGATCAAGGACCGCGCGCTGCGCGAGAAGGTCACGCCGGACTACACGATGGGCTGCAAGCGCGTCCTGATCTCCAACGACTACTACCCGGCGCTGGCCCGGCCGAACGTCGAGGTGAACACCGACGGCATCCGCGAGGTCAAGGCGCACTCGATCGTCGACTCCGCGGGCGTCGAGCACGAGGTCGACGCGATCGTCTACGGCACCGGCTTCAAGGTGACCGACGCGCTGGAGTACCTCGACATCACCGGCGTCGACGGCCGCAACCTCGCCAAGGAGTGGGCGAGCGAGGGCATGCGGACGCACAAGGGCATCACCGTCTCCGGCTTCCCGAACCTGTTCTTCCTGCTGGGCCCGAACACCGCGCTCGGCCACAACTCCGTGGTGTTCATGATCGAGTCGCAGTCCCGGTACGTCGTCGACGCCATCAAGCTCGCCGATTCCCGTGGCGCCGCGGCGCTCGACGTCCGGCCGGGCGTGCAGGACGAGTTCCAGCGGGAGATCCAGGACAAGCTGGTCAAGGGCGTCTGGACGCAGGGCGGCTGCAAGAGCTGGTACCTCGACGCCCAGGGCGTGAACCGGACCATCTGGCCGGGCTTCACCTGGCGCTACTGGCTCCAGACGCGCAAGGTCGACCCGGCGGACTACGAGCTGTCCGGCCGGGCGTCATGACTTCGCAGGACGAGCAGCTCGTCCTGCACGCCCGGAACGTCAAGTTCGGCTGGGCGGCGCTGCCGCTGCACTGGATCCCCGGCGAACCGCAGGCCACGCACACCATCAACGTGCTGCACCTGGCGCTGCCCGAGGGCGAGCGCTGGTTCGTCGAGGTGTTCAAGCAGGCGGTGCCGCTGATCCGCGACGAACGGCTCAAGGTAGACGTCCTCGGCTTCATCGGCCAGGAGGCGGTGCACGCCGAGGCTCACGACGGCGCGGCGGCGCACCTCGAAGCGGCGGGTGTGCGGGTGCGGCCGTTCGTGGCGCAGATGGAGTGGCTGTTCCGGAAGCTGCTCGGCGACCGTGACCTGACCGGGCAGGCCGCCGAGGAGTGGCTGGTCGAGCGGCTGGGGATCATCGCCGCGATCGAGCACTACACGGCGTTCCTCGGCCAGTGGGTGCTCGACGCGCCCCTGGAGGACGCGGGCGCCGACCCGGTGATGCTGGACCTGCTGCGCTGGCACGGCGCCGAGGAGGTCGAGCACCGGTCGGTGGCGTTCGACCTGTTCATGCACCTCGACGGGCGCCACGGACGCCGGGTCCGCAGCATGGCGGCGGTGACGCCGGTGCTGGCCTGGGTCTTCGCCCGAGGCACGCGGTACCTGATGCGCAACGACCCGGCCCACCCCGGACGCGCGTCGCTGCGGGGGTACCGGCGGGCGGCCCGGCGCGGGTTGCTGCCGACCGGGCGTCAGCTGGTGCGGGAGATCCGGCCGTACTTCCGGAAGTCGTACCACCCGTCCGAGACCGGGAACACCGAGCAGGCGGTGGCCTACCTGGCGAGTTCGCCCGCGGCCCGGGCGGCGGAGTGACCCTCGGCCGGCCGACCCGGCTCGACGGCAGCGACCGCACCGACCACCTGATGTCCACTTTGGTGGGTGTCGTGGGTGTTTATCGCCGTTGTCGCAATTCAGCGGTCGGCGGCGGCCGCCCGTGGCCACAGTGGACCGCGATCTTTCGCTGGTCGTCGAAACGATCCGGCCCGAAGCCGAGGGGGTCGTGAGCCTGCGCCTCGCGAACGGCGTCCCGCTGCCGGGCTGGCGGCCGGGCGCGCACCTCGACCTCGTGCTGCCGTCCGGCCTGACCAGGCAGTATTCACTGTGCGGGGACCAGGGCGACCGCTCGCACTACCGGATCGCCGTCCGGAAGATCGGCGTCGCCTCGGCCGAGGTCCACGCGCTGGTGCCCGGGACCCGCGTCACCGCGCGCGGCCCGCGGACGGCCTTCCCGTTCGTCGGCGCCGGGCCGTTCCTGTTCGTCGCCGGCGGCATCGGGATCACGCCGCTCCTGCCGATGGTCCGCCGCTGCGTCGCATCGGGGGCGGACTGGCGGCTGGTCTACACCGGGCGCAGCCGGGAGTCGATGCCGTTCCTCGGGGAGCTGCCAGACGACGACCGCGTCTGGATCCGCCCCGACACCGAGTACGGCATCCCGGCGTCCGGCGCCGAGCTCCTGGCCGGGCTGCCGGACGGCGCGTCGGTCTACTGCTGCGGCCCGGTGCCGATGATCACCGGTGTCCGCGCCGACCTGGCGCTGACCGCGGCCAAGGCCGTCCACTTCGAACGGTTCGCCCCGCCGCCGATCGTCGCCGGCGAGCCGTTCCGGCTGACTTTGCGCAGGTCAGGACGCACCTTGGTGGTGCCGGGCGACCGGAGCGCCCTCGACGTCCTGCGCGAGGCGCGTCCCGGGACGCCGTACTCCTGCCGGCAGGGCTTCTGCGGGACGTGCGCGGTGCCGACGGCCGACGGCGGGTCCATGCGGATCTGCGTCGACCGCGGCACCACCGTGCTCGACCTATGACTCCTGGGGCAGCCAGGCGCCGATCACCGGCTTGAACTCGCGGACGGTCCGCTGCGCGACGACCCCTTCCAGGTGGTACGGGTCCTGGTCGATCGTCTCCATGAGGTGCGCTTCGTCGTCGGCCTGGTACAGCGTGAGGCCGCCGGTGCCGTCGCCGAGCGGGCCGGCGACCGCGACGCGGCCCTGCTCGGCCAGCTTGCTCAGGAACTCGCGGTGCCGCGGCCGGACCTCCGGCATCTTCTCCTGGACGTAGGTGATTTCGACGAGGAACCAGGCCATGTGGATCTCCGGGGTCGGCGCGGGGTTGTCGGGTCCGACGCTACCCGTGTCACGGTTCCGTACCAGCGGGCGATCTGTGGCAGCGGCACCTGAACCCGATAGGCTGGGCGTGCGTCAGTACCTGTGTGAGCGCTGTGAATACCGTGAACCTGCTGACGCGGCACACCGTGCAAACCGGGGTCGAGAACAGGCAGGGGTTCATGCTCGAGGGCAATGCGGAACGCAGTGTCGAGGCGACCCTCGGCCACCTGCGGGTCATGGACGGTCCGGCCCCGGCGCAGACCGCCGCGCCACTGACCCTCGAAGACCTCTACCGCCAGCACCGCATGCGGCTGGTCCGGCTGGCGATTCTGCTGGTCGACGAGCCCGCGACCGCGGAAGACGTGGTCCAGGAGGCCTTCACCGGCCTGCACCGCAACTGGGGCCGGCTCCGGGACGCCGCGGCCGCGGTCGGCTACCTGCGCACCGCGGTCGTCAACGGGTCGCGCAGCGTGCTGCGCCGCCGCAAGACGGCCCGCGAGTACGTGCCGCCGCACGCGGTGAACGCGCGCTCCGCGGAGAGCCTCGCGATGCTCTCCAGCGAGCACCAGGCCGTGGTCAGCGCGCTGTCGAAGCTGCCGCCCCGCCAGCGCGAAGTGCTGGTGCTGCGGTACTACGGCGGGCTGAGCGAGGCCGAGATCTCTGAGGCCGCAGGTATCTCCAAGGGTACCGTGAAATCGACCGCCAGCCGGGCGCTCGAGGCACTCCAGAAGGCCATGCAAGCCCCACAGTGACCCGGGTGGACCATTCCGATCACTGAGTCGTATCACCATGCTTGGTCCAGACCAATATATGCTGGGGTGCGTGAGAGGCGCCGGAGATTTCGTGATCATGGGCGGCCGGGTCGCCGCCCCGGACCGTGTACTCGACGACGGCTGGGTGGCCGTCACCGACGGGCGGATCGCCGGCGTGGGTTCCGGGACCCCGCCGTCCGGCGAGCACGTGGACGTCGGAGGGGCACTGGTCGTGCCCGGGTTCATCGACACCCACTGCCACGGCGGGGGAGGTGCTTCGTTCACCTCCCTCGATCCCGAGGAACTCCTGACGGCGGTGCGAGCGCACCGCCGTCACGGCACCACGACCATGCTGGCCAGCCTGGTCTCCGACCCGGTGGACATCCTGCGTGAGCAGGTCGCGGCGCTGCGTGAGCTCGTCCAGGACGGCGAGGTCGCGGGCATCCACCTGGAGGGGCCGTTCATCTCGAAGGCCCGCTGCGGCGCGCACGACCCGGAGACGCTGCTCGAACCGGACACCGGCACGGTCGAGAAGCTGCTGCGCGCCGGCCAGGGCGCGATCCGGATGGTCACCATCGCCCCCGAGCTGCACGGCGGCGTGAAGGCCGTCCGGCAGCTGGCCGAGTCCGGCGTCATCGCGGCCATCGGGCACACCGACGGCGTCGAGGAGCAGCTGCTGCCGGCGATCGACGCGGGCGCGACGGTGGCGACCCACCTGTTCAACGGCATGCGGCCGCTGCACCACCGCGAGCCCGGCCCGGTCGGCGCGCTCCTGGACGACGAGCGCATCACGATCGAGCTCATCTGCGACCTGGTCCACCTGCACCCGACGGTCGTCCGCCTGGCGGCGAAGCACGCGGGCCGCAACCGGACGGTCCTGATCACCGACGCGATGTCGGCCACGGACGCGGCGGACGGCCGCTACACGCTGGGCCGCCTCGAGGTCGACGTCCACGACGGCGTCGCCACCCTCGCGGACAACGGTTCGCTGGCCGGCAGCACCCTGACGATGGACACCGCCTTCCGGAATCTGGTCGGGGGTGCGAAACTCGGCATCCTCGACGCGGTGCACGCGACGTCGCAGCGGCCGGCGGAGCTGCTCGGCATCGCGGACCGCACCGGCATGCTCTGCGCCGGGTACCAGGCCGACATCGTGGTCCTCGACCAGGACCTGCGGCCGGCGAAGGTGCTGCGGCGGGGAGAATGGGTCGCCGAGGTGGGAACGGCTACCTTGAGTACCTAGGTTGCGTTGCGAGCGGACGGGCGGAGATGAGCGAGCCGAAGGACCCCGAGCAGCTGCTGGCGGACGCCCTTCGCGCGCAAGCCGTCTTCGCGCCTTCCGCGGCCTCTCCCAAGGAGCCGGCCACCGACGCGGTCCCGACCAGCGACCTGCCGTCGGCGTACGGGCTGCTGTCGGGGGCGAGCGCGGACTCGCTGGAGCGCGAGCGCGCGGCACTGGACGCGGAGGCACCGACGACGTTCGCCCCGCGGCCGCCGGAGCCGGCGCGGGCGTCGGCGCAGCTGCCGGCGTACTGGATCTTGTTGCTGGCGGTGCTGCTGGGGCTCGCCGCGGGGTCCGTGGTCGGCCTGCTGACCCTGGTCTGACCGGGTCTCAGTCACGACTCAGGGTGACCCTGTACCGTTTTCGAGGTGATTCTCGCCCAGAGCACGGTCAACACGATGTCGCTGCTGCCGTCATGGCTGGACCCGAACGTCCTGCTCGACGGTGTCGCCGGTCCCGCGGTCGCGGTGCTGTGCCTTGTCATCTTCATCGAGAGCAGCATCTTCCCGGTGCTCCCCGGTGACTCCCTGCTCTTCACGGCGGGCCTCCTCATCGCGGGCGGCAAGCTGTACCCCCTGTGGCTGACCTGCGTGCTGGTGACCGTTTCCGCACTGCTGGGCAACGTGACGGGCTACTACATCGGCTACTTCGCCGGACCGAAGCTGTTCAACCGCCCGGACTCGAAGTTCTTCAAGCGGGAACACGTGGACAAGACGCACGCGTTCCTGGAGAAGCACGGCCCGAAGGCGGTCGTCCTGGCCCGGTTCGTGCCGTTCGTCCGCACGTTCATCACCTGGATCGCGGGCATCGGCCGGATGAGCCCCAAGACGTACTTCACGTACACGGTGATCGGCGGCATCCTGTGGGCCGCGGGCATCACGGTCCTCGGCTACCTCCTCGGCGACATCCCCTTCATCGGCAAGAACATCGACGCGATCTTCGTCCTGATCGTGCTGATCTCGGTCGTGCCGATCGTGATCGAGTACCTGAAGGCGCGGCGCGAGAAGAAGGCCGTTGCGGAGACCGATCCCGAGGTCACGCAGCGGATTCCCCGCGTCCGGGACTAAGCGGCGACACCCGGGCTGTCGGTCGGCAGCCCCAGCGCTTCGGCCACGGCCAGGAGGCGCATGTCGTAGGTGACGAAGGACGTGAGCTGCCTGCCGAACACCGCGTGTGCGGTGGCGAGGTGGATGGCGTCCGACGACCGGAGGTCCGGCGACGGGTAGGCGGCGGCGGTCCGGCGCACCACTTCGTCGATCTCGTACTTGGCGACCCGTGCCAGCACCGCGGGAACGTCGGTGAGCAATCCGGGATCGCTGCGCAGGAGAGCCCTCGATACTTCGACCTCGGCCAACGTCGAGGTGACGAGCATGGTGCCCTGCCGTTCGTCGAGCCAGTCGACCAGGGCCGCGCTCTCGGCCTCGTGCCGGATCAGCTTCACCAGCGCGGCGGTGTCCAGGTAGATCATCAGTACCGTTCGTCGTCACGCAGCTCGCGAACCAGCTCCCCGGCTTCGAGGTCGGTCCGGACGGGTCCGTGCGGGCGCGGCATCGGCCCGGTCACCGAGGCCGGGTGCAGCTTTCCCGAAGCGATCAACGCCGAGACCGGACTCGGCTGCGCAGGAACGATACGGGCGATCACCGTGCCGCGTTCGGTGATCTCGACGTCCTCGCCGGCCTTGACCCTGGCCAGCACACCGGCGGTGTCCTGGTTCAGCTCACGCACAGCTACCCGGTTCATGAAACCAATGTAGTACACGGTCGTAGTACAACCTAGGTCATCGAGAACATCGAGCCCGGGTTGAACAGGTTCTCCGGGTCGAGCGCACGCTTGATCTCCTGGTGCACCCGCAGACCCACCGGCCCGATCTCCCGGGCCAGCCACTCGCGCTTGATCTTGCCGACGCCGTGCTCGCCCGTCACCGTCCCGCCGAGCGACAGGCCCACCTCGAGGATCTCGTCGAACGCCCGTTGCGCCCGCTCGAACTCCGAGGGGTCGTCCGGCTGGTACACGATCGTCGGGTGCATGTTGCCGTCGCCGGCGTGGCCGACCACCGCGATGCGCAGCCCCACCTCGGAGCTGATCTTCTCGCAGCCGCGGATCAGCTCCGCGATGCGCGTCCGCGGCACGCACACGTCGTCGGTCAGCCACAGCCCGTACGTCTCCAGCGCCGTCAGGACCACCCGGCGGGCCTGGAGCAGCATCCGGCCTTCCTCGAGGTCCTCCGTCGTGTACGCCAGGTCCGCTCCGCAGTCGACGCAGATCTGCTCCAACGCCGCCAGCTCGCGGCGGGCCACCTCACCGCCCGCGTCCGACTGGCCCAGCAGCAGGGCCTGGCAGTCCGACCCCGCCCCCAGGTCCGTCTTCAGGTACGCCTCCGACGCCTTGATCGACGACGCGTCCATGATCTCCAGCAGCGACGGCACGAGCCCTTCGCGCACCACCCGCGCGACGGCCTCCCCGGCCGCTTCGGTCGTGCTGAAGCCCGCCACCAGCGTGGCCGGGGCCTGGGGCAGGGGCTTGAGCTGGACCGTCGCCTGCGTGATCACGCCGAGCGTGCCCTCGCTGCCGACGAACAGCCGCGCCAGGTCGTAGCCCGCGACGCCCTTCACCGTGCGGCGGCCGGTCTTCAGCAGTGATCCGTCGGCCAGGACCACCTCCAGGCCGAGCACCGAGTCCGTCGTCACGCCGTACTTCACGCAGCAGAGGCCGCCCGCGTTGGTCGACAGGTTGCCGCCGATCGTGCACCAGTCGTAGCTCGACGGGTCCGGCGGGTAGAACAGCCCGTGCTTCTCCACGGCGTTGCGGAAGTCCAGGTTGACCACGCCCGGCTGGACGACCGCCAGCCGGTTGCCCGCGTCGATCTCGACGATCTCGTTCAGCTTGGTCAGCGACAGCGTGACGCAGCCGTCGATGGCGTTCGCGGCGCCGGACAGCCCGCTGCCCGCCCCGCGCGGGACGATCGGCACCTTCGCCTCGGCGCACGCCTTCACCACCGCCTGCACCTGCTCGGTGTTCGCGGGCAGCACCACGGCGAGCGGCGTGCCCGACGGCGCCAGCGGCATCATGTCGCGCGCGTAGGACGCGGTGACGTCGGAGTCGGTGAGCACGGCGCTCTTGCCGAGCAGGTCGCGGAGCCGGGTGACCAAAGCTTCGTTGCTCATGGCCTCATCGTAAGCCCGGACAGTCCGCAGTGCGGAAATCTTCTTTCGAAACCAGCCGTAACGGAGCAGTCAGCGGACCAGCCCCAGCAGCTTGTCGACGTGCACCGTCAGCAGCACGCGCTGGTCGGTGACCATCGCCTCGCGGTACTCGGCCCAGTCCGGGTGCTCGCCCGCGGCGCGCCGGTAGTAGTCGACCAGCGCTTCCACCGTGTCGTCGTCCGGCGCCGCGGCCGGGGCGGTGAGCGAGGCGCGGCCCTCGGCGACGACGTAGCTCCAGCCGTCCTCGCTGCCCACGTGGAACGTCACCCGCGCGTCGCGGCGCATGTTCTTCGTCTTCGCCCGGGTCTCGGTGATCGACGCGACGAACGTCGCGGCCTCCGGGTCGTACAGGTAGGTGATGGTCGACAGCTGCGGCCGGCCGTCGCGGCGGATGGTCGCCAGGACCCCGTGGCGGCGGGCGGCGAGGAAGTCCTTCAACGCTGTGTCGTCGGTCATACCCCTTCTCAACCCGCCGCGGCCGCCGTTGTTCCGGGAGCAACCCGGAGGAATCTTGCTTGCATACGACAACTAAAGTGTGTTCTGCCACAACACGAGGTACTCCGCTTGCATAACCGCTAGTGAAGGCACATCCTTGCCTGAGGCAACTAGTTGCAGCCGCCAACCAACGCCTTGAAGGATCAGTCATGGCAACGAACACCACCCGGCCCACGGCCGAGCTGGACCTCGCCGACCAGCTCGGGCACGAGCTCGTCCGCTTGGTCCGGCTGGTCAACAAGGCGAAGTCGCAGGTCTCCAAGCAGGGACCGGACGGCATCGAGCGGGCGGCGTACGCGATCCTCTTCACCCTCATCCACGAAGGCCCGCAACGCACCAGCAAGCTCGCCGAGTCGCTCCACTCCGAGATCTCCACGATCAGCAGGCAGTCGAGCTCGCTCGTGCAGCACGGGCTGGTCGAGCGCCAGGCCGACCCGGAAGACGGGCGGGCCTGCCTGCTCGCGCCGACGAGCGAGGGCATGCGGGTGTTCGAAGAGAACCGCAAGCAGCGCAACCAGTGGCTGGCCGAGGTGCTCGGGGACTGGACGGACGGGGACATCCAGACCTTGAACCGCCTCTTCGGCCGGCTCAACACAGGTATCGAGAACCACTCTCCACAGCTGGCCGACGCCCACGCGTCCGCCGGTGCACCGGCCAAGGGGGCCACCGCATGAGCACCACCACCGTCGAACAACCCGTCGCGAAGGAACCACCCCGGCTCAGTCACCGCCAGATCGTCACGATCCTGAGCGGCCTGATGTGCGGCATGTTCCTGGCCGCGCTCGACCAGACGATCGTGGGTACCTCGATCGTCAAGATCGCCAACGACCTGCACGGCTTCGACCTGCAGGCCTGGGCGACCACGGCGTACCTGATCACCTCGACGATCGTCACGCCGATCTACGGCAAGCTCTCCGACATCTACGGCCGCAAGCCGTTCTACCTGACCGCGATCGCCATCTTCGTCGCCGGCTCGCTGGCCTCGACGTTCGCGACGTCGATGTACCAGCTGGCCGCGTTCCGCGCGATCCAGGGCCTGGGTGCCGGCGGCCTGATGTCGCTGGCCATGACCATCCTCGGCGACATCGTGCCGCCGCGGGAGCGGGCCAAGTACCAGGGTTACATCCTGGCCGTCTTCGGCCTCTCCACCGTGCTCGGCCCGGTGCTGGGCGGCTTCTTCGCCGGCATCGACTCGCTGGCCGGCCTGCACGGCTGGCGCTGGGTCTTCCTGATCAACGTCCCGATCGGCGTCGTCGCGCTGTTCGTCGTGGCCAAGGTGCTGAACGTGCCGCACACGCCGCACAAGCACAAGATCGACTGGTGGGGTGCGCTGACGATGATCGTCGCGGTCGTGCCGTTCCTGATCGTGGCCGAGCAGGGCCAGAAGTGGGGCTGGGGCGACCAGAAGGCCATCCTCTGCTACGTCATCGGCGGCGTCGGCGTGATCGCGTTCATCGTGGTCGAGCGGCTGATGAAGGACGCCGCGCTGATCCCGCTGCGGCTGTTCAAGAACTCGACGTTCACCGTGGCCATCATCGGCGGTGTCATCGTCGGTGTCGCGATGTTCGGCGCGATCACCATGATCCCGCAGTTCATGCAGGTCGTGCAGGGCTACACGCCGACCAAGTCCGGTCTGCTGATGCTGCCGCTGATGGCGGGCATCATGCTCAGCTCGATCGTGTCCGGCCGGCTCACCGGGAAGACCGGGCGCTACAAGATCTTCCCGATCATCGGCACCATCCTGATCGCCGGTGGCGCGTTCTTCTTCGCCCAGGTCAAGTACGACTCCGCGCTGTGGCACCCGCTGGTCGCGGCCGCCATCATCGGTCTCGGCCTCGGCCAGTGCATGCAGACGCTGATCATCGCGGTGCAGAACGCCGGCCCGCGCAGCGACATGGGCGTCTCGACCGCGGCGGCGACGTTCTTCCGCCAGATCGGTGGTACCGCCGGTGTCGCGATCTTCCTGACCGTCCTGTTCAACACCCTGCTGCCGAACATCACCAAGGCGTTCGGCGGGCAGCTGCCGGCCGGCGCCGGCGCGGGCATCGGCAACCTGTCGGAGAACACCAGCGGCATCCAGAACCTGCCCGAGGCGATCCGGACCCCGGTGCTGATCGGCTTCACCGAGTCGATCACCACGGTGTTCTACATCGCGGGTGCGGTGGCCCTGCTGGCCACGGTCGTCCTCCTGTTCATGAAGGAGATCCCGCTGACCAACGCGGCCCCGGCCGCGGCGGCCGTGGAAGGCGGCGAGGCGCTGCTCGAAGACCACGCCGACGAGCCCACCGAGATCGTCGAGCCGGTGCGTCCGGTCGACCGCGAACCCGCCCTCGTCGGCGGTGGGAAGCACGCGCTGAGCACCAACGGGCACGGCGACTACCAGGCCGTCTCGGGCGCGCTGCCGATCACGAACTCGCTGTCCGACGCCGAGCTCGACGCGCCGGTCGGCGCGGGTGGCGTGCCGGTGACCGGCCACGTCCGGCGCCAGGACGGCACCCACGTGGCGGGCGCCGCGCTGACCCTGATCGACCAGCGCGGCCGCCAGGTCGCGCGGGCCACCGGGGCCGCCGACGGCAGCTACTCGGTGCCCAGCCAGGGCCCGGGCGCGTACGTGCTCATCGTGTCCGCGCACGGCCACCAGCCGCAGGCCTCCAGCGTCGTGATCAGCAACGGGCCGGCGACGGTCGACGTCACGCTCACCGGGTCCGGCGAGCTGACCGGCACCGTGCGGGCGGCCGCCACCGGCCAGCCGCTGCCGAACGTGACGGTGACGCTGACCGACGGCCGCGGCGAGGTGAACGGCGCGTTCATCACGACCGCGGACGGCACCTACGCGTTCGTCGGGGTCGGCGCCGGGGCGTACACCCTGGTCGCCAGCGGCGCCGGCTACCGGCCCTTCGCGGTGACGCTCACTGTGCCCGACAGCGGCGTGCTGCGCCACGACGTCGAGCTGGCCAGCTCGGTGCTGCTGTCCGGCACCGCGCGGACCGAGGGCGACCGGGTGGTCCCGGACGCGCGGATCACCGTGCTCGACGCCGAAGGCAACGTGGCCGCGGTCGCGCGGACCGACGCCGAAGGCCGGTACCTGGTCAGCGACCTGCCCGCGGGCGCGTACACCGTGGTCGCGAGCGGCTACCCGCCGGCGACCAGCCAGGTGGAGCTGACCGGCGGCGAGGCCGGCCACGACGTCCGGCTGAGCTACGACCAGGCCCTCGACGAGCTGGTCGACCGGTCATGAGCGGTTTGCGCGTGACCTTCCGCACGGCCGAGGGCTGGGCGGTGGAGCACGCGGTGCTCACCGTCACCGACCCGGCCGGGCGGCAGGTCGCCCGGCAGGCGGCCGACGTCCGCGGGGAAGTCGTCACCGACGCGCTCGCGCCGGGTGTGTACACCGCGGTCGTCACGGCGGCCGGGTACACCCCGGTCGCGCGGACGGCCCAGATCGCCTCGGACGGCAGCGGCTCGCTCGGCGACGTCGTGCTGGCCCCGGTCGCCGAGGCGATCGAGCTGCCGCCCGCCGGGCCGTGGGTGATCGACCCGATGCACACGTCGGTGGTCGCGACCGCGCGGCACCTGGGCATCGCGAGCATCAAGGCGCGGTTCCCGGACGTCTCCGGCCGGATCGAGATCGGCCGCCCGGCCGAGCGGTCGTCGGTGCACGCCGAGATCAAGGCGGCGAGCATCGACACCGGCATCCGGATGCGCGACGACCACCTGCGCTCGCCGGACTTCCTCGACGTCGACGTGCACCCGGTGATCACGTTCACCAGCACGGGGCTGCGCCGGCGCGGGCCGGACTCGTGGACGCTGCTGGGCGAGCTGACGCTGCACGGCGAGCGCCGCGAGGTCGAGCTCGAGCTGACCTACGGCGGCTGGGGCCCGGACCCGTGGGGCGGCGTGCGCGTCGCGTTCCACGCCGAGACGACGCTGCACCGGAACGACTTCGCGATCAACTACAGCGCGATGGTCCGCGCCGGTGTGGCGGCGGTCGGCACGACGGTGAAGATCGAGCTGGACGTCGAAGCGGTGCAGGGCGAGACGCTGCCGCAGTTCTGAGCGCCCGGATCGGAGGCCCTCTCACCGCTGGGTGAGGGGGCCTTCACCGTTGGTGAAAGGTGAAACTTCCGGCGAGCTCGATTTGACCGTTAGCCGTGGTCCGTTCACCCGGGCCACGTAGGCTCGCGGGGTGAACGTCGTGAGCATCGAGGCCGCGGGCGTCGGCGTGAGCTGGCTGGACACCGCCGGCCCGCTGCTCGTCTGGGTGATCGTGCTGAGCTTCGTGCTGGTCGAGTGCGCGCTGATCATCGGGCTGTTCCTGCCCGGTGACTCGCTCCTGTTCGGGGCGGGCGTGGTGCTGGCCCAGCACGGTTCGGACGCCAACGCGTGGCTCCTGTCCGGGGCCGCGCTGATCGTCGCGGTCCTGGGCAACCAGATCGGCTACTACATCGGCCGCACGAGCGGCACGAAGCTGATCGCGCGCCGCGACGGCAAGGTCTTGAACCGGCAGGCTCTCGACCGGGCGCAGCGGTTCCTGGACCGCCGGGGGTTCTTCGCGATCGTGGCGGCCCGCTGGATCCCGTGGATCCGCACGCTGGCCCCGCTGATCGCGGGCGCGGCCCGGATGGACCCGCGCCGGTTCATGGCGGCGACGGCCCTGGGCGGGCTGCTGTGGGTGCCGACGCTGGTCCTGCTGGGGTATTACGGCGCGGGGCTGTTGGACGCGCTGCCGTGGCTGAAGACGGCGGCCCTGTGGGCCAGCATCGCGTTCTTCGTGGCCGGGACGGGGTACGGCGTGCTGCGGTACCGCCAGGAGATGCGCCGCCCGGTGGACGAGCGGGACGACGCCCGGGCCTGAGCGTCTAGAGCTGCGGATCGGTCCAGATCTCGAGCTGGATGCCGTCCGGGTCGCGGAACACGATCACCCGGGACCCCTCGAAGGTGCGCGAGGGCGCGACCGGCAGGTAGGACACGCCGAACTCCTGCAGCCGGCTCTCCCACTCCGCCAGCTCGGCCGCCGAATGCACCCGGAACGCCACGTGGTCCAAGCCCGTCCGGCGCTCGTCGAAACCGCGGCGGCCGGTGTCCGCGTGCTGGACCAGGACCACCGAAAACTCGTCGCCGGCGGAGCGCAGCACCACCTTGCGCAGGCCCGTGTCCGGCTCTTCGCGCCGGGTGACCTCCTCGAGGTCGAGGACACGCACGTACCACGGCACGCTGCGGTCCACGTCGGTCACGGTGAGCGCGAGGTGGTGCACGGACATGAGTTTGGCCATGGCTTCCGAAGCCGTCCTTTCTCGTGGCGGCTCCCCAGAGTTGCACAGCGTTCGACCGGCCAAACCGAGGTGACCAAGTTCCCGGTCCGATCGTGATCTCGCCGTCTCCGGCCGTCCCAGCAGGCGGACGGAACCTACCGGCGGTCACACCCGTCTTACGGATGGTGACCGCCGGTGACGCTCATCGGCTGAGCAGCCGCATCCGGTTCTCCGAAAGGATGCGCCTGGTCGTCACCCGCTCGGGGTAGCAGCGGGTGAACATGTTCGTGAAGTGCGTGCCGTAGTGGATGGTTTCGTCGCCGCCGGCCAGGGGGCGGACGGTGACGCCGAACGCCGGTTCGTGGAAGTACGCCAGCGTGTACCGCTCGCGGTCGGCGAGCCGGACCTTGTGCGGCGTCGACAGCAGCCGGCCACCGGTGAGGAACTGCAGGATGTCGCCGGGAAACACGGTGAACACCGCCGGCTCGGGCTCGACGTAGTGCCACGGCTCCACGTCCTGGTACATCCCGGCCGTGCTCTCCTCCGCCAGCCAGTTCCGGCGCCGCGGCTCGCCGGCCACGGGCGGCCGGATGAACAGCCCGCCGACGTCGTCCTGCGCGGCGATCACCAACAGCCCGTAGTCGGTGTGCGCGCCGATCCCGCGTTCGGTGGTCGCCGACCGGGCCGGGAACCGCAGCACGCGCATGTGGTGCCAGCCGTCGCGGGTCAGCCGCGTCAGCCGGTCGATCTCCACGCCCAGCCCGAGCGCGACGAGGCGCAGGAGCTTCTCGCCGATTTCGCCGACCTCCCGGAGGTAGGCCTCCATCGCCGTCCGGTAGCCGTCGTCCGGCCACGGGACCGGTCCGTGGCACGGCCAGCCCTCGGTGACGCGGGTGTCGGTGAGCGGGATGTCCGGGCACACCGTGAAGATCTCGGAGTAGTCGGCCTCGCCCGCGGTCACTTCCTCACCGGAGGCGATGTAGCCGCTGTAGGTCAGGTCGCTGACGAACTTCGCTTTTTCCGGCAGGGATCTCGCGAAGAACCGCCGGCTTTCGGCGAGCGCTTCGCCGGTGATGCGGGCCTGCCCGGCCGTGGCGGCGACCTGGAAGATCCCGTCTTCCTCCCAGGTCCGGACCAATTGCCTGCCCAGTATCCGATCAACCGTCGCCCCGCTCACGGATTCGGGCAGCTCGAACGTACGCATTGTTGTTCACCTTTCGCGCGGTGTGGGAACGCTCACCACACGAAAGCTGCGAAATGCCGGTTCACAAGGATCAGCGGCCGCCGCCGACGTCCAGCACCGCACCCGTCGTGAACGACGACGCCTCCGAGAGCAGGAACAGCACCGCTTCCGCGATTTCCGCGGGCTGCCCCGCCCGGCCCAGCGGAATCTGCGGTGCGTACTTCGCCATCCGGTCGGGCAGGCCCGCCGCCGCGTGCAGGCCGGTGTGGATCATGCCCGGCCGGACGGCGTTCACCCGGATCCCGTCCGCCGCGACCTCCTGGGCCAGGCCGAAGGTCAGCGTGTCCACAGCCGCCTTCGACGCGGCGTAGTGCACCCACTCCCCGGCCGAGCCGGTGCGGGCCGCCGTCGAGGAGATGTTCACGATCGCGCCGCCCGCGCCGCCGTGGCGGGTCGACATCCGCCGGATCGCCTCGCGGCAGCAGAGGAACACCCCGGTCACGTTCACGTCGAGGGTGCGCCGGACGACGTCGACCGCGTAGTCCTCGAGCCGGCCCGGGGTGTTGCCGACGATCGCCGCGTTGTTGACCAGGCCGGTCACCGGGCCCAGCTCCGCCGCCGCGTCGAACAGCGCGCGGACGTCGTCCTCGTCGGAGACGTCCGCGCGAACCGCCAGCGCCTGCCGTCCCGAAGCACGCACCTGCGCGGCGACGGCTTCCGCGGGTTCGGCGTCGCCCGAGTAGTTCACGACGACGTCGTACCCGCGCGCGGCGGCCAGCGTGCAGATGGCCGCGCCGATGCCCCGGCTGCCGCCGGTGACGAGGAGCGTCAAATCGCGAAGTTGGCCAGCGGCAGGTTCTCCAGAACCAGGTCCGCGCGGTCCCGCGTCTGCGAGATGAGGTCGGCGTTGCGCTGGTCGGAACCGAGCGCGCGCTGCCGGGCTTCGACCAGCGAACGGCCGTAGCGGCGGTGGCGCGACACGAGCCGCTCGATGCGCTCGGGCTCGTCCGGCGCGAGGAACCAGGCCTCGGTCAGCAGCGGCCGGATCGCGCTCCACGGGTCGTCCGGGAGCAGGAGGTAGTTGCCCTCGGTGATCACGAGCTGGACCTCCGGCGGGACCGCGACGGCCCCGGCGATGGGCTCCTCGATCTCGCGGCGGAACTCCGGTGCGTACACCGTTTCGCGGCCTTCGGCGAGGCGCCGGATGAGGTGGTAGTAGCCCGCGGCGTCGAACGTGTCCGGAGCGCCCTTGCGCTCGGTGCGGCCCAGCCGGCGCAGCTCGACCTGCGCGAGGTGGAAGCCGTCCATGCCGACCACGGCCGCGCGCGAGCCGAGCGCGTTGGCCAGCGCCCAGGCGAGCGTGGTCTTGCCGGACGCGGGCGAGCCGATGATGCCGAGCACGTTGCGCTGCCCGCGCACGGTCAGCCCCTCGGCCCGGGCCAGCAGGTCGTCGAACGCCGTCATGTCCTGTTCCTTCCTGCGATCGCGGTCGTCCACGACCGCGGTCCCACATGCCGCACCCGTTCGGCGGCCACCTCGTTGGCGAAGCGGATCCAGTTCGTCACCGTCGGTTCGCGCGCCACGGCCACGGCGAGCGCGCCGTGCCAGACGTCGCCCGCCCCTAGTGTGTCCCGCGCTTCCACGGCCGCAACAGGCACCTCACCCGAGCCGCCGTCCGCAGTGGACCAGCGCACCGGCCGCGGCCCCGCGGTGGTGATGACGGTGGGAACGCCGCGCTCGTGCAGGCCGGGCCCGGGCGCGGTGAAGTGCGCGGAGCACGCGGCCACGTCGACCAGCGGCAGCAACTCGTCGAGCACGGGTTTCCAGCTGCCGGCGTCCAGCACGACCGGGGCTCGCGTGCCCCGCGCGACCGCCAGCGCGAGCTCGGGGTAGTGACCGTCCACGAGCACCACGTCCGCCTCCGGAAACGCCGCTTCGACGGGGAAGTCACGCCCTCCGGCGTTGCGGGAGACGACCGTGCGCTCGCCGTCGCGGTCGCGGACGGCGGCCGCGCTGACCGGCGGCGGGTCGGGCAGGCCGGGGGCCAGGTCGATCAGCCGGACGCCGTGGGCTTCGAGGTCGGCGCGGGCGAGCGCCGCCAGCGGGTGCGCACCGAGGACGGTCAGCAGGGTCGCTTCGGCACCGAGCGCGGCCGCCGTCACCGCGGCGTTCGTCGCGGGCCCACCCGCGGCGACGTCCACCCGCAGCGACTGCACCTTCTCGCCCGGCGCCGGAAGCTCCTCGACCCGCTGGACCAGGTCCACCGTGCACAAGCCCGCCAGCAGCACCCTCACTGCAAGCCGGCCACGTGGGTCGCGGCGGCCGCTTCTTCCACTTCACCGTTCTCGTTGAGCCGCAAGGCGCCGGTGAGCAGGCCGACGACCTGGTTCATCGAGTGCGTCTTGGGCGAGACGACCGCGACGCGCTTGCCGAGGCGGTGCACGTGGATGCGGTCGGCGATGTCGAACACGTGCGGCATGTTGTGGCTGATCAGCACGACCGGCAGGCCGCGGTCGCGGATCCGGCCGATCAGGTCGAGCACCTTGCCGGATTCGGCGACACCCAAAGCGGCGGTCGGCTCGTCCATGATCACGGCCTTGGTGCCGAACGCGGCCGCGCGGGCCACCGCGACGCCCTGACGTTGCCCGCCGGAGAGCGTCTCGACGGGCTGGCTGATCGACTTGATGTTGATGCCCAGCTCGTCGAGGATCCGCTGCGCTTCCGACCGCATGGTGCCGGTGTCGAGCTTGCGGAACAGCCCGAGCGGGCCCTTGAGCCGCTTTTCCCGGCCCAGGAACATGTTCGACGCGATGTCGAGCGCCGGCGCGACCGCGAGGTCCTGGTACACCGTCTCGATGCCGTAGTGCCGGGCGTCCAGCGGGGACTTGAAGTGGACGGTCCGTCCGTCCACTTTGATCTCACCCTCGTCCGGGACCACCGCGCCGGACAGGGCTTTGATGAGCGACGACTTCCCGGCGCCGTTGTCGCCGACCACGGCGAGCACCTCGCCGGGCAGGAGGTCGAAGTCGGCGCCGTCGATGGCGGTCACCCGGCCGTAGCGCTTGACCAGGCCGCGGGCCTGGAGGATCGGTTCGGTCATGACTGCTGCTGCCTCCGCGCGATCCGGTCCACCACGACGGCGGCGATGAGCAGGGCGCCGGTGGCGAGGTCCTGGTAGTTGCCGTCCACGTTCATCTGCGTCAGCCCGGACCGCAGCACGGCCACGACCAGGGCGCCCATCAGCGTCCCGAGCACCGAGCCGCGACCGCCGAAGAGGCTCGTCCCGCCGAGGACGACGGCGGTGATCGAGTCGAGGTTGCCGAGCTGGAACTGGTTCGGGTCCGCGTTCGGCGTCCGGCCGAGCGCCTGCCAGGCGGCGATGCCGAAGGTCAGCCCGGCCACGATGTACACCGACAGCACCGTGCGGTTGACCTTGATGCCGGACAGCCGCGCGGACTCCGGCGCGTTGCCGACCGCGTAGACGTGCTTGCCCCACGCGGTTTTCGTCAGCGCGTACCAGACGACGAGGTACATCAGCAGCGCCAGCGTCATGCCGTAGGTGATCGGGATGCCGCCGAAGAGGTAGCGCTTGGTGCCGAGCCACTGCAGCAGCCCGTCGGTCACCGGCACGGCCTGGCCGCCGGCGATCAGCTTCGACACCGCGGTCAGCATGGTGAACGTGCCCAGCGTGATGATGAACGCCGGCAGCTTGATCCGGGTCGCGAGCCCGCCGATGAAGATGCCGACGATGATCGTCAGGACGACACCGGCGAGCAGCGCGACGAAGCCGTTCGTGCCGGCCGCGGCGAGCTTCGCCATGATCAGCGTCGCGACGACCATCGAGGCCGCGTTGGACAGGTCGATGCCCGCGATGAGGATGACGAGCGTCTGGCCCAGCGCGAGCGTCCCGACGACCAGGGACTGCTGGACCACGGTGGACAGGTTGTCGAGGTCGAAGAACGTGTCCGTGGCCAGGGAGAACACCACGATCGCGACGACCAGCGCGAGCGCCGGGCCGACCGCGGGCGCGCGGAGGAGGAAGTCGCCGAGCGACTCACGCTCCCTTGTGGACACTGTCGCCGTGGTCATTTGTTGCCTCCCCAGCAGTTCTGCAGGCCCCAGGCGGAGTCGTGGCTTTCGATGCCGGGCAGCGGCTTGTCGGTGATCACGGCGGACCCGGTGTTCACGAACCCGGACGGCTTCTTGCCGGTCTTCGCGTATTCGACGGCGGCGAGCACCCCCTGCTCGGCCATCTTCTTCGGGAACTGCATGACGGTGGCGGCGAACTGGCCGTCCTTGACGTTCTGGACGCCTTCGCAGCCGCCGTCGATCGAGCCCATGACGATCTGCCCGGTGAGGCCGCGCGCCTTCAGGGCCGCGTACGCGCCGCGGCCCATCGGCTCGTTCATCGAGTAGACGGCGTTGATGTCGGTGCTGCGCTGCAGCAGGTTCTCCATGCCCTGCTGGGCCAGGCTCTGGTCGCCGTTGGCCGCGGTGTGGCCCTTGATTTCGGGCGAGCCGTCGGTCAGCCCGATGCCCTTGAGGAACCCGCCGTGGCGCTGGGTGTCGACCGTGCTGCCCGCCGTGCCGTCGACCATCAGCAGCTTGGGCGGGACGCCGGCCAGCGCGGCCTTGACGTAGGCGCCCTGCTGTTCGCCGGCCGCGAAGTTGTCGGTGGCGAAGGTGGCGTCGACCGCGTCGGCCGGTTCGGTGGCGGTGTCGAGGGCGATGACCAGGACCCCGGCGTCGCGGGCGTCCTTGATCGCCTTGAGCACGCCGGTGGACGAGCTCGGCGTGATGAGGATCGTGTTCGCGCCCTGCTGGCGGAGGTTCTCGATGGCGCGGACCTGACCGTCGTTGTCACCGTCGAACTGGCCGGCGAGCGCGCTGAAGTCGGCGCCGTTGGCCTGCGCGGCCGCTCTGGCGGCGTTGCGGAGTTCCACGAAGTAGGGGTTGGTGTCGGTCTTGGTCACCAGGCCGACCTTCGCCTTGCCGCTCCCGCCCGTGTTGGTGTTGCCACCCCAGTGGCGCTCGACCGTGCACCCGGTCGTCGCGGCGAGGACGGCGGCCAGCGTGAGCGCGGCGAGACTTCGCTGTCTCATGGATTCCAGCCTTTGTTCGTGTCGAGGCTTGCCGATGGTCGGGAAGGTAGACAGACTGCTCCCGGCGCGCAAGCGTTTGCGCAAACGCTTGCCGGAAAGGACGGGTATGGACCGGTCGAAGTCTTCGCGGCCGACGCAGCGGGACATCGCCGAGCTCGCGGGCGTCTCGATCACGACCGTCTCGCACGTCGTGAACGGGACGCGCGCGGTCGCCGAGGACACCAAGGCGGCGGTGCTGCGGGCGATCGAGGCGACCGGTTACACCGGCGACGCCATCGCGCGTTCGCTGGTCACCGGCGGCACCCGGTCGATCGGCATGGCGATCTCCCTGGTGGCCAACCCGTACTTCGCGACGCTGATGCAGGCGATCGAGCGCGAGGCGTCGACGCACGGCTACACCGTCCTGCTGGCCGACACCCACGACGCAGCGGACACGGAGCGTGACACCGTGCGGGCGCTGCGCTCCCGTCGCGTCGACGGCCTGCTCATCACCCCCGCCCCCGGCGACGGGCCGGTGATCGGCGAGCTGGTGTCCCTCGACGTGCCGACCGTGCTGATCGACCGGCTGGCCACCCGCACCGACGTCGACCAGGTCGGCTCGGAGAACATCCAGGCGACCTCGGCGCTCACCGCGCACCTGGCCACGCTCGGGCACCGGCGGATCGGGATGATCAGCGGCGTACCGGGGTTGTCGACGAGCGAGGAGCGCGTGCTCGGCTACCGGCTGGGGCTCGGCCGGTCCGGCCTGACCTGGTCGTCCGACCTCGTGGCCTGTGGAAACTCCTCGCGCGAGGGCGGCGCGCTGGCGTTGAGCACGCTGCTGGCGCTGCCCGAGCCGCCGACGGCGCTGGTGGTCGGGAACGACAGCATGATGGTCGGCGTGCTGCACGAAGCGCGGCGACGCGGGCTGCGGATCGGGCGGGACCTGCCGGTGGTGGTCTACGACGACGTCGAGTGGGCCGACCTGGTCGACCCGCCGCTGACGACGATGGCGCAGCCGATCGAGGAGATCGGCCGGCAGGCGGTGCGGCTGCTGCTGGCCCGGATCAACGACCCGGCCCGCAAGGCCGAAACGGTGCGGCTGGCACCCACTCTGCGTCACCGCGAGTCGTGCGGGTGCCCACCGGTTCACTCACTTCAGTGAATCTGGGTTCCTGACACCTCCGCGTGGCCGTTCAGCGGATACGTTTCCGGCTGAGCGTCTGCGAGGGCTTATGACCGCACTTTCGCCGGACCTCCGGTTGTGGGACCCCCCGGTCACCTACCGGATCGGCGTCGCGATGGGGGTGCACGCGCACCCGAACTCCGGCGAGCTGCTGCGCGCGATCCGGGCGGCCGCGGCGCAGGCGGGGTGCGACGTCGTGCTGGCGGACACCGAAGACACGGTGGGCGAAGAGGCGGCGGTGGTGCGCGCCCTGCGCGCGGACCTGGTGGACGGCGTGCTGCTGGTGCCTTCGGCCGGCGACGAAGCGGTGGTCAACGGCCTGGTCCGGATGGGCGTGCCGACCGTGCTGGTCGACCGTGTGGCCGCCCGCAACGACGTCGACCAGGTCGGTACCGAGAACGTGCACGCGATGGCGTCGCTGGTCCGGCACCTGACCGACCGGCGGCACCGCAAGATCGGCCTGATCTCGGGCGACGAGGGCCTGGAGGTCAGCCGCGAGCGCATCCGCGGCTACCGGCTCGGCCTGGAGCAGGCGGGATTGCGCTTCAACCGCGAGCTGGTGGAGAGCGGCTTCTCGAATGCGGGCGGCGCCACCCGCGCAACGGCCAAACTCCTGGACGGCTGGCCCTCCCCGACGGCCCTGGTGGTGGCGGACGAGTCGATGCTGGTGGGCGTCCAGTACGAGGCCCACCGCCGCGGCATCCGCATCGGCTCGGAGCTGGCGGTGGTCGGCTACGGCGACATGGACTGGGCCCGCCGCGTGAGCCCGGCGGTGACAACCCTGGTCCAGCCGATCGCCGACGTCGGCCGCCGCGCGGTGCAGCTGCTGATGTCCCGCATGGCGGATCCGGACCGTCCCCAGGAGTCGGTGTGGCTGACCCCGAAATTCCTGCACGGCGCGTCCTGCGGGTGCTGATACTGGTGCGGTGATCCGCCTCGCGCACACCGCCGACCTGCCCCCGGCCGCCCGCACCCTGGTCCACGACGTCTTCGAGAACGACTTCACCGACGCCGACTGGGAGAACTCCCTCGGCGGCACCCACGCCCTCGCTTACGAAGGCACCGACCTGGTCGGCCACGCCTCGCTGGTCCAACGACGGCTCCTGCACGGCGGCCGCGTGCTTCGCGCCGGGTACGTCGAGGCCGTGGCGGTTCGCGCGGACCACCGTCGGCGAGGGCACGCGAGCGCGTTGATGGCCGCGTTGGAACGGCTGCTGCCCGGGTACGACCTCGGTGCGCTGAGCGCCGCGGAGAAGGCCGTGCCGCTGTACGAAGGCCGGGGCTGGCAGCAGTGGCGTGGCCCCACGTCCGCCCTGACCCCGGACGGCATCCAGCGCACCGAAGACGAGGACGGCGGCGTGTACGTGTTCCCCGGCCGGGTGCCCCTGGACCTCGACGTCGAGCTAACCGCCGACTGGCGGGCCGGCGACGTCTGGTGACAGCGTCGCCGCGGCTTCGAGGAGCATCCAGGCGCCCACCTGGACCGACATGTCGCGCTCCGGGGCGTCGTCCGGCAGCGGCCAAGACACCGGGCGGTCCCAGTACGCGCTGAACAACGGACCCTCCGGCGCGTCGAAAGCTCCCGACCAGCACGCCTCCGCCGACGTCAGGACCAGCGCTCGGGCCGTCGCCGCTTCCGGGCCGGGCAACGCCTGTGCCGCCAACGCCAGGTACCGCGCCAGGATCGCCGCGAACAACCCGCCGTCGCCGCCGCCCTGGCCGCGGATGACTCCTCCCGGCGCGAGGTGCTCCGCCACCGCCCGCACGGTCCGGGCCGCATTGTCCACTTCGGACAACTCAAGGCACGCGCCGAGGTAGACCCCTTGGCAGTACGTGTAGATGTGCTTCACCAGCTCGCCCGTGTCCGCCCGGATGCCGTCCCAGACCAAGCCGGATTCCGGATCGACCAAAGTGGACGTCAGCCAGGACGTCATCTCGCGCGCACGGGCCACGTTCCCCGAGCGGGCGTGGAAGATCGCCGCCGGGCCGTTGGCCGGGGCGTTCTTGAAGTCGTCGCCGCGGCGCCACCAGATTCCGCCGCCCGCCGCCGACGTCCAGCCGGACAGCAACTGCGTGTCGATCGCCGCCAGGGCCGGGCCGACGTCGATGCCCAGCGACGAAACCCGTTGCAGGGCAAGGCCGAGCCAGGCGATGTCGTCGTAGTAGTCGTTGACCCACTTGCCGAAGTTGCGCAGCCGCACCGAACGCACGAACGATCGGATCAAGGCCAAGCGCGCCGGCGAGGGCGCGCGCAGCTGGGCGTCGACCAGCGTGTCCAGCAGGTGCGCCTGCCACCAGTAGTTCCAGTGCCAGTGCACGCGCTGGTCCAGCGCCGCCGGCCAGCGGCTGCGGCCGAGGACCGTGCCGGGCAGGGCCCACACCCGGCGCAGGTGGCGGGAGGTCACCGCGTGTTCCGCGGCCGAGACGTCCATGTCGCAATCGTGCCTTGCCGATCGACATACCGCTCGGTATGTTCGGTGGTCATGACGACCGCCCACGTCACGTGCCCGCTGTGCGAAGCCACCTGCGGGCTCGAAGTGACGCTCGACGCGAACCAGCAGGTCACCCGCGTCCGAGGGGACGAGCGGGACGTCTTCTCCCGGGGGTACATCTGCCCCAAGGGCGCGTCGCTCGGCGCGTTGCACCACGATCCCGACCGGCTGACCGCCCCGCTGCTCAAGCGCGACGGCGAGTTCGTCGAGGTCAGCTGGCAGGAGGCCTACGACGAGATCGCCCGCCGCCTCCCGCCGATCCTCGAGCAGCACGGCCGCGACGCCGTCGCCGTCTACGCGGGCAACCCCGGCGTGCACAACATCGCGCTGACGCTCTACGGCCGCGTGCTCTACAAAGCCTTGGGCACCAAGAACTTCTACAGCGCCACCTCGGTCGACCAGCTGCCGAAGCACTACTCCGCCGGCACGATGTTCGGCGACCCGCTGGCCATCCCGGTGCCCGACCTCGACCGGACGCGGCACCTGCTGATCCTCGGCGCCAACCCGCTGGTCTCCAACGGCAGCCTGATGACCGCGCCGGACATCCGCGGGCGGCTGCGCGGGATCCGGGACCGCGGCGGCAAGATCGTCGTCGTCGACCCGCGCCGCACGCGCACCGCCCAGTTCGCCGACGAGCACCACGCCATCCGGCCCGGCACCGACGCGCTGCTGCTGTTCGCGCTGGTCAACGTCCTGTTCGCGGAAAACCTCGTCGACCCCGGCCGCCTGGCCGAGCACCTCAACGGCCTCGACGACGTCCGCGAACTGGCGCAGCCGTTCACGCCGGAGGCCGTCGCGCCGCGCACCGGCATCGACGCCGAGGCGATCCGCCGGATGGCCCGGGAGCTGACCTCGGAAAACGCCGTGGTCTACGGCCGGATCGGCACCACGACCCAGGCGTTCGGCACCATCGCGAGCTGGCTGGTCGATGTCCTCAACGTGCTCACCGGCCACCTCGACGCACCGGGCGGCGCGATGTTCCCGCTGGCCGCGTGCCAGCCCACCGGGAACCGGCGGCCGTTCGCCGTCGGGCGCTGGCGCAGCCGGGTGCGCGGCCTGCCCGAGGTCGTCGGCGAACTGCCGGTCGCGACGCTCGCCGACGAGATCGAAACCCCGGGCGAAGGCCAGGTCCGCGCGCTGATCACGATCAGCGGCAACCCCTGCCTCAGCACGCCGAACGCCGGGCGGCTGGCCGCGGCCCTCGAAAGCCTCGACTTCATGATCTCCGTCGACGTCTACCTCAACGAGACGTCCCGCCACGCCGACGTCATCCTGCCCGGCCCGTCGCCGCTCGAGCGCCCGCACTTCGACCTGGCCTTCTACCAGCTGTCCATCCGCAACATCGCCAACTGGACTCCCGCGACGCTGCCGTCGGCGCTGCCGCAGGAGTGGGAAACCATGCTGCGGCTCACCGGCATCGTCGCCGGTCAGGGCCCGGAGGCCGACGTCGCCGCGCTGGACGACTTCGTCGCGGCCGACGTCGCCCGCCGCGCCGGGCTGGAAGTCACCCACGACCGGACCGGGCCCGCGCGCCTGGTCGACCTGATGCTGCGCGCGGGGCCGTACGACGTCACGCTCGCCGACCTCGAAGCCGCGCCGCACGGCGTGGATTTCGGGCCGCTGAAGCCGCGGATCCCGGAGGTCCTCTGCACCGCGTCCGGCCGGATCGAACTGGCGCCAGGGCCGATCGTCGCCGACGTTCCGCGGTTGACGGAAGAACTCGCGAAAACCGCGGACGACCTCGTGCTGATCGGACGGCGGCACCTGAGCTCGAACAACTCGTGGATGCACAACCTGGCGCCCCTGGTCCGCGGCGGCAACCGCTGCACGGTCCAGGTCCACCCGGCCGACGCGCGCCGCCTCGGCCTCACCGACGGCGGCCTCGCCTCGGTGACGTCCCGCGCCGGAAAACTGCAGGTCCCGGTCGAGATCACCGACGAGGTGCGCCCCGGCGTGGTGAGCATCCCGCACGGCTGGGGCCACGACGCCGACGGCTCGCGAACACGGGTGGCGCGCGCGAACCCCGGCGTGAACTCGAACCTCCTCACGGATGAGACAGTTCTGGACAGGCCCTCCGGAACGTCGGTGTTGAACGGCATTCCGGTCGAGGTCACCCCCGCCTGACCCTTGACACCGCGGCGAGCCGTCGAGGATTCTGCGACCGGCATGTTTACGTGAACATCGGAGTTCGCATGGCTCGCCTTCGTCGATTGCTGCTCGCCCTCCTGCTCGTTCCCCTCTTCGCCGTCCCGCAGAGCGCGTCCGCGGCCACGAACAGCTTCCGCGGCGTCAACTGGGCGGACGCCCGCGACAACTACGTCGACGGCTGGGTGATCCCGACCGGCCTGACCGCCGGGGACAGCTACGACAGCGTCCGCGGCAAGGCCGACGGCATCATCACCGGCTTCCAGCAGAAGCTCGGCGCGAACACCGTGCGGCTGCCGATCAACCCGCAGAGCGTCAATTCGGACTGGTGGGCGCGGTACAAGGGCGCCGCCGACTCGGCCCTGGCCCACGGCATGAAGGTCATCTTCGGCTACTGGGAAGCGAACAAGGACGGCTTCGTCGACGACACGAACGCCTGGAACACCATGTGGGACAAGGTGATCGCCGACTACGGCGGCAACGGGAACGTGTACTTCGAGCCGATGAACGAGCCGTTCGGCTACAGCCTGAACGCCTGGGTGTCGCTGTGCTCGACCTGGCTGTCCCGGCACTCGGCCATCCCGCGCGGCCGGGTGCTGATCAGCGGCACCGGCTACAACGACAACGTGACCGGCGTCGGCGCGGCGAGCGCGTTGACCGGCACGCTGCTTTCGCTGCACTTCTACGGCTTCTGGGCCTCCGACACGACCCGCTCGGCGTGGACGGCGAACCTCAGCAACCGGCTCGGGGCGTACTCGTCGCGGACGATCATCGACGAGGCCGGCGCCCCGATGACCACCGGCCTGGACTACTCCGCCGGCCATCAGGACGGCAACAACTTCACCGCGTACTTCGCCGCGACCACGGACCTGGCGCGGTCCCGGCAGATGGGCGTCGTCTACTGGCCCGGCCTGCGCTCCGGGGACACCTACTCGATCACGCGCCAGAGCGGCAGCGGCCTCGAGACGAACAACGCTTCCGGGGTGGTGCAGCTGCGCTGGGGCTGGGGCCTGTAGGTCACCACGCGCGGCCGAGATCGGCGTGCTGCCGGATCCAGGCGTGCATGACGATCCCGGCCGCGACCCCGGCGTTGATCGAGCGGGTCGTGCCGAACTGGGCGATCGACACGGTGCGGGCCGACGCCGCCTGCGCTTCCGCGGAGAGGCCGGGACCTTCCTGGCCGAACAGGAGGACGCACTCGCGCGGGAGCTCGGCCGTCTCGACCGGCTGGGACCCCGGCGTGTTGTCGACCCCGACGACGGCCAGCCCCCGCTCCTCGGCGAAAGCCACCAATCCGGAGACGTCGTCGTGGTGGCGCAGGTGCTGGTAGCGGTCGGTCACCATGGCCCCGCGCCGGTTCCAGCGGCGGCGGCCGACGATGTGCACCTCGGCCGCGGCGAAGGCGTTGGCCGTCCGGACCACGGTGCCGATGTTGTGGTCGTGCTGGAAGTTCTCGATCGCGACGTGGAACGGGTGCCGTCGTCTGTCCACATCGGACACGATGGCCTCGCGGCGCCAGTAGCGGTAGGCGTCGACGACGTTGCGGCGGTCGCCGTCCCGCAGCAGCTCCGGGTCGTACCGCTCGTCCGCGGGCCACTCACCCGGCCACGGGCCGACGCCGACCTCTTCGCGGCTCACCCACTCGGTGGGTCCGGGTATGGAGTTCACCCGGTGATTGTCGCTCAGCCCAGGTGGACCGGGCGCACGTGGGTTTCCTCGTCGTGGCGGTGGCGCCACCGGTGGTAGACGCCGACGTACGAGTACGCGACCAGCACGATCGCGATGATCCCGATCGCCGGCAGCCACGACTGCGGGAAGACCGTGCCGTAGAGGTAGTAGGCGTTGAACCCGCCGGGCAGGTCGCCGAGGCCCTGCTGGTGGCGGAAGTAGTTCTCCAGAGCGGTGAGCGGGCACGGCACCGGGCTCACGTTCACCAGCACGCCCCAGGCCGCGGCGAACATGTGGACGAAGATCAGCTTCGGCCAGCGCCAGGCGACGAAGCCGCCCAACCCGATGAGCACCAAGGCCAGGATGTGCACCACGACGGTCACGTCGGCCAGGAACTTCGCCATCGCACCCCCTCCACCGATCCCCCTACCAGCGACTTTACTCCGCTACGTGGATCCGGCCGCCCTCAAGAGTGCCCCGGCCTGTGATTTTTAACCCAGCGGAGCAACCCATTCACCTGCGCGGTGACGGAGGGGTTACACCGGGTGGGAATTCCGGTGGCCGCTTGGCGGGGTACCGCGTCGGCTCCTCGTGCGGGTACTGGTCCGGCGCACCGTCCGGTTTCTTCCGGTTCGGGTCGGCTGGGCGCTGCGGTTCCGGCGGCTCCTCCATACCCCGACGGTACGCCCGGGTCCCCCGCCCGGCAGCCGGATTTCACTCGACGCGATCGCTGACGGCCGGCTCCTCGTTGCCCGCGATGTGGACGTCGGTGACGTTGATGTTCACCTCGACGACCTGCAGGCCGGTCATCTGCTCGATGGCCGTCACCACGTTGCGGCGCACCGAGCGCGCCAGCTCCGCGATGGGCACGCCGTACTCGACGAGCACCTGCAGGTCGACCGCCGCCTGCTTCTCGCCGACCTCCACCGACACGCCCTGGCCGACGCTGGCCGACGCGCCCGGGATGCGGTCGCGGAGGGCGCCGAACGCGCGGGCCGCGCCGCCGCCGAGGTCGTGCACGCCGTGGACTTCGCGCGTCGCCAGGCCGGCGATCTTCTGGACCACCGTGTCCGCGATGGTCGTGCTGCCCTGCTTGGTGACGAGTGCGGTCTCGGTCATGGTTCCTCCCTGGATGTCCTGCGCGGCAAGGCTTTCCGCCTTGTTCGTAGCTAAGGACACAAAGGACTGGAGACCCTCACTGTGACGTGGGTCTCGCGAACGCCGCGCCGTCGAGATCGGTGACTTCCAGGCGCAGCCGCGCGCTTTCCCACGCCGTGCCGGCCAGCACCTCGCGCACGGCTCCGGCCGCCCGGTCGAGCAGCGGCGGGATCGGTAGCCGGGTCGCGATCAGCCGGATCCGGACCACCTCCGGGCTCAGGTCCACCGCCAGGCTCTCCCGGCTCACCGGCAGCACCGGGGTCGCCGGGCGGAGGCCGGCCACGTCCGCGAGGGCGCCGACGATCTTCTCGACGGCTTCGTCGGCGGTCACCGGGTTTCCGGCTCGATGTCCAGAATGGACACCGACACTTCGGCGACGACCAGGCCGGTCTGCTCGGCCACGGACCGCGTCACCGCGCGCTGGACCGCGCGGCCCACCGCGGCCGCCTGGTCGGCCGCCGCGGTGACCAGGTCGATCTGGACCGTCACCCGGCCGTCGGTGGTGCGGACCCGGACGCCGTCCGACGGCGCCGGGTCGAGCCCCTTCCAGCGCCGGCGGGCCGCGCGCGTCCACGCCGTCACCAGGCCGCGCAGGCCCGGTTCGAGGCGCACCACGCCCGGCGTCGTGATCGCCGCCCGCGCCGCCACACTGGCGATCACCGGATCGGCGATGACGTAGTCCACGCTCATTCCCCTGGACCCCCGACCGTGTCGTCCTCGACAGTGCCTTCTTCAAAAAGGTCGGCCACGAGCAGGTCGAGCTTCACCAGCGTCAGGCCCACCCGGGCCGCGGCCGCCGCGGTCACCCGCTCCCGCACCTTCGCCAACGCTTCGCCGCCCGCGGCGTTCCGCAGGCTGACCGCGAGGGTGAGGTCCACCTCGACCCCGCCGGGGACGGTTCGCACCCGGCAGCGCCGCGCCCGGACGCCGTCGACCGTGTCGGCCGCGTACCGCAGCACGGCCGCCACCGCCTGCTCGCTGACCTCGACGAACCCGGGTTCCGGGGTGGGCAGCGGCACCATCGAGCCGCGCCGCACCTCGGCCCGCACCGCCGACATGATCCGCCCGAACAGGTCCGGCGACGGCGCGTCCTCCTCGGCCACCAGCTCGGACGTCGCTTCGCGCAACGCCAGCAGGCTCTCGCGCGCGGCCGCGCAGTGCGGGCAGGTCAGCTCGTGCTCGTCGGCTGCCGAGTCCAGCCGTTCCCACACCTGTTCGACATCGCGTTCGCAGGGCAGCTCGTAGTCCGTCATCGCCATGGCTTCATCACCTCCGCCAGCTGGGCACGGGCGCGCGCGATCCGGCCGCGGACCGCGGTCGCGTTGACGCCGACGATCTCGCCGATCTCGTCGTAGGACCGGCCGTGCACTTCACGCAGCAGCCAGCACGCCCGCTGTTCGGGCGTCAGCTGCGCCAGCGCCGCGTTCAAGGCGGCGAGCTGACTGCTCACCTGGACGGCCCGCTCCGGCTGCAGATCGGCCCGCGGCGACTCGGCGGTGTCGAGGTCGACGTCGGCCTGCGGCTTGCGCGAGCGGATCGTGTTGAGACAGCGGTTCGTGGTGGCCCGGTAGAGCCAGCCGACGAACGCGGCGTCCTCGGTGAGCTGGCTCAGCTTGCGCCAGGCGTTCAGGAACACCTCCTGCACGACGTCCTCGGCGTCGCCGCGGTGGGCGAGCATCTTGACCGCGAGCCGGAACATCGGGCCCTGGTAGCGCAGCACGAGCTGTTCGTACGCCCGGACGTCGCCGTCCCGCGCGCGGCCGACGAGGGTCACGTCGTCGAGCGGCGTAGTCGTCGTCACGGCACCTCCTCGCAGGGAGGACACCGGCGGGCGGAAAACGTCACGCAGTGATTCTGGGTGACGGCTGTCACCGGGGCGACTCCGTGAGGTTCACGCGTCGCGGTGGTCCTTCCGGGGCGAGCGCCGCGGAGGTCGCGAAACCTGCCGTCGGAGCGCCCCGGGGACCGACCTGCGCGGTCCCCGGTCCGGCGGCGCTCAGTCCAGGCCGAGGTCGTCCTTGCCGAGGACGTACCGGTACTCCAGGCCTTCCTTCTCGATGGCCTCGCGCGCGCCGGTGTCGCGGTCGACGACCGTCACCACGCCGACGACGTTCGCGCCCGCTTCGCGCAGCGCCTCGACCGCCGTCAGGACGCTGCCGCCCGTCGTGGACGTGTCCTCGACCGCCAGCACGCGCTGGCCGCGGACCTCCATGCCCTCGATGCGCCGCTGCATGCCGTGTTCCTTGACCGCCTTGCGGACGACGAACGCGTCCAGCACGACGCCGTCGGAAGCCGCCGAGTGCAGCATCGCCAGCGCGACCGGGTCGGCGCCGAGCGTCAGGCCGCCGGCCGCCACGTAGTCCCAGTCCGCCGTGAGCTGGCGCAGGAGCTTGCCGATCAGCGGCGCGGCCGCGTGGTGCAGCGTCGCCCGCCGGAGGTCGATGTAGTAGTCGGCTTCCTTGCCGGACGCCAGGGTCACTTTTCCGTGCACCACGGAAAGATCGGTGACCAGCCTGGCCAGTTCGAGTTTCGCCGCTTGATCCAACCCGGGGTTCGCCACGGCCGTGAGTCTTACACACGGCCGGATTCACTCACCGACGGATGTGGCGTCGACCGCACGCCCGCGCGTCGCGGCCCAGGCCGGGACCAGGATCGCCACGAGCGCGAGCACCACGGCGATGGCGAGCACGGCCAGGTAGATCGCCACCGGGCCGGACGGCAGCACCGAGCCGGTCACCACCAGGCAGAACGGCACGATCGCGCCGGCCGCGACGAGCGTCCCGAGCAGCACCGCGATGGTCGCGATCAGGCCGCCTTCGACACCCGCCATGCGCAGCACCTGGCCGCGGGTGAAGCCGCTCAGCCGCTGCACCCCGAACTCGCGCCGCCGCCGCGCGGTGGCCGTGACCAGCGTGTTCACCACGGAGATCACCGTGTACGCGAGGATCATCCCGACGAGCAGGTAGTTGACCCAGGCGCCGACCTCGTTGCCCTTCGCGTGCGCCGCGATCAGCGTGCCGCGGTCGCCGACGAGCACCGGCAGCCCGGCGGTCGCCTCGCGCAGGCGTGCCGTCAGCGTCGCACTGTCGACGCCGGGAGCGGCCTGGACCAGCAGCTGCGGGGCGAGCCCGAGGGACGTGTGCGGGGCCAGCAGGTCCGCGGGCAGCACGAGCCGTTCGAAGCCGGGGCGCTGGTCGACGACGGCGGTGACCCGCACGTCCACCTGCGTGCCGTCGCCGAGCCGCAGCGACAGCGTGTCGCCGACGCGGTGGCCCAGCGTCGACGGCACCTCGACGGCGTTCTCGGTCAGCTCGCTGACGCCCAGCGCGGGCCGGCCGTCGTCGTGCTGGCCCGAGTCGAACGGCTTCTCGACGAACACCGTGCTCGTGACGTATTCCGACGCACTCGCGACCCCGGGGGTGGCGCGCACCCGGCCCAGCACGGACGGGTCGAGCCCGCTCGGGCCGGCCACGACGGCGTCCGCGCGCAGGTCCTCGGTGTAGGCCTGGTTCGAGACGGCTTCCTGGGTGGTCTGCAGGTAGATGTTGGCGGTCGCGATCCCGACCGCAAGCATGATCGGGGTGACCGCGCCCGCCGCCCGCACCGCGCCGACCCGGGTGTTGCGCAGCGCGACCCGGCCGTTGACGCCGGTCAGCGCCGTCACCGGCCAGCGGAGCAGCGTCGCCATCAGCTTCGTCACGCCGGGGCTGATCGCCGCGAGCCCGAACGCCCACAGCATCACGGCCGGGCCGGCCGTGCTGGCCGCGACCGGGCCGGTCATCACCGCGACCGTGACGATGCCGAGCGCCGTCCCGCCGCCGAAGCACAGGATGGCGGTGATCAGCCGGATCGGTGTCAGCCAGCGGCGTTCGACGGCGGCTTCGGCGAGCGCCTCGGTCGGGCGGATCCGCGAAGCACGGCGTCCCGCCACGAAGGCGGCACCCACGACAGCCAGCAGCGACGCGCCCGCGGCGACCACCGCCGGCACCCAGCCCTGCTCGAACCGCAGCACGTCGGGGACGACGTGGTGGTCGGCGAGCTGGCCGAACAGCCACTCCCCGAGCACCGGGCCGAGCGCCACCGCGCCACCGACGGCGAGCAGCGCGACGACCAGCGCCTCGCCGAGCACCATCCGCCGCAGCTGGCGCGGGGTGGTGCCGATCGCCCGCAGCAACGCGAGTTCCCGCTGCCGCTGCTGCGTCGACAGGGTCAGCGTGCCCGCCACCACGAACACCATGACCATCGCCGAGAGTCCGCCCGAGACGGCGGCCAGCACGATCAGGTTCTCCCCGCTCTTGCCCGTCTCGGGGAACTCGAAGGCACCACGGTCGACGCCGGTCGCCACGACCCCGGCGTCCCCGACGGCCGCGGTCACGGCAGCGACGTCGCCACCGAAGACGCCGATGGTGTCGAACCGGTCCGGGTGGCCGGACAGCCGTTCGGCGTCCGAAGCCGCGAAGAACACGGCCGCGTCCCGCATGGGCTGCGGAGCTTGGGCGATCCCGGAGATCCGGAACGGGCTGACGCTGCCGTGCGCGGCGATCGGCAGCGTGTCCCCGACGGCGAGCCCGAGCCCTGCGTCGGCGACGACTTCGCCCGGCTTCGGGGCGGCACCCGTCAGCGTGTACGGCGTCAGCACGGCGGAATCCCACGCGTGCCCGAGGGCGCTCGCCGCGCCGATCTGCGCCGGGAAGCTGAGCTCGCCGACGACGCCGGTGACGCCGGGAACCGCGCGCAGGCGGCCGGCCAGCGCCGCGTCGAGCCGGACGCGCTCGGGCAGGGGCGCGTTTTCGAACTTGTGCTTGTCGTCGGGCTCGAGGGTCGCCGGGTCGTCCTCGGGCAGCTCGATCGTCTGCTGCCCGCCGACCACGATCGGCGCCGCGGCCAGCCGCTGCACCGGCGTCTCGGACCGGATGCCGGTCTCCATCAGGCCACCGCACGCCGAGACGACCAGCGCGCCGAAGAACACGGCGACGAACGTCGCCAGGAAACCGCCCTTGCGCAGGCGGAGGGTCCGCAGTGCCAGCTTGAACATCAGGCCGCCACCCGGCCCCAGGCCCCGAGGTGGGTCATCCGCTCGGCGACGGCTTCCGCGGTCGGCCGGGCCAGCCGCCCGGCGATCCGGCCGTCGGCCAGGAACACGACCTCGTCGGCGTAGGACGCGGCGACCGGGTCGTGCGTCACCATGATCACCGTCTGGCCCGACGACCGGACGGAGTCGCGCAGCAGGCCGAGCACCTCGGCGGCGGTGCGGGTGTCGAGCGCGCCGGTTGGCTCGTCGGCGAACAGCACGGCGGGGCTGGTGACCAGGGCCCGCGCGATCGCGACGCGCTGCTGCTGGCCGCCGGAGAGCTGCCCGGGCAGGTGCTTGCGGCGCCCGTCGAGCCCGACGTGCGCGAGGATCCGCGCCACCAGCCGCTTGTCCGGGCGCTTACCCGCCAGCTGCAGCGGCAGCACGACGTTCTGCTCGACCGTCAGCGCCGGGAGCAGGTTGAACGCCTGGAAGACGAAGCCGACGCGGTCACGCCGCAGCTTCGTCAGATAGGTCTCCTTCTTGCCGTCGAGGTCCTGGCCGTCGAGCACGACCCGGCCGGACGTCGGCCGGTCGAGACCGGCCGCGCAGTGCAGGAAGGTGCTCTTGCCCGAGCCGGACGGGCCCATCACCGCGGTGAACCCGCCGCGCGGGAAGGAGATCGAGACCCCGTCCAGCGCGACCACACCGTCGCCGTACTCCTTGCGCACGGCCTCGAGCCGGACCGCGTCGGCTGCCTCGTGCCACCCAGTTGTCATGGGGAAAACGCTATTGAGCGCACCCCCGGACCACCCTGGTGCGCGCGTGCGTCTTGCGAGTAGGGACAGCCCTACTCAGGTGCGGCCGCGGCCGCCGCTGATCCGGCGCAGCACCGCGCGCGGCAGCAGGCCGCCGATCGCGACGACGGCCTTGTACTGCAGGCTCGGCACGGAGATCACCTTCCCGCGGCGCAGGTCCTTGAGCGCCTCGCCGACCACCTGTTCGACACCCAGCCAGGCGATTTTCGGGCCGGATTTCCCGATACCGGCCCGTTCGTGGAACTCAGTGGCCGTGAAGCCGGGGCACAGCGCCATCATCCGGATGCCCTCGGGCAGCGACGCGGCGATGCCTTCGCTGAACGACGTGACCCAGTTCTTGCTGGCCGTGTACGTCGATCCGCGGCCGCTGAAGAAGCCCGCCACGCTGCTGACCTGGATGATTTCGCCGTGGCCGCGTTCGATCATGCCGGGCAGCACGGCCCGGGTGAGCCGCAGGACCGCGGTGACGTTGACGTCGAGCTGACGCTGCAGCGCGTCCGGCGGGATGGTCCAGAAATCGCCGTTCAGCCCGAAGCCGGCGTTGTTGACCAGAAGGTCGACCGGCCCGGAGGCGAGCCGCTCCTCGACCGCCGTCCGGCCGTCCACTTCGGACAGATCGGCGGGCAGCACCTCGACGGCCACGCCGTGCGTTTCCCGCAGCTCAGCGGCGTACGCCTCCAGCCGCGTGGCATCGCGGGCGACGAGCACCAGGTCGTATTTCTGGGCGGCGAGCGTCCGCGCGAACTGAGCCCCGATGCCCGCGGTCGCTCCGGTGATGAGAGCGGTGGTGGTCATGTGGGTGAACATACTCGCTGCTCACGGGTGGACGTGCGTTCGATTCGGCGGGGAAGTATCGTCCGCCGCATGGGTAAGCACAGCAGGCGCAAAAGCGGCTATCTGCCCAAAGTCGCCGCGGGCGCGGCGCCCGTCGCGCTGCTCTTCGCCGCCCCCGCCGCGGCGCTGGCGAGCCCGGCCGAGGTGACCCTGCCGATCGACCACCGCGACGACAGCACGTTCCGCCGCGACGTCGCGACCTCGGGCGAGGACGGCTCGTCGGTGGTCCGCGAAACCCTGACCACGACCCGCCACGACTTCCTCGCGAAGGAGATCGCCGGCGCGGTGCTCACCAACGACCTCGCCGAGTCCGCGATCACCCGCCGCGAAGAGCGGCAGACGGAGACCACGGCCGCGTCGCAGGAGGCCGAGTCGCTCGCCCGCGCCGGCCGGCACACCCTGCGCCTGGGCGACGTCCGCGCGGTCACCGCGAACAACCAGCGGCTCGGCCAAGGCGCGTCGCGGGACCTGTCGCTGGCGCCTCTCGGCGGCGGCGCCGAGCACCGGATCGGCCTCGGCGAAGGCACGAGCCACGGCATCTGGCCCGCCGACGGCGTCGACGTCCTGAGCCAGAACGCGGAACAGCTGGACACGGGCCTGTACGGCACCTTCGCCGGCGACCTCCAGGGAGCGCTGTCGGCCCGCAGGTCATCGGGCCAGGCGGTCGACGTGGGCCGCCTCGGAGCGGTCGGCGCGACGTCCGAGCAGCACGCCACCGGCCAGATCACCGGCGTCCTGGACGTGGGCCAGCGCCACGAAGCCGGCGGCCAGCTGGGCCCGGCGTGGGGCCTGGTGACGACGAGCCAGTCCGTCGGCCCGGCCGGCCCGGCGGGGTCGATCCGCGGCGACCTCGGCGTGGACCACGTGATCCACGCCGAAGGCGGCACGACGTCGGTGCGCGGCACCCTGGACCGGTCGGTGGCGCTCAGCGCGCTCGACCGGCCGGTGCTCGGCTTCTAGCTCTCGCTCGGCTTCGGTTCGGCGTCCGCCGGCGGCTGCTGGGCCGGCGTCCCCGCCGCCGGGGTGCCCGGGGCCGGAGCCTGGGCCTGGGCCTGGGCCGTCGCCGGGGTCGTGGCCTCGGACGGGACCGGGGCGCTCGCCTGGTGGCGGCCCGCGTCGTAGTCCTCGTCGAACGGGTCGACGATGTCCGCGATCTCACCGAGGTCGCGCAGCAGGCGTTCCAGCCGCGACGGCCCGGCCGTCGGGACCACGCTGGCCAGCACCCACTCGTTCTCCAGCCAGGCCACGCCCACGTCGCCGCCCAGCTGGTCGGCCGCGTCCACCAGCTCCTGCGTGATCACCACGCGGGCGCCGTCCGCGTCGTCCGCGAAGGCGTAGCGGGCGCCGATCGGGCCGAGCATCTCGGGCATGTCCGCGCGCTGGAACGGGACGCTGGACAGCCACATCTCGATCGGGATGCGGTGCTTCTTGTTGCAGCGCACCGCGACGACGACCGCGGGGATCTGGCCCTCGGTCTCGATGTCGAATATGAACACCGGGCGGCGGCCGTCGGAAGTGAAGGTGGAACCCGCGACGACGTTCACGGCCGCGTCCGCGCCGAAGTAGCCGATCGCGCCGTTCGACCACTGCTGCGGCAGGCGCTCGTCCTCCTCGACGAACTGCCAGCCGCGCAACTGTGCCCAGCGCATTCGCTCGCGGTTGCGCGAGCCCTCCTTCGCCCGGTCGGCCGCGAGCAGCCCCAGCCCCGCCACCAGGGCGACGGCCGCGATGACGAACCAGATCCACGCCGGAATACCCACGTCGGCCAGGGTATCGCCTGTTACGCCGGAGGGATGATCGCCGGTACCCGTGTCGCCGGGCCCATTCGGAGCATTTTGCTCGGTCGCGGGTCGACAAATCGGCACGAACCACTGTGGACAGCCGTGAAGGCCACCTCGGGTGAGGTGGCCTTCACGACCGGTCAGACCCGGGTGACGGTCAGCGAGTCGCCGGTCTCCAGGTCCGGGCCGTCGACGCGCACGGTGTCGCCGTCCCGGATCTCGCCGGAGAGCAGTTCCTTCGCCAGCTTGTCACCGATCGCCGACTGGACCAGCCGCCGCAGCGGGCGGGCGCCGTAGATCGGGTCGAAGCCGTTGAGGGCGAGCCACTCGCGGGCGCCGTCGGTGACCTCCAGGTTCAGCCGCCGCTGGGCCAGCCGCTTGGCGAGCCGGGCGACCTGGATGTCCACAATGGACGTCAGCTGCTCGGTGCCGAGCGAGTGGAACACGACGATGTCGTCGAGCCGGTTGAGGAACTCCGGCTTGAACTGCCGCTGCACCACGTCGAGCACCGCGTCCCGCCGCTGCCGCTCGTCGAGCGACGGGTCGGCGATGGCCTGCGAGCCGAGGTTCGACGTCAGGATCAGGATGGTGTTGCGGAAGTCCACCGTCCGGCCCTGACCGTCGGTCAGCCGTCCGTCGTCGAGGACCTGCAGCAGCACGTCGAAGACGTCCGGGTGGGCCTTCTCCACCTCGTCGAGCAGCACCACCGAGTACGGGCGCCGCCGGACGGCCTCGGTCAGCTGGCCGCCCTGGTCGTAGCCGACGTACCCCGGCGGGGCGCCGACCAGGCGCGCCACCGAGTGCTTCTCGGCGTACTCGCTCATGTCGATGCGCTGCATCGCGCGCTCGTCGTCGAACAGGAACTCGGCCAGGGCCTTGGCCAGCTCGGTCTTGCCGACGCCGGTCGGGCCGAGGAAGAGGAACGAGCCGGTCGGCCGGTCGGGGTCGGCGACGCCGGCCCGGGCGCGGCGCACCGCGTCCGCGACGACCTGCACGGCCTCGGCCTGCCCGATGACGCGCCGGGTCAGCTCCTCCTCCATCCGGAGCAGCTTGCCCGTCTCGCCTTCCAGGAGCCGGCCCGCCGGGATGCCGGTCCACGCGCTGACCACGTCCGCGACGTCGTCCGCGCCGACCTCCTCCTTGAGCATCACGTTCTGCTGGCTGGCCTCGCTCGCCGCGGTGGCCGCTTCGAACTCCTTCTCCAGCGCGGGGATCCGGCCGTAGCGCAGCTCGGCGGCCTTGCCGAGGTCGCCGTCGCGCTCGGCGCGCTCGGACTCGCCGCGCAGCTGCTCGAGCTGCTCCTTGAGCTCGCGGACGCGCTCGATCGAGCCCTTCTCGTTCTGCCAGCGGGCGGTCAGCGCGGTCAGCGTCTCGCGCTTCTCCGCCAGCTCCGCACGCAGGGCGTTGAGCCGCTCCTTCGAGGCCGCGTCGCTCTCCTTCGCGAGCGCCATCTCCTCGATCTCGAGCCGGCGGACCGCCCGCTCGACCTCGTCGATCTCCACCGGCCGCGAGTCGATCTCCATGCGGAGCTTCGACGCGGCCTCGTCGACCAGGTCGATCGCCTTGTCCGGCAGGAAGCGCGCGGTGATGTAGCGGTCGGACAGCGTCGCGGCGGCGACCAGCGCGGCGTCCGTGATCCGGACACCGTGGTGCACCTCGTAGCGCTCCTTCAGCCCGCGCAGGATCGCGATGGTGTCCTCCGGCGACGGCTCGCCGACGAGCACCTGCTGGAAGCGCCGCTCCAGGGCGGCGTCCTTCTCGATGTGCTGGCGGTACTCGTCGAGCGTGGTCGCGCCGACCATCCGCAGCTCGCCGCGGGCGAGCATCGGCTTGATCATGTTGCCCGCGTCCATCGCGCCGCCCTCGCCGGTCGCGCCGGCGCCGACGATCGTGTGCAGCTCGTCGATGAAGGTGATGACCTCGCCCGCGGAGTCGGTGATCTCCTTGAGCACGGCCTTCAGCCGCTCCTCGAACTCGCCGCGGTACTTCGCGCCGGCCACCATCGACCCGAGGTCGAGGGCGACGACGCGCTTGCCGCGCAGCGACTCCGGCACGTCCCCGGCGACGATGCGCTGGGCCAGCCCTTCGACGATGGCCGTCTTGCCGACGCCCGGCTCGCCGATCAGGACCGGGTTGTTCTTCGTGCGCCGCGACAGCACCTGCACGACGCGGCGGATCTCGGTGTCACGCCCGATGACCGGGTCGAGCTCGCCGGCGCGGGCGCGCTCGGTGAGGTCGACGCCGTACTTCTCGAGCGCCTTGAACGTGCTCTCGGGGTCCGCGCTGGTGATCCGGGCCGAGCCGCGGACCTTGGCGAACGCCTCCTGCAGCGCGTCCGGCGTCGCCCCGTGGCGCTTGAGCAGGTCCGCGACCTGGCCGCCTTCGGTCGCGAGCCCGACGAGCAGGTGCTCGGTCGAGACGTACTCGTCACCCAGCTCGGTGGCGAGCTTCTGGGCGCGCGTCAGCGACTTCACGGCGTAGGTGTCGAACTGCGGGCTCGACACGGTCGCGCCGGTCGCGGACGGCAGCGCCGCGATGAGCGGTTCGAGCTCCTTGTGCACCACCTCCGGGTCGGCCCCGACCGCGGTCAGCAGCGGTGCGGTCAGCCCCTCACCCTGCGCCAGCAGGGCGCCCAGCAGATGGGCGGCCGACACGTGCGGGTTGCCGGCCATGGTGGCCGCCTGCGCCGCGGACGAGATCGCCTGCTGGGTCTTCGTGGTCGGGTTGAAAGCGTCCATCCCTCACCTCATGCTCGGTACTGCGAGAAAGTCCTGGTGACAGGCCTGACCGTGACCCGTCACTATCTCTAACGCAGGAAAACTTGAGTCTGTTCCGCTCAACTTCGGCCGGGTGCCACAGCGCTCGCCGGGAGCCGCGAGCCGAGGGTGCCGAGCCCGGCCACGGCGAGACCGGCGCACGCCCCGACCAGCACCCAGGGTAACCAGTCGGCGACCGAGAACAAGGCCACCACGGCGGGCGCGATCACCTGCGCCACGGTGAACGCGTACTGGTACGCAGCGAGATAACGTCCGCGGGCGACCGGAGGTGCCGCGGCCTCGGCGAGCGCCCCCGACCGCGGCCCGAACACCAGGTCGCCGGCGGCGAACACGAGCGTCGACCCCAGCAGGTACACCACCTGCCAGCCCTGCGGCACGAGCAGCACACCCAGGCTGACCAGGCACCACGCGGAGAACAGCGCCGAGCCCACGCGCATCGCCGCGATCCGCGTCAGCCGGGCGGTGAGCCGCAGCGCGATCGTGCCGCCGACGCTGGTCAGCACGGTCAGCAGGGCGAGGATCGTGCCCGGCAGCCAGGCCGGCCCGTGCAGCCGGTCGAGCACGAACACCGGGGTCCCGATCAGGAAGAAGTCCAGCGAGAGCCCGAAGAGCCCGCTGAACAGGATGAGGGCGAGGTACGGCCGGTCGCGCAGCACCCGTACCGACCGCTCGCGCACCGGCCGGTGCGGCCGCGCGAGCCGGACGAAGAAGACGAGGATCAGCGCGGCCACGAAGAACGTCAGCGCGTCCGCGGCGAGCGCGATGCGGTAGCCGGCGTTCCCGAGCCACGTCAGCAACGCCCCCGCGACCAGCCCGCCCAGGCCGAAGGACGCGGCCCGCACCATCCCCACCTCGGCGAACGGCCGGTCCTTGGGCCCGTCGCCGGCGACGTCGGCGATGAGCACGTACAGGGAGCTGTAGAAGAACTGCTGCCCGGCGGACGACAGGACGGCCGCGACCACCACCGGGCCCGCGCTGCCGGCGACGACGTAGGCCCCGACGCCCGCGGCTTGCAGCAGCTGGGCGCAGATCACGACGGCCCGCGGCCCGACGCGGTCGACGAGCCGGCCGGCGAGCGGCGGCACGACGAGCCCGCCGATGGCGCCGAGGGTGACGGCGGTGCCGGCGACGGCCAGCGGCACGCCGACCACCTGCGTCACGTAGACCAGCGCCAACGGGAGGAACAGACCTGAGCCGAAGTTGTCGATTCCCAGCGCGCACAGCAGTGCGACCCGGTCACGCGTCACCCACCGACGTTAACCCTGATGAATGCCGTCAAGTCAGGACCGAACGGACACTTTCCCCAAGGCCAAGGGACACTTGCGGTGTGCCTCTCGGCCGCGGTGTCACTTGTTCGTGTCAGCCAGGCAGGCGTCGCTGCCGAGCGCGCGGCGGAGATCGGTGTTCATCTCCGCCAGCCGCGCGGTGAGGTCGGTGACGCGCTCGTCGTCCCAGCCGCCGAGCGCCTTCTCCATGAACTCGATGTAGTTGGCGCGCCAGCGGGCGAGCTCGGCCCGGCCCTTCTCGGACACGCTGACCAGCGACGCCCGGCCGTCTTCGGGCGCGGGGCGGCGGTCGACCAGTCCGGCCGCGGAGAGCTGGGCGATCTGCCTGCTGACGACCGAAAGGTCGACGAACCGGCGTTTCGCGAGTTCGGACGGCCGCGTCTCGCCGTTTTTCGCCAGGTCGGACAGCAGCATCGCGGCCGCCGGGTGCAGCCCGGGCTCGCTCTGCCAGGCTTGCATGATCCAGGCGTGCTGCAGCTGCGAAGCGGTCTTCAGCTCCCGCATGAGCTCGACCCGGACGTCGTCGTCGGTGTTGTCGAAGCCCATTCGGCACCTCCTTGGTTGCGCCATACAAGTATATTGCCGGACACTTGCGCGAACAACCATCTGGCCGGTGAGGTCCCCCACGCGGGAATACACCCGGTCGGAGCAACAATGCGGGCAAAAGGGCGCCCGGCGGCTACCCTGCGGACGGGCGGTGCGCGCACCGCAGGCGAGTGACGTTGAGTGACGAGGTGGCAGCAGTGGCGAAGGACCCAGGAGGCGGTCCCCGACCCGTGAACAACCCCTCATGACAGCCGATTCCGTCAGCCCGCTCCCCAGGTCGTCGGCCCCGCGGGAAGCCCCCGCGGCGGTGACCGCGATGGTCCGGCTCATCCGGGACAGCTGGGCCAGGTCCGAGCCGTACATCGCGGACATCTCGCAGTTCTTCTACGGGATGCTGTTCACCCTCGCCCCGACCACGCGCGACTTCTTCCCGATCAACATGGAGATCCAGCGCGGCAGGCTGGTGCGCGCGCTGGTGCACATCGTGCAGATGGTCGACCGGCCCGACGACCTCGCGCCGTTCCTGCGCCAGCTGGGCCGCGACCACCGCAAGTTCGGCGTGGTGCCGCGGCACTACGAAGCGGTCGGGACGGCGCTGCTGGCGTCGCTCAAGAACCACCTCGGCCCGGCGTGGACACCGGAGGTCGAACGGGCCTGGGCCGAGGCGTTCACCATCGCCGCGCGGGCCATGCAGGACGCGGCCGCGTCCGACACGAATCCGCCGTCGTGGTCGGCCACCGTGGTCGAGCACCGGCGGCTGACCTGGGACCTCGCACTGGTGCGGCTGGTGCCCGACCAGCCGGTGCCGTACCACCCCGGCCAGTACGTCAGCGTGGAAGTGCCGCAGCGGCCACGGCTGTGGCGGTACCTCTCGCCGGCCAACGCGCCACGCGAGGACGGCGGCATCGAGTTCCACGTCCGTGCGATCGACGGCGGCTGGGTGTCCCGCGCGATCGTCAGCCACACGCAGCCCGGGGACGTCTGGCGGCTCGGCCCGCCGCTGGGCCGGATGACGGTCGACCGCGAGGCCTCGCGGGCCGTGCTGATGGTCGCCGGGGGAACGGGGGTGGCGCCGCTGCGGGCGATCCTCGACCACCTCGCGCTGTGGGGCGAGAACCCGAAGACGCACCTGTTCTACGGCGGCGGCGCCCGCGAGGACCTCTACGACCTCGAAGAGCTGCGCGCGCTCGCCGCGACGAACCCCTGGCTGACCGTCACACCGGTCGTCGAGCGCGGCGGCGACGTCCCCGGGTTCGAGCAGGGGACGCTGGCCGAAGCCGTCACGCGGTACGGCTCCTGGCCCGGCCACCGCATCCTGGTGTCCGGCTCGCCGGCGATGATCCGGGCGACGGTGTCGCGGATGCTGGTGGCGGGCAGCGCCCTGGACCAGATCCAGTACGACCCGTTCACGATCGACTAGCCACGGCAATCCGCCGTCCGGTGAATGGTTTCGTTACGCTTCGGAAATCGGCAACCAGTAACGGATGAATCCGACGTCGTGATCATTTTTACGCTGCGACAGGCGGGGTTGACCGGGCGTACCTGAATTGCTCCGTTCGAGCGGGAACGCGCGGAATCACGCGCATCTGCACGGGAATTCGCCTACAGTCGGGAACCCTCGGGGGCGGCACCGCCACAGCGACGCCGCATGCACGGCGCGAAAACCTTGGCACGACTGGAGATTACCGTTCCCGATGAGTGCTGAATCCGTGAAGATCTCCACCATGCCCGAGACGCTGCCCGTTTCGGCCGTGGAAGGTCGAGAGATGGCCCGGTTGATTCGTGAAAGTTTTGCGGAGGTCGAACCGAAAGCAGATGAACTGGCGCAGTACTTCTACGGTGCGTTGTTCGTGGTCGCCCCCGATTGCCGGGAGCTGTTCCCGGTGACCATGACGACGCAGCGGAGCAGGCTGTTGCGAGCGCTGGTGTATGTGGTGCAGATGGTCGACCGGCCCGACGAGCTGGTCACCTTCCTGGGGCAACTGGGCCGCGACCACCGGAAATTCGCCGTCGTCTCCCGCCACTACGACGCGGTCGGCGTCGCGCTGATCGCCGCGTTGAAACGATTTCTCAAGGAGAAGTGGACCACCGAAGTCGAATCGGCGTGGACGTCGGCCTACGGGCTCATCGCCAAGACGATGCGCGAAGCCGCCCAGGCGGAAACCGGGCCGGCGGCGTGGTCGGCGACCGTGCTCGAACACCGGAAACTCAGCCGCGACGTCGCACTGGTGAAGGTGCGCACCGAAGGTTTGTTGCCGTACCGCGCCGGCGGGTACGTGAGCGTGGAAGTGCCCCAACGGCCACGGTTCTGGCGGTACCTTTCGCCGGCCAACGCGCCGCGTGGAGACGGCCAGCTCACCTTCCACGTGCGCGCGGTGCCCGGCGGCTGGGTCAGCGGCAGCATCGTCAACCACACGAAACCGGGCGACGTCTGGCGCCTCGGGCCGTCGATGGGCGTGCTGAACGTGCGCCCGACGTCGACGAAACGGCGGCTGCTGATGATCGGCGGCGGCACCGGGATCACGCCGTTGCTGGCGATCCTCGACGACCTGTCCCGCTGGAAGCGGAACCCGCCGGTGCACCTGTTCTTCGGCGGCCGACGGCCTCAGGACCTGTACGCGCTGGAGGAGCTGCGCCGGCTGGCCGCGACGTCGAAGTGGCTGACGGTCACCCCGGTCACCGAGGAGGGTGCCCTGGCCGGCGGCGACCGCGGCACGCTCGCCCACGCCGTGACGCAGCGTGGCACGTGGCGCAACCACGAGGTGCTCGTGTCCGGTTCGCCGCCGATGATCCAGGCGACGGTGGCGAAGCTGCTGGCCAGGGGGATCGAGCTGGAGCGAATATCGTACGACCCCTTCACCCTGGACTGAGCGCCGAAGGGACCTTCTCCGGCGAACGCCTGCAGCAGCCGGTCCCGACCTTCGCACTGGGCCGAGTGGAGCAGCGAACTCGTCGAACGGCGGTAGTTCGTTGACCGTTGTGCCCGAATCGACTTATGGTCTAGACCACATCTTCCCCGGATGTGCTCGTTCGTCCTCCCCTCCGGAACAACGCTGTTCCCCTTCGAGGAGCCGAAATGACCTGGAAACGAAAGCTCTTCGCGGCCGCTGCCGGAGCCCTGCTCGCGCCGGTGCTGGTCGTCGTCCTCCCCGCCACCTCCGCGAGCGCCCACGGTTACGTGTCCGATCCGCCCAGCCGGCAGGCCAACTGCGCGGCCGGGAAGGTCCCCAACTGCGGCAGCATCGTCTACGAGCCGCAGAGCGTCGAAGGACCGAAGGGGCTGCGCAGCTGCAACGGCGGGTTGTCGCAGTTCGCCGAGCTGACCGACGAGTCGAAGCCGTGGCCGGCCAAGTCGGTCGGCAGCACGGTGACGTTCAACTGGGTGTTCACCGCCCGGCACTCGACGTCGAACTACGAGTACTACGTCGGTGGCACCCGCGTCGCGGTGTTCAACGGCAACAACCAGCAGCCGCCGCCCACGCTGTCGCACACGGTGAACCTGGCCGGGTATTCGGGCCGGATCAAGGTGCTGGCGATCTGGAACATCTCGGACACGAGCAACGCGTTCTACAGCTGTGTCGACCTCCAGGTCGGCGGAGGCGGCACCCCACCGCCGACGACGACCACGCCGCCCCCGACCACCACAACCCCGCCGCCCACCACGACGACCACCAAGCCGCCGACGGGCGGAACCTGGTCGGCGGGAACGGCGTATAAGGCGGGCGACGTCGTGACGTACGGCGGCGCGACCTACCGCTGCCTCCAGCCGCACACGGCGATCGCGGGCTGGGAGCCGCCGAACACCCCGGCGCTCTGGCAGCGCCAGTGAGAGTGGTCTTGGCCGTCGTCGCGCTGCTCCTGACCAGCTGCGCGACGGCGGCCCCGCCCCAGCACAACGCGGCCGACGTGATGTTCCTGCAGATGCTGATTCCCCAGAACCAGCAGGGGATCGAGATCGTCCGCCTGGCGGCGGCCCGCCCGGTCCCGGCCGCGTTGAAGGAGCTGGCGGCAGCGATCGAGGTGACCCAGCAGACCGAGGTCGACGACATGCGCCGCTGGCTCCGCGAGTGGAACGAGCCGGAGACGGTGGCCCCGGAGGCCCACGCCGGCCACGGCGGAATGAAGATGACGTCACCGGACCTGGTGGGAGCCCTCCGAACGGCGGCCGACGCCGAGTTCACCCGCCGGTTCCTGGACGTCCTGACGGGACAGCAGCAGGCAGCGGTCGAGCTGGCCCAGACGGAGAACGGCCCGAACGGCGGAGTGAACGCCCAGGCCCGCGATTTGGCCCGCCGAGTGATCGAGTCCCGGACGGCCGAGGTGAAGCAGCTCCTGAACGTGAAGGCGTAGTCCCCGCGGCGCGGCCGCGAGCAGCCGGGAGGGACTGCTCGCGGCCCATCCCGGGACTTCGCAGCGAGTTGGCCACCCGCCGGCGGCGAAGTCGAACGCGCTCAGCAGCCGCCGAGCCGCGCGGCGGCGAAACCACCGCCGTCGGCGGCGCCCATCAGCCGCCGCTGGAAATCGACCCCTGCGGCCGCGGCCGGCCAGCGGGTGCCTGGGCCGAAAGCATCCCCAAGCGCGCGAAAGGCCTCCCCGGTTGCCCGGGGAGGCCTTTGTCGCGTTGAGGTCAGCGGCGCTTGGGGCGCCAGACCACCATTGCCGTCTGCTGGTTGAGGGGGACCAGGTCTCGGCGGTACGACGCGTGCGCCGCCGCTGTTGCCTGTTCTGCCGCGACGTAGGCCGCGGCCAGTTCCTCCGTCAGCTCGGTGATGCGGGCTCGGAGCGCGTCCACCTGGTTCTCCAGCTCGATGATGCGCTTGATGCCGGCCAGGTTCACGCCGTCCTCCTGCGAGAGGCGCTGGACCTCGCGCAGCAGTGCGATGTCCCGCATCGAGTAGCGCCGGCCGCCGCCGGGGGTGCGGCCGGGTGACACCAGGCCCTGCCGGTCGTACGTGCGCAACGTCTGCGCGTGCATCCCGGCGAGCTGGGCCGCCACCGAGATGACGAACACCGGGGTCTCTTCGTCCCCTTCCTGGGGAATCCCGCCGAACACCACTCTCACCTACCTTGCAGCAGCTCGGTGATCTCGGGCCGGGGGTCGTGCCCGGCCATCGCCTCGGCGTACGCCTGCAGTGCTTCGCGCGCCTTGTCGTCCAGTTTGGCGGGAATCGCCGCCTGGAGGGTGACGAGCAGGTCACCTTGCGAACCGTCGCGCTTGGCGATGCCCTTGCCGCGCACGCGCAGCACCCGTCCGCTCGCCGTGCCGGGCGGCACCTTGAGCGAGACCTTGCCTTCCAGCGTCGGCACCGTGATCGTGGTGCCGAGCGTCAGCTCCGTGAAGTCCACCGGCACGGTGATCGTCAGGTCGAGCCCCTTGCGCCCGAACAGCGCGTGCGGCGCCACGTGCACCCGGACGTACAGATCGCCCGCCTGCGCCCCGCCCCGGCCCGGCTCGCCCTGGCCGGCCAGCCGGATGCGCTGGTCGTCGTCGACGCCCGGCGGGATCCGGACGGTCAGCGTGCGCGTCCTCGTGCTGATGCCTTCGCCGCCGCACTCCGGGCACGGGTCGTCGATGATCGTCCCGCGGCCGCGGCAGTCGCGGCACGGCTCCGAGAACGCGAACGCGCCCTGGCTGCGGCTGACCAGCCCGGACCCGGAACAGGTCGGGCAGGTCCGCGGCGACGTCCCCGGCCGGGCACCGTTGCCGCTGCACGTTGCGCAGGTCGCCGGGCTCGACAGCCGCAGCGGCAGGGTCGCACCCTTGACCGCCTCGACGAAGTCGATCCGGACGTCCGTCTCGACGTCCGCGCCGCGCTGCGGCCGGTTGGCCGTCGCGCCCGCCGACGACCGGCCGCGGCCGAAGATCCCGCCCAGGATGTCGCCGAGCCCGCCGAAACCGCCCTGCTGACCGGCGCCGGCCTGGCCGAAGATGTCGCCCATGTCGAAGCTGCCGCCACCGCCGCCGCCGGGGAAGTTGAAGCCACCCCCGCCGCCGAACAGGCGCCGCGCCTCGTCGTACTCCTTGCGCTTGCTCGCGTCGGAGAGCACGCCGTAGGCCTCGGAGACCGCCTTGAACTTCTGCTCCGCCTGCGCGTTGCCGGCGTTCGCGTCCGGGTGGTTCTCCTTGGCCAGCTTCCGGTAGGCCTTCTTGATCTCGTCCGCGGTGGCGTCGGAGGAGACGCCCAGTTCACGGTAGAAGTCCTTACCGATCCATTCCCGTGCACTCATCGGGCGTCTCCTCCTCCCACTTGGTTCCTCTTACTGCTGCTGCTCATCGGCTCCGCCGTCGAGTGGCAGCTCGCCACCGACGGACGGGGCCGCACCGGGCTCGTGGTCGGTCACCCCGACCAGCGCGGCCCGCAGTACGCGGTCGCCGAAGCGGTACCCGCGGCGCATGACCACGGTGACCGTCGGGCCCGCCACGTCGGGCGAGGTGTTGTGCTGCACGGCCTCGTGCACGCTCGGGTCGAAGGGCTCGCCCTCGGCGCCGAACGACTCCAGGCCCGCGCGCTGAAGACCGCTGATCAGCTTGTCGCCGACCGCCTTGAACGCGCCGGTGAGGTCACCGTGCTGCTCGGCCCGCTCGAGGTCGTCGAGCAGCGGCAGCAGGTCGTTCACCACCGTCGCCTTCGCGCCGATGACGACCGCCTCGCGGTCACGCTCGACGCGCTTGCGGTAGTTGGCGTACTCGGCCTGCAGGCGCTGGAGGTCGGCGGTGCGCTCGGCCAGCTCCTTCTCCACGTCGGAGACGACCGACACCGAATCGTCCACAATGGACTCACCCAGCGAGGGGCCCGCGTGCTCCACGGGCGCCTCGTCGGGGTCCGGCGCCGCGTGGGCCGGACCGGGCGGACGGACCTGCCCGGTCTGGGGGTCCACCCGGCGACGGTCCCGCACGACCACCGGCTCCTCGGGGCCTCGGCCCTGGTTCTCGGATTCGTCGTAGCTGTGGGTCACTTCTTCGGGTCCTCTTCGACGATCTCGGCGTCCACCACGTCATCGGCCTTGGCCTGGCCACCGGCCGCACCGGCGTCCCCGGCCGCCCCCGCACCCGCGGCGCCTTCGGCACCCGGCTGAGCGGCGTTCGCGTTGGCGTTGGCGTACAGAGCGGTGCCCAACTCCTGCGAAGCGGCGTTCAGCTTCTCGATCGCCTCGCGGATCTTGGTCGAGTCCGTGCCCTTGAGCGACTCGTTGGCCTCGTCGATCGCGGACTTGACCTTGCCCTTGAGGTCCTCGGGCAGCTTGTCGTCGTTGTCCTTGACGAACTTCTCGGTCTGGTAGACCAGCGTCTCCGCCTGGTTGCGGGTTTCCGCTTCCTCGCGGCGCTTCTTGTCTTCCTCGGCGTGGGCCTCGGCGTCCTTGACCATGCGCTCGATGTCGTCCTTCGGCAGCGCGGAGCCACCGGTGATCGTCATCGACTGTTCCTTGTTCGTGCCCAGGTCCTTCGCGGTCACGTGCACGATGCCGTTGGCGTCGATGTCGAAGGTGACCTCGATCTGCGGCACGCCACGCGGGGCCGGCGGGAGACCGGTCAGTTCGAACATGCCGAGCTTCTTGTTGTGCGCGGCGATCTCGCGCTCACCCTGGAACACCTGGATCTGCACCGACGGCTGGTTGTCGTCCGCGGTGGAGAAGATCTCCGAGCGCTTGGTCGGGATCGTGGTGTTGCGCTCGATGAGCTTGGTGAAGACGCCACCCTTGGTCTCGATGCCCAGCGACAGCGGGGTCACGTCGAGCAGCAGGACGTCCTTGACCTCGCCCTTCAGCACACCGGCCTGCAGCGCCGCGCCGACCGCGACGACCTCGTCCGGGTTCACGCCCTTGTTCGGCTCGCGGCCGCCGGTCAGCTCCTTGACCAGCTCGGCGACGGCCGGCATGCGGGTGGAACCACCGACGAGCACGACGTGGTCGATGTCGCCGACGGAGATGCCCGCGTCCCGGATGACGTTGTTGAACGGCGCCTTGGTGCGGTCGAGCAGGTCCGAGGTGATCTTCTGGAACTCGGCGCGCGACAGCGTCTCGTCGAGGAACAGCGGGTTCTTGTCCGCGTCCACGGTGATGTACGGCAGGTTGATGCTGGCCGAGTTCGAGCTGGACAGCTCGATCTTCGCCTTCTCCGCCGCCTCGCGGATGCGCTGCAGCGCCATCTTGTCCTTGGTCAGGTCGATGCCGTTCGTGGCCTTGAACTTGTCGACCAGCCACTTGACGATGCGCTCGTCCCAGTCGTCACCACCGAGGTGGTTGTCACCGGAGGTGGCGCGGACCTCGACGACGCCCTCGCCGATCTCCAGCAGCGAGACGTCGAAGGTGCCACCACCGAGGTCGAAGACCAGGATGGTCTGCTCCTTCTCGCCCTTGTCCAGGCCGTACGCCAGCGCGGCGGCGGTCGGCTCGTTGACGATGCGGAGCACGTTCAGGCCCGCGATCTGGCCGGCTTCCTTGGTGGCCTGCCGCTGGGCGTCCTCGAAGTACGCCGGGACGGTGATGACCGCGTCGGTGATCGTCTCGCCCAGGTACGCCTCGGCGTCGCGCTTCAGCTTCATCAGCACGCGCGCGCTGATTTCCTGGGAGGTGTAGTTCTTCCCGTCGATCTCGGTCTTCCAGTCGGTGCCGATGTGCCGCTTCACGGACCGGATCGTCCGGTCGACGTTCGTGACGGCCTGGTTCTTCGCCGGCTGGCCGGTCAGCACTTCGCCGTTCTTGGCGAAGGCGACGATCGAAGGGGTGGTCCGGGAGCCTTCCGAGTTGGCGATGACCGTCGGCTCGCCGCCCTCAAGGACGGCGACGACCGAGTTGGTCGTGCCGAGGTCGATGCCGACCGCTCGCGCCATGGTGCTTCCTCCTGTGTACGGCTGCTATGTTCGTGACCTGCAGGTTCGTTCTCGCCTTGAGCGAGGCCCTGGCAAGTTTTATCGGGCCTTCGCGCACCCCGTCAAGCCGGACTTGAGTCGACTGCGCTCAACCTCTGTACCCAGCCTAACGAGGCGGCTCGGCTTCTTGTTCCCGGGTCCGGCGACCGAGTGTGCCCGGATCGGCTGTGACGCCGCTCACGTGAGCAGCTCACCGGCACACCGCTCCACGACCAGGGACGACCCCGTCGACCAGGTACGCCACCTCGCCGCCCGCGCGCACGCGGAGTTGAACAGCCCCGTGTGGCCGTCGTCGGTGCGCGTCAGCAGGGCCGCTCCCTCGATGCTCGCCGCCAGGCCGCGGGCCCAGGCCAGCGGCGTCGCCGGATCATGGGCGCCGCCCACGACCAGGATCGGCGGGGCGCCGCGTACCGGATGCGGCTGTGGTGGGTTATTCGCCGGGACCGGCCAGCCGGTGCACCCGCCGGCGAAGTCCCAATACTCCGAGTACCGCCAGCTGTGCGGGGCCGCCGCGCGGACCAGGCGGGCCGTCCACGCCATCTCCGACGGCCCGGTGAACGGCGACGGGAAGTCGTGGCAGCCGATCACCCGGTAGGCCGCGTAGCTCTCGGACCCGAACTGGTTCCGCCCGGTCAGCCCGCGCGCGTCCGGGAACTCCCCACCCGCGGCGGCCAGGTCCTTGCCCAGCGCAGGCCAATCGTCGCGCAGGTAGAGGTGGCCGTACACGCCCGCCGAGACCTCGTCGGCCGTCGCGGGACGGCCCAGGTCGCTCGACCAGATCCCGCCGCGCGCCGCCCTGGCCACGACGTCGTCGTAGAAGCGGAGGACGTCCTGGCCGTGCAAGGCGCAGCCGGCCGAAGCGCGGCACCAGTCCGCGAACCGGACCAGTGCGTCCTCAGTGGCCGCGGCCTCCTCGAGGATCGCCTGGGTCATCGGCCGCGCGTGGTCGATCGCGCCGTCGAGCACCATCGCCCGCACCCGGCCGGGGTGCTTCGACGCGTAGATCGTGCCCAGCTCGGTGCCGTAGGAGAGGCCCAGCCACGAGATCTCGGACTCGCCGAGCGCCGCCCGGATCGTCTCGATGTCCTCGGCCGCGCTTCGGCTGTCCACGTGCGCCAGCAGCGGCCCGGTGCGGGCCAGGCAGTCGGCGCCCGCCTTCCGGTTGTGCGCGACCAGCGCGTCGAACCCCGCCCGCGTCGACGGGAACCGGTCCAGCGCCGGGTCGAACAGCGTCGCCGCGTCGCAGGTGATGCGGGGCGTGCTGAACCAGTCGCCGCGCGGGTCGAACCCCACGACGTCGAAACGCTGCCGCAGCTGCGCGAGCTCCGGTGAGGCCAGCCCGCCGAACTGCGCGAACCCGACGCCGGAGCCGCCTGGCCCGCCCGGGTTCACCAGCAGCGAGCCGATCCGGTGGGACGGATCGCGCGCGGGCAGCCGGGCCAGCGCGAGCCGCGCCGGCCCCAGCTCCGGCCGCGCGCGGTCGATCGGCACCTCGATCGTCGCGCACTCGGCCGACGGCTCCTGCTGCGTGGCGCACGCCCGCCACGTCAAGACCGACGCCGAAGCGACGGCCGGTACCCCCGCCATGACCACGACCGCCGCGATGATCGCGGCGACCCGGCGCACGTCCATGATGTGTTTCCTCCCCTGCACGCCGGCCTTCGGCGTGCTTCCTTCCTAACAGCGACCCCCGACAGTTCAGGAGCGGCGGGCCGTCCAGGAGGAGAGGAAGAAATCGGGATTTCCTTGCCGCACAACGACTTCTGCTGGAGTACCGACCCAGGAAGTCACTCGATAGTGGGAATCCACGGTGACCGGCACCCCCTGCGCCGGCGTTTCCGGCGGCGCGTCCCGCGTGAAGCCCGCGAACCCGAACATCGCGAGTGCCCCCAGCAGCGCGGCCACCAGCACGCGCCGTTCGATCCTGCCCATCGGAAATGCCCCCGTAGTAAGGAAAAGGTCAGGCCGCGCGGACCGTGACGCTGCCGCTTTCGGTCGTCAGGTCCAGCAGGTGCCGAGCGGAACCGTCGACCTGGACGCCGATGTCGCGGTGCCCGCTGTCGCTGTCCCCCTGGACGCGGTACGGCCCGCCCGGCACCTTCAGGTCGATGCTGCCGCTCTCGGCGTGCACCTTGACGTCGTTCGCCTGCGCCAGCGTGAATTCGACGCTGCCGCTGGACGACGTCGCGTCGACCGGACCGCGCACGTCGTCGCCGGTGATGCTGCCGGACTCGCTCTGCAACCGGACGGCACCGACGTCCCGCAGGTCGATCGAACCGCTGTCCATCCGCAGCTGCACCGCGCCGGGGACGTCCTCGACGCGGGCGTGCCCGGAATCGACCTGAACGTCCACAGTCGACATCCCGGCGACGTCCAGCCCGCCGGAGTCGATGTTCCCCGTGACGGGCACCGCCTCGGGCACGACGACCTCGAAGTCGACCGTGCAGTTGGTCCCGCACGAACCGAGCACCAGCTGGTCGCCGTCGACGCGGTAGAAGGGCCCGGCCGGCTTGCTGCGCCAGTGGTAGCCCACCTCTTCGTGCACCGTGGCCGCCCCCGAACCGGTGCGGACCTTCACCGACCCCGAGTCGGCCTCCAGCTTCACGCTGCGGATGGTCTGCGAAAGGGTGTCGGTGTTTTCGAAGTCCGAACCCCAGCCCCACCCGAGCGCGGTCGCCAGGCCGACGCCGATCAGGACGATGCCTCCCAGAGCCAGAAGCGGGCGCGCCATGGTCGTTGGTCCCCTCAGTGTTGTTTCCCCTGCGTGAGAAACGTTATGACGGGGTGCGCGGGCGGTACATGGGGGTAACCCCCCGAAAGACCCTGAGATCCCGCCCTGAGGCGCAGGGGTGGTGTCCGGGGCCTAACCTGGCGCAAGTCTCCAGTTCCGTGATCAGGAGGATCCATGCCGCAAGCACCCGGCCCGTACGAATCCCTGCCCGACGTGCCGTCCTTCACCCTCCGCAGCAACGACGTCGCCGACGGCGAAACCCTGGCCACGCCGCACCTGTCCGGCATCTTCGGGGCCGGTGGCGAGGACCGGTCGCCGCACCTGGCGTGGGACGGCTTCCCGGCGGAGACCAAGAGCTTCGCGATCACCTGCTACGACCCGGACGCCCCGACCGGCAGCGGGTTCTGGCACTGGGCGGTGTTCAACGTCCCGGTTTCGGTGACGGAGCTGGCGTCCGGCGCGGGAGACGGCTCCGGCCTCCCCGAAGGCGCGGTGACGCTGAAGGGCGACGGCGGGGTCAAGCGGTTCCTCGGCGCCGCGCCCCCGCCCGGGCACGGCCCGCACCGCTACTACTTCGCCGTGCACGCCCTCGACCTGGACAAGCTGGACGTGCCGGACGACGCGACGCCGGCGTTCCTCGGCTTCAACATGTTCGGGCACACCCTGGCCCGCGCGGTGATCACGCCGGTCTACGAGAACAAGGGCTGAACTCCCCGGAGCGGGCCCGGCGCGGCGTCAGCCCACGAAGTTCGCCGCGTTGGGCCCCTCCCGCTCCAGGTAGTGCCCCTTGGTGTGCTCGGCGAAGCCGAACTGCCGGTACAGCCCGTGCGCGTCGGCGGTGTGGAGCATCCAGCGGAACTGCGCACCGGGGCCGTGGTCGATCATCTCCCGCACGATCTCCTTGCCGAGGCCGCTGCCGCGGGCGGAGCCGACGACGAAGACGTCGGCGAGGTACGCGGACGAGACGCCGTCGGAGAACGCGCGGGCGAACCCGACCATCGAGCCGCCGCGGTAGGCGCCGACGACCCGCCACGAGCCGTCGATCGCGGCTTCGACCTGCTCACGCGTGCGCCAGCGGCCCCAGTAGGCCTCGGTGGAGAGGAACTTCCACACCACGTCGAGGTCCAGCCGCGCGCGGTCGTCGTCGAGTTCGTAGTCGCCATAGGTCCGCATGATCCGAAACTAAGGCAGCCGTCAACGCGGTTTCAGCAGGTAGTCCACCACCGGGCGCAGTTCCTCGGCCGACGGCGGCTCGTCGTCGATCAGGCCCTGGATGAGCAGCCCGTCGATGCCCGCCAGGAACACCCGGAACGCCACTTCGTCGTCGTGCCGGACCATCGACGTCAGGACGTCCAGCCAGCGGCGCGCGGCCGGACGCAGCTCGGGCTTGCGCGCGGCCAGCAGGTACAGCTCGTACTCCGCCATCGTGCGCCCGCGCCGTGGCCCGAGCGCCTCGGCCAGCAGGGCCGCGACCTCCTCGGCGCCGCGCGACCCGCGGGAGCGCGCCCGGTCGATCATCCAGTAGACCTCGGTCGCCATGTCGCGGGCGCACGAGATGAGCGTCGCGACCAGCAGGTCGTCCAGCGACGAGAAGTGGTAGGTCGTGGACGTCGTGGGGACGCCGGCCTCGGCCGCGACCGTCCGGTGCGTGACGCCCGCGACGCCGTCGCGCTCGATGATCCGCAACGTGGCCTCGATGAGTTCGGTGCGCCGCTTCTCGCCCCGCGCCTTCCGGCCGTCGACTTGGAGCTTCACCATAGGGTGAAAACTACCTGAACGATCGTCCCAAAACAAAGAGCGACGTACACCACATCGGTGGGACTTAGGGCGCCTCAACGGGTTACTCATCAGTAAGGACGGTTAGTCTCCCGGCACCACCACAGTTTTTCCCGGACGAAAGGCACCCGAACGATGGGCGCTCTGCAACTGACGCTCGGCGGGATCTCCGTCGTGCTCGGCCTCGTCGCCTGGGGCATGTTCGCCGCGACCATCGCCCGTTTCGTACGGGTGATCCGCCTCGGCCAGCCCGACTCGACGCGCAACGGGCCGTTCATGCCGCGCATGAAGACGCTGATCAAGGAGTTCGCCGCGCACACGCGGATGAACCGGAAGCGCAGCGTCGGCCCCGCCCACTGGCTGGTGATGTGGGGCTTCCTGCTCGGCTCGCTCGCCCTGTTCGAGGCCTACGGCGAGGTCTTCGTCCCGACCTGGGGCTGGCCGGTCCTCGACGACTTCCCGCCGTTCCAGCTGCTCATGGAGCTGCTCGGGCTCGGCACGATCGTCGGCATCCTGGTGCTGATGGCGATCCGCCAGCGCAACCACCCGCGCCGCGCCGACCGCCAGTCGCGCTTCGCCGGCTCCAACTTCAAGTGGGCGTACTTCATCGAGGCCGTCGTCCTGATCGAGGGCATCGGCATCATCGGCGTCCGCGCCGCGAAGTCCGCGCTGAACACGCACGAGGGGCCGCTGTGGGCGTCCTTCGTCTCGAACCCGATCGGCCAGCTGCTGCCGGCCAGCCCGAACCTGGTCACGATCTTCGCGTTCGTCAAGCTGATGAGCGCCACGGTCTGGCTGATCGTCGTCGCGCGCACGATGACCATGGGCATCGCCTGGCACCGCTTCAGCGCGTTCTTCAACATCTACTTCAAGCGCGAGGCCGACGGCGGTGTCGCCCTCGGCGCGCTCAAGCCGATGATGAGCGGCGGCAAGGTCCTCGACCTCGAGGAAGCCGACCCCGACGAGGACACCTTCGGCGTCGGCAAGATCGAGGACTTCAGCTGGAAGGGCTGGCTGGACTTCTCGACGTGCACCGAGTGCGGCCGCTGCCAGGAGCAGTGCCCCGCGTGGAACACCGGCAAGCCGCTGTCGCCGAAGCTGGTCATCACGCAGCTGCGTGACCACGCCTACGCGAAGGCGCCGTACCTGCTGGCCGGCGGCAAGCGGGACATGGCGGGCGACGAAGTCGGCCTGTCCGGCGACAACATGTACGCGGGCATCGACGTCCTCGCGATCGCGGAGTCGCAGAAGGCGCTGATCGGCGACGACGGCGGCGTCATCGACCCCGACGTCCTGTGGTCCTGCACCAGCTGCGGCGCCTGCGTCGAGCAGTGCCCGGTCGACATCGAGCACGTCGACCACATCGTCGACATGCGCCGCTACCAGGTGATGATCGAGTCGTCGTTCCCCAGCGAGCTGAACGGCATGTTCAAGAACCTGGAGAACAAGGGCAACCCGTGGGGCCAGAACGCCAAGGACCGGCTGGCCTGGACCGAGGACCTCGACTTCGAGGTCCCGGTGTTCGACGGCGACCTCGGCGACGCCGAGTACCTGTTCTGGGTCGGCTGCGCCGGCGCGTTCGAGGACCGCGCGAAGAAGACGACGCGGGCGGTCGCGGAGCTGCTGCACATGGCGGGCGTCAAGTACACCGTGCTGGGCTCGGAGGAGTCCTGCACCGGTGACCCGGCCCGCCGCGCCGGCAACGAGTTCCTGTTCCAGATGCTGGCCCAGCAGAACGTCGAGGTGCTGAACTCGGTGTTCGAGGGCCGCGAGCGCAAGGCCCGCAAGGTCGTCGTGACCTGCGCGCACTGCTTCAACACGCTCGCCAACGAGTACCCGGAGCTGGGCGGCCAGTTCGACGTCGTGCACCACACCCAGCTGCTGAACCGCCTGGTCCGCGAGAAGCAGCTGGTGCCGGTGGCGCCGGTCGCCGAGGACGTCACCTACCACGACCCGTGCTACCTCGGCCGCCACAACAAGGTGTACGAGGCCCCGCGCGAGCTGGTCGGCGCCACCGGCGCGCAGCTGCGGGAGATGCCGCGGCACGGCGACAAGTCGATGTGCTGCGGCGCCGGCGGCGCGCGGATGTGGATGGAAGAGAAGATCGGCAAGCGGATCAACGTCGAGCGCGTCGACGAGGCGCTCGGCACCGCGCCGTCGAAGATCGCCACCGGCTGCCCGTTCTGCAAGGTGATGCTGAACGACGGCCTGACCGCGCGGCAGAGCGACGGCACGGCGAGCGAGAAGGTCGAGATCGTCGACGTCGCGCAGATGCTGCTGGAGTCGGTCAAGCGCAAGCCGGAACCGAAGCCGATCGCGCTCGGAGCGCCGTCACTCGCGGAGGAGTGACACATTTCCCGAGAACGCACGGCCCCGGTCAGCACGCCTGACCGGGGCCGTTTTCGTGATCGGAAAGATTGGTGCCCGGGTAGCCATTCCGCTACCCGTTGTCACAAGTTTGTCCTGTCCTTCAGGCCCGCTAGCTGGGATTTCGTCGCGGTAATCGTTTTCTTGAAAAATGTTCATGATAATCACCGCAATGGCCCATCGGGTTAAGGAGAAACAACGGCCTGAACCCTGGACAAGCGGCGTATCCTGGCCTTTCCTCGCCGCCGCCGTTGCCAGCGAGGGCACCATTGACGATCACGGAATCAGGGGGCGGCACGGATGGCCCAGGACCGGCGGACCACGACGACCGGCCGACACGCACTCCACCCCCCACCCGCCGAGCGGCCCGCGGCGGACTACGTCCCCATCCAGCGCACCCTCGTCCGCCCGTACGTCCTCACGCGCGGCCGGACGCAGTCGCGGCGGCACCTCGCGATCGAAGCGATGGTCTCGACGCGCGCCGGGGCGCACTGGGACGGCGCCCGGCTGACCGGGGAGTTCCGCTCGGTGCACTCGCTGTGCCTGCACCCGCGTTCGGTCGCCGAGGTCGCGGCCACGCTGAGCGTGCCCCTCGGCGTCGTGCGCGTCCTGCTGGACGACATGGCCGAGCAGGGCCTGGTCACCATCCACGACAGCCGGACCGGCGCCGACGGCCGGCCCGCGATGGCGCTCATGGAACGCGTTCTGAACGGCCTGCAGCGCCTCTGAGCACTACGCTCACCAGAGTGAGCGAGGAACCCGGGAACTCCGGCGGCGAAAGCACCCTGACCGTCCTGCTCGCCGGTGGGGTGAACCTGGCGATCGCCATCATGAAGCTGATCGCGGGCATCATCACCGGCTCGGGCGCGATGCTGTCCGAAGCGGCGCACTCGGTGGCCGACACGATCACCGAAGTCCTGCTGCTGACGGCGTTGAAGCGCTCGGAGCGGCCGGCCGACCGCGTGCACCCCTTCGGCTACGGCAAAGAGCGGTACTTCTGGTCGCTGCTCGCCGCTGTCTCGATTTTCGCCTCGGGTGCTATGTTCGCGCTCTACGAGGGCGTCTCGACGCTGTTCGGGCACGGCGAAGCGCAGAGCACGTCGTTGCTCAGCTACATCGTCCTGGCCGTGGCGTTCCTGCTCGAAGGCACGTCGTGGCTGCAAGCGGTGCGCCAGGTCGTCCGGGAGTCCCGGGCGGAGAACCGCTCGCTGTGGACGTACCTGCGGCTCATCGACGACCCGACGCCGAAGACCGTGCTGTTCGAGGACTCGGCGGCACTGGTCGGCCTGCTGCTCGCGTTCGGCGGCATCGGGCTGCACCAGCTCACCGGCTCCGAGGTCTGGGACGGCATCGCGTCGATCGCCATCGGCCTCCTGCTCGCCTGCGTCGCCTACCTGCTCGGCCGCACCAACCGCGGCCTGCTGGTCGGGCGCCAGGCCGACCCGAACATCGTCCGCGGCGTGCGCGACCACCTGACCGACGCGCCGGAGATCGAGGCCGTCGTCGACCTGCAGACCATGCTGATGGGGACCGACCAGGTGCTGGTCTGTACGCGCGTGGACTTCGACGACTCTCTGGGCGCCGCGGACCTCGAACGCGCGTGCGTCCGGCTCGCGTCGGAGCTGACGGAGAAGTTCCACGACGTCACCGAGGTGTTCATCGAGCCGGTGCCGCGGTCGGACCCGGAGCTGCGGGCGACGGTGCTGGCGCGCTACGGCGACATCGCCGAGCGGTGGAGCAAGCCGTGAGCGGCCGTCAGTAACCGAAGTCCTGGACCCAGTACCAGCCGTCGGTGGTGACGCCGACGCCGATCTTCTTGAGCGAGCAGTTCAGGATGTTGGCGCGGTGGCCTTCGGAGTTCATCCAGGAGTCCATGACCTGCGCCGCGGACGTCTGCCCGCGCGCGATGTTCTCCGCGCCCGGCTTCGAGTAACCAGCCTGCTTGATGCGCTGGTCGAACGTCGTGCCGTCCGGGCTGGTGTGCGAGAAGAAGTCCTCGGCCGACATCTTGTCGCTGAAGTCCTGCGCGGCCTTCGTGACGTGCGATTCCTCGGCCAGCGGGGAGCAGCCGGCCTTGGCGCGCTCGTCGTTGACCAGCGTGACGACCTGGGCGGCCACCGAAGGCGCGACCCGGGCCGCGGGCTTGGTGGTCGGCGGCGGGGCTTCGGACGTCGAAGGCTGCGGGGCCGCGGACGTCTCGGTCGGCGTGGGTGCCGCGCTGGACGTCGTCGGGGTGGGGGCCGAGGTCGTGGGGGCGGCGGGCTGACCGGGGTCGGTGGTCTGGACCTGGCCGCCGGCGAGGTCGGTTCCGCTGCCGCTGCCGGCGCCGGCGGGCGCGTTGGGCAGGACGAGCGCCGCGGCGCCGAGCTCGGCGGTGTTTCCTTCGGCGGTGGCCATCCAGGTGCCTGCGGCGGCGGAAAAAACGCCGAGCAGCACACTGAGTGACACCATCACCACGTGAGCACGTTCACCAATGGGGGACACGGCGCAGGAACGTATCACGGAACAATTAAGGCGAGAACCCTACGAACGCACTGGTCACATTTCCCGTCGGCGACAGGCACGGTTTTCGGGGCAATCGGCCGCTTGCGCGTTACTCCGTTCAGCTCATCCGGACGACGAACGTCGCTTCACCGGAAGCTGTCACCGGACGACGGGTCGGGTCTTGACCGGTGGCGGTTGCTTTGCCTGTGAAGCCAACTTTGCCCGCCGTCGTTGTGCAGGAGTACGAGATTTCGGCGTCCACGGCCAGTTCCTCTGCGGTATGCGCACAGGAGGGCGTGTGGTCGTCGACGACCGTCACGCCGGCGAGCGGGACGTCGCCGGTGTTCTTGACGAGGATCGAAAACGTGACGGTGTCGCCTGCGCGGACTTCGTAAGGTGCGGCGTCATTCATCACGGCGATCTCGGGGTGGACGACGTCGACTTTTGCGTCACCGGCTGATTGCACGGTGCGACCGGTAGGGTCAATTCCGGTGATCTCGAGGGTTTGGCCGAAGTCGTCGGCGGCTGCTTTGCGGGTGCAGGTGTAGGTCTTCACCGCTCCGGCTTCAACGGTGTCCAGCTTGTTCGCGCAGGTCGATTGCTCGCGTAACTTGTCCACAATAGACACGGCGGTGAGCGGGACGTCGCCGGTGTTGCGCGCGGTGATTATGAAGGTGACGTCGTCGCCCGCGCGAACGGTCTTGGGTGTCGGGTCGACGGTGAGCTGCACAGCCGGGTGGATGACGTCGATCTCGTCGGTGTCCGTCGCCGTGACCGGTGGGCCGACCGGGGCGTCCGCCGTCGCCTTCGCGGCGCCGGCTTCGTCGTCGGCGGGGGCGGTCGTGGTGCAGTCGAACTTCTGCGCGGCACCGGCTTCGAGCTGGTCGAAAGCCTTGGTGCAGGACTCGGCTTGGACGTTGACGGCGGTCAGCGGGACGTCGCCGGTGTTGGTGACGATGAGGGTGGAGGTCACGGTGTCGCCGGGCCGGAAGGGACCGCCGTGGATGTCCTGAGTGAGCGCGAGGGCGGGGTGCAGGACCGTGTACGAGGCATCGTCGGTCGCACTGACCTGGCGTTTCACCGGATCGGTGGCACTTGCGGTGGCGGAGCTCACGAAACTGTCGGTGCCGGCGTTTACCGTGCAGGAGCGGCGCTGGCTGGCGCCGGGAAGGAGGGTGCCGATGGAGTGAGCGCACGCCGGAGTCCGGTTGTCCACAAGGGACACATCGGTCAGCGGGACGTCACCGGTGTTCGCGACGACGAGGGTGAACGTGACGGTATCGCCTTGGCGGACGCGCGTGGGCGTGGCGTCGTTGGTGAGGCTGAGCGCGGGGTGGATGACGTCGACGGCGGCGCCGGCGGAGGCGCTCACCTGCCGGTTCGTGGCATCGGTCCCAGTGACGTTCGCGACGGCGGTGAAGTCCGTGTCACCGGCGGCTTGGGTGCAGCTGTAGGTGTGCTTCGCCCGCGGTTCGAGCCGGCCCAGGGATTTGGTGCAGTCCCGGGCCAGCGGATCGTCGACGGAGACGTCCTGGAGCGGGGTGTCACCGGTGTTGGTGACGGTGATGGTCGAGGTCACCGAGTCGCTGACGTGCACGACGGCGGCATCGACGGTCCGCGTGACGGCGATGGCGGGGTGGATCACGTCGAGGCCGGCACTGGCACCGGCGGTGACGTCGGGTCCGACGGGCGGCGTGGCGACGACCCGGAGGGTCCGGGTGACGTCGTCGGCCGGAGCGGTCGTGGTGCAGGCGAAGTCCCGGGTGGCGCCGGGGTCGAGGGTGCCGTCGAGGGTTTGGGTGCAGCTGGTGGGCGCGGCTCGTGCGCCCGTGGCCTGTGTGTCCGTCACTCGGAGGCCGGTCAGCGGCACGTCGCCGGCGTTGCGGACGGTGATCCGGAACGGCACCTTGTCGCCCTCGCGGAACGGGCCGCCCGTCACCTCCGCGGCGATCGCGACAGCCGGGTGCTGGACCGCGAACGTGGCCTCGGCGGCCGCCGTCACCGGGCGGGCCGTGGGGTCGGTGCCGGTCAGCGTCGGCTTGTTCGCGAACCCAGCCGGGCCCGCGATCGTCGTGCACGTCGCCTCCTGCTGCGCCTGCGGCTGGAGCGTGCCGAACCGCTTCGCGCACGACGGGACCTCGGCGTCCGCGACCGTGACCTCCGTCAGCGGCACGTCGCCCGTGTTGGCCGCGGTGACCGTCCACGTCACCGGGTCGCCTTCGCGGACCGCGGCCGGTGTCGCGCGGACCGCCAGCCGGAGTGCCGGGTGGATCACGTCCACCGCCGCGTCGTCGGTGACCTTCAGCGTGCGGCCGAGTTGGTCCTGGCCGGTGGCCGTGGCCGTGGTGGCCACGTCGTCCGGTGGGGCCGGCGCGGTGCACGTGTACGTAGTCGTCCCGCCCGGGGCCAGGGGGCCGATCGCCTTGGCACACGCGGGGACGTCGTGGGCCACCGCCACCTCGGTCAGCGGTGCGTCGCCGGCGTTGGCGACGGTCAGCGTGTAGGTGATCGGGTCGCCGGCGCGGGCGACACTCGGCGTGGCGACCGCGGTGAGGGTCAGCGCCGGGATGATCACCGTGACCGTCTCCGACGCGGTGGCTGTCACGGGCCGGCCGGAGAGGTCGGTGCCGGTCGCCGTCGCCTGGGACGTCGTGGTGCGGGAGGGGTTCGCCGAACACGTGTACGTCTGCGTCGCGCCCGCCGGTAGGCCGGCGAACGTGCGCGCGCACGCCGTCGTCGTGTCGTCGGTGACCTTGACCGGGGCCAGCGGGCTGTCGCCGGTGTTGCGGACCGCGACCGTCCACGTGACGGCGTCCCCGGCGTGGATCACCGGCCGGTCCGCGGTCTTGGTGACCTCGACCGCGGGCGCGATCGTCGGCGCCGGCGCGTCGGCCGTCGCCGTGACCTGCTTGCCGAGCTCGTCGGCGGCCAGCGCGCTCGCCGTGTTGACGCCCTCGGCGATCGGGGCCTTCGCGGTGCACGTCGTCGTGCGGGATTCGCCCGGCGCGAGCGCTCCGGTGAGCGCGCACGCCGGCGTCTTCGGGTCGGTCACCTGGAGGCCGGAGAGCCCGGTGTCGCCGGTGTTCGTGACTTTGATCGTGAAGGTCGCGAGGTCGCCGGCGCGGTACGCGGGCCGGTCGGCCGTCTTCGTCATGCCCAGCGCCGGGTGCAGGACGTCGACGCGTGCGCTCGCGACTCCGTCAAGGGCGTCGCCGAGCGCGCTCGTGCCGGTGACCTTCGCGGTGTTCGTGAAGTCGTCGGGCGGTGCGGTGCCGGTGCACGAATAGGTCACCGTCTGGCCGGGTGCGAGCGTGCCGAGCGGTTTCGCGCACTCCGGAACGGCCGGGTCGGTGACCTCGACGCCGGACGCCGGGACGTCGCCCGGGTTGGTCACCACGACGGCGAACGGCACCGGCTCGCCGGCGTGCGTCTTCGGCTGGGTCGCGCGCACGGCGATCTGGAGTTCGGGCACCGGCACCGAAAACGCCAGGTTCTGCGCCAGGACGTCGTCGCCGCTGGTGACGACGCCGAGCTTCACGCTCGTTGCGCCGGCATGGACGCTGTCGACGTTGAACGCCTTCGCGTCGACGCTGAAGTTGTTCGGTAGCGCGGCGTTGTCGGCGTTGGAGATGAAGAAGTTCGACGTGCCGCCGGTCGCGGGCTCGGCGGCCGGGGTGCCGTCGACCAGGAACTGGTCGCCGGATCTGCCCCAGTCGCCGTCGTACGCCGTGACGCCGAGGTGCGCGTCGGCGGCAGCCGCGCGGAAGCCGGCGATCGTCGTTTCGGCCGGCGGGGCGCCTGGGGTCTGCCGGGCGTGGCCGTCGTAGATGACCACCTTGCGCTTGTGCGGCGCGTAGTCCGCGTTGCGCTCGGGGTAGGCGTAGACCAGCGCGACCGACCAGCCGCCGACGCAGTCGAAGCCCTTCAACGCCCAGACATTGCCGACCGTCACGTCGAAAACCGAAGGGACACCGGCGAAGCGGCCGGTCACGTCGGCGTGCGCCGAGTAATACCCGCCGTCTTCGGCGTACCCCGACGGCGCGATGTCCACGGATTCCGCACTGCCGACGGAAAGCCGGACGTTCTGCTTCGCGGGCGTTCCGGGCGGCGCGACAGCCGAGGGTCCGCAGCTCACGCTGCCGGCCCAGTTCAGCCGGGCGAAGACGACGCGAGCCCCCGGCGGGATGCCCACCGACGCCCTCGCCGAGTCGAACGTCGCCGGGTCGGTGTCGACGTCGGCCCACTGCATGAAGAAGTCGTCGTTGGCCAGGGTGTCCTTGCGGTCGGCGGTGTTCGCGCACGCCGCCGGGGTCGCGACCGTCCCGCCGGCCGGTGCGCCGTCGGCGGTGACCGGGCAGCGCAGGACGCCGTTGCCCGCGTAGGCGAAGTCGCCGTAGACCACGTCGTCGTAGCCGACGGCGAACGTACCGGCGGCGGCCGCGCCCGCCGCCGGTACGACGGCCGAGGCCAGGAAGACCAGTGCCAGCACGAGAATCGGGCGAAGCGGTCTTTCGGGCAACGGCACTCCTCGCCACCTCCGGGGCCGAGACGACCTTGGGAGCGTGGCACGAGACCCGGTTTTACGCCTTCAAACTCACTCGTTCGTGGAGTCGGAGCCGGTCAGCTTCGCCGTCGACTCGTGGGTGAGGACGGTGGCGGCCCGGACGAACCCGATGATCGTCCGGAGCTGGTCGTCGGTGTAGCGGTCGCAGAGCTCGTACATGCCTTTCACCAGGTGGTCCCACAGGTGCAGGCCGCTCACGATGGACCGCAGGTCCAGGGCGATGAGGACCTTGCGCCGATCGTCCGGGTGCGGCTCGCGGTTGACGATGCCCTTGTGCTCCAGCCGGTCGATCATCGCCGTCACCGACGCCGGCGCGAGTCCCGACAGGCGCGCGAGGTCCTTCGGCGTCTGCGGGCCGAAGCGCGCGAGGTAGTCCAGGACCTTGCTCTCCACCGCCGACAGCCCCCGGGTCTCGGAGATGGCGGTGTGGAACATGACCGTCTCCGTCGACAGCTCCCGCGACCTGAGCAGGACTTCTTCGACGAGTTCCGTTCGCTCGCTTGACACGGCGACCAGCCTAGCCCACTCTTTAGTTCGACAGAACGAATTAGTTTCTAAGACATTCGAGGGGGCGAACGATATGACAAGGGCACTGATCATCGGGGGCGGCGTCGCGGGCACGATCACGGCCATCGCCCTGCACGAAGCCGGGCACGAGCCGCTGCTGTTCGAGGCCTACGACCGCGGCGCCGAGGGCGTCGGCGCGTTCCTGACGCTGGCCGTCAACGGCTTGGACGCGCTGCTCCCGCTGGGCCTCAAGGACGTCGTCCGCAGCGCGGGCTTCGACTCGCCGCGGATGTCGATCGGGCTCGGCAACGGCACGAAGCTCGCCGAATTCCCCTTGGGCGGCACTCTCCCGGACGGCACGGTGAGCCAGACCGTCCTGCGTTCCGACCTCTACGTCGCCCTGCGCGACGAAGCCGCGCGACGCGGCATCCGCGTCGAGTACGGCAAGCGGCTGATCGGCGCGAGCCAGACGGACACGCACGTCAGAGCGGACTTCGCCGACGGCTCGCACATCGAGGGCGACCTTCTGATCGGCGCCGACGGCCTCCGCTCCCGGGTCCGCACGATCATCGACCCGGACGCGCCGGCACCGCGGTACGTGCCGCTGCTCAACACCGGCGGGTTCGCCGAAGGCCTCGACCTGCCGGACGAGCCGGGCGTGCTGAACATGGTGTTCGGCAAGCGCGTGTTCTTCTGCCACGTCGTCAGCGCGGACGGTCGCGTCTGGTGGTTCGCGAACCCGGCCCGCAAGACCGAACCGACCGCGTCCGAACTGGCCACGCTCGCCGGGGAGAAGCTGCGCGCCGAGCTCCTGCACCTGGTGGCCCGCGACCGGACGCCGGCCACCGAGATCATCCGCGCGACGCGGGAGCTCTACCCGGCCTGGCCGACGTACGACTTCCCGACGGTCCCGGTCTGGCACCGCGGCCGCATGGTGATCATCGGCGACGCGGCGCACGCGACGTCACCGGCGGCGGGCCAGGGCGCCTCGATGGCCATCGAAGACGCCGTCACGCTGGGCAAATGCCTCCGCGACGTGCCCGACGTCGAGCGCGCGCTGGCCACCTACGAGAGCTTGCGGCGCGGGCGCGTCGAAGCGGTGGTCGCGGCCGGGAAGCGCAACGGCGACCAGAAGGTGATCGGCCCGGTCGGGCGCGTGGTCCGCGACTTCTTCATCAAGCGGGTGTTCTCGAAGCCGTTCGACGAGGACCCGAACGCCTTCATGTGGAACCACCACATCGACTGGGACGAGAAGGTCGCCGCTTAGCGCCAGGTGTCGACGCGGTGGAAGTTCTTGTACGCGCGGCTCGGGGTCGGGCCGCGCTGTCCCTGGTAGCGGGACCCGGCTTCGCTGGAGCCGTACGGGTGCTCGGCCGAGCTCGACAGCCGGAAGATGCACAGCTGGCCGATCTTCATGCCGGGCCAGAGCGTGATCGGCAGGTTGGCGACGTTCGACAGTTCCAGGGTGATGTGCCCGGAGAAGCCGGGGTCGATGAACCCGGCGGTCGAGTGCGTGAGCAGCCCGAGGCGGCCGAGCGACGACTTGCCCTCGAGGCGGCCGGCCAGGTCGTCGGCCAGGGTGACGAGCTCGAACGTCGAGCCGAGGACGAACTCGCCGGGGTGCAGCACGAAGGGCTCGTCGCCCTCCTTCTCGACCAGCGAGGTCAGCTCGTCCTGCTGCAGCTGCGGGTCGATGTGGGTGTACTTGCTGTTGTCGAAGACGCGGAAGAACCGGTCGAGCCGGACGTCGATGCTGGACGGCTGGACCATGCCGGCATCGAAGGGGTCGATGCCGAGCCGGCCGGCGTCGAGCTCTTTGCGGAGGTCACGGTCACTGAGCAGCACGGCCGAAGCCTATCCGGTGGGTTCACGCGGCCCGCATGTGCTGCGCGTACGTCGTGTCCGGCGCGAAGATCTTCTCGAGCCGCTTCACGTACCCGCGGCGCCCGGCCTGGCCGATCCGCTCCTGCAGCGCGGTGGCCCCGGGGATGAACCGCCGCACGGTCTCGGCGGCGAAGTTGACCCCCGCGACGGCGACGATCGCGGCCTGCGCGACCGGGTCGTTCGGCAGGCCGAGGAAGTCGGCGTTCGTCTTCCCGAGCACGAGCCGGCTGATCGACGAGTGCACGGCGACCGAAACGTGCGAAAGCACCTTTCCCACGGCCCCGCGCCCCTCGCCGACGGCGGCGTTGGCCTCGATCAACGCCTTGGCGAGCCGCTTCGAGTCGTCGTCCGGGATGAACTCGGTCGCCGCGAGCAGCCAGAGCAGGCGCCAGGCGTCCTCTTCGGAGGTGGGCAGCAGCTCGTCGTCGACGCCCATGAGCCAGCCGATGTAGCGCCAGAGGTGCAGGATGTCGCCGCGCTCGCGGACCGAGTAACGGAGGCCGAGCAGCTGCGTGCCGAAGACGTAGACGAGCGAGAAGAGCAGCAGCGTCCCGGCGGTCTGCACCTGGTTGACGGGCCGATCCCAGGCGGCGTAGTCCCAGTCGTCCCGCCGGTTCATGGCGGCGCGCACGTGGGCGTGCACGAGCCGGATCCGCAGCGCGGAGGCGTACCCCTTCTCACCGTGCTCGAGGGCGCCGGGCGTGGTGACGTCGATCCACCAGGCGGCGGTCTCGACGAGCCGCCGCGTGGCCTTGTATTCGATCTCCCCGGTCCCGACCAGCGATTTCGTGGCGCGCGAGGCGAGATAGCCGCCCATCAGCGACATGTCCCCGAGCGGGAAGAGCCCCAGCAACCCGGCCCGCGTGATGGCTCTCGCGCCGCGCTCGAGCCGCTCGTCGTCGACCCAGTAGGGCTTGGCGTCGACCTGGTCGAAGAAGTCCTTGAGCGGCCCGGCCGCGGCGGCCCGGTCCACCAGCGCCTCTTCGAAGAAGGCTCGCCCCCGCCCCTTGGGCTGCTGCGCCATCCAGGCGACGACGTCGTCCGCGAGCCTGTCCTGCACCTGGGCGAACTCCCGCAGCCGCGCGACCTGCCGCTCGTCACCCCGGATGTCACCCTCGATGAACAGCCGCTGGGCCAGCCGGAACCCGCCTTGCCGGAACAGTTCGGGCTCGTCCATGACGCTCACCTCCACCAGTCGACAACAAGTGTTGTCACTTGACGTGCACGAGTCAAGGAGGAGGGCGCTGGACAAGGGGATCACGGTGCCGTGTATGCTGACGACGCACTGCGGATGTAGTTCAATGGTAGAACATCAGCTTCCCAAGCTGAATACGCGGGTTCGATTCCCGTCATCCGCTCTCATCGAAACCCCGGGCGTTCTGCCCGGGGTTTTCGCTTTCCATTCTGGCTCGCAAATGCGCCACATGAGCCGCAGGCAGCCCGGTTTTCTCCGCCCGCTCCAGCGCGTCGAACGCCGACGGGGAACCCAAGCGGTGCAACAACTCCGCCCGTGACGCGTGCCACCAGGGGTAGTCCTCCAACCCGGCCAGCGCGTCCACCAGCGCCAATGCCGACGCAGGTCCGTCCCGCTCCGCGACCGCTGCCGCGCGGTTCAAGCGAACCACCGGGGTGTCCTGGACCGACAACAACACGTCGTACCAGGAAATCACCGCGTCCCAGTTCGTCTCCTCGTAAGACGGCGCGAGGTCGTGGCACGCCGCGATCGCCGCCTGGACCACGTACGCGTTCGGCACCGACGGCGTCCGGCGCAGGCCCCGGCCGACCAGCTCGACGCCTTCCTTGATCAGCGCCGCGTCCCACCGCGAACGGTCCTGTGCGGACAGCAACACCGGTACCCCCGAAGAGAAACGCGCCGCGCGGCGGGCGTCCTGCAGCAGGACCAACGCGAGCAGCCCCAGCGCCGTCGGCTCGTCCGGCATCAGCGAAACCAGCAAACGCGCCAGCCGGACGCCCTCCGCCAGCAACGAAACACGGCCCGTGTAGCCCTCGTTGAAGATCAGGTACACCGTCGACGCGACGCCGGCCAAGCGGGACGGCAACTCCTCCGCCGCGGGCACCCGATACGGAATCCGCGCCTGCGCGATCTTCTGCTTCGCGCGCGTCAGCCGCTTCGCCATCGTCGCTTCGGGCACCAGCAAGCCCCGGGCGACCTCCGCGGTCGACAACCCGCCCAACGTCCGAAGCGCCAACGCCACCTGGGCGTCCAGCGACAACGCCGGGTGGCAGCACGTGAACACCAGCCGCAGCAGGTCGTCGCGGACCGACACCGGGTCCGGGCTCGGATCGATCGCCGGCATCGCGACGGCCTCCTTCCCCTGCCGCTTCGCCTCGCGGCGGACGACGTCGACCGCGCGGTGGCGGGCCGCCACCAGCAGCCAGCCGCGGGGATTGGCCGGGACGCCGTCGCGCGGCCACGTCTCCAGCGCGCGCACGACGGCGTCCTGGACCGCGTCCTCGGCCAGGTCGACACTGCCGGTGACGCGGACCAGCGTGGCCAGTACCCCGGTGCCCTCGTCCCGGACCAGCCGCGCGACCGCGTCCCCGGCGCCGGTCACTTGCCGAAGTCGACGACCGGCCGGACCTCGATCGCGCCGTCCCAGGCGCCCGGGATCCGCGACGCGACCTTGACCGCCTCGTCGAGGTCGGCGCACTCGAGCAGGTAGAAGCCGGTGAGGGCTTCCTTCGTCTCCGCGTACGGGCCGTCGCTGGTGACGACGTCGCCGCCCTTGCCGCCGGTGACGCGGACCGTCGTCGCCGTCGCCGTCGGGTACAGGGCCGCGCCGCCGCGGATCACCGCCGCCGCCCCCGCGCCGAACTCGTCGTAGTCCTTCATCATGTCCGTGGCTTCGGGCGTGGTCGGGTCGATGTCGGTGGCGTAGATGATCGCGGCGTACTTGGGCATGAGGTGCTCCTCGCAGGTCCTGACCGGCGCCGATCGCCGGCTTTCACTGTAAGGACGAACGGGCGCACCCGCGCCGGGACACTTGTCGCGGAGAAAGTTCGGCGGGCAGGGTGGACGCATGGGAGAGCCCGCGCTGTTCGGTCCGGACTTCGATCGCGACCCCTCACCGGCCTACGCCTGGCTGCGCGAACGACCGCCGCACCGGCTCGACTTCCCCACCGGCACCTGGGCCTGGCTGATCACGCGGTACGACGACGCGGTCACGGCGCTCAACCACCCGGCCCTGGTCAAGAGCCCGTCCGCCGGCAACGAGCAGTGGCAGCGCGCGGGCATGGGCCTGCCGCTCGACCACCGGCCGTCGCTGGCGTCCAACATGATCAACACCGATCCGCCCGAGCACACCCGGTTGCGGCGCGCCTGCGCCGGCGCGTTCGGGCCGCGCCGGATGCAGCGCCTGCGCGAGCGCGCCCAGCAGGTGACCGACGGCCTGCTCGACGTCGTCGAAGCGCGCGGGCAGGGCGACCTGGTCGCCGACCTCGCCTACCCGCTGCCGATCGCGATCATCTGCGACCTGCTCGGGGTGCCCGGGTCCCACCGCGAGGACGTGCACGAGTGGTCGCTCGTCATCGACTCCGCCGACGACACCGACGGCTCCAAGGTCCGCGAAGCCACCGACGTGCTGGAACGGCTGGTCACCGAGGTCGTCGAGGCCAAGCGGGCGACCCGCGGCACCGACCTGATCAGCGACCTCGTCGCCCAGGAGGCCACCGGCACGCTCTCCGCGGACGAGGTGACGTCGACGGCGTTCCTCATCCTGATCGGCGGCCACGAGACGACCGTCGGGCTGATCGCGACCGGCGCGCTCGCGCTGCTGACCCACCCCGGCGAAGCGGCCAGAGCAAGAACCGATCCGCGGCACCGCGCCGCCGTCATCGAGGAGACGCTCCGGCTGCACGCGCCGCTGCAGAACGCGACCTGGCGATTCCCCACCGAAGACGTCGAGATCGGTGGCCGGCTGATGCGGCCGGGCGACCCGATCCTCGTTTCGGTGCTGGCCGCCGACCGCGACCCCGTGGCGTTCGCGGAACCGGACGCCTTCCGGCCGGGACAGCGTGCCGGAGAACGGCGGCACATCGCCTTCGGCGCCGGGCCGCACCTGTGCATCGGCGCGGCCCTGGCCCGGCTGCAGGCCGACGTCGCCTTCGAGACCCTGCTCAGGCGTCTTCCGACGGCCCGCCTCGCCGTCCCCGAAGAGGAGCTGACCTGGTGGCCGAGCCCGATCACGCGCGGGCTCTTCCACCTCCCGATCGAGCTCTAACCTTCGACGAGCTCCCAGTCCGAGTCCGGCGTCGCGCGGTCGTAGACCTGCCCCGGCGCGGCCTTCAGCACCGTGCGGACGTCCGGGTACAGGTTCGCGACGTGCTCCAGCTCCAGGCCCTCGACCTCGAAGTCCTCCGCTTCGGGGACCTCGAAGCCGACGAACAGCCAGGTGCCGTCCTGCTCGCGGACGACCTGACGGACCGCGCGCACCGGCTGCTCGGGGCCGGTCGGGATCTCGGTGAGGCCGCTGCTGATCTGGGCCTCGTCGTCCGGCGAGCCTTCGAACTTCCAGGCCGCGCGGCGCTGGGCGAGCAGCCGGACGTCCTCGTCTTCGTCGTCGGAGCCGGTCACGGACGAGAGCAGCCACGTGCGGCGCTCGGGATCCCAGTCGGCGGCCATCCCGGTCGGCAGGTCCTTCAGCGCGCCCAGCTGCGGCAGCAGTTCAACGGCTTCGCGCAGCGACATCTTGCCGAAGCTCTCGCGGTTGACCAGCACGTCGTCGGACAGCTCGGTGCCGTCGCTGATAAACCAGTCGTCCTCGTCGTCCAGGACGACGAAGCCCAGCGCGTCGGGGTCGTTCACCAGGGCCAGCGCGATGATGACCGGCCCTTCCGGGTCCTGGCGCAACGGCCATGCGGTCGACATGCGCCATATCCCACCATCGGGCGACCTCGAGCCGCGAGCCGGGGTCACCGCTCGATTAATTCATCGTGCGTTGATATTATCGGGTCATGGTGCTGCCCAAGGGACTCGCCCGCTTCAACCGCGTGGTGACCAACCGGATCAACAAGTACGTCGTGAACTGGGCTCCGGGCTTCGGCATGCTCGTCCACACAGGACGCAAATCCGGCAAGGAGTACCGCACGCCACTGAACGTCTTCCGCACCGATGACGGCTTCGTCATCGCGCTCACCTACGGTCCGGACACCGACTGGGTGAAGAACGTGCTCGCCGCGGAGAGTGGCACCATCATCACCCAGCGGAAAAATTACCGCGTGCATTCACCCGAACTCGTGCATGATGAGTCGCGCCGAGCGATGCCGACCCCCGTGCGGCAGTTCCTCGGCCTGCTCAACGTCAACGACTTTCTGCTGGTGAAACGGGAGTAGTGATGATCGAGGGGGAACTCGTCCGGCTGCGCGCGCTGGAACCGGAGGACGCCGAACGGCTGCACCCGTGGACCTACGATCCCGAGGTCGGCCGCTGGATGAACAACGAACACCCGCTCTCGCTGGCCCAGGTGCGCAAGCGCTGCGAAGAACGCGCGCTCAACTCCTACGAAAAGGTCGTCCTCGGCATCGAGGCCAAGGCCGAGCGCAAGCTCATCGGCGTCATCGACCTGCGGGACACCGAGCCCGAGGTCGGCGAGGCCTACCTGGACGTCTACATCGGCGACGCCGCATACCGGGGCGGCGGCTACGGCACCGAGGCCCTGCGCATGATGTGCCGCTACGGCTTCAACGCCATGCGGCTGCACCAGATCACGCTGTGGGTCGTCGCGGAAAACGAGGCCGCCCGGCACGTCTACCGCAAGATCGGCTTCGTCGAGGAGGGCCGCCACCGCGAGTCCTTCATCGACGCCGAAGGCGAGCGCCACGACATGATCCTGATGAGCATGCTGCGCGGCGAACTCAAGTGAGCAGCCGGCGTGGCGCCTTCCGCCGCCACGCCTCTTCGAGCAGCTCACGCAGCTGATCGACGTCCACCCGCTCTAGGTCGACGATGATCGAGCCGTGCCCGTCGTAGTGCGGGGTCGTGAAGAAGGCCGCGTCGCCGGATTCCAGCAACGCGGCCTTCTCGTCGAGCCCGCACAGCACGACCAGGCCGCCTTCGGCCTCGGTGCGCAGCCGCGCGAACCCCTTGCCCGCCACCTTCAGCGCGGGCGTGCGATACCACGTCGACGCCTCGACCTCCGGCAGCGCGGAGGCGAGGCCGACGACGTCTTCCCAGGTCGTCATGGGTTCATTGTCGACCCGGTGTCTTGGAGAAACCGGACCTACGGCAGACGGGTGATCCGGTCCGCCGCGGGCGGGGCCAGGTTCGGGTGAGCACCCAGGTAGGCGATCAGGGCGTCGAGGTCCACCGGGCCACCGGAGAGGTTGGTGCCCTTGGTGAACTCGGTGAAGCCGTCCCCGCCGGCGGCGAGGAAGTTGTTCACCGACACGCGGTACGACGCCGCCGGGTCGACCGGCGTGCCGTTGACCGTGATGCCCGAGATCCGCGAGCCCTGCGGCGCCGACGCCGAGTAGCTGTAGTGCAGCGAGCTCGAGATCTGCAGGAAGCGCGTCGCCGAGCCCTGCCACTGCTGCTCCAGCACGTTCTTCAGGTTCGCGCCGGTCAGCGTGATCGTCTGCATGATGTTCGCGAACGGCTGGACGGTGAACGCCTCGCCGTAGGTCACCACGCCGTCGCCCTCGCCGTTCGGCGACGACTTGTACGTCAGGTCGGCGCGGATGCCGCCCGGGTTGGTCATGGCGATGACCGCGTTGTTCGCCTGCGTGCCCGCGAGCTGCGCGTCGGCGATGACGTCGCCGAGCGGCGACTCGCCGGCCGCGTTGCCCGCCGCCGGCAGGTCCGCGGTGATGGTGCCGACCTGCTTGTTCGCGATCGGGGCGGACTTGGTCTTGGCGTCGGCGACCAGCGCGGCCACGGCCGGGTCCGGCGTGACCGTGCGGGTCACGATCTCGTTGAACGCCTTGGTCTGCGACCGCACGACGTCCCGCGTCTTGCGGCTGATCTTCAGGTCCACCACCGACAGCAGCCGGCCGAACGACGAGCCCTGGATGACCGGGCGCGGCTGGCCGGCCGGGTCGTTGATCACGCAGTTGTACTGCTGGTGGCTGTGCCCGGTGAAGAACGCGTCGACCTTCGGCGTCACCGCGGCGGCGATCGCGGCGGCCGGGCCGGGGCGCAGCTTGCAGTCGTTCGGGCCCTCGACCTCGGTGCCGTCGCCCTGGTGCATCAGCACGACCTGGGCCTTGACGCCGAAGAAGTCGAGCAGGTTCGCGGTCCGGTTGATCGCCTCGACCTCGTCACCGAACTTCAGGCCCTTGATGGCCTCCGGCGTGACGACGGTCGGCAGGTCCTTCAGCGTGGCGCCGATGACGCCGACCGGGATGCCGCCCTCGAACTTGACGGTGAACGGCAACAGCGCGGGCAGGCCGTTGGTGAAGTACACATTGGACCCGATGAACGGGAAGTTCGCACCCTTGAAGGGCTTCTCGAACTGGCAACCGTCGGTCGGGTGGCAGCCGCCGAACTGCATGCGCTGCAGTTCCTTGTAGCCCTCGTCGAACTCGTGGTTGCCGACGACGGACGTGCTGACGCCCAGCATGTTCAGGAAGTCGATGGTCGGCTCGTCGTGGAACAGCGCCGAAACCACCGGCGACGCGCCGATGTTGTCACCGGCGGACACGACGAACGAGTTGGCCACCTGCGCCCGCAGCTGCTTCACGTGCGTGGCCAGGTAAGCGGCGCCGCCGGCGTCCACAGTGGTCCCGTCCGACTGCACCACGCGCCCGCTGGAACCGGACGGCGGCTCCAGGTTGCCGTGCAGGTCGTTGAACCCGATGATCCGGACGTCGGCGGTGGGATCCGGGCGCTGGCCCGCGGACGCGGGTGCGGTGGTCACCGCCGTCGTCGCCAGCGCGGCCGCGGCCAATACCGCAAGCCGGGTCGAAAGCCTCATGAGTGTTTCCTCCGATTCGCGCCCAGGGTCCCCGAACGGGCGCACGGCGGAGGATTCTGCCTCGCGGAGCAGTCACCTACCAGGGTCAAAAGACGGACGTAAAGCGAATGTCACCTAACGGCTTCCGTCGAGCAGCACCCGCGCGACGAGCGCCGGGTCGTCGTTCATCGGCACGTGCCCGCAGCCGGGCAGCAGCCGGAACACCCCGTGCGGCGCGACTTTCCGCAGGTCGGCAAGGCGCGGCCGGGCGAGGATCCGGTCGCGCTCGGCCCAGGCGACGGTCACCGGGACACCGGTGACCGGGCCGGTGAACTGGAAGTCCCCGCGGGACTGCGCCGCGGTCGGCTCGAAGCCCGGGGCGGTGGCGAGCGCGTGGGCGTCCTCGACGACGGTGTCGGGAGTCTGCAGCTCGGGACGTCCGACGATCATCCCGGTGAGGGCGCGGCGCCCGGACGCCGTCGCGGCGATGCGGCGCACGACGTGCGGCGGCGTGCGCCGGGCGAGGGCGCGGTGGGCCTTGAGCGTCGCGATCGCGTAGATCTTCTGGGGCCGGGTCCACAGCCCGGCGGGCGACAACGCCGTGACGCTGCGGACCAGCCCGGCCTGCCCGAGGGCCAGCGAGAGCAGGCCGCCGAGCGAGTTGCCGGCCACGTGCGGCCGGTCGAGCCTGAGGTCGGTGAAGAGCTCCTTGAACATCACCAGCGCCGGCTCGATGCCGTACCCGCCGGCCGGTTCGGGCGACTCGCCGAAGCCGGGCAGGTCGACGGCGATGACGTCGCGCTGGGCCGTGAGCAGCGGGAACACCGGCGCCCACGCCTGGCGGCGGTGGCCGATGCCGTGGATCAGCACCAGCGGCTCGCCGCGGCCCGCGCGGTCGTAGACAACGTCGTCCATGACCCGAGGGTAACGGAAACTACGACCGGCAGTAACAGTTACTTTGCGTCCAGCACGACCCTGGCGCCACTGTCGGCCGACCGCTGGACGGCGTCGAGCACCCGGTGCACGCGCAGGGCGTGCGCGAAGTCCGGCAGGTCGCCCTTGAGGTGGCGGGCGTAGGCGTGCGCGACGTTGTACGACGGCTCGGCGCTGCGGCCGGCCAGCTGCGGCAGCTCGTACCGCGCGGGCACGGTGAGCTTCTCGAGCGTGCCGGTCCGGCTGCCGCGCAGCGTCAGCTTCGCGATCCAGAACAGCGGATCCGCGGCCTCGACGACCAGCGTGCCTTCGGTGCCGTTGATCTCCCAGTGGAAGTTCGTGGCCGGCGACGTCCCGCCGCGCAGGTGCACCGACGCGACGGCGCCCCCGTCCAGGACGCCGCTGACGGCGATCTGGTCCGGCGCGGTCATTTCGACGGACTCGCCGGTGACCTCGTCGCGCACCCGCGGCCGGACGGTCGCCATCGTCGCCGAGAGCTCGGCGAAGCCGCCGAGGACCATGGCGAGGGTGTCGGCGGTGTGCGCGAACGGGATGGTCAGCATCGTCGCCCCGCCCGCGGCGTGCAGCTGGTAGTCGCGGCCGGCCCGCACGCTGGAACCCCAATTCGCGCCCGAAGCGATGAGCGACGTCGAAAGCACGCGGCCGACGTAGCCGTCCTTGATGAGGTCGCGCAGGTAGCGCAACGCCGGCGCCGAGCGCCCCTGCAGGCCGACCGCGGTCGTCTTCTCCCGGGCGGCTTCGGCCAGCGCCTCGGTTTCGGCCAGGCTGACGCCGAGCGGCCACTCGCTCAGCACCTGCTTGCCCGCGGCGAGCGCCGGCTCGATGAGCGCCCGGTGCTCCGGCACCTTCACGGCGACCACGACGAGGTCGACCTCCGGGTGCCGGGCGAGCTCCCCGGCGTCGCCGAAGGTCAGCGGCACGCCGTACTTCTCCCCGGCCACCCGCGCGGACTCTGCGGTGCTGCCGGCGAGCGCGCGGAGTTCGTAGCCGTCCACCGCGGCCAGCGCGGGCACGTGCGCGGTCGCGGCCCAGCCGCCGTTCGCGCTGAGCCCGACGATGCCGACCCGGACCGGTGCCATGGGGGTTCCTTTCGTTGCCTGCAAAGAGTCCGACGCGCCGAGCGTCGTGCCCATTCCCGTATCGGCGCAAGGCGCATCCGGTTACGCCGACATGACATCGGTCACCCGCGGCCCGCCGATCGGCTCCGGACAGGTCGGCCGAGTGGCCGAGGAGCGCGGGCTCATCGACCGAAGCGGCACCGGCGGCAAGATCCATAACGTCGGTGGCATGACGAACGCACAGCTCACAGCCCTGCAGTACGGCTTCATCGGGTTCCTCGCGCTGTGGGCCGTGGTCCTCGTGCCGCAGCTGATCACCCAGCTCGCCCACCACGGCCGCCTGCGCCCGCGCGGGCTCGCGACCACGGCGGCGGTGCTGCTCTACGGCTGCATGACGCTCGCGGTCGTCTTCCTCCCGCTGCCCGGGCCCGGCACGCGCCGGCTGACGCAGACCGTGCAGCTGCACCCGTTCCAGTGGATCGCCGACATCCACACGGAGCTGCTCAAGCACGGCGGGGAGTGGTTAACGACGCAGACGTTCCAGCAGGCGTGCTTGAACGTGCTGCTGTTCGTCCCGCTCGGGGTGTTCGCGCGGATCCTCTGGCGCCGAGGCCTGACCGGCACCGCGCTGATCGGCTTCGCGGCGTCCCTGTTCATCGAGGTCACGCAGCTCACGGCGAACTTCGGCACGGCACCGTACGTCTACCGCATCTTCGACGTCGACGACCTCATGAACAACACGCTCGGCGCGGTGGCCGGCTGGGTGTTCGGGGCGTTGCTGCTGACGCTCCTGCGTTCAACGGTCGACGTGCAGCCGGCCCGGAGCGAGCGGGTCCACCTCGCCGAGACGCGCTAGCCGCGCTTTCCGCTGCAGGGCAGCCCGCTTGGCGGCCCGCCGGTCTTCCAGCACGACGACGAGCGCGGCGACGGCCAGGACCAGCGCGACCAGCCCGAGGACGATCGGAAGCTGCACGAAATCCTCCTCGGTACGGCGCTGTGCGGGAGATCACACAGGTTACGCAGGTCAGTACCGAATCCGCTACCCCCCGCGACGGCGGGCAGGGCCGATGGGCGGGAAGCCGGCCGCCGAAGACGAATCAGCCGAGGTCAGAAGGGCGTGCCGTCCGCGGTGACCTCCACGTCCCGAGCGTGCCGGAAACTGGATCCGTGAGCACCCGACCCACGAAGGACCAGCTGGCCGCGGCGCACAACGCCACCATCCCCGACGTCATCGCCCCGGACCTCGACGTCCTCTTCTGCGGCATCAACCCCGGCCTCTACTCCGGCGCCCTCGGCCAGCACTTCGCCCGCCCCGGCAACCGCTTCTGGCCCGCCCTCCACGGCGGCGGCTTCACCCCGCGGCTCTACGCACCCAGCGAGCAGGACCGGCTCCTCGAACTCCGCCTCGGCATCACGAACGTCGTCGCCCGGACCACCGCCCGCGCCGACGAGCTCACCGACGACGAGCTCCGCGAAGGCGGGCAGATCTTGACCGCCAAAGTCCTCGAGTACCGGCCGCGGTGGCTGGCCGTTGTCGGGATCACCGCCTACCGGACCGCGTTCGGCTCCCCGAAGGCGCGCGTCGGCCGTCAGGAGCACCGGATAGGTGACACCCGGGTGTGGGTGCTTCCCAACCCGAGCGGGCTCAACGCGCACTGGACACCGGCCGGCCTGGCGGCCGAGTTCGCCCTGCTTCGGACCGCATCCGAAGACTGTCGAAATCGTTGAACGGACTGCGGGCCACCCTCAGTAGCGCCGACTGCCCCTTCAGGCCCCTTCCCGCCCGGCCGAGCCAGCTCTCCAAGATCGTCTTCTACGGAAAGTTTGCTGTGACCGGCGGATTGGGCCATGAGGGGGATTTGGCGTCATGAGCTGCGCAATCGCGACTCGTACCAAGCAGGAGGAGTCACTTCTGACCGGTCCTGGCAGGGGGACCGGGCGGCGCCGGGAGGCGTCCCAGGAGCGACGGCGCAGAGACGGAGGCCCGCGATGCACGGCATCGAGCCCACCCGCAGGCCCGCGGGGCCCGCCGGACCAGGCGCGCGCAGCCTCGGCGTGGCGGTCGTCGATCCGGTGCCCATCTTCCGCGACGGTCTCGCCGCGCTCGTGCACCGCAGCCAGGGGTTGCACTGGGCCGGGCAGGCCGCCAGCCACCACGCCGCCCTGCAGCTCTGCGAACAGGTCAAACCGGACGTCGTCGTCCTGGACTCGGCGCTGGACCCCAACTGCCACCTGACCAAGCTGCTCAACGCCGGCGACCCGGCGCTGATCCTGGTCACCCTGATCCGTGACACGAATCGCACCCAGCAGTACCTCGCCGCCGCGATCGCCGCGGGCGCGCACGCGATCGTGCCGCGGTCGATCGATTCACGCCGGCTCGCCGAAGCGATCCGGCGGGCGCACAGCGAACGCCGTTACATCGACCCGGCGCTGGCCGCCCTGACCGCCCGGCCGAAGCGCACGACCGCCCCGAAGGGCGACCTCGCCCACGACAGCCCGCCGTCGCCGCGCGGCGGGATGCCGCTGTCCAGGCGCGAGTACCAAGTCCTCCAGCTGGTCGCCGAAGGGCTCGAAAACTCGGCGATCGCGAAGCTGCTGTTCCTGTCCGTCGAAACCGTCCGGACCCACGTGAAGAGCATCCTGCGCAAGCTTTCCGCCCGGGACCGGACACATGCCGTGACGATCGCCTTCCGCAGCGGGATCCTGATCGCCCGGCCCGAAGACGGCTACGTCCCGGTGACGGCGGACACAACGGCGATCCCGGGCCACCGCTGACGTCTCATCCCCAGGAAGAAGACAACATTCGAGTGGATTTCCGATACTCGGAAGTGCGGATCTGCTTGCCCTGGTTACCCGCAGGTAATATCCTGAAGTTACCGGCGAGTAAGGCGAACATGTGCCCGGCCGGGGAGCCGAACACATTGGAGTGACGACATGGGCCACTACAAGAGCAACGTCCGAGACCTGGAGTTCAACCTCTTCGAGGTACTCGGCGTGCAGGAGCGCCTGGGCAAGGGTGTGCTCGCCGAATCCGACGAAGAGACCGCCCGCGGGGTGCTGTCCGAGCTGAACAAGCTCGCGACCGGCCCGCTCGCCGAGTCCTTCGCCGACGCCGACCGCAACCCGCCCGTGTACGACCCGAAGACGTTCAGCGTCAAGATCCCCGAGTCCTTCAAGAAGAGCTACCAGCAGCTCATCGAGGGCGAATGGTGGCGGCTCGGCCTGACCAACGACCTCGGCGGCTTCGGTCTCCCCCCGACGGTGCAGTGGGCGGCGTCCGAGCTCATCCTCGGCGCGAACGCCCCGCTGTTCATGTACATGGCGGGCCCGAACTTCGCCATGATCGTCGACAAGAACGGCACCGAAGAGCAGAAGCACTGGGCCCGGATCATGATCGACCGGGCCTGGGGCGCCACCATGGTGCTGACCGAGCCGGACGCCGGCTCCGACGTCGGCGCGGGCCGCACCAAGGCCACCAAGCAGGAGGACGGCTCCTGGCACATCGACGGCGTGAAGCGGTTCATCACCTCCGCCGAGCACGACATGAGCGAAAACATCATGCACCTCGTGCTGGCCCGCCCCGAGGGCCCGGGCATCGAGACCAAGCCGGGCACCAAGGGCCTGTCGCTGTTCCTCGTGCCGAAGTTCCACTTCGACACCAAGACCGGTGAGCTGGGCGAGCGCAACGGCGCCTTCGTCACCGGCGTCGAGCACAAGATGGGCATCAAGGCCTCGACGACCTGCGAGCTGACCTTCGGCCAGCACGGCACCCCGGCCAAGGGCTGGCTGCTCGGCGAGGTGCACGACGGCATCGCGCAGATGTTCCAGGTCATCGAGTACGCCCGGATGATGGTCGGCACGAAGGCCATCGCGACGCTGTCGACGGGTTACCTCAACGCGCTCGAGTACGCCAAGGAGCGCGTCCAGGGCGCCGACCTGCCGAACATGCTGAACAAGACCGCCCCGCGCGTCACCATCACGCACCACCCGGACGTCCGCCGCTCGCTGATGCTGCAGAAGGCGTACGCCGAGGGCCTGCGCGCGGTCTACCTGTACACCGCCTCCTTCCAGGACCAGCTGTGGACCGGCGAGGGCGACCAGAAGCTCGCGCACGGCGTCAACGACCTGCTGCTGCCGATCGTCAAGGGCGTCGGCTCCGAGCGCGCCACCGAGCAGCTCGTACAGTCGCTGCAGACGCTGGGCGGCTCCGGCTTCCTGCAGGACTACCCGATCGAGCAGTACATCCGCGACGCCAAGATCGACTCGCTGTACGAGGGCACCACGGCCATCCAGTCGCTGGACTTCTTCTTCCGGAAGATCGTCCGCGACAAGGGCCAGTCGCTGGCCTTTGTGGCCGGCGAGATCACCAAGTTCATCGAGTCCGAGGCGGGCAACGGCCGGCTCAAGAACGAGCGCGCGCTGCTCAAGCAGGCCCTCGAGGACACCCAGGGCATGCTCGGCTCGCTGATCGGCTACCTGACCGCGTCGCAGAATGACCCGCAGAGCATCAACAAGGTCGGCCAGCACACGGTCCGCCTGCTGATGTCGGTCGGTGACCTGCTCATCGGCTGGCAGCTGCTCAAGCACGCCGAGGTCGCCATCGGCAAGCTCGACGCGGGCGCGTCCGCCAAGGACGTCCCGTTCTACGAGGGCAAGATCGCCGTGGCCTCGTTCTTCTCGAAGCAGGTGCTGCCGGAGCTGACCGCCCGCCGCGCCATCGTGGAGGCCGCCGACAACGCGCTCATGGAGATCGACGAAGCCGCGTTCTGATCAACGCGTTCGGCCGAAGGGCCCCTTCCCACCCGGGAAGGGGCCCTTCGCGTTTCGGGGTCGGGAAGCCGGGGAATTCCGTCTGCGAGTTCGCGGGACCGAGTGGCCGGACCCGCGATCACCGAGAGGAGAAAGTGATGACTGTCGCCGGCATCATCAGCGCCATCATCGTCGGGCTGATCATCGGCGTTCTGGGCCGGCTGGTCGCTCCCGGCAAGCAGAACATCCCGATCTGGCTGACCATCGTGATCGGTATCATCGCCGCCTTCATCGGTACGGCCATCGCCCGTGGGCTGGGCTACGCCGACACGAACGGCATCGACTGGCTGGAGATCCTCACCCAGGTCGTGCTGGCCGCGATCGGTGTCAGCATCGCCGCGGGTGCCTACGGCCGTCGCGGGGTAACGAGGTAACGCTTTCGGCTTTCGGCCCGGCCGGTACACCTTCGGGTGAACCGGCCGGGCCTTTCCGTGGCTACCGCAGGGCCGACGCGCGGGCGAGCGCGACGGCGAACCCGACGCCCACCAGCAGCAGAGCCGCGGCCCAGGTCATCGTCGTGGTGATGGCGTGCGCGGACGACTTGGCGGCGAGCGTCAGGAAGAGGCTCCCGAACGTCGCGACGCCGACCACCTGGCCGAGCTGCAACGTCGTCGTGAGCAGGCCGCTCGCGTCCGCCGCGCTTTCGAGCGGGACGTGGGTCAGCGCGTGCGCCATCAGCGACCCGAACGCCAGGCCCATGGAGAGGCCGAACAGCAGGAGCGCGGCGAAGAACAGCGCACCACCCTTTCCGCCGTCCTTCAGGCTGAACCCGAGCAACGCGTAGGCGGCCGCAGACCCCGCGTAGCCGCACGGCGTCAGTGCCGCGTGGACGCGTTCGGGCAGCTTGTGCCAGAAGAACCCGCAGATGCCGAAGACCACGCCGCCGGGCGCCATGGTGAGCCCGGCCGCCAGCGCCGTCTCCCCGAGGCCGGCCTGCAGGTGCAAGGCCACGCAGAACAGGAAACCGCCGTAGGACGCCACGCCGGTGGCCAGCGCGGCCAGTCCCGGTGCGACCCCGCGGATCTTGAGGACGCCGAGGTTGACTAGCGGGTCGCGCACCCGGCGTTCCACGACCACGAACAGCACCGCCAGCAGGGCGCCCGCCGCGAGCGAGAGGAACGTCCACACCGGCCAGCCGGTGTCGTGCCCGAGGACGAGCGGCAGGACGATGAGCACCACCGCGGGCACGGCGAGGGCCAGGCCGGCGAGGTCGAGCCGGCGGCCCGCTTTCGCCGCCCCGCCGGGTACGAGACGCACGGCGAGCGCGGCGACGAGCACCCCGATCGGCACGTTCACCAGGAAGATGGGCCGCCAGCCCGCGCCGAAGAGGTCCGCGCCGACGAGCACGCCACCGAGCACCTGGCCGGACACGAACGCGACCGAGATGACCGCGGTGTACGCGCTGAGCGCCTTGGCCCGCGCGGCGCCGCTGAACTGCGCCTGGATGACGCTGATGACCTGCGGCATCATCAGCGCCGCGCCGGCGCCCTGGGCGATCCGCGCGACGATCAGCGTGACCGGGTCCGGCGCGAACCCGCAGAGCAGCGAACAGACGGTGAAGGCGATGACGCCGGTGACGAACAGCCGTCGCCGCCCGAACAGCTCGCCGAGGCGGGCGCCGGTGATCAGGAGCATCGCGTAGCCCACGGTGTAGCCGGAAACGACGAGCTGCAGCGCGGCGCCGGAGGCGTGCAGGTCGGTGCGGATGTCGGTCATGGCGACGTTCACGACGGTGACGTCGAGCAGCGCCATGAACTGGCCGAGCAGCAGGACGGCCAGCATGAACCACGGCCGCGCGGCCCGGTCCGGGATGGCCGGGGCTTCGGTGGTCAGAGTCATGGCTCTGACCTTGGGGTTCTTCGGTTGCGGGCGGAGAGAGCCTGCTGATGCTGGTACCGGCAGCACCCGCTTCGGCGAAAAATGTCGTACCCCTCCGGCACCATGCTCGGTATGACGTCAACGCAGGTCCACACCAGCCGCCGGGAGGAACTCGGCCAGTTCCTCAAGGCGTGCCGGGCGCGGATCGGCCCGGAGGAGGTCGGGCTGCCGCCCGGCGTGCGCCGCCGCACCAGCGGGCTGCGGCGGGAGGAGGTCGCGCTGCTCGCCGGCGTCGGCGTCACCTGGTACACGTGGCTCGAGCAGGGGCGGCCGATCAACGCGAGCTCGCAGGTGCTCGACGCGGTGGCGCGCACGCTGCGGATGGACCACCCCGAGCGGGAGCACCTGTACCGGCTGGCGGAGCTGACACCGTCGCGGCTGCCGTCGTCGGTCGAGGTCGTGCCGGACGCGGTGCGCGAGGTGCTGCGCGCGCTCGATCCGCTGCCGGCCACGGTGATCAACGGCCGGTTCGACATCCTCGCGTCGAACGCGGCGCAGGAGGAGCTGTTCTGGGAGTGGCACAGCCTGCCGTGCCTGCACAAGAACCTGCTGTGGTGCTGCGTGACCGAGCCGAACGCGCGGCGGATGCTGCTGAACTACGACGAGGAGGTCCCGCACATGGTCGCGCGGATGCGGGCCGAGTACGGCAGGCACGTCGGTGACCCGTCGTGGGACGAGGACATCCGGCGGCTGGCGGAGCTGAGCCCCGAATTCGCGGAGCTGTGGGCGCGGCACGAGGTCGCGGAACCGCGGCCGCGGTTGCGGGAGTTCCAGCACCCGCGGGCGGGCCGGATGCGCCTCCGCCTGACCGAGCTGGCCGTGTCGGAGGCACCGGGCCTGCGGATCCAGGTGTCCACTCCGGACGACGCGTCGACGTGGGCGCTGCTGCCGTTGACCCGGAGATCGTCATGACATCAGTGGAGCTGAGCGATCAGGGGCTGACGTCGGTGCCGTTGCTTCCACCCGATGTCACGCGGCTCGATCTGTACCAGAACGCGATCGCGGAGGTACCCGCGTCGCTGTGGTCGCTGACGTCGTTGCGCGTGCTGAACCTGGCGGCGAACCGGATTTCGGTGCTGCCGCCGGGAATTTCGGCGCTGACGTCGTTGCACACGCTCGACCTGGCGCACAACCGGTTCGAGTCGTTGCCCGGCGAGCTGGGCGAGCTGGCCGGGCTCACCGAGTACCTGTACGTCAGCGACAACCGGCTGACGAAGTTCCCGGACGCCTGGTGCGGGCTGGGGAAGCTGCGGTACCTGGGGTGCACGGACAACCGGCTCACGTCGTTGCCGTCGGACCTCTCGGGGTTCGCGGCGCTGCGCGAGCTCCGGTTGTACCGCAACGAGCTGACCTCGCTGCCCGAGTCGATCGGCGCGCTGGGTGCGTTGCGGGAGCTGCATTTACGCGGCAACCGGCTCACTTCACTGCCGTCGTCGATCGGCTTGCTGAGCGAGCTGCGTCAGCTGGACCTGCGGGAGAACGCGTTGACGACGTTGCCGGCGTCGCTCGCCCGGCTGTCCAAATTGGACAAGCTGGATCTCCGGTGGAACAAGCAGCTGCGAGAGCCGGCGTGGCTGCGCGACTTCGAGGAGGCGGGGTGCATGGTCCTTCGCTGACAACTCAACAAAGGATGGTCGGACGCGGGCCGTAGGTGGCCGTGTGCGACGTCCGCCGGAGCTCGGTGCCGCTCGCGAGGTCGTAGAGCACGCGCGTGTCGGTGACGCTGAAACCGGAGGAGCCGATCGACGGCTGGCACGCGGCCGCCCCACCGGAGCCGAACTGGATGGGCGGCGGGTCGCCGGGGGTCTGCGCGCCGGTTTGGCCCTCGACGCGGAAGTGCCGGGTGCCCCAGATCCGGACGGTCACCGAGCCGCCGGAGACGGTGGCCTGGACGGCGATGCCGGTCGTCGCGTCGTTGGTGAGCTTGAGCTCGACGGGGCTGCCGTCGGCGTTGACGGCCTTGGCGTCGCGCCCGACAGGGTAGCGGTCGAGGTAGTGGTCGTGCTCGAGGTGGCCGGCGTCGGTCAGGCCGGCGAGGTAGGCGGCGTTGTACAAAGTGGACGCCAGCTGGGAGACGCCGCCGCCGACCACGTCCGGGCCGGTGCCGTCCTCGTCGACCGGGGCGGGCACGTAGCCGGCGTCCGCGGTGCGCGGGCCGGAGCGGCCGCCGAGGCTGAACGTCTCGCCGGGCTTGACGATCGTGCCGGACACGCGCGCGGCGAGCGTCCGGTTGTTCGTCTCGGCCGGGCCGATCAGGCCACCGGTGGTGAACTCGCCGATGACCTCCTTGATGCCGAGCGCGCTGGCGGCGTCGGTGGTCACGCTGGGCGTCGACGCGCTGTAGACGACGGGCAGGTCTCGGCCGTCGGTCTTCTTGAGCACGTCGATGAGGGGGAGGAAGGTCTTCTCCCAGTCCACCTTGCGGGCGTCCTCGGAGGGCTCGACGGTCGGCTGGTCGCCGGTGAAGACGATCTGCGCGTCCTTGCCGTCGGTCTCGGTGCTCGCCAGCGGGTCCTTGAGGGCGGCCTGCAGCTTGCCCTGGTCGATGCGGACCTCCACGGCCCCGCCTTCGACGGCGGCGAACTGGAACGACGACGCGATAGTGGCGGGCTTGAGCGGAACGTCCTTGCCCTCGCCGTGCACGACGACGGGCTTCGCGACGGCGGGGACAACGATCTGCTGACAGGCGGCCTGCACCCCGGCGGCGGTCGCGCGCACGGGCGTGATCGCCATGGCGAGCGTGACCCCGCCGCGGTCGAGCCAGTGATCGGTGACGGTGTGCACGGCCCCGGCCAGATCGGTGAGCTGCTGGCCCTGCCGCGGCAGGATGGGGTGGGCGCTGACCCCGCCGTCGCTGCCGGCGATGGGGGTGAACCCGACCGAGCCTTCGGTGGCGGGGTGGTTCAGCTTGCCCTCGGCCAGCTCCCGAACGGCCTCGGCGATCCGGTTCTGGTCGGTGCGCGTGGCGACCCCGACCTCGCGGCTGGTGAAGAAGGACATGATCCGCGTGATCGGACTGAGCGGCTGGTGCCCGGCGAGCCCCAGGGTGTTCGGCCAGTCGAGCCCCAGCCCGGACTGCGAAGGCACGAGTTCGCCTTGAACATCCCCGCCGTGCACGACGACGGGCCGAATCAGCCGAGGTTCGAGCTCCTTCCGCAGCTTGGCCTCGGCCTCGGCATGGCTGAGCCCGCCAACGTCGATCCCGGCCACGGTGACCCCACGCGGCACGTCCCCGGCGCTGACGGCGAGATCGATGGCGTAAAGGATGACGAAGAGCCCGAGGGCGAGCCCGATGGTCATCATGGTCCGGGCAACACCCTTGCGCAGCTTCCGGGCGGGAGTATCGGGAACCGGCGGCGGCGCGGGGGTCTCGAGGAGCTCGCCGAGCAGATCATCGGAGAAGAGATCGGTCCCGCCATTGTCAGGAGCCGGCGCCGGGACAACAGGAGGCCAAGCAGGAACGACTTCGGTCGTGGGCGCGGCAATCACCCCGACCGCGGTCGGCGCCTCGGCGGCAACCGCGGGCACCTCGACGGCAGTGGGCCACTCAGGCGCCGGATCGACCGGCTCCGCCACCGGCGACTCAACGGCGGTAGGCGCAGGTGGTTGAGCGGTCTCGGGCTCGGCGGCCGGCGCAGGCGCCAGCTCGGCCGCGGTCAGCGGCTCACCAGGCGCAGGTCCCGGTTCGAGCTCAGCCGCAGTCGGCGCGGCGACGCTCGCGGGCGGCTCGGCGGCGTCCGCGGGCCCCGGCTCGGCGGCCGTGGCCGGCAACTCCGCAATCGCCCCCTCGGTGGCGAGCTTGCGGTCCTCCGCGCCCTCGCTTACCTCTTCGTCTGCCACGCGCCTGCCTTTCGCGGGACCCGACCTACAGGTAGAGCCCCGTCCCGTGCTCGGTGCGCTCGGTCGCCACCGCGTGGATGTCGCGTTCGCGCATCACCAGGTGCCCCTCACCCTGGATCTCGACCTCGAGCTGGTCCTCCGGGTTGAAGAGCACGCGGTCGCCGGTCTTGACGTTTCGCACGCTGTTGCCTACGCCCAGTACATCACCCCACGCCAGGCGGCGCGCGACCTGCGCCGTCGCGGGGATCACGATGCCGCCGCTGCTGCGGCGCTCTCCCTCTTCCGGCGACAGCCGCACGAGTACCCGGTCGTGCAGCATCTGGATTTCGAGTTTCGGCCCGTCAGACACGGCCTGCATGTTACCCGCCGGTCGCGGGCGTACCGGCCATGACCAGGCTCAATTCGCTGACGCCGCCGTCCTCGATGCGGATCGGGACGCCCCAGTCCTGGCGGGTGATCCGGCACGCCGGGTGCTCGCCACCGTCGTCGCAGCTCGCGGCCTGGGCCACGACCTGCAGCACACCCTCCGTGACGCCCGGGGCCAGGCGGATCTTGCGGTTCAGATCCGTCCCCGTCCCGCCGCCGTCGGCCAGCAGCGCTGGCGGGGACGCGCTGATCTCCAGCCGCGTCGACGGGCCGAAACGGTCGTCCAGCTTCTCGCCGGGCGGGGCCGTGAACACCACCGAGAAGTCGATCTCGCCCGGGGCGAGCACCGTCGGCGGGCGGCGGACCGCGTGCGCGTCACCGGTGACGACCGTCGGCTCGGCGGCCGGCAGCGGGCCGAGGCGGTTGCCCGCGGACTCGACGACCAGCAGCTCGCCGTCGTGCAGCAGCAGCCCCTGGGGCTCGGCGAGCCCGGTGGCGATCGTGGTCACCTCGCGGGTGAAGACGTCGAAGCGGCGGACAGCGCCGTTGTAGGTGTCGGCGATCGCGATCTTGTCGCCGGGCAGCACCGCCAAGCCCAGCGGGTGCTGGAGCAGCGCTTTGTCGGCCGGGCCGTCGGTGTGGCCGAAGGAGAACAGGTCGACGCCGATCGCCGTCTGCACGGTGAACGTCTCGCCGTCGGGCTCGATCCAGCGCAGCGCCGACGTCTCCGCGTCGACCAGCCACAGCTTGTCGCCGTCCACGGCCAGGCCGGACGTCTGCGCGAAGAACGCTTCGCCGGCGTCGCCGTCGCGCAGGCCTTCGACGGTCGTGCCGGCGAAGCGGCGGATCGTGCCGCCGACCGGGTCGAACACGCTCAGCGTGTGGTTGCCCGCCATGGCGACGACCACCCCGCCGGCCGGACCCCACCAGGCGACGTCCCACGGGCTCGTGAGGTCGACCGTGACGGCTTTGCCCGAGTCCGGCCCGCTGCGCCACTGGGCGCCGGTGCCGGCGACCGTCGTCACCTCGCCGGTGATCAGGTCGAGGCCGCGCAGCCGGTGGCCGGCCGTGTCGGCGACGACGGCGTGGTAGCCGACGCGCTCGGCGATGTCGTACGGCAGGAGCGCGATGCCCGACGGCTCGGTGAAGGTCGCGATGTCGAACGGACCGTCCTGGCCACCGCGGGCTCCGCTGCCGAAGCGGCGGATGACGGTCTCGCCGTCCGAAGCGAACTCGACGATCGCGTGGTGCCCGGTGTCGGCGACCAGGACGCGCCCTTCGGCGGTGGCAACGGCCTTGCTCGGGAACCGCAGCTCGCCGGGCTGCTCCTCGACCGGCACGTACGGGCTGCCGCCGCGCCGCAGCGTCCCCTTCGCTTCGTGCTTCGTCACGAGGTCGGCGATGACGCGGCGAAGCGCCTCTTCGTGCCCTTCGCCCGCGGCGACGTGCACGACGTACCCCTCGGGGTCGACGACGACGAGCGTCGGCCACGCGCGGACCGCGTACTGCGACCACAGCTCCATCTTGGGGTCGTTGACCACCGGGTGGTGCACGTCGTAGCGCCGGACCGCGGCTTCGATCGAGGCGCGCTCGCCCTCGTGCAGGAACTTCGGCGAGTGGACACCGATGGTGACCAGCACGTCCGCGAACTCGGCCTCCAGCGGGCGCAGTTCATCCAGCACGTGGAGGCAGTTGATGCAGCCGCTGGTCCAGAAGTCCAGCAGAACGATGCGCCCGCGCAGCTCGGCGAGGGTGAGGGGGCGGTCGCCGGTGTTCAGCCAGACGTCGCCGCGCAGCTCGGGAGCACGCACGCGGCTCTGCGGTCGTGGAGAAGTCACGGCATGAGTGAACTACACGCGCTCACGCTCTGTTCCGCGATCCGCCCCGATGAGAGAACAAACTCACCCGGCCGTGGGTCCCCAGGTCGGCACGAAAAAGGACGCGCGGGCGGGTGAGCCGCCGCTTAGGCTCGGGCCATGACCCCCGTCCAACCGGCCGGCGCCCTCACTCCGGAGGAGGCGCGGCACCTGCAGGAGAACCTCCGGGAACCCGTGCGTCCCGGGCTGAGCGAAACCGAGCTCGACGAAGTCGAGCGCCGGTTCGGCTTCCGCTTCGCCGAGGACCACCGGACGTTCTTGTCCGCGGGCGTCCCGATCGGCGACCGCTGGCCCGACTGGCGCTGCGGCAACGCCGAGCAGCTGCGCAAACGTTTGGCATGGCCGGTCGACGGCGTGCTGTACGACGTCGAGCACAACGGTTTCTGGCTGCCGGACTGGGGCACGCGCCCGGTCGGCCCGGAGGACGCGGTCCGCGAGGCCCGCCGGCGGCTGGCCGACGTGCCGCAGCTGGTGCCGGTGTGCGGGCACCGCTACCTGCCCGGCCTGCCGGGCACGGTGGGTTACCCGGTGCTGTCGGTGTACCAGACGGACATCATCGTTTACGGCTCCGACCTGCGCGATTACCTGCACCGCGAGTTCGCGACGGGCGGCATCAGCACGGCCCCACCGGACGGCCCGCGTTACATCCCGTTCTGGTCCCGCTTCATCGACTAGCTTCGGCGGCCCGCTTCAGCCGGGCCAGGGTGGCGGCGATGTTGGCGGCGTTGGTTTGCTCCCGGTCCCAGACCCCGGTGACGGTCGAGGTCGCCACCTTGAACCACGCCGGCCGTCGCTCCCACATGCTTTCGACGACGACGCAGCCATCGCGAGCGGGCTCGAAGTCGTACTGCCAGCGCGCGACGGGCAGCCCGGCCACGGAGGTGACCTCGAAGCCGAATCGGCGCCCGGGATCGGCGTCGGTGATGGTGGAGAGGGTGCTCCACCGCCGGAACCCGCGCTGGTTGCGACCGCGGAACTTGGCCCCGACGGCGGGCCCGTCGGCGCCACCGACCCACCGGTGCCCGGCGTACTCCTCGGCGAGGCCGGCGAGCTGCCCGGGGTCGCTGACCAGGGAGTAGACGGCCTCGGGAGCCGCATCGATCTCGATCCGGCCGGTGGCGTTCGGTGCGTGCAACTGGACCTCCACGTTGAGGGAACATACCGAGGGTATGTCAGAGACCGGCGTCAGGGAAGCGAGCCGGGACCGAAAACGCTGTTACGGCCGGTCTTGTCAGAGCCCGCCGATAAACCGGACCTGGGGACGCCCCCGGAGAGGGCGGGGCTGGTTTGGGCGGCTGGTGGCCCGGGGGCTCAGTTGTCCCGGCGCAGCATGCGGCTCACGCCGGCCGCCACGGTGGTTGCCAGGATCCAGCCGGACGCCGTGAAGCCTGCCGCTACCCAATTGTCCGGGCCGTGCATGTACCACCTGGACTTGTTGCCGAAGTCGACGATCGGGACCAGCAGGTCTGCCGTGTAGATCACCGGGTTCCACTGCAGCCCGGTGTCCTGCTGGTTTACCACGCAGCGCTCGCCGTTGGCCACCACCCGGCCCGACTTGTCGTGGATGCAGTCGTCCGTGCCCAAGCCGAACCACAGGCTGCCCAGCACCAGCAGCGTGAGCAGCCAGCCGAGCGCTCGGACCGGGCGGTAGCCGTACCCGACCATCGAACGCTGGAGCCAGCTCCACAGCCGCACACCGGGGCCGAAGAACTTGAAGCCGCGGGCCAATGCCTCGTAGCGGAACTGCTGCTTGCGCAACGCCACCGTCGACGCGTGCTCTTCGTTTCCCGCCGCGCGCAGCATCTGCGCGAGCTGGTCGTACGGGCCCGGCCGGTAGCCGCGCATCGCGCTGCGCAGGAGCTCGATGCGCTCGTCGAGGGCCTTGTCGTCGTCGAGGGGGATCCCCTTCTTCAACGCGTCGTAGCGGAAGTCCTCCAGCTCGATGCCGTCGGACGCCGCCCAGAACTGGTTGTTGTCGCTCAACGTTCCGCAGTGGGCTCGCCTCAGCACCACGCGGCCGGCCGGTGGCGAACTCGGCGTCAGGATGAACTCGTCCGAGGCGACGTCGCCCGCGTCCAGGGCCACGCCGAACGGGGGCAGCGACCCGAGCTGGGAACCGCGCAGGTCCACGCGGCGGGCGACCTGGGCGCCGTCGAGGTTGACGCCGCCTTCGGCCACGAACGGGCGGCCGTTGTTGTCCCGGAGCGTCAGGTCGCGGCCGACGCGGCCCGTCCGGACGTCGAGTGAATAACTGCTGGTCGCGCGGCGGCCCGGGTCCGTCAACCGGGTGCCCGCCAGGTTGATCGAGCCGCCGACGTCCACGCCCTGCAGGCGCAGCGTGCCGTGGATGGTGGCGTCGGTGAGCTGGAAGTTCCCCGCGATCTTGGACCGCCGGGCCGAGAACACGTCCCGGCCGGGGTGGCGGAACATCGAGTTCCAGGCCAGGAAGTTGCCGCCGACGGTGACGTCGGCCAGGCGCAGCTGGCCGGTCGGCACGCGCAGGCTCGTCGCCTCGATGTCGCCGCCGATCTCGGTGCCGTCCAGGTGCAGCGCGCGGTCGTAGTACGGCACCGTCTTGCCGCGCTCGACGCGGATCTCGGCACCCGCCAGGCGCAGCGAGCCGCCGATGCGGGCGTTGACCATGCGCAGCGTGCCCAGCGCCTGCAGGCCGTCCGACAGCTCGACGTTGCCGTCGACGCGCATCCGGTCGGCGACCAGCGCCGGCCGCGGGTCGATGTACGGGTCGTTGGACTTCCACGCGTCGACCGCGATCGGGCCGTGCTGGGACACCGTCAGCTTGGCCTCGCGCAGCGAGATGTCGCTGTCCACGGTGGCGCTCGGCAGGTACATGATCCCGGTGGCGGAGAAGCGCTTCCGTTGGCTGGCGGGCCCGTAGTTGTCGACTTCGCACAGCAGGCTGCCGCCGATGTGCAGGCCGTTGCCGTTGAGCGCGAAGCCGTCCGGGTTGTTCAGCGTGGCGCCCGAGAAGTTGACGTTACCGCCGGTCCGGACGCCGGGGAGCCGGACTTCGCCGTTCGCGACCATCCGGTAGGCCAGCAACGCGCCGGTCAGCACCAGCCGGTCGGCCTGGATCGCCTTGCCGTGCGGGTGCGAGATCACCGTGCGGGTGAGCACCATCGAGCCTTCGATCACCGCGTCGGTCAGGTTGACCGCGGCGTTCGGCATGCCGCGCTCGCGGTCGTCGCCGCGCTGGACGGTCGTCTCTTCGATCTCCCGCCGGTCGCCGTCTACCTGGACGACGCTGCGGATCAGCCGGACGTCGTTGCGGCTGCGCATGTTGCGGGCCTTGAGCCCGGGCAGCCAGCACTTGCGGAACACCAGCCCGAGCAGGTTCGCCTCGCGCACGTCCGGCGGCTGCTCGAACCGGCAGCGCTCGAACCGGAACAGGTACTTCAGGTCCGCGGCCCGCAGGTCCAGCGTCCCGGTGATGTAGGCGTCCTCGACGTAGACGATCGGGGCGTTGGTGGCCTGACGCCGCCAGCGCATCAGGCCCGCGTTGCCGGGTTTCAGCAGCTCGGAGGCCTTGACCTCGTAGCGGCGGTCGGGAATGCCCGCGAACGGGTCGAGAGGGGGCAGCGCGCTTTCGGTCGACAAAAGTCCCCGCCCCCTCCCTCACCCGCTTTCAAACTAGCGAATCCGAACGGGTTTCGTCAGGCGTTCGGGTTGAGCACCCGGGCGAGGAACGCCTTCGTCCGCTCTTCACGCGGCTCCCCGATGACCTGGTCGGGCGGCCCTTCTTCGACGACGACCCCGCCGTCCATGAACAGCACCTTGTCCGCCACCTCGCGCGCGAACTGCATCTCGTGCGTGACGACGACCATGGTCATGCCGTCCTTGGCGAGCTGCTTCATCACGCCCAGGACGTCGCCGACGAGCTCCGGGTCCAGCGCGGACGTCGGCTCGTCGAACAGCATCAGCTTCGGCTGCATCGCCAGCGCCCGGGCGATCGCGACGCGCTGCTGCTGCCCGCCGGACAGCTGCGCCGGGTAGTTCTTCGCCTTGTCGGCGAGGCCGACGCGCTCCAGCAGCTCGAGCGCACGCTGCCGGACCTGGGCCTTCGGCTCGCGCCGGACCTGGATCGGCGCCTCCATGATGTTCTCGAGCGCCGTCATGTGCGGGAAGAGGTTGAAGCGCTGGAACACCATGCCGATGTCCTTGCGCTGCAGCGCGACCTCCTTCTCGCGCAGCTCGTGCAGCTTGTCGCCACGTTGCTGGTAGCCGACCAGCACGCCGTCGACGTAGAGCCGGCCGGCGTCGATCTTCTCGAGGTGGTTGATGCAGCGCAGCAGCGTCGACTTGCCCGAGCCGGACGGCCCGATCAGGCAGAGCACCTCGCGTTCGTGCACCTCGAGGTCGATGCCCTTGAGGACGTCGACGCTGCCGAAGCTCTTGCAGATCCGCTGCGCGGACACCACGGGCGTCATGTGACGTTCCCTCCACCCCGGCTGAACATCCGCGACGCCCAGCCCTGCCGCTGGACCACGTCCCGCGAGGTCCCGCGCGCGAACCGCTTCTCGATCTGGATCTGGACCAGCGTCAGCACGGACGTCATGAACAGGTACCAGGCGGCCGCCGTGATCAGCAGCGGGACCGTCTTGTAGTTCTGCGAGTAAATGGTCTGCACCGCGACCATCAGCTCGAAGTACCCGATGGCCACGACCAGCGACGTCGTCTTCAGCATCGAGATCGTCTCGTTGCCGGTCGGCGGGATGATCACCCGCATCGCCTGCGGCAGGATGATCCGCCGCAGCGTCTTCGTCCGGCTCATGCCGAGCGCGCTCGCCGCTTCCAGCTGACCCGAGTCGACCGACTGGATGCCGCCGCGCACGATCTCCGCCATGTACGCGGCTTCGTTGAGCCCGAGGCCGAGCAGCGACGCGGTGAACTGGGTGATCAGCTGGTTGGTGTCCCAGCTGACGAACTCCGGCCCGAACGGGATGCCCAGGCCGAGGCGCGGGTAGGCCAGCGCCAGGAAGTTCCAGATCACCAGCTGCGTGATCAGCGGCGTGCCGCGGAACAGCCAGATGTAGATGGCCGCCGCACCCGAGGTCAGCGGGTTCGGGGACAGCCGCATCACGGCCAGCAGGATGCCGCCGACGATCCCGATCAGCATCGAGATCACGGTCAGGATGAGGGTGTTCTGCAGGCCCCGCAGCACCCGGTCGTCGAAGAGGTAGTCCCCGACGACCGGCCACTGCAGTGCGTCGTTCGTGATCACGCTGCGGATCACGATGAACGCCAGGAAGAGGATGATCACCCCGGCCACCCAGCGCCCGTAGTGGCGCACCGGGACGGCCTTGATGGGCTCGGCTTCGATCGGCGCCTCGCCGGGAGGCGCTTCGGAGGAACTCACGAACTACGTCCTATCTCAGGAAGCCGGGTTGATCTCCGACTTGGTGACCGCGCCGGCGGCGTTGAGACCCCACTTGTCCAGGATCTTCTTGTACGCGCCGCTGTCGATCAGCTTCTGGATCGCACCCTGGACGGCCTTGCCGTAGTCACCGCTGTTCTTCGGCAGCACGATGCCGTACGGCGCCGTGTCGTACGGCGCGCCGACCGACTCGAGCTGGCCGTTGGTCTGCTTCACCGCGTAGTCGATGACCGGGGAGTCGGCCAGCTCGCCCTGCACGCGCTTGGCGGTGAGGGCCAGGTTGACGTCGGTCTGGGCCTGCAGCTGGGTGACCTCGATCGCGGGCTTGCCCGCGCCGGTGCAGGCGGCGTTCTTCTTGTCGAGGTCCTCGACCTGCGTGGTGCCCTTCTGGACGGCGACCTTCTTGCCGCACAGGTCGTCGGCTTTCAGGCCGTCCGGGTTGCCCTTCAGCACGGCCAGCGAGGTGCCCGCGCTGTAGTAGGAGATCATGTCGACCGACTGCAGCCGCTCGGCGTTGATGCTGAACGACGACATCGCCAGCTCGTACTTCTTGGCGCCGATGCCGGGGATGATGCCGTCGAAGGCGGCGTTCTGGAAGTCCATCTGGACGCCGAGCACCTGGCCGATGGCGGTGCCGAGGTCGACGTCGAAGCCGGCCGGCTTGCCGTTGTCGACGAACTCGTTCGGCGGGTAGCTCTGGTCCTGGCCGACCACGATCTTGCCGTCGGCCTTGATGTCGGCGGGCACCATGGCGGCCAGCGCGTCGTCCTTGGCGACCGCACCCGCGTCACCCGTTCCGGTGCCCGCGGCAGGAGCAGAGCTGCTGCTGCCGACGTTGCCCGCGCCGCTCCCTCCCGCGCCGCACGCCACGGTCAAGCCGACCAGGGCGAACGCAGGCAGCAGGGCGATCGCCTTGAGCTGGGTTCCTCGGGCCACGTCGTCACTCCTCGTAGTTCTCAGGTTCTGAGAGCACGCATATTGCCACTCATCCATACCAAAGCACAGCACCGTGAAGTTACGGCGATGTTTAGACCGTCGCTCGTCGTACCGCCGGGTATCGCGTCCGGCCCGGGAAGTGGGTAAGGATGTCGACCATGAACGCCACCCCGCCGCGGCTGCCCCCCTCCGGTCGACGCGCGAGGAAGGCGGCGACCAGCCGGATCACCCGTCCGGGAGACCGGTTCGAGGGATACCTTTCGCCGGAACGGCCGCACGCCGGCGCCTACGACGAGATGTTCGCCGCCGACGGCACGGTCCGCGGCCCGTACCGGGCGCTGTACGAGTCGATCGCCGCCCTCGACGCGCACGACCTGCAGTCCCGCTCCCAGGCCCTCGACCGGGCGATGGTCGACCAGGGCATCACGTTCTCGCTGTCCGGGCAGGAGCGGCCGTTCCCGCTCGACCTGGTGCCGCGGGTGATCCAGGCCGCCGAGTGGACGAAGCTCGAGCGCGGGGTCGCCCAGCGCGTCCGCGCGCTCGAGGCGTTCCTCGCCGACGTCTACGGCGACCGGCAGATCCTGCGCGACGGCGTCCTGCCGCGGCGGCTGATCACCTCGTGCGAGCACTTCCGCCGGGAGGCCTTCGGCATCACCCCGCCGAACGGCGTGCGCATCCACGTGTCCGGAGTGGACCTGGTCCGGGACGAAGAGGGCACGTTCCGGGTGCTGGAGGACAACCTCCGCAACCCGTCCGGGGTGTCGTACGTGATGGAGAACCGGCGCACGATGGCCCGGGTCTTCCCGGACCTGTTCGCCCAGCACCGGGTGCGACCGGTCGGCGACTACGCGTCGCACCTGCTCCGGGCGTTGCGGGCGGCGTCCGCGGCCAACGTCGCCGACCCGACGGTCGTCGTGCTCACGCCCGGCGTGCACAACTCGGCGTATTTCGAGCACTCGCTGCTGGCCCGGCTGATGGGCGTCGAGCTCGTCGAAGGCCGGGACATGTTCTGCCGCGACAACGTCGTCTACCTGCGGACCACCGAGGGCGAGCGCCAGGTCGACGTCATCTACCGGCGGATCGACGACGAGTTCCTCGATCCGGTGCACTACCGGCCGGACTCGGTGCTCGGCGTGGCCGGCATCCAGAACGCGGCGCGCGCGGGCAACGTCGTCGTCGCGAACGCCATCGGCAACGGCGTCGGCGACGACAAGCTCGTCTACACCTACGTGCCGGAGATGGTGAAGTACTACCTGAACGAGAAGCCGCTGCTGCCCAACGTGGACACCTTCCGCTGCTGGCTGCCGGACGAGTTCGACCACGTCATGGCCCACCTGGACGAGCTGGTCGTCAAGCCGGTCGAGGGCTCGGGCGGGTACGGGATCGTGTTCGGGCCGGAGGCGTCCAAGAAGGACCTGGACACGCTGCGGCGGAAGGTGCGGGCGAACCGGCGCGGCTGGATCGCGCAGCCGGTGGTCCAGCTCTCGACCGTGCCGGCCAAGGTGGACGACCGGCTCGCGCCGCGGCACGTCGACCTGCGGCCCTTCGCCGTCAACGACGGCAAGGAGATCTTCGTCCTCCCCGGCGGCCTGACCCGGGTGGCGCTGCCGGAGGGCAGCCTGGTCGTCAACTCCTCGCAGGGCGGTGGCTCGAAGGACACCTGGGTGCTCGCGTCCCGGGCGTCGACAGCCGAACGCGAACTGGAGCGGCCCGCACTCGGCGCCATGTCCGCTGTGGATGGACTGGCCGCCGAGCAGGGGCCCGAGCTGACGACGTCCCAGCAGCAGCAACAGCAACAGCAGAGCTAGGGAGGTCCGCATGCTGGCACGCAACGCGGAGTCGCTGTACTGGATCGGCCGGTACGTCGAACGCGCCGACGACACCTCCCGCATCCTCAACGTCTCGGTCCACCAGCTGCTCGAAGACGCGACCGTCGACCCGGACCACGCGAGCCGCCAGCTCCTGGCCGTCCTGGGCATCGACCCGGCGGGCACGGAGTCCCTCGACGTGTGGAAGCTGACCGAGCTGGTCGCGTACGGAAAGGACAACCCCGCGTCGATCGTCGGCTCGATCAACTCGGCGCGCGAGAACACGCGCGGCGCCCGCGAAGTCGTCTCGACCGAACTGTGGGAATGCCTGAACGCGACCTGGAACGCGGTGCCCGACCGGCAGCGCTACGCCCGGCGCGCCGGCCCGCACGCGTTCCTGTCGTTCGTCGAGGAGCGCGCGGCGATGTTCGCCGGGCTCGCCGACTCGACGATGTCGCGCGACGACGGCTGGCTGTTCATGGTGCTCGGCCGCTCGATCGAACGCGCCGACATGGTGGTGCGGCTGCTGCTGTCCCGGGTCGCCGACCGCGCGTCCTCACCGGGCTGGATCACGGTGCTGCGCTCGGCCGGCGCGCAGGACACCTACCTGCGGACCTACCGGGGCGCGCTCGACGCCGGCCGCGTCGTCCAGTTCCTGTTGCGGGACACGCTGTTCCCGCGCTCGGTGTTCCACGCGCTGCGGCAGGCCGAAGAATGCCTGCAGCGGCTCGATCCGGGCGGTGGCTCGCGCAGCAACGAGAAGTCCGAAGCCCTGCGCGAGCTCGGCCGCGCCCGCAGCGAGCTGGAGTTCCTCCGCCCGTCGGAGCTGCTCACCGATCTGCCGCGGCGGCTCGCGGCGCTGCAGACGTCGATCAGGGACATCGGGGAAGCGGTGTCGTTGCAGTACTTCAGCACGTCGCCGTGGGTGGCGTGGAGCGGTGCGGAGGTTTCACTGTGACGTGGCAGCTGCGGGTGGCGCACCGGACGGGCTACCGGTACGCGACACCGGCGACGCAGTCGTACAACGAGGCCCGGCTGACCCCGCGTTCGGACCGCCGCCAGACGACGGTCGCGACGCGCATCGAGACGACCCCGGCCACCCGTGCCTACCGGTACACGGACTACTGGGGCACGGTCGTGACGTCGTTCGACCTCCACGCGCCGCACACCGAGTTCACCGTGCTGGCGACCTCGGTGGTCGAGACGGCCGACGAAGCGGAGCCGATCCGCACGGCGTCGTGGAAGGACCTGCGGTCCGAGACGGTGATCGACCACCGCACCGAGTACCTGACCCCGACCGACTACACCCCGCGAGACGTCACGCTGGCGCGCGAGGCCCGTTCACTGCGGACGGGCCTCGACCCGGCGGACGCGGTGCTGGCGGTGTGCGAGTGGGTGAACAAGCAGCTCAAGTACCAGCCGGGCACCACCGGCGTCCACTCGACGGCGACGGACGCCTGGCAGGCGCGCGAAGGCGTGTGCCAGGACTTCGCGCACGTGACGCTGGTGATGCTGCGCGCGATCGGCATCCCGGCGCGGTACGTGTCGGGCTACCTCCACACGAAGCCGGACGCAAAACTCGGTGAGGTGGTCGAAGGCGAGTCCCACGCGTGGGTCGACGTCTGGACCGGCGGCTGGTGGGCGTACGACCCGACGAACGCGATCCCGGTCGGCCCGCGGCACGTGTGGGTGGCGATGGGGCGGGACTACGCGGACGTGGCGCCGTTGAAGGGGATCTTCACCGGCGGCGGGCAGTCCACTTTGGACGTCTCGGTGCACCTGACCCGGCTGGCTTAGAGGAAGGTCCCGCCCGCGGCTTCGGCCAAGCCGGCCCCGAACGCCGCGGCCGGGGTGTGGGCGCCGGGCTTGCCGTCATCACGGGCGAGCCTGGCGGCCGTCTCGGCGACGACCGCCGCCGTGAAGTCCATGCCCTCGCCCGCGCGGAGCCAGCCTTCGCGCGTCGTGCCGTCCGGCCAGGTGACGACCGCGTGGCCCCAGGAGTGCGTGCGCGGGCGAGGAGCGGGCTTCGAGCGGACCGCGGCGAGCCGCCGGACGGCGAACCGGCGCACGACCGGGATCGCCACCAGCCGGCCGAGCAGCGGCACCAGCGCCCGGACCACCGGCGACACCGGCGCGAGTCCGGAGTAGACCGTGACGTCCGGCGTGCCGCTCGCACGCTGGGCGGCGATCACCTCGCCCGAGGAAACACCCGCCGCCGTCACCGACTCGCCGTCCGGCAGGGCGATGGTTCTGGGGGCCGCGCCGGACTTGGCCCCGGTGAGGGCGTCGACGATGCTGGCGGCCAGCGCGACCCCCACGGCGCCTCCCTCGACGGCGACGGACGCCAGTGCGTCGACCCGCACCGTGGCCGGCGTCGGCTGTCCTTCGCAGAGCTTCACCACGACGGCCTCGGTGGCCAGGACGCCGAAGCCGACCCCGGTCAGGAAGGTGCTGCCGCCGGCCTGAGCCTCTTCGTGCAGGTCGAGCAGCCGCGAGACGGCGACGAGGTCCGCGGCCAGGTCGAGGTAGTGACCCCCGGGCAGGCACGCGCGGGCGATCGCGGGGGCCGTCGCCGCGTACTCGCCGATCGTGTTGATGACGACCGCCGGCCGCCGGCGCCGGATTTCGGCCGCGATGGCGTCGGCCCCGTCGGCGACGACGAACTCCCCGCCGAGCGCCTCGAGCCGCGCCCGGTCGCGCCCGACCAGCACGGCCGGCAGCCCGCGTGCGGTCAGTGCGGCGGTGACGGCCCGGCCGGTGCGGCCCGCTGCGCCGAGAACCCAGATCTCCACGGTTTCCTCCAGTGACGTCTCAGTGTGTCATCACTGAGGCTAGCATGTGATGACACACTGAGACGTCGGTTAGGGTGAGCCGTGGCCAGATGGGATCCCGGGACCGCGGACCGGCTGCGGAAAGCCGCGCTGGAGCTGTACGCCGAGCACGGCTACGACGCCGTGACGATCACGCAGATCGCCGAGCGCGCCGGGATCACGCGCCGCTCGTACTTCCGCTACTTCCCCGACAAGCGCGAAGTCCTCTTCGCCGGCGCGGAACAGCTGCCGCCCGCGGTCGCCGAAGCGGTGCTCGCCGCCGAAGAAGGCGAGTCACCGCTTCGGACCGCGCTCACCGCGCTGGCCGAAGTCGGCACGCGGGTCACGCAGCTCGTCGACCCGTCACCGGAACGCCGGACGGTCATCGCGGCGACGCCCGAACTCCGCGAACGCGAGCGGAGCAAGGCCGCCGCGATCACGGCCGCGATCCGGGACGCCCTCGAACGCCGCGGCACCGCGCCCGAGCTGGCGAAACCCGCAGCCCAGGTCGCGGCGATCATCCTCGGCGACGCCTTCGACCGCTGGATCGACTCGGGCGGCGCCCACGACTTCCCGGCCTACCTCGACGCGGCCGCCGAAGCGTTCCGGGAGGCTTGCCGCTAGCCGCGCGCGTGCGCGTCCAGGATGTGCGCGACGGCCTCGGTGACCTGCTGCGCGTAGTCCAGGTGCAGCCACTCGTCCGGCACGTGGATGTTCGAGTCGGCTCCGCAGGCACCCGTGACCAGGAACTGCGCCTCCGGGAACTTCCGCGAGAGCAGGCCCATGAACGGGATCGAGCCACCCATGCCGGTGGCGCGGTGGGGGCGGCCGAAGACCTCGTCGCTGACCGTGCGCAGGGCCGTCGTCAGCCACGGCGACTCCGTCGGCGCGTTCCAGCCGTTCTCCGCCTGCGGCGAGCCGAGCGTCACCTTCGCGCCGTACGGGACGTCCGTGGTCAGGGCGCGCTTCACGGCTTCGAGCGCCTTCTCGGCGTCGGCCGTCGGCGGGAGGCGGAAGCTCAGCGTCAACGTCGTGCTCTCGCGCAGGACGTTGCCGGCGTCGGCGGGCTTCGGGAAGCCGTCGGCGCCGATCACCGACAGCGTCGGGCGCCACGCGTTGTTGAGCATCAGCTCCAGCGCGTCCTCGGTGATCACGCGGCCGCCTTCGACCAGCGGGAACGCCTTCGACAGCGCCTCCGGGAAGTCCTGCGAGACGGCCTTGAGCTCGGAGAGCCGGTTCGCCGGGACGTCGACCTTGAGCTCGTCCAGCAGCAGCTCGCCGGTCGCGCTGTCTTCGAGGCGTTCGATCAGGTGGCGCAGGATCCGGAACGAGCTCGCGACGACACCCGACGCGATGCCCGAGTGCTGCGCCGAACCCAGCAGCTGCACGGTGACGTCCAGGTGCAGCATTCCGCGCAGGCTCGTGACCAGCCACAACCGCTCGTAGTCGCTGCCGCCGGCGTCGAGGCAGATCACCAGCGACACCTCGCCGATCCGGTCGGCCAGGTGCTCGACGTAGGCGGGCAGGTCGGGGCTGCCGGACTCCTCGCCGGTCTCCAGCAGCAGCACGATGCGGGCGTGCTCGCCGCCGGCCGCGTGCACGGCTTCGATCGCCGTGGTCGCCGCGTAGCCGGAGTAGCCGTCGTCGACGGACCCGCGGCCGTACAGCCGGCCGTCCCGGATCACCGGGGTCCACGGGCCGAGCCCCTCGGACCAGCCGCCGACCGGGGGCTGCTTGTCGAGGTGGCCGTACATCAGGACGGTGCCCTTGTCCGCCGCGCCCGGGGTCGCCGGGACGTCGACGAGCAACAGCGGGGTCCGGTCTTCGAGCTGGACGACCTCGAGGGTGGCGCCGGGCAGGTCACGCCCGGCGATCCACGCGCGGACGTGGTCGACGGCGGCGGCGAGGTGGCCGCTGTTCGCCCAGTCGGCGTCGAAGGCCGGGGACAAGGCGGGGATCGCCACCAGTCCGGACAGGCTCGGGATGACGTCGCCGGTCCACGACGCCACTACGGATTCACGCACGGTTTTCTGCTCCACCCGGCCCATCGTGCCACGGGGGTCCGACAGTGCGGCACGTCACAACATCGCCACCAACGCGGGTGATCACGTGATCACCCGGCCGAAGCACGCCTGGTGAGGGCGCGCGTCGATTCCCTACTCTCGTAGGTCCGATGCTCGGGCTTCCTAGCGTTTCCCCTGTTCAGGGCCCCTTTCTCAGCAACAAATCAGCAACCGCGTCTCACCAAAGCGCGGACCTTCGTGCCAGGATGTCGGCGTGAACCGTCAACGCCGACGGTGACCGAGCGCTTCGGACCCGATGCGCTGGTCCCCGCCGGTGCAGTCGCTGTGGTCGCCACAAGCGGCCGCCAGAGGCACCGACACCGAGGAGTACTGCGCATGCCGTCCGAACAGTGGACGCACCCGGAGCCCGGAGACGGGCCGGCCGCCGTCGCGGCCCAGCCGTCCCCCGAGCAGGTGATCGCCGGATTGCGGGCAACCAGCGAAGGTGGCGCTGAGCTGACTCAGCTGCTCACCCCCGAAGGCGAACGGGTTCCCTCGCCCCAGTTCGACAAGTACGTCGAGGACGTCGACGCCGAGGCGCTCCGCGGCCTGTACCGCGACATGGTGCTGGTCCGGCGGGCCGACCGCGAGGCCAACGCCATGCAGCGCCAGGGCCAGCTCGGCATCTGGGTCCCACTGCTCGGCCAGGAGGCCGCGCAGATCGGCTCCGGCCGCGCGCTGAAGGCCCACGACATGGCGTTCCCCAGCTACCGCGAGCACGGCGTCGCGTACGCGCGCGGGGTCGACATGAAGGACCTGCTGGGCATCTTCCGGTGCACCGACCACAGCGGCTGGGACTACCGGCAGCACGGTTTCCACCCGTACACCATCGTGATCGGCAACCAGGTGCTCAACGCCGCCGGCTACGCGATGGGCCAGAAGTTCGAGGGCAAGGTCGGCGACGACGACGGCGAAGCGACCATCGTCTACTTCGGCGACGGCGCCACTTCGCAGGGTGACGTCCACGAGGGCTTCGTCTGGGCCGCCGTCTACGACGCGCCGCTCGTCTTCTTCTGCCAGAACAACCAGTGGGCCATCTCGGAGCCGACCGAGCGCCAGTCGCGCCTGCCGCTGTACCAGCGCGCCCGCGGCTACGGCTTCCCCGGCATCCGCGTCGACGGCAACGACGTCCTGGCCTGCCTGGCGGTGTCGCGCTGGGCGCTCGACGAGTGCCGCCACGGCAACGGCCCGGTGCTGATCGAGGCGTTCACCTACCGGATGGACGCGCACACGACGACCGACGACCCCACCCGCTACCGGCTCTCCGACGAGCTGGAGGAGTGGAAGCTCAAGGACCCGATCGAGCGCGTCCGCGCGTACCTGGCCCGCGGCGGCTACGCCGACCAGGCGTTCTTCGACAGCGTCCAGGCCGAGGCGGACACCTTCGCCGCCGACCTGCGCGAGTACACGTTCAACATGCCCGAGCCACCGCCGGAGCGGATCTTCAGCAACGTCTACGCCGAGGGCAACCCGGTGCTGGACGCGCAGCGCGAAGAGTTCCTGTCCTACCTCGACGGCTTCGTATCGGCGGGTGAGCACTGATGTCCGACCTCCAGAAACTCACCATCGGCAAGGCCCTCAACCTCGGCCTGCGCCGCGCGATGGAAGAGGACCCGAAGGTCCTGATCATGGGCGAGGACGTCGGCAAGCTCGGCGGCGTCTTCCGGATCACCGACGGCCTGCAGAAGGACTTCGGCGAGCAGCGCGTCCTGGACACGCCGCTCGCGGAGTCGGGCATCATCGGCACCGCGGTCGGCCTGGCCGTGCGCGGCTTCCGGCCGGTCTGCGAGATCCAGTTCGAGGGCTTCATCTTCCCCGGCTTCGACCAGATCTCCTCGCAGCTGGCGAAGCTGCACTACCGGACGCAGGGCAAGATCAAGATGCCGGTCGTGATCCGGGTGCCGTTCGGCGGCGGGATCGGCGCGGTCGAGCACCACTCGGAGTCGCCGGAGTCGCTGTTCGCGCACATCCCGGGCCTCAAGGTCGTGTCCATTTCGAACGCCGTCGACGCCTACTGGGGCATCCAGGAGGCGATCAAGTCGGACGACCCGGTGCTGTTCTTCGAGCCGAAGCGGCTGTACCACTCGGGTGCGCTGCGGGCCGAAATCGACGTCACCGGCACACCGGTTCCGGCGTTCTCCTCGCAGGTCGTGCGCGAAGGCACGACGGCGACGGTCGTGGCGTACGGCCCGTCGGTGAAGGTCGCCCTCGACGCGGCCGCCGCGGCCGAGGACGAGGACAAGTCGCTCGAGGTCATCGACCTGCGCACGCTCTCGCCGCTGGACCTCGGCCCGGTGTTCGAGTCGGTGCGCAAGACCGGACGGCTGATCGCACTGTCGGAGGCGCCCTCGGAGTCGTCGCTGACGTCGGAGATCGCCGCGCGCGTCCAGCAGGAGTGTTTCTATTCGCTGGAAGCGCCCGTCCTCCGGGTGACCGGGTTCGACACGCCGTACCCGCCGGCCAAGCTCGAGGAGCACTACCTCCCCGACCTGGACCGGGTGCTGCACGCCGTCGACCGCTCGCTCGCCTGGTAAGGGGGATCTCCGCGCAATGCCCACGTACAAGCAATTCCCCCTGGCCGACACGGCGGAGGGGCTGACCGAAGCCGACATCCTGTCCTGGCACGTGAAGCCGGGCGACACGGTGACGGTGAACCAGATCGTGGTCGAGATCGAGACCGCGAAGGCCGCCGTGGAGCTGCCGATCCCGTGGGCCGGGGTCGTCACGGAGCTGCACGTCGAGCCGGGGCAGACGGTGGAGGTCGGCACGCCGATCCTCACCATCGACGTCGACCCCGGCGGCGCCGCGGCGCCCGCTCCGGCACCGGCCGCGCCGGCCGCCGAACCGGCCGAGGAGGAGATGAAGCCGCTGGTCGGCTACGGCTCCAAGACGGTGGTCACGCAGCGGCGTGCCCGCAAGGGTGCGGCTCCCGCGGCCGCGGTTGCGGCTCCTCCGGCGCCTGTTGCTCCGGCCCCTGCCGCTCCGGCGCCCGCGGCCCCGGCTGCTCCGCGCGGTGGGTACGTCCCGCTGGCGAAGCCGCCGGTGCGGAAGCTGGCGAAGGACCTCGGCGTCGACCTGCACGCGCTGACCGGCACCGCCGAGGGCGGCGTGATCACCCGCGACGACGTCGAGCGTGCCGCCAACGGAACTCCGGTCGTCACCGCCGTCGCGGACAACGGGTCCCGCGAGCGGCGCGTGCCGATCAAGGGCGTCCGGAAGATGACCGCGGCCGCGATGGTGCAGAGCGCGTACACCGCTCCGCACGTCACGGAGTTCCTGACCATCGACGTCACGCCGATGATGGAGTTCCGCGAGAAGCTGAAGAAGTCGCGGGAGTTCGCCGGGGTCAAGGTCACGCCGCTGACGTTCGCCGCGAAGGCCGTGTGCCTGGCGGCGAAGCGGACGCCGGACGTCAACGCCGTCTGGGACGAAGCGGCGCAGGAGATCGTCTACAAGGACTACGTCCACCTCGGGATCGCCGCGGCGACTCCGCGCGGCCTGATCGTGCCGAAGGTCCGTGACGCCGACTCGATGTCGCTGAAGGAGCTCGCTCAGGCGCTGACGGCCCTGACCGACACCGCCCGCGAGGGCAAGACGTCCCCGGCGGACATGGCGAACGGCACGATCACGATCACGAACGTCGGCGTGTTCGGCGTCGACACCGGAACGCCGATCATCAACCCGGGCGAGTCCGCGATCCTGTGCCTCGGCGCGATCAAGGACCAGCCGTGGGTGGTGGACGGCGAGATCAAGGTCCGCAAGGTGCTCCAGCTGTCGCTGAGCTTCGACCACCGAGTGGTCGACGGCCAGCAGGGCTCGGAGTTCCTCGCCGACGTCGGCGCCCTCCTGGCCGACCCGGCGATGGCCATGACGTACTGAGTTTTCGCAGGTGAGGGCCGCCTTCGGGCGGCCTTCACTTTTACTCATTTGACGGAGTGAGCGCTCACTCCGCACACTGGTGGCATGACACCAGCACCCGAGACCCGGCGCAGAGCGCCGAGCATGAGCGCCGAAGACCGGCGTGCCATGATCGTGCACGCGGTGCTGCCGCTCCTGATGGAGCACGGCACGGCGGTCACGACCAGCCAGATCGCCCGCGCCGCCGGCATCGGCGAGGGCACCATCTTCCGCGCGTTCAAGGACAAGGACGAGCTGTTCGACGCCTGCACCGCCGAGGTGCTGCGCCCCGACCACGTCCTCGACGCGATCGCCGAAATCCCCATCGAACAACCCCTGGCGGACCGGCTCGTCGAGGCCGCCGAAGCGCTCGGCGCGCATTTCGAGCGGATGGGCGCGCTGATGGGCGCCCTGCACGCGACCGGCAGGCACAAGCAGCGCGACCCCGAGCAGCGCCTGAAGAACCGCACGATGAAGGGCGGCCGCAGCGAGTCGATGGCCGCCATGCGCGGCGCGATCACCGAACTGTTCGAGCCCGAGAAGGACCGGCTGCGGCTGAGCCCCGAACAGCTGGCCGCGTTGTTCCTGACCCTGCTGTTCGGCGGCCGCCGGATGGCCCCGGTCGACGACGCGCCCACCACGCGCCAGGTGGTCGACGTCTTCCTGCACGGCGCGGTGGAGGCTCAGTGATCCCGGGCGGTGGGGGCGGCATGGAGTTCATGCTGGCTCGGCGAGGAAGACGGCGGCACGCCGTCACGGTGCCGGAGAGCGGGCTCACCGGGCCCGTCGACATTCCCGAACCGAAGCAGGACGACCAGCCGAAGGACCTGCGCTCGCGGCTGCGGCGCGCGAAGACGTCGGTGGCGGGCACGGTCCGCGGCCTGCCGAAGGTCGTCAAGCTGACCTGGCAGGCCAGCCCGGTCCTGACGATCCTCTTGGCGCTGATCACGCTGCTGTCGGGGCTCCTCCCGACGGTGACCGCGTACGTCGCGAAGCTGCTGCTCGACGCCGTCGTCGCGGCGATCCAGGGCAAGGGGACCACGGGCGACATCGTGAACGTCGCCCTGTTCCAGTTCGGCGTGCTCGCCGCGACCGCGATCAGCAGCGCGCTGACGTCGATCGCGCAGTCGCTGCTGCAGGAGCGCATGACGCTGACCATCCGCCACCAGGTGATGGCGCACGCGAGCGAGCTGCACCTCGCGTACTTCGAGGGGTCGGCGTCCTACGACATGCTGCGCCAGGCCGCGCAAGAAGCGCCGACGCGACCGCTGTCGATGATGAACTCCGCGCTGGGGCTCGTGCGGACGCTGATCACGTTCGGCAGCATGATCGCGCTGCTCGTCGCGATCAGCCCGCTGCTGGCGCTGGTCGCGCTGGTGGCGCCGATCCCGGCGTTCATCTCGCAGTCCAAGTACGGCTCGCGCGCGTTCTGGCTGACGTTCCTGATGTCACCGATCAAGCGGCGGATGGATTACCTGTCTTCGCTGGTCACAACGGACACGTACGCCAAGGAGACGAAGCTGTTCGGGCTCGGCCCGTACTTCGTCGACCGCTTCCGCCGGCTCGGCGTGGTCTCGTACGAGCGGCAGCGGAAGCTGACGATCAACCGCAACGTCAGCTCGACGGCTTGGGGGCTGCTGAGCACGCTCGCGGGCTCGGCGATCGCGCTGTACATCGCCCTGGAGGCGGTCGGCGGCCGGCTCACCCTGGGCGACCTGGCGTTGTACACGGCCGCGGCGACATCCGTGCAGACGTCGGTGTCCGGGCTGTTCACGGCGTTTTCGGGGATGTACGAGAACAATCTCTACTTGGACACGCTGTACCGGTTCCTGGACACGAAGCCGGAGATCACGGCGCCCGCGGCACCCCGGCCGTTCCCGTCCGTTGTGGACGGTCACATCGAGTTCGATTCGGTGACCTTCGCCTACCCGGGCTCGGACGAGCCGGCGCTGGAGGACGTCAGCTTCGAGATCCGCCCGGGCGAGACGGTGGCGGTGGTGGGCCGCAACGGCGCGGGCAAGTCGACGTTGTTCAAGCTCCTGTGCCGGCTGTACGACCCGACCGGCGGGGTCATCCGCCTCGACGGCGTGGACATCCGCGAGTACGACCCGGTCGAACTGCGCGCCCGGATCAGCGCGATGTTCCAGGACTACGTGACGTACCAGGGAACTGCGGCGGAGAACATCGGCCTGGGTGAACTCTCCCGGCTGGAGGATCGGCCGCACATCGAGGATTCGGCCAGGCGGGCCGGAGCGGACGAGCGCATCGAGCGGCTGCCGCAGGGGTACGACAGCCCACTCGGACGCTGGTTCGACCAGGGCGTCAGCCTGTCCGGCGGCGAGTGGCAGAAGATCGCCCTGGCCCGGGCGTTCCAGCGGGAGGCGCCGATCCTGATCCTCGACGAGCCGACGTCGGCGTTGGACGCACAGGCCGAACACGACCTGTTCTCGCGGTTGCGTTCGCTGTCCGAAGGGCGGACGACGCTGTACATCTCGCACCGGTTCTCGACGGTCCGGCAGGCGGAGCGGATCCTGTTGCTGGACCACGGGAAGGTGGCCGAGTACGGCACGCACGAGGAGCTGATGGCGGCGAAGGCGGGGTACGCCGAGCTGTTCACGTTGCAGGCGCGGGCGTACTTGGACGAGGTGCCGAGCTAGGGGATGAGCACGACCTTGCCGACCCCTTCGCGGCTCTCGACGCGCGCGTGCGCGGCGGCGACGTCCGCGAGGGGGTAGGTGCGGTCGATGACCGGGGTCAGCGTGCCGTCCGCGACCAGGCCGAGTGCCTCGGCGCGGACGGCCGCGACCCGCTTGCCGTAGGCGTCCGGCCCGCCGAAGCCGATCAGGGTGAGGCCGCGGGCGATGAGGCCGGCGACGGGGAAGGTCGGGAATTCGCCGCTGAGCAGGCCGTAGGCGAGGATCCGGCCGTGTGGCGCGAGTTTCGCGAGGAGCTCCGCCGCGCGCGGGCCGCCGATCGACTCGAAGACGACGTCGACGCCGTCGGGGACCTGCTGCCGCCACTCCGGGTCGTCGTGGTCGATGTCGGCCTTCCCCTCGCCGGCGGTCGTGACGACCCGGGCGCCTCTTTCTGCGGCCAGCCGCGCCAGGTAACCGCCGATCGCCCCGGAGGCGGCCTCGACCAGCACGGTCTCGCCCGCTTGGAGGTCCGCGGTCTTGATCAAAGCGAGCGCCACGGAGGCCGGCACAGCGGCGGCGACGGCCTGCTCGGGTGTGAGCTCGTCAGGCACGAGCGTGTACTGGCTCGCGGCGACGACCTCGGCGTACGCACCCCCGGTGAAGGACACGGTGACGACCCGGCGTCCACGCAGCGTTTCGTCATCGGCCTCGACGACGATTCCGGCGGCCTCGTGCCCGAAGATGGCCGGCTCGTCGCCGGCCGGGAGCAGCCCGGACCGCAGCTGGGTCTCGTAGAACGGCACCCCGATCGCCTCGGTCTTCATGAGAACCTCGCCGGGTTTCCTCGTCGGAACGGGCCGCTCGTCGACCTTGAGCACTTCCGGGCCACCCGTGCCGTACTGCACCACCGCGCGCATCTGCGTCCCCTAACTGGACCGTCGGTCAACTTACGATGGCCTACTATATGGACCGCCGGTCAACTTGTCGAGGAGTCGTTATGGAGCGCGCGGACGCGGCCCGGAACCGCCGGGCGATCCTGCGCGCGACGGAGGAGCTGCTGTCCTCCCACGAGTTGTCCGAGGTGTCGATGGACCGCGTCGCAGCCGCGGCCGGCGTCGGCAAGGGAACGGTGTTCCACCGCTTCGGCAACCGCGAAGGCCTGATGCGCGCACTGGTGGAATCGCGAATCGAGTCGCTGTCTCTCGCCGTGGCTTCGGGCCCGCCGCCCCTGGGCCCGGGCGCACCCCCTGCTTCGCGCCTGGCGGCGTTCTTCGACGCCGTGGTCGAGCTGGCCACCCGCAACGTCAAGGTGATGGCGGCGTTCGAGCAGGCATCGACGGACCGGCTGAACAGCCCGATCTACCTGGCGTGGCACGCCCACGTGTCGGGACTGATCGCGGCGGCGTCGCCGTCCCTCGATGCGGACCTGATCGCGCACCTGCTGCTGGGTTCGCTGCACAGCGACTTGATGCTGCGGTTTTTGAAGACGGGCGAGACGGACCGGCTGGCCACAGGCCTGCGATCGATGGTGACGACGTTGCTGCGCTAGCCGTCCGGGAGCAAAACGGACAGGTCGTTCGTTGTAGGGGTATGGCTGTCGCGTTCCTGCTGTATGTGTTCGCCGAGATCGCCGCGATCTGGGCGGTGGGTTCGGCCGTCGGCGTGCTCGGCACGCTGGGCCTCCTCCTGGCGGGCGCGTTCCTGGGCTCGTGGCTGGCCCGCCGCGAGGGCGGCAAGGCGATGAGGGCGTTCGTCGAGTCGGCTCGCCTGGGGCGCCCATCGGAGAAGGAACTCACCGACGGCATGCTGGTCGGCCTCGGCGGGGTGCTGATCCTGGTGCCGGGGTTCGTTTCGGACGTCTTGGGGCTGCTGCTGATCCTGCCGCCGTCACGGGCGGTGGCGCGCCGGCTGTGGTTGAAGCGGATGGAGAAGCGCGCGGTCCTGTTCGCGAACCAGCGGCGTGGGCCGGTGATGGTGGTCGATAGTGAGGTTGTGTCACCGTCGCCGGAGGACCCGCGGCGGCGGGAGCAGCCTACGGTGATCGAAGGGCGGATCGTGGAGAACTGATCATGCGTGCGTCCCGCGGTGGTACTCGAGGAACTCGCTGCCGAGGTTGTGGGATTCCTGCACGGTCAACACGCCCGCCGGCTGCCCGTGGCGAATGATCGTGAGGTCTGGGTCGATGACAATGGCCCCGCGGTCGAACTGCACGTGGCAGTTGGCGCAAAGACACAGCACGTTGGGCGGCAGGTCAGGGCCGCGGTGGATGCCGCCGAGCGCCCGGATGTGCGCCCCTTCGGAATACCCCCGGCCATCACCCACTGACAAGCGGACACCGCAGATCTGACACGTGTGGTCGTACATCTTCTTCACGTACTCCACGACCTCAGTCGAGCGCACAGTCCGCTGCGTGACGACCTTCTTGCGCTCGGGCTGGATGTTGCCGACCGGGGCCTCGCGGTGGTGCAGTTCCGCAGACAGCAAGACGTCTTGCCGGACGAAGGTGATGTCCACGCCCGCGGTCATCTTGACCATGCGGAATCGACAAATCTGGTAGCCGCCCTGACCTGGCACCAGCGCGGCTTCGTCGACTCGAAACAGACCGTCGTAGCGGTAACCCGAATCGGGCGCGTGTGGCGACTTCCGATCCGCGCCGCGCACCACCCGAACCGGAGCACCGGTCAACCAGCTCGTTCGCAGAGCAGCGTTTCCCGGCGCTTCAAAGGTTTGATCGGTCTCCTGTCGACCACGACTATCCCGTCCTCCGTGGCCGGTGTAGAGCAGTTCGTCCCCGTGATCGTCGTCGTCCTCGTAACCGCCCGACGACACGATGGATTCCGCACCCGTCTTGCCGGTTCCGACGATGCCCGCCTGAAGTGCACGGTGGACGCCGCTCGCCGCCACCTCAGCCCGGCTGGCGAAGACTGTGCCTTCTGGGTACCCGGCGATCTCACCGATGCCCGACGCAACGCCCGCGGCTGGCATGACGTCGAGGTCTCGGAAGTCGAAGCCCAACGCGGTCAACCGCGCTACGACGGTCTGCACCCTACCGCTGAACTCTCTGGCGGTAAGGGCTTGGCCGGTCGCATACCCATGGGCGGCGCCGAGAAGTGCCTTCGAGTCGTACTGCTGGCCGCCATAGAGCACGACGTACCGTCGCGACTGGCCGAAGCCGTACTTGTCCAAGAACGCATCACGACCGAGGTCATCGAACTCGGCGATAGCTTTGAGGACATGCTCCTGGTACACGTCGGCGAGGCTCATGGGACCACCCTAAGGTGGGACACCGACAGTTTGGTGTCACCGAGCTGCGACAGCTAGTCCACGGAGGGCTTCGGGATGTCGAAGTAGCTCGAGAACCGCACCGCTGGGGCGTACTCGCCCTTCACCTTCACGCGGCCCGTCACGAACATCGCCGCCACTGCCGCGTTGCCCGTGGCCATCCTGATGAAGTCGTCCACCGACAGCGTGATCGTCGTGTCCGGGGTTCGGGACAGGTCCGTCGATGACACGCACACGCCGTCCTCGATTACCGTTTGGAAACGGTCGTAACCGTCCTCTCCGGTGCCCTCCGAGAAGCGCCACGAAACGACTATGTCGACGTGGCGTGCACGCGAAGGCGAGAAATGCTCCGACATTCGACGAAAAATCTCGTCCAAAAATACCGCGCGCAGCTCTGGATGAGATGCGATGGCCTTCAACTGCTCGCGGGATGCCTTGCGGACCACGTCGACCAGGACGTCCGTCGACAGGGAACTCAGCTCGATGCCGGCACCCGCGGAGCCCAGCATGTGCAACGTTTCCAGGACCTGGACGAACTGGGACGGCGTCAGGCGGCCGATGACCAGCTTCTCCGCGAACGCGTTCACCGCGTGGCCGCCGCGAAGGGTGCGGGGGCGGCGCCATCTCGCGTTTCGGGGCACGGCGGACTATACGGGCTTCGGTAAGTCGAAGAAACCGATCAACCCCGCTGCGAAGGCCAGGTCGCCTTTTACCTTGATTCTTCCCGTGACGAACAACACCGCCGGGGTCGCTTGGTGCGTGATGAGACGGAAGAAGTCGGCCGGGGCGATGGTGATCGTGACTCGCGGAGTGGCGTGCATCGACCTGCTCACCGTGCACGACCCGTGGGCGATCGTCGTCTCGTAGCGGTCGAAGCCTCCCTCTCCCGCTCCGCCCGACAGGCGCCAGTGGACCACCGCCTGTACGTCGCGGGCTCGGTCCGGCCTGATGTGGGCGCCCATGCGGGCGAAGATCTCGTCCAGCACCCGCTCGCGCAGGGACCTGTCCGCGACGACGCTCTCCAGCTGCGCGCGCGACGCCGAGGCCACCAGGGACGCGAAGCGGGCCGGCTCGACCTTGCTCAGGTCGAACGCCGGCGCGCGGGACGCCAGCGTGAGCAGGACCTTCAGGAACCGGCGGAAGTCGTCCTTGCGGAGCTCGGCCGGGTCGAGGGCTTCGACGAGCGTGTTGACGTCGAGGGCGTGGGCCTCCGGGCCCAGCGGGTCGAGGCGCTCCAGGGCGTCGAGCAGTGCCGTGCCGCGGAGGTCCGCGATCCGATCGGCGCTGGTCATCCCGGCGTTTTCGGCCATGGTCACCCCTCTCCCAGTTACCCGAGGGTAATACTACTTGTCAGTAGGTAGGCGGGCAAGCGTGCCGAAATCACCCTGACGGGTCCACTGCCGGTACCGTCTCCGGGCAGCAACGAGGAGGTCCAGCGTGTCAGAGGAAGATCAGCGTCCGCCCGAGCGGGCCCGGCGGCTGCCGCGTGCCGTGCGCGAGCGGCAGATCCTGGACGCCGCCGTCCAGGTCTTCTCGCGCCACGGCTACCACGCCGCGTCGATGGACGAGATCTCCGACGTCGCCGGTGTCTCGAAGCCGATGATCTACACCTACCTCGGCTCGAAGGAAGACCTCTTCGGCGCGTGCATCCGCCGCGAGGCGACGCGCCTGCTCGAGGCCATCCAGGCCGGCGTGCAGCCCGACCTGCCGCCGGACATGCAGCTCTGGCACGGCCTGCGGTCCTTCTACCGCTTCGTCGCCGAGTACCGCGAGTCCTGGACGGTCCTGCACCGCCAGGCCCTCACCGTCGGTGGGGCCTTCGCCGCGGAGATCACCGACATGCGGGCGCGCGCGATCCAGCTCGTCGCCGCGCTCGTGGTGTCCGCCGGCACCCGCAAGGGCGTCGGCGAGCAGGCCGAGTTCTCCGGCGAAGGCCTGGCCGCCTCGCTGGTCGGGGGAGCCGAGTCCCTGGCCGACTGGGCCCTCGACCACCCCGACATCTCCGACGGCGTCCTCGCCTCCTGGCTGATGAACCTCGTCTGGCTCGGCTTCAACGATCTCATCGAAGGCGCGGTCTGGAAGCCGTCAGAGTGAGCTGATCGTCCCTTCCAGGTGCGGCTTCGACTTGCTCCACAGCTCGAACGCCCAGCCGTCGTCCACCGGCCAGGACGTGAAGGCCGCCTTGGCCGGCAGCAGCACCGGCTGCTTGAAGCGGACGTCCACGGTGAACGCCTCCGGCAAGCGGCCTTCGAACGCGGCCAGCGCGTGGGCTTTCGTCCACATGCCGTGGGCGATCGCCGCCGGGAAGCCGAACAGGCGCGCCGTCAGCGGGTGCAGGTGGATCGGGTTGCGGTCGCCCGAGACCTCCGCGTAGCGCCGGCCGATGTCGCCCGGGATGCGCCAGATCGCGTCCGGGGTCGGCGGCGCCAGCTGCTCACGCCGCGAAGAAGCACCCGACGAGCCTCCGCGACGCAGGTACGTGCTGACGTCCGTCCACACCGTCTCGTCGCCGGCCTGGGCTTCGCTGATGACGTCGAACTGACGCCCCTTCTCGTGCGGACGCAGGTTCTCCGCCCGCACGCGCACGGTCAGCGGCCCGCCCACCCGCAGCGCGCGGTGCTGGGTGATCCGGTTCGCCACGTGCACCATGCCGAGCAGCGGGAACGGGAACCCCGGCTCGGTCATCAGCGCCATCTGCAGCGGGAACGCCAGCATGTGCGGGTACGTCGCCGGCAGCTCGTCGCTCAGCCGGAAGCCGCACACTGTGTTGTACGCGGCCAGGTGGGCCGGGTCGACGACGACGCCGGTGCGCACCAGCTCCGTGTCCGGCAGCTCGCCCCCCGACGGCTTGCGCAGGACGCCACCGAGCAGGGCCTTCGGGTACAGCGTGGCCAGGCTCGGCGTGCTGTCGAGTTCGCGGATCGCCACGTCACGCCCCCAGCAGGGCCTGGCCGCAGACGCGGACCACGTTGCCGTTCACCGCGGCCGACGCCGGGTTCGCGTACCAGGCGATCGTCTCGGCGACGTCGACCGGCAGACCGCCCTGGCCGAGGCTGGACAGCCGCCGCCCGGCCTCGCGGATGAACAGCGGGACCGCGGCCGTCATCTTGGTCTCGATGAACCCGGGCGCGACGGCGTTGATCGTGCCGCCGTACGCCGCGAGCTGCGGCGCGCCGACGTTCACCATGCCGATCACGCCCGCCTTCGACGTCGCGTAGTTCGTCTGGCCGACGTTGCCGGCGATGCCCGCGATCGACGAGACGCCGATGATGCGGCCGTTCTCGTTCAGGACGCGATCGGCGAGGAGCTTGTCGTTCACCGCGAGCTGCGAAGCGAGGTTGACGGCGATCACCGAGTCCCACGCGCTTTCGCTCATGTTGCCCAGCGTCTTGTCGCGCGTGATGCCCGCGTTGTGCACGACGATGTCGACGCCGCCGTGACGCTCCTTCAGGTACTCCGCGAGCTTCGCGGGTGCGCTCGGCGAAGTGATGTCGAGCTGCAACGACGACCCGCCGACCTTGTTCGCCACCTTCGACAGGTCCCCGCCCTGGGCGGGGATGTCGAGCGCGACGACGTGCGCGCCGTCGCGGGCCAGCACCTCGGCGATCGCCGCGCCGATGCCGCGGGACGCGCCGGTGACCAGGGCGACCTTGCCGTCCAGGGGCTTTTCCCAGTTCGCCGGCGCCGTAGCCGTCTTGCCTTCGGTGCCGATCCTGATGACCTGCGCGTCGACGAACGCCGACTTCGCCGAGAGCAGGAAGCGCAGCGTCGAGTCCGTGGCCTCTTCGGCGCCCTCGGCGACGTACACGAGCTGCGCGGTCGCGCCGCGCTTCAGTTCCTTGCCCACCGAACGGATGAATCCTTCGAGCGCGCGCTGGGCGATCCGCTCGCGGCCCTCGACCTGCTCGGGCGGCGTGCCCAGCACGACGACCCGGCCGGACGGGCCGACGCTGCGGATCACCGGGTGGAAGAAGTCGTAGACCTCGCGCAGGCGGGCGGGGTCGGTGACGCCGGTGGCGTCGAAGACGAGCGCGGCGTGCCGGTCGGCGGCCGACGCGATCACCTCGATGCCGGCGTCGGCCAGCTGGTCACGAAGGGTTTTCTCGAGCCGTCCGCCGGGCGCGGCGCCGAGAAGTGCGGGACCCTCGAGAGCGGGTTGCCCGGGCTTGTAGCGGCGCAGCGTCGCGGGGTTCGGCAGGCCGAGCTTCGGCACCACGAACTTCCCCAACGGGGTTTTCGTGAACTGCTGGTACCTGTCAGCCATCGGTTGCCTCCCGTGCAGTCTGCGTCACGTCGCAGTCTAACCTACTCCCGAGTAGGTTAAAGTGTGAGGGACACGACCAGAGAGGTGAAGTCATGCCGCCGAAGAAGACACCCGCCGTGCGCAAGGTCGCCATCATCGGGGGCAACCGGATCCCCTTCGCGCGGTCCAACGGGCCGTACGCGAAGGCGTCGAACCAGGACATGTTCACCGCCGCCCTCGACGGCCTGGTCAGCCGGTTCTCGCTGCAGGGCGAGGTGATCGGTGAGGTCGCCGCCGGCGCCGTGCTCAAGCACTCGAAGGACTTCAACCTGGCCCGCGAGAGCGTACTGGGCAGCAAGCTTTCGCCCGCTACGCCCGCGTCCGACGTCCAGATGGCGTGCGGCACCGGCCTGCAGGCGATCGTGAACGTCGCCAACAAGATCGCGCTCGGCCAGATCGACTCGGCCATCGCCGGCGGCGTCGACACGACCAGCGACGCGCCGCTCGCCGTCAACGAGGACCTGCGCCAGATCCTCATCCAGCTCAACGCGGCCAAGACGCTCGGCGACCGCGTCAAGCTCGTCGCCAAGATCCGGCCCGGGCACATCGTCCCGGCGATCCCCCGCAACGAAGAGCCGCGCACCGGCCTGTCGATGGGCGAGCACGCCGCGCTGACGGCGAAGGTCTGGGAAATCACCCGCGAAGCGCAGGACGAACTGGCCGCGAGCAGCCACCAGAAGCTCGCCGCCGCCTACGACCGCGGGTTCTTCGACGACCTCGTGACGCCGTTCCTCAAGCTCGCGCGCGACCAGAATCTGCGGCCGGACTCGACGGCGGAGAAGCTGGCCAAGCTCAAGCCGGCTTTCGGCGGCCCCGAGGGCACGATGACGGCGGGCAACTCGACGCCGCTGACCGATGGCGCGTCGACGGTCCTGCTGGCCACGGACGAGTGGGCCAAGGCGCACAAGCTGCCGGTGCTGGCCTACCTGACGTTCTCGCAGACCGCGGCCGTCGACTACGTCCACGGTGACGAGGGCCTGCTGATGGCGCCCGCCTACGCCGTGCCGCGGATGCTCGCGCGCGCCGGGCTGTCCTTGCAGGACTTCGATTACTACGAGATCCATGAGGCGTTCGCGTCGCAGGTGCTGGCCACGCTCAAGGCGTGGGAGGACCCGGCGTTCGCCAAGGAAAAGCTGGAGCTGGACGAGCCGCTCGGCGCGATCGACCGGGCGAAGCTGAACGTCAACGGCTCGTCGCTGGCGGCCGGGCACCCGTTCGCCGCGACCGGCGGCCGGATCGTCGCGACGCTGGCGAAGCTGCTGCACGAGAAGGGATCCGGCCGCGGCCTGATCTCCATCTGCGCGGCCGGCGGCCAGGGCGTCACCGCGATCCTGGAGAAGTAGCCCTACGCGTAAGTGCCACCCTCGGGTGGCACTTACGCGTAGGCTCAATTGGGGAGCGCCTTCTGCGCCCGCTTCGCGAGCTTGTTCGCGCGCTTCTCGGCCTTGCGGCTCAGCTTCCCGGCCGCGGCGCCGACGTCCTTCGCCGCGTGCTTCGCGCGCCAGGCCGCCGACGGCTTCCCGTGCGTGTCGGCGACCGCGAGCAGCAGGCCACCGGCCAGGCTGGCGTTCTTGAAGAACTGGATCTGCTGCTGCTGGCGCTCGCCCGGGTCCTTGATGGCCCAGAAGCTGTGCGTCGACAGCGTGGTCGGCACCAGGCTGCCGAGCAGCAGCCCCGCCGCCAGACGCGGCGCCTTGCCGGCCGCCAGCGCGAGACCGGCGCCGACCTTCACCGCGGCGTCGATCCGGACGAGCGTCACCGGGTCCCGCGGGATCTGCTCCGGGAGCTTGTCGCCGAACTTCTCGAGCGTGCTGTTGAGGAACGGTTCCGCCGCCTTGGCGTGGCCCTCGGCCTGCCTCAGCGCATTGATCCCGCCCGTCACGAAGATCGTGGCGAGCAGGGGACGGGCCACTCGACGGAGTATCACGGTCGTTTGCCTTCCTCATCCGGGGCCGCTGCCTGGTCGAACTTACTCCGTGGGTGCCCGCTCGGCCCGTGCTCGAATCCTCATCGGGCTTTCTGACTATTTATAGCTATGTTGCTAGAAAGACTTATAGAGACTTAGCGGTTGACCTTGACGCAGCGTCAACTTCTATCGTCGACGGCATGGAGTGGTCGATCCAGGACATCGCCCGCTCGGCCGGGACCACGAGCCGGACGCTGCGCCACTACGGCGCGGTCGGCCTGCTCGAACCCAGCCGGGTCGGCAGCAACGGCTACCGCTACTACGACGAGCAGGCGCTCGTCCGGCTGCAGCGGATCCTGCTGCTCCGTGAGCTCGGCCTCGGCCTGCCGGCGATCGCCGAAGTGCTCGACGGGCAACAGAACAGCGCCGCGGCGCTGGAGACCCACCTGGAGCTGCTCGAAGGCGAGCAGCGGCGGATCGGACGGCAGATCGAGTCGGTCCGCACGACCCTCCGGAAACTGAAGGGAGGTGAACGACTGATGGCGGAAGAGGTGTTCGACGGCTTCGACCACACCCGCTACGAGGAGGAGGTCACGCGCCGCTGGGGCGCTGACGCGTACCGGCGCGGCGACCGGTGGTGGAGCTCGTTGCCGGCCGCGGAGAAGGAGGCCCACCAGCGGGAGCAGCGCGACATCGTGGCCGCGTTCGAAGCGGCTTCCGGCCTCGCCCCGGATTCGGAAGAGGTCCAGGCGATCACGCGGCGGCTGCACGAGTGGCTCCGGCCGGCGGTTTCGTCGGTGTCCGCGGGGTACTTCGCGGGCCTCGGGCAGTTGTACGTGGACGACCCACGGTACGGGCTCGAAGGCCAGACGGCCGAGTTCGTCCGGGATGCGATGAAGATCTACGCGGAACGGAACCTGAGTGACTAGTGGTGCGTCGTAAGGGCGCACTGGGGGTAGGGACGAGCAGGGCTGCAGACCTGTTCGTCTCTATGTACGCGCTTCGAGCTTTCGGGTCCCGGCCGGGATGCCGAGATCCTCACGCATGCAGTTGCGCAACCGGGCCAGCGTGACCCCGTACTCCACGAGTACCGAGTCGTAGTGCCGGGCCTTTCGCGGTGCATCTGCGCCGGCGAGGTCGCGTAGTTCCCGGAGCTGCCTGAACGCCAGCTTCGCGACCGTGACCACCTCCACCGGTGCCAGTAGCTCTCCTCCGAAACGTCGCGGATTCCTTCGCTGGCGGCGTGCAATGCAGCGAGGTAGTCGCCGTGGACCGTGCGGCGAAGCTCGGTGCGTTTGGCATCCTGTTCTCGGCGCCACCGCCGCCGCTCGGTCCACCAGGGGATCGCTCGGCCGTCCGGTCGAACCTGCGCGACACGCGCTAGGCGTCTATGGCGGAATATCGGGCTCACGCTAGAAACGCCGATAGCTTGGCAGAGTGGACCCCATCCGCAACCCCTTCGCGCCGGGCGCCGGGCAGCGGCCGCCCGAATTGGCCGGGCGGGAGCGTGAGCTCAAAGCCTTCGAAGTGGTTCTCGAACGCGTTGCGCGAGGGCGGCCCGAACGCAGTCTCGTGCTCACCGGCCTTCGTGGCGTCGGGAAGACCGTCCTCCTCGGGGAGCTGCGGGCGATGGCCGTGCGGCACAAGTGGGGGGCCGGGAAGATCGAGGCGCGGCCGGACGCCGAGCTGCGGCGGCCACTGTCGGCCGCGCTGCACCGGGCCATCCGGGACCTCGCCGTGCGGCATCGGGCGCCGGACCGGGTCGAAGAGGTGCTCGGGGTCCTGAAGGCTTTTGCGCTGCGGGCCAACAAGCCCGACGCCAAGCTGCGCGACCGGTGGCAGCCGGGCATCGACGTGCCCGCCGCGCAGGGGCGGGCCGACTCCGGGGACATCGAGATCGACCTCGTCGAGCTGTTCACCGATGTCGCCGAGCTCGCCGCGGACGTCGGCACCGGCGTTGCGCTGCTCATCGACGAGATCCAGGACCTGCAGCCGGACGACGTCTCGGCGTTGTGCGCGGCCTGCCACGAGCTCTCGCAGTCCGGGGCGCCGCTCGTCGTCGTCGGGGCCGGGCTGCCGCACGTGCCCGCCGTTCTTTCGGCGTCGAAGTCCTACTCCGAGCGGCTCTTCCGGTACGCGCGCATCGACCGGCTCAGCCGCGAGGACGCCGACTTCGCCGTGATGGCGCCGATCGAACGCGAAGACGCGGGCATCGAGCCGGAGGCCCTCGACGCGCTCTTCGACGCGTCCGGCGGCTACCCCTACTTCATCCAGGCCTACGGCAAGGCGGCCTGGGACGCGGCGCCGTCCGACCCGATCACCGTCAAGGACGTCCAGGTCGCGGCGCCCGAGGCGGAGTCCGAGCTGGCGGTCGGCTTCTTCGGGTCGCGCTACGAGCGGGCGACGCCGGCCGAGCGGGAATACCTGCAGGCGATGGCCTCGCTGACCCAGGGCCGCGACGAGCCCGCCGGCACCGCCGACGTCGCCGTGTTCCTGGGGCGGAAGCCGTCGTCGCTCTCGCCGGCACGCGACAGCCTGATGAAGAAGGGCCTCGTGTACTCCGCCGAGCGGGGGCAGATCGCCTTCACCGTGCCGCACTTCGGCCACTACCTGCTCGGCCGCGACTGACCTGCGCTTTTCCCGTCGTCTCGCGGTCTATGAGCGTCACTATGACTGTCTTGTGTTTTTACTAGATAACACTAGAAGCCTGTAGTGGGTTGCTTCGCCGTGACCGGCGCCACCCGCGATCTCTCCGGCGCATACCCAAGTTTGCCGATGATTCATCGGCGAGTGCGCCAAGTCACCGGATATTCATTGGCATCCTTGTGAAAAAAGGCGCATACTAGACCTACAAGCCACCAAGACCCTCGAAGGGGATGCAGAAACCGATGAACAACATCGCCGCCAAGCTCCGTGCCCGTCGCGCCGAGGCTCGCACTCGCCGGGCGCTGAACCGGGCGATCGACACCGCCGCCACCGCGACGGTCCGTCAGGAACTCATCGCGATCGCGCAGGCTCGCTCGGGCTACATGCGCTGATCTTCTCACCCCGTGGCGGTCGCCCATTCGAGTGACCTAGGCCACATCGTGCTCATGGTGTAACGCCGCCCGGAGGGGCGTCGATACCCAGTACGACCCCGTGATGCTGGCGGACCCCCGACCTGGCAGCATCGCGGGGTTTCCCATTTCCCCGGAAACCCTCTTGCCTCCGGCGCTTTCCGCAGTAATCTTTGACTTCGTCAACGAACTTGTTGAGGTGGTCAATGAACGAGGCTCAGCTGGCCGACCGGGTGGCCGCGGTCCGCGCCTTCAACCGGCTCTACACGTCGGTCATCGGCGTGCTCGACGAAGGACCGGCGGACGCCGAGTACTCGCTGCCGGAAGCCCGCGTGCTCTTCGAACTCGCCCACCAGGACCCGCTTCCGGTCACGGACCTGCGGAAACGCCTCGACCTCGACGCCGGCTACGCCAGCAGGCTGCTCGCGCGCCTCGAGTCCCGCGGGCTGGTCGTGCGCGAACGGTCCGAGGAGGACGCCCGCCGCCAGCTCGTGCGGCCGACCGCCGCCGGCCGGGACGCCTTCGCGGTGCTGAACCGCCGGTCGACTGACCAGATCGGCGGGCTGCTGCGGCGGTTCGCCGACGAGGACCAGCAGCGCCTGCTGACCGCGATGCGCACGATCGGCGACCTCGTCGGCGACCGCCGCCGCGACCCGGCCCTCGTCCTCCGCCCGCCACGACCGGGCGACCTCGGATGGGTGGTGGAGCGGCACGGCGCGCTCTACGCCCGCGAGTACGGCTTCGGTGCCCCGTTCGAAGCGCTCGTCGCCCGGCTCGCCGCGCACTTCCTCGACAACACCGACAACCCGCGACAGGCGTTCTGGATCGCCGAGCTCGACGGCGAGCGGGTGGGCAGCATCGGCTGCGGCCGGGGCCCGGACGCGGACACGGCGAAGATCCGGCTGCTGCTGATCGAGCCGTCGGCGCGCGGCCACGGCGTCGGCAAGCGGCTGGTGACCGAGTGCGTGGCGTTCGCCAGGGCGCACCGCTACCGCGCGATGGAGCTGTCGACGGTGTCCATCCTCGACGCCGCGCGGTCGATCTACCGCGCGGTGGGGTTCCAGCTGGTCGCCGAGACGGAGTTCGACGACTGGGGCCCGAAGCTGACCGACGAAACCTGGCGCCTGGAGTTCTAGCGCGGGACGCGGCCGAGCAGGAAGAACTCCGGGTTCGGCCGCAGCGCGGTCAGGTGGGCGAGGCGGTTCGACATCGCGAACAGCGCCGTGATCGCGCCGATGTCCCAGATCTCGTCTTCGGTCAGGCCGGCGTTGCGGGCGGCTTCGAGGTCGCCTTCGCCGAACAGGGCGGAGTCCTGGGCGAGGGCGAGTGCCAGGTCGACGATCGCGCGGCCGCGCTCGTCCAGCTCCACCTGCCACGGGTTGCTCGACACCCGGTCGGCCAGCTCCGGGTCCTTGGCGCGGATGCGCAGGATCGCACCGTGGGCGACGACGCAGTACGTGCAGTGGTTGGCGCCGGACGTCGCGACGACGACCAGCTCGCGTTCGGCCTTGCTGAGTCCGTCGGTGCGTTCCATCAGGGCGTCGTGGTAGTCGAGGAACGCGCGCAGCTCGGCGGGGCGGTGGCCGAGGGCGCGGAAGATGTTCGGCACGAAGCCGGACTTCTCCGCGATCACGCCGACGCGCTCGCGGAGGTCGTCGGGCAGGTCTTCGAGTTCCGTCACCGGGAATCGGCTCACCGCGTCGCTCATACCCCGCACGCTAGTCGTGTCGATTCCGTGGCGCGTTGTTCGTCTGGGGAGCATTGTCGTCCCGGACGAAGGAGCGGACATGCCGACATTCGCCGCGGAGGAGCTGCGGGCGAGCGGGCACCTGGTGGCCGCGGCCGGCCTGGCGCCGGAATCCCGGGTGGTGCCCGCGGGCGGCGCCACCAGCGGGCCGTTCACGGAGTCGAGTAGCGGCTGTTCCGGCAGAGCACCGGCCCGATCCTCGCCACGCTGACCAGGGCACTCGGACCGGGAGCGGCTGGACCTGGCCGAAGACTGCCTGGCCGACGCACTGGAACTCGCCTTGCGCGTGTGGCCTGACACGGGCGTACCGGCCAATGCGCGCGGCTGGCTGTTCCGGGTCGCGCGCAACCGGGCGCTCGACGTCGTCCGCCGCGAACGGACACTGCGGGCGAAGCTGCCCCTGCTGACAGAAGACGCGCCCGAGGCGGACGACGGCGAGCCGGCGTTCCTGTGCTGCCACCCCGCCCTGCCGCGCGCCTCCCAGGTCGTGCTGACGCTCAAGATCGTCGGCGGGCTCGGCGTGCGTGAGATCGCCATGGCGTCGTCCGCGAGTCCGGCGAGGCGGTCGAAGTGCCGGACTCGCCCGAACCGCGGCTCGACGGTGTGCTCGACGTGCTCTACCTGCTATTCAGCGAGGGCCGCTGGCCGGGATCGCCGAGCTGGCGCCGCTGGGCGCCGAACTGCCCGGGCACCTGCCGCTGCCCGCCGCGCTCGGAGCGTTGTACCTGCGGGGCGGCGACGCCACCGAGGCCGCGCGCCACTACCGGCGCGCGCCGGCCTTGCCGGCTTCACGGCCACAACGGGCGTTCCGGGAACAGCGGCTGGCCGCGTGCGGGTGACCCCTGGTTGGCTGGTCGCGTGACGGACTACGTCGACGGGTACTGCGAACGCCTCGCGCCCGGGCTCTGGGGTGAACCGCTCAACAGTCTCAGCAACCTCGCTTTCCTGGTGGCCGCGGTGCTGGTGTGGCGGCTGGCGGCGGGGAACCGGACCAGCCGGGTGCTCGCCGGGTTGATCGGGCTCATCTTCGTGGCCAGCAGCGTCTTCCACGTGCTGGCGACGCGCTGGGCCGGCGCCGCGGACTCGGGCGCCATCCTCGTTTTCGTGCTGGTGTACGCCGTGGTGTTCGTGCGGGAGCACTGGAGCAGGCGGTGGGCGTGGGTGGCCGCGCCGGCGTTCCTCGTGCTGACCGCGGCCTCCGCGTTGCTGGGCGGCGGGCTGTACCTCTCCGCGCTGATCGGTCTCGGCGTCTTCGCCGTGGTGCTCGCCTTCCAGCGCGACACCGCCTGGCCGCAGTTCGCCGTCGCGGGCGCGGTTTTCGCGCTTTCACTGAGCTTGCGCACGCTCGACCGGGACGTTTGTGACTACGTCCCGGCCGGCACGCACTTCCTCTGGCACCTGCTCAACGGGCTGGTGCTCTACCTCGTTTCCCGGGCGATCATCCGTCCTCAGTGGACTTAGTGGACGCCGATCGGGCGCAGGTTCTTGTCGTGCTCGTCGGTGTGGTAGTCCTCCGGCTCGGTGTCGTCCGTGCCGTTGAACACCTTCAGCTGCCGGGCGATCACGGTGACGATCGCCGCGACCACCAGGTTGGCGATCAGCGCCACGAAACCGACGTAGATCTGGACCTGGGAGCCCGCGAACGGGTGCCAGCCGAAGATCGACATGTTGCCCAGTGCGAGCGCCGAACCGCCGAAGTGGAGCTTGCCGTTGGCCGGGTTGGGGATGCCGTACAGCATGATCAGACCCCAGCCGATGCCGACGATCCAGCCCGCGATCAGGCCCCAGCGGTGGAACCAGCGCGTGTACAGCGCGAGCGCCACGGCCGGCAGCGTCTGCAGGATCAGCACGCCGCCGATGAGCTGGAGGTCGATCGAGAACTGCGGGTCGATCAGGATGATCACGGCCACCGCGCCGAGCTTCACGACCAGCGAAGCCAGCTTCGCCTGCTTCGCCTCTTCCGCCGGTGTCGCGTTCTTGCGGAGGTACTCCTTGTAGATGTTGCGGGTCCACAGGTTGGCCGCGGCGATCGACATGATCGCGGCCGGCACCAGGGCACCGATGCCGATCGCGGCGAACGCGATGCCGGCGAACCAGGACGAGAACTGGTTGTCGAACAGCACCGGGACGATCGTGTTGCCGTCCGCCTTGCCGGTCGCCGCGTTCGTCAGCGGCTTCACACCGGCGGTGATCGCCACATAGCCGAGCAGCGCCAGCAGGCCGAGCACCAGCGAGTACGCCGGCAGCGCGACCATGTTCCGCTTGATCACGCTGCGGCCGCGCGAGGCCAGCACGCTGGTCAGCGAGTGCGGGTACAGGAACAGCGCCAGCGCCGACCCCAGGGCCAGCGTCGCGTACTGCAGCTGGTTGTTGGCCGTGAGCAGGATCGACCCGGACGGCTTGCCGGTGGCCGGGCTCGGCGTGCCGAGCTTCTTCGCCGCCGCGTCGAAGATGTGCGACCAGCCGCCGAGCTTCGAGGGCAGGTAGATGATCGCCACCAGGATCACCAGGTAGATCAGGATGTCCTTGACGAACGCGATCAGCGCGGGCGCCCGCAGGCCGGACTGGTAGGTGTAGAAGGCCAGGATGATGAAGGCGACCAGCAGCGGCAGGTGCCCGACGATGCCGGAGCCGTTGATGCCCATCGTCCGCAGCACGGCTTCGAGGCCGACCAGCTGCAGCGCGATGTAGGGCATGGTCGCGACGATGCCGGTGATCGCCACCAGCAGGGCCAGGATCGGCGAGCCGAAGCGGCCGCGCACGAAGTCGGCCGGGGTCACGTAGCCGCGGACCCGCGAAACCGACCACATCCGCAGCGCCGGGAGCAGGACGATCGGGTAGACGACGATCGTGTACGGCAGCGCGTACAGGCCGAGCGCGCCGGCGCTGAACACCAGCGCGGGCACCGCGACGAACGTGTACGCCGTGTAGAGGTCACCGCCGAGCAGGAACCAGGTGATCCACGAGCCGAACTTGCGGCCGCCGAGACCCCATTCGTCCAGGTGGTCCAGCGTGCTGCCGCGCTGCCAGCGCGACGCCATGAAGCCGAGCACGGTGACCAGGGCGAACAGGAGCGTGAAGATGATCAGCTCGGGCCACTGCAGGTTGCTCATCGAGCGTCCCCCTCGTCCAGGTCCTCGACGCTCAGCTTGTCCGGCGCGTCGACGGTCGGCTTGTCCCGCGTCATCAGGTAGACGATCCAGGTGCTGAGCACCCCGACGCCGACCATGAGGAATTGGAACCAGTAGAAGAAGGGCATCCCGAACAGCCGTGGACCGTCCATGTTGAACAGTGGCGTGACCAGGACCAGCAACGGGACGATCAGGAGCAGGTTCCACGGGCTGAACTGGAACCCGCGCACCTTTCCGTCGTGCTTCACAGTCGACATCGGACCTCACCCTTGACACTTCCGTAACCGACTGACTGACCTTAAGACCTGGGTGACAGCGAGTCACGCTTGTCCGATATCGATTTGATCGCCCCGCGCAAAGCTCTCCGACGAACGTGGGTTGCCCCGCCCGTACCGGCCCGATATCAATAGCCGACTCCGCACGCGCAAAACCCAAAAGGGGCAACCGTATGACACGACTCCGCTACGCGGTGGTGATCCCGGCGATCGCCGGCACCCTGCTGGCCGGGTTCACTCCTGCGTTCGCAGGCCAGGAGGTCGCGGCCGGTAAACAGCCGCTGAACTCCACGAACATCCCGGCGCAGTACGCGAACCAGAAGCTGGACTGGCACAAGTGCGCTGTCCCCTCCGAGCTGCCGACGGCCCCGCCCGCGGGCGCCGAGGACATGGAGTGCGCGACCTACAAGACCCCGCGCAACTGGTACCAGGCGAACGCCCAGATCGACCTGACCATCGCGGTCAGCCGCCTGAAGGCGACGCAGGACGCGACCGCCAGCGTCGTCACCAACCCCGGTGGCCCGGGCGCGCCTGGCCGCAACTTCCCGGCCCGCCTGCGCAACCAGACGAAGCTGCGCGAGCACCAGGAAATCGTCGGCTTCGACCCGCGCGGCACCGGCAAGAGCACCAACATCACCTGCGGTGGCGCCATCGGCACCGGGTCGGACCTGGACCCGCGTGACCGCGACCGCGGCAACCTGAACCTGATCCTGCAGGCGACGAAGTACGCGGCGCTGTCCTGCCAGCAGAAGTCCGGCGAGCTGGGCCCGCTGATCAACACCGACCAGACGGTCAAGGACATCGACCTGCTGCGCGTGCTGCTCGGCCGCGACAAGATCAACTGGGTCGGCTACTCGGCGGGCACCTGGATGGGTGCGCACTACGCGCAGGCCTACCCGACGCGCACCGGCCGGTTCGTCCTCGACTCGGCCACCGAGTTCACCACGACCTGGCAGAAGTCGTTCGACTGGCAGCCGCTCGGCTTCGAGCGCCGCTGGCGGCAGGACTTCCTCCCGTGGATGGCGAAGTACGACAAGCTCTACCACTTCGGCACCACCGGCGAGGCCGCCCGCCAGACCTACGAGCAGGTCCGCTACGCCCTGACCCAGGGCGCGGTCACCCTGCCCGACGGTTCGACCGTCTCGGCCAACGGCCTCGACTCGTTCATCGCGTCGCAGATCTACTCGAAGCGCGCCTTCCCCGGCCTGGCCGACTACCTGGTCAGCGTCCGCACGCTGACCCAGGGCACCGCTTCGGCGGCGGCCAAGTCGTCGGCCGCGCAGAAGGCCAAGGCCGCCGACAAGAGCACCGTCACCTACGGCGCGCAGCCGCTGATGGTGCCGGCCGACGGCGACTCCTACGACGCCAGCTTCTGGACCATCCCGTGCAACGAGGGTCCGTGGACCGGCTCGCCGAACAGCGCCATCAAGGACTCGCAGAAGCTGATCGACAAGCAGCTGCCGCTCCTGGGGGCCGGCTGGTTCATCCAGCCGTGCCTGTTCTGGAAGAAGCCGCCGTCCCCGCTGCCCGTGCTCGACGGCAAGGGTGTCCCGCCGGTGCTGATCGTCGAGTCGGAGCACGACCCGGCGACGCCGATCGAGGGCGCGAAGCGCGCGCACAAGGCGTTCGCGGGTTCGCGGATGCTGACGATCACCGGTGAGGGTGACCACGGCATCTACGCCGGCGGCAACGCGGGTGTGGACAAGGTCGTGGAGGCCTACCTGATCGACGGCGTGGTGCCGAACGACCAGAGCCTGCCCGGCATGCCACTTCCGGTGCCTGCGGGCGCCTGAGGGCACTAGATGTGGTGGGGCCCCGCCGAACTCCGGTTCGGCGGGGCCTTTTCCACACCTGTGCACAGAGTTGTCCACAGGCCGTGGACAACTAGTGGTATTAGAATCACGCTCATGGTGCGGGTACCGCTGACGGACGAAGAGCGCGAACGGGGCGAACGCCTCGGCCAGGCCCTGCGGGCGGCACGCGCCGGCCGGAGCATGGTCGACGTCGCCGCCGAGGCGGAGATCTCGGTCGAGACGCTCCGGAAGATCGAGACCGGCCGGATTCCGACGCCGGCGTTCTTCACGGTGGCGGCTATTGCGGATGCCGTCGGGCTGCCGCTGGAGGAGTTGCGGGCAGCCGTCACGCCTGCCGCGTCGCCGCCACTTTCGCAGGCGAGCTGACCGCCCCGGACATGCGCTGGCACCTCACCGGCGACATCGAGGACTTCCTCGCCCGGGCCGGGGACTTCCTGCGCTCACGGCCCGCGCTGCACACCTCGCAGCTGACCCGGCTCGAGAAGCTGCGCGCCCGAGAAGAAAAGGGCACGCTCTTCGGCCGGCTGGAGCGGGACGGCGAGGTCCGTGCGATCTGCTACCTCCGCCCGTCGCTACGCCTGATCCTGACTCCGGTCGCACCGGACGAGGCCGACGCCCTCGCCGCGGACCTGGCCGGCCACGCGTTGTGCGGAGTGACCGCGGAGGACGACTCGGCCACCGCGTTCGCCGAGGCGTGGCACCGCCGAACCGGCATGACACCGGAGCCGGGCGTGCGGGTGCGCCTGCACCGGCTCGGCACGCTCACCCCGCCCGACCCGATGCCCGAAGGCCGCGCTTCGGCCGCGCCGGACCACGCGGAGGTCGTGCGCTGGTGCAGCGAGTTCGCCACCGCGGTCGGGGACGCGCCTCTGGCCGACGAGCGGTCCTGGGCCGCCTCGAACTTCGCGGGCAAGCGGTTCACGTTCTGGGAGACCGGCGTTCCGGTCGCCATGGCGGGCTCGACCCCGGTGCTGGCCGGCATGGTCTGGATCGACCCCGTCTACACCCCGGTCCGGTTCCGCGGCCGGGGCTACGCGGGCGCGGTGACGGTGGCGGCGAGCCAGGCCGCGCTCGCCGCCGGCGCGACGGACGTGGTCCTCTACACCGATCCCGCCAACGTCACGAGCAACGCCCTGTACCGGCGCCTCGGCTTCGTCCCGATCGCCGCGTTCCGCGGGTACGACTTCCGCTAGATGTGATGTCCGGGGAGGTTGGTCAGCCGGGTGACCGGCGGCTTGCCGCCGGTTGAGCTGTGGGGTCGATGGTGATTGTAGAAGTGCAGCCACCCCGGCAGCGCCGCCCGCCGCAGTGTCTCCGTCGGGTAGAAGCAGGCGTAGGCCCACCCGTCGGCCAGCGTCCGGTGGAACCGTTCGATCTTGCCGTTGGTTTGTGGCCGGTAGGGCCGGGTCCGTTTCGGGGTGACACCGAGCTCGGTGCACGTGTCTCGCCAAGCGTGGGACCGGTAAGCCGAGCCGTTGTCCGAGAGCACGCGTTCGACGGTGACGCCGAGGTCGGCGAACCAGGCCACGGCTCGGCGCAGGACTGCGGTGGCGGTGGCGGCGGTTTCGTCGGTGTGGATTTCGGCGTAGGCGACGCGGGAGTGATCGTCGATGACGGTGTGCACGAAGGCGGTGCCGGTGCGGGGCTTGTAGTCCGCGCCGCGGGCCAGGCCTGGGGTGGCGCGTTTGTTGCGCTCGCCCTGTTGCCGGCCGACGTAGCGGTGGCCGCCGCCGTCGGGGATGTTGCCGAACTTGGTGACATCGACGTGGATCAGCGAGCCGGGGTGGTCGTGTTCGTAGCGGCGCAGCGGTTCGCCGGTG